>JAEWIZ010000032.1 GCA_023386815.1 Bacillota bacterium
AACTCTCACCTAGGGATCAAAATTCATCTCTACACGCTCCTAAATTTTTAACTAAACGCTATTCTTATCACTCTGTTGAATGTGATATACGATTTTTATCTAAAAAATGCTTATCTAAATGACATTGATAAAATTATACTGATATGATTCATAGTGGAGAAGTGAGTAGGGGAGGTGTATTCTGGATGGAAGAGCGGATTTATTTCTGTATTGATTTAAAATCATTTTATGCTTCGGTAGAGTGTGTGGAGCGTAAACTTGATCCTCTAACCACTAATCTTGCTGTTGCAGACCCGGAGAGAACACAGAAGACGATCTGTCTGGCAATCTCCCCATCTATGAAGGCGCTGGGAATAAAGAATCGTTGCAGAGTATTTGAGATTCCAAAAGGTGTACCGTATATTATGGCTCCTCCGAGAATGAAGCTTTATATTGAATATTCGGCCTATATATATTCTATCTATTTAAAGTATATCTCAAAAGAGGATATTCATGTTTATTCTATCGATGAGGCATTCCTTGATGTGACTCGCTATCTATCCATGTACCATATGAGTGCAAGAGAATTTGCGATGCAGATTATGCAGGATATTAAAAAATCAACAGGAGTAACTGCTACAGCCGGAATTGGAACGAATCTGTATCTGGCAAAGATTGCACTTGATATCTCGGCAAAGCATTCTAAAGATAATATTGGATATTTAAACGAAGAACTCTTTCAAAAGACGTTGTGGAGACATCAGCCCTTGACAGACTTCTGGAGAATAGGACGTGGGACAGTAAACCGATTAGCGAGTATGGGTATTGTAACGATGGGTGATATTGCTCGGACGAACGAAGATATGCTTTATCACTTGTTTGGAATTGATGCAGAGCTTCTGATTGACCATGCCTGGGGAAGAGAAACAACAACCATGGAGGATATTAAGACATATAAGCCCAAAAGCAATTCCATGTCCAGTGCGCAGATACTACCAAGAGATTATAGTTTTGAGGAGTGTGGCTTAGTAGTGAAGGAGATGGTAGATGCCTTATGTCTGGATATGGTTGATAAAGGTGTTGTTACCAGTTCGATATCTTTAATGATTGGATATACGAGTGAGTTGGAGATAAAACCTGCTACAGGGACGGCATCTATGTCTGTTACCACTAACTCTTACCGAACTATCCTGCCCTATGTAATGGAGCTGTATGAGCGTATTACAGATAAGGGTAAGCCTATCCGAAGGTTGGGATTGTCCTGCAACAATATTGTAGATGAAGTTTATGAACAGTATGACTTATTTACCGATCCCGTAGAGTTAGAGAAGGATAGGAAGCTGCAAAAGGCAGCCTTGGAAATCAAAAAGAAGTTTGGTAAGAATGCTTTGATCCGTGGGATGGATTTGCAGGAGGCAGGCACTACCATAGAGCGTAACAAACAGATTGGAGGGCATAAAAGTGGAGATTAGACGGGGTAACATGGATAGACAGAACCGTGCCAAACAGTTTATGCCCTTTGATGCTTTAAAAGGATTCCGGGAAGCATTAGCAGAGAAAGAGCGAATTATTGTCCCTAAGCGAGATTTGTCGGAAGAGCAGAAGGAAGAATTAGATCGGAAACTTAGGCAGGTACGGGTAAAGGATATCATAACCGTGGAATTTTTTCAGAATAGAGAATATGTGCAGTTAACTGGAATGGTATCACGTGTAGATGTAACCAGTAGACTCTTATGTATAGTTAATACAAAGATTCCTTTTGATGATATCTCTGATCTACAGGGGGATATGATCCATGAAGTGATATGATGCAAAGATAATTCCAGTATAGTCTCTAAACCTTTAAAATATAGGGTTTAGAGCTTTTTTATGCGTGAAAGCTATTTGGTTGCTTAGATGGTTTATTTATAGAATTGCATATTGATTTGAAATGCAAAACGTGATAATCTGGTTATAATAACTACATATAGTGACATTAATACTACGACATATATATCCTATCAGTAATAAAGAGATAGAGCAGTTTCGGTGTTTGCAATTATCGTGATTAAGCTATTATTAGAAGGAGATTGTCATATGGAAAAGATCGCATTAATTACGGATTCGGCTTGCGATATAGACGATGAAACCCTAAGCAGGTATGATATCCAGGTTTTACCCTTTAAGATCCTATACAAAGAGAGCGAGTATACGGACGGAGTTGATATTACACCTCAAGAAGTATATACGAATATGAAAACGGAGATACCAAAATCATCTCAGCCTGCTATGGAGGATATTGAGAAGCTGTATATGGAGTTGGAAAGAAAGAGCTATACCCATGTTATTTCTATCAATATTTCAAGCGGTATCTCAGGAACTGTCAATGGGGTAGAATTAATCAGCAAAGAATTTCCAACCATAGAAACATTTCTATATGATACGAAATCCACTTCCGTATGCCAAGGAATCCTTGTTAAAAAGTGTGGTGAAATGATAGAAAAGGGGATGGATTTTCAAAAGATTATTAAGTCAATTCCTGAACTGAGAAAGAAGATTCATTTATACTTTGTGTTCGGAACTCTGGAATATGCCATAAAGGGAGGAAGAATAGGTAAAATATCCGGCACCATTGGTGATGTTCTTAACATTAAGCCCATCGTTAGCTTCGATGATGAATTTGGTCAATGCTATACCTGCGAAAAAGTAAGAGGAAGAGTAAAGTCCATTCATCGGTTAATAGAATTTAGTGAGAAATTTGCCACGAAATGCGATGCCTACGTCATTCATGGAAATGTAGAAGAGGAAGCACATAAAATGTGCGATCAGCTGCGTAGGAATCCAAATATCAGAAATGTCTACCTCATAGGCCAGATTAGCGCTATTGTGGGAGTATATTGCGGACCAGGAACCTTAGGAGTGTGCTATTGTGAAATATAAAAGGCTCCAAACTGGGAGCCTTTTACTATATATGCTTCTATCTATCTAGCAAGGATAAATCCTTACTCCTTATGTAGCAACTTATCTGAAAGAGGAATCAGACAACCACCGAGCAGGTTTCCGATTGATATTACTATAATGTAAAGAAAGGCTTTGGAACCCCAAGCATTTGCCATGCTGAAGTAGAACATATCCGCGATGCTATGCTCATAGCCGGAAAGAATAAACACCATAATTGGTAATATCAAAGCCAGATGCTTTCCTACGCTGTCCTTAATTGTCTGGAAACCAGTCACAGCGATACACATGAGGATACCACACATAAATGCCATGATAAAGGTACTGAATAAGGTATCTGAAAGCTTAACATTAACAATTTCGGTTGTATGCTCTACCAGTTTTGAGAGCTTCGTGTTTCGAAATATATAACCAGAGCCAACGGTGCCTGCAAAATTTCCGAGATAGACAATCAGCACGGTTAATAAATAGGAGGGTTTTTCATTTACAATAGCACATACTTTACCAGTATACAGATAAAACCCAAAGGTATATATGGTAAACAAGCCGATGGAGAATAAAAATGAGCCTGCGATGTGATTATCCAATGACAGATAAATGACTCCACCGATACTAATGGCAATACCGGCCAGAATAGATTTGATAAATGTTTTCATTGCGGGAACTTCCTTTTCTAAATATGATTTAACTAAATGCAGCAGCCAGTCCCTATGTTTTTGGGATGACCATATCACATTATAATGCACAGAGCCGAGTGTGTACAGTACTTTTGTCTTAATGAAAGAAATTCATCAACTTTTTAATACCAAAATACCATCATATGGATAAAGTATTCTATTAATTAGAAAATCCTGTGACCAGAGGTGCTAACTACGAGCATTTCTGGCACAGGATTTTGTGTTTTCATAAGATTGGTATCCTACTACCCTACAAAATATAACTTAACAATAAAGCGACATTCAAGCCAGCTACGATTAACCCTATGATACCCAAAAGTATTTTATTATGCATCGAGTTAGCATGATTACCCATTACTTTTTTTGAGGATGTAAGATAAATCTGCAAAAAGATAGAGATAGGTAATTGGATGCTTAAAAACATCTGGGAATAGATTAAGCCTTTGAAGGGATCTTTTATAAAGAAGATAATAATGGCAGATAACACTAAGGTAAGAGCTACACCTACTTTCGTATGATCATCCTTAATGTCATAGGGTTCCTTATACATTCCGGCAAAGATACTTCCACCCGCCATACCGGCGGTAATGGAAGATGAAACGCCAGAAAATAATAAGGCGATGGCAAATACTACGGAGGCAGCATTTCCAAGGAGTGGTTTTAACATTTGCTGAGCCTGTCCTAACTCACTGACATGCAGACCTCCGGTAAAGAAGGTGGCAGCTGCAACAAGGATCATAGCACTATTAATGGCCCATCCTATAATCATGGAAAAAAGTGTATCAAGAAATTCGTATTTCAATTGCTTGTGAATGATAGCTTCATCTTGTAGATTCCATTGACGGCTTTGGATTACTTCTGAATGTAAGAATAAATTGTGCGGCATTACTACTGCACCGAGCACACTCATGATTACTGGTATGGAGCCAGCAGGAAAGCTTGGAATAACCCAGCTGGGAATGGCTTCAGCCCATTTTACTTTAACCAGACATAACTCAATAAGAAATGAGATACCAATTAATGATACAAAGCCCATTATAATTTTCTCTAATCTTTGATAGGAATTCGTAAATAAAAGAAATAGCACTAAGGCTAAAACCAACACAGTACCAATCTTTATGGGAATACCAAACAGCATATTGAGGGCAATTGCACCACCAAGTAATTCTGCTAAAGAAGTAGATACTGCTGCTAACATTGCAGTGGTTAAAATCGGTTTGTTTACAGAAGGTTTGAGGTATTTTGCTGCCGATTCAGATAAACAATTACCGGTTGCTATGCCTAGATGAGCTGCATTGTGCTGTAGCACGATCAACATAAAGGTAGCAAGCGTAACCATCCAAAGCAGTTGATACCCGTAATCAGAACCAGCAGCTACATTAGATGCCCAGTTACCGGGATCAATAAAACCAACAGTCACTAATAATCCAGGGCCGATATATTTAAAAAAGTCTAATCTGGGTTTGTGATTCTTACTAAATAAAGTTCTCATTTCTAATAAATTGGCAAAGGATTAATATTTCTAATCCTCTGCTTTATCCTTTCCTTGCAATTTTAGGGTAAGCATCTAATGTTCATAATCTGTCATTGATAATGACTAATATAGTTGAAAATTATTATTTTGTAAATAGTAATTATTATTGTTTTATCCATTGTTTTCTTTACCCATCAATGGAAAGGGGTTTACAAAGTTAGTGCACTTATTTAAATAACCGTAGGAAAGCAAGAGATATTAGAATAGCGCCGCTTAACCAGGATAAGCCAAAGGGCATTTTTTCACATAGTTTATGACCTAGTTGTTCTCCCAATTTTACTGCCAGTGTACTTAGTACAAGAGACGATATAATTACAGCTAGTATGCTTATATTTGCAAGTGCGGCTCCAACACCGGCTACAAGACTATCAATAGACAAAGCAATGGCAATAGATAATGCCTCCCTTGGTGATAGTGTCTTTGAATTATCGACATCGGCTTCCTTTGGGTTAGCGTAGATATTTAATATGAAATTTAGATTAAGCAGACTGAATTCAATTTGCTTATTGATGGTCGTATGCTTTTCGATTGCAGATTTGATCAGATTATCCAGAAGCTTGATTACGCCTAAAATAAATAAAATTCCAAAGGATACCAGGTGTAGAACGCCTCCGGGGATAAAAGATTTGAGAAACGTACCGAGTAAAAGAGAGATTCCAAGTACTATGGTACATAGGAAGGAGATAACCTGGACGGATATCATGGGAATCTTAATTTTATTGCTGCCATAAGCAAAGCTTGCAATCAATGCATCTGTAGATAATGCAGTTACAAAGAACACTGACTCTATAATTTTAACCATTGGATAACTCATAATGCATATCCTTAGATGTATCATCGAGATTATTCTATGAGTAAGGGATGTACTAAGTTACTGATTAGAAAAGATCTCCTTATTTATACGATTGAAAGAGAAGGGATTGGTGTGAACTAGGATGAAAAGATTGACGGTTAATGTATATTAATGGTAGTATAAAGCTATAGGGAAGACTTCATAATTCGACATAAAAACCATAATTTGGGTACAAAGAAAGCGTAATTATTAAAGTGGGTGAGGGAGACTTAAAAATATGACGAAGCAGCGTTCAGGGGGGATTAGAAGGAATAGGTATCGCTACATTCCATGTGCCATATATATCCTAGGATTGATTATAATATTGGCTGCATGTGTTTTATTTGTAAAAACATCACAGGCAGGTATTGTTGCTATGTGCATTTTCCTAACATACTCCGTTGTATTTTTAGCTGTATTTCAGAACCAGCAGCTGAAGATGGAAAAAGAAAAGTTGAATATATCTGAGGAAAGGTTGAAAGAGAGAGAGACCCTATTTAGAACAATTTTTGAGCAAGCTACCATTGGAATATCAATCGGTCATAATGACAAGTATTATATGTTGAAGGGCACGAATGAGCCTAGTATTAATCCGATGTTTGAGCGAATTACCGGGCGAAGCAAGGAAGAGTTCGCAGCGATTACTTGGATGGATATGACATATCCTGAGGATTTAGAGAAGGACTTAGAAAAGTTTAATCAGCTTAAAGAGAATATCATTGATAGCTATGAATTAGAGAAAAGATATATTAAGCCAGATGGATCTTTAGCCTGGATCAATATGATGGTATCTAGATTAAATCTGGAAGGCAGTTCTGATTTTTATCATCTATGCCTTGCAACGGATATCCATAAAGAAAAGGAGATTCAGCAGGAGCTATATCAAAGTGAACGGGATAAGTCTAATTTCTTGGAACATCTGCCGGGTATGGCATATCGTTGTAATTTTGATAGAGATTGGACAATGCAATACGTGTCAAGAGGGTGTATTGACCTTACCGGTTATCAGCCGGAAAGCATCCTAAATAATCGGGATCTTTCCTTCGACGATCTGATTCTCCCTCAGTATAGAGAGCATTTATGGGAGAAGTGGCTTCAAGTGAAGGAGGATAATTCTCAGCTTAAGGAAGAATATGAAATAAGAACAGCTTCAGGCGAAATAAAATGGGTGTATGAGCAAGGGCATATTGTTTATGATGAAAATAATAATGTAAAAAACCTGGAAGGAATAATTATTGATATCACACAGCAAAAAGAGCAAGAACTGAGATTAAAATATATTAGTGAACATAATAACCTTTCTGGTTTATATAATCGCCGATATTTTGAAATGGTAATGGAAATGGAATGCAATCGTCCGGGCTCTGTTAATAAAGCGCTTCTATTGGTGAATATTCGAAAATTTAATAAGATTAATCTTACCTATGGTTATTATCAAGGAGAACGGCTGATCCAAGCTCTGGCAAGTATGCTTAAGGAAATGTGTAAGGAGAATTATGAGCTGTTCCATATATCAGAGGACCGTTTTGTAATTCTGGTAAAGGGTTATCTGGAACAGACAGAATTGGCTAAGTTATGTGAAAACATCCTTCAGAGCACGCAAAACATTCAGGTTATAAGCAGTTTCCAAATTAGTATAGGTGTTCTGGAAATTCATGATCTGAAAGTGGGGGTTGAAAGTATCTTAAAATTCGCTTCCATCGCAGCAGAGCATGCGAATAAAAGTAAGACCTTGGATTATTGTTTTTTCAACCAGGAGATGGAAGAAAATATTATGTTTAGGGAAGTAATTAAAGAAGAGCTTTCAGAGATTTCAACTACGGATAAAGACTCAAATCTATTTTTGAATTACCAGCCCATTGTTGATCTTAAAACGAATAAAATATATGGTTTTGAGGCACTTGCACGTTTTAATAGTGATAAGTTTGGTTGCATATCTCCAAATGTGTTTATAACCATTGCGGAAGAAGAGGGTATTATTATTGCGTTAGGTAATAAAATCATACGACTGGCTCTCAATTTTCTGAAACAGCTAGAGCTACAAGGCTTTGTGGATATAACACTCTCCTTTAATGTATCGGCGGTGCAATTGCTTCGGGAAGGCTTTGTTGAAACCTTGAATGATTATATCAAAGAAGCTTCAGTGAATCCAAAAAATTTGAATATAGAGTTGACGGAGACAGTATTTTCCAATGACTACGAAGAGATTAACAGAATCTTAGACCAAATTAGTGAAATGGGTATTAAGGTGTCCATTGATGATTTTGGAACCGGATATTCATCGCTGGCGCGTGAAAGAGAGTTGAATATTAATTGTCTTAAAATAGATAAGTATTTTATAGATAAATTACTCTCTTTAGACGGAAAAGCAGCAGTTGTTGGGGATATTATTTCCATGGCACATAAATTAGGACATTACGTAGTGGCAGAAGGAGTTGAGTATGAAAGCCAAAAACAATATCTAGCGACACATGATTGTGACTATATGCAAGGATATTTATTTAGCAAACCTGTATCACAGGAGAGAGCATTGGAGCTGCTCCTTGAGACTAACTTTATCTTGGAAGAGGTATCAGTAAGGAAATTTTAATCATAAGGATCAATGGAATATAATGTCCTATTCACTCATGTCTGCCCATTTTGGACAAACAAAGCTACAGGAGGGGCGTATGTACATATGATAAATCAGAAGAAAAACCCTGAATTAAAAAGTAGTATATCAATTAGAAGTAGAATCATTATTATTTTTTCTTTATTTACTTTGGTCTTTTCCGTTTCAATTGGGTTTATGTATTTCGTCAACTGGATGGCTCTGGAAAAGGAAACTGCTGAACTTATGTCTTATGACATAAATCAGGAAATCAGTAAACAAATTGATCTCTTAGTCATGGAACCATATAAAATGAATGAGGTTAACCAGAAGTTAATCACAAGCGGAATCATAGATATAGCGAATGAGAATATACGGGAGAAATACTTTGCCAGCGTTGTGCAAAGCTCAAGGAGCCAAATTTATAGCGTTACCTATGGGACGGAGTCGGGTGAGCTATACGGTGCAAGAAGGAACGAAAAGGGTATACTCGAAGTATTTAAAAATAATAAAGAGACAGAGGGGAAGTCTGTTTATTACTATGTAAATGAAGATCTTACGATCGGCGATTTTGTTATGCGTACCGATGCCTTTGATGTAAGAACCAGGGATTGGTACATAACAGCCAAACAGCTTGGGAAGCCAACCTACGTCCCAATTTACAAAAATTTAGTAGTGAACGATCTCACAATATCAGCTTCGTGGCCTGTTTATGATGATCAGGGTAATTTGGAAGGCGTACTGGCAACACATATGCTGCTTAGCGACATTAATCAGTATCTAAAAGATATCGTTAGTCAAACAAAGGGTTATGCCTATATCATTGATAAGAATACCGAGGAGCTCATTGGCAATTCTTTTCATCAAGAAAACTTTACAATTCTAAAGGATGGAGAAATAAGAAGAAATAAGCTTTCAGATATTGATAACCCAGATGTCAGACGTGGTTATGAGAAATACAAAGAGACAGAAGAGGGGAATTATCTATATCAAGCGGATGGCCAACACTACTATATCAACGTCACCGAGTACCAGGTGGAAGGCCTTGACTGGATTATTGTAGCTGCTGCTTCCAGCAATATATATCTGGATAGGGCTGTTTCTAATATACAGACCACTGTACTAATTATTATCATTGTCTTATTGTTATCCATCTTTGCCTACTATATCAGTACGAACAGAATGATTAAACCCATTAAGAATCTCATTATTGCTATGGAACAGCTGTCTTCCGGCGATCTGTCCATGCGGGTAGCAATTGAAAAAAATGATGAGATCGGAACGATATCCAATATGTTTAATCAGATGGCGGATAGGATGAATCAGTTAGTTAATAATCTTGAGGAAAAGGTGGAGGAAAGAACCTCTCGGATTCATTATCTAAGCTGTCATGACACTTTGACAGGTCTAATGAATCGACAATACTTTGAGGATACGATTAAAAGAATAGATACGAAAGCAAGCCTTCCGATCTCGATTATTTTTGCTGATGTTAATGGTTTAAAAATGGTGAATGATGTATTTGGACATACCTCAGGAGATATACTGATAAAGAAGGTGGCGGACATTTTAAAAAAATCCTGCCGAAGCGAGGATTCGCTGGCTCGTGTTGGCGGAGATGAATTTATTGTACTTTTGCCAAATACGGAAGAACCGGAAGTGAAGTTGATTGTAGAAAGAATTAGAAAGGGACTGGTAAACGAGAAAGTAAACAATATTAGATGTAGTATCGCTATTGGTTATGATACAAAGACCAGCTCCTATGAAGACATTGAAAAAGTCATGGGCAATGCTGAGAATGAAATGTATAAAGATAAGACATTCTCACGCAAGAGTTTTGCAGACGATGCTATCAGCACCATCATAAAAACCCTGCAGGAGAAAAATCAAGATATCAAAGTTCACTCGAATCGTGTAGCTGAACTCTGTGAAAGGATGGGAAAGACCTTGGGTTTACCTCAGCCGGAGATTAAAAGGCTACTAGATGCAGGGCTTCTTCATGACATTGGGAAGATTGTATTAGAAAATAATCTATTAAATAAAAAAGAAGATCTTTCCGAGCACGAGAGAGAACAGCTGATTCAGCATACGATTGTTGGCTATAAGATCTTAAAATTGTTCGATCATACCCTGGATCTGGCGGATGATGTCTATGCACATCATGAGAAATGGGACGGAAGTGGATATCCCAAAGGGTTAAAAGGACATGAAATACCACTCAACGCGAGAATTATAGCACTAGCGGAAAATTATGATAATAAGTTATTTAAGGTAAAGGACATAACTCCAGAACATATCGAGCAGATACTAAATGAAATCCAGGACGAAGCAGGTAGATATTATGATCCCGAATTGACGGAAATTTTTGTTGCAATGATTAAAAGCAGCGAAAATATAGTAGGTTGATTAAGGGTAATAGTTTGAAATTTTTAACAAATTGGAGTTGTTTTATCCGACAAATTTTGATATTATGTTAAAAGTAGACCAAAAGTCCTAGTAAGGAGTAATATATAGCATGATGATCTATTTATCCGTATTGTCGTTTTTAGCAGCATATCTATATCTGCAGGTTGGTTATAAGGCCATTAAAAAAGACAGGAAGTCGTATATATTCCAGATCTTTTTATGTCTAAACTTAAGTATGATGATTTGGTCCTTTGCAAGTGGATTTCTTTATCTGGCAGAGGATATCTACGAATATTACTTCTGGAATAAGATAGGTGCTTTTGGGTGGTGTAGCTTTGAGGCATTCGTTTTATATTTTATATTAACGCTTACAGATAATAAGCTAATAAAGCATTGGCTGGTTAAGGCCTTGGTTTTAATGCCTGCTCCAGTATTTTTGTTCATGGTGTTGTTCCTATTCGGCCCAGAGAAAAAAACAAGTCCCATCATTGAGCAGATATTCTATAACGGTAATTTCATATATAACTTTTCCTATCTAGCCATTAGCATATTTCTGCTTTACGTCTGGGGACATAAATCAGGGAGTGCTCTTAGAAAAAAGCAAGTAAATATTATTGTAATATGTAGCTTAATTCCCTTTGTTCTAACATTATTATTTCAGAACATCCTACCCTACTTTCACATAGTGCAATTGCCTCATATGGGGCAGATCTTTACAATTATTATGTTAGTAGGTGTAAACTATGCAATTATGAACTATCAGTTTATGTTTATCTCTGATACCGTTGTAACGAATAAGTTATTTAATGAATTAACCGGACTAACGATATTACTTGATCCGGAAGGGTACGTTCTTAAGGCAAACCAGTATATTGAGACTTTGTTACACTATTCTCAGGAAGAGATTAAGGGAAAAGCGATTACAGAGATAATTAAGGATCAGGAATTTGTTGATGTTATTAAAAGATGTGATGTGCTATATCATCAAGTTGGGTTTAAGGATGTGGAGGCTTATTCAAGTTATGGGGTACCCATTCCGTTTCATATAGCCTTAATACCAATTCGATCAAAATCTCAAATACTTCAAGGGCATTTAATTATTGGTGAGGATATACGGATTACGAAATGGCTGCAAGAAGAGGTAATAAAGAATAAACAGATCAACGAAGAAATGTTAAAATTAAATAATGAGCTAAGATTAATGAATGAGGTGTTGATTAATAAATCGATTAAGGATGGATTAACGGATCTATATAACCATCAGTATATGAATGAGCTTTTGGAGAAGAAGCTACATGAGATCAAAATAACAAAAGAAAAGCTATGTATCATGATGTTGGACATAGATCATTTTAAATTGGTTAATGATAATTTCGGGCATCAAGTAGGTGATCGGGTCTTAGTTAAGGTTGCAGATCTAATCAGAGAAAATACACGGGTAAGCGATTACATAGGAAGGTATGGCGGTGAGGAATTCATTGTAGTACTTCCGGAAACAGACATAACAAAAGCAGCAGAGATTGCTGAGAGCATTCGAAGCAGTGTAGAAAGATATGATTTTTCTCTTGAAGATAAACAGGTTACTATAAGTATTGGAGTTGTTCAATATCATGAGGAGGTTTCCCACGTATTGATCAATAAAGCTGATATGCTTTTATATAAAGCGAAAAGCAGTGGAAGGAACAGGGTGAAAATATGACCAAATTGAACTACGCTATCATCGGAACGAACTGGCTAAGTAAACACTATGCAAAGGCAATTGAAGAGGCTGGAGAGAAGTTTTATGCCATTTGTTCCAGAGATAAGAAGCGGGCAGAAGAGTTTGCTGCAGGAAAAGCCAAGGCCTTTGATAATATAGAGGAACTACTAATGGATCCTGAGGTTGACGTTGTATATAATTGTACCCCAAACGTCCATCATGCATCAATTTCTATTGCCTGTTTAAAGGCAGGGAAACATGTATTTTGTGAAAAGCCTGTCACCATGTCTCCGGAGGAATATGAGGAGGTATGTAGCGTGGCTGATCATGTGGGTAAGAAGTTTGCGGAAGCAATCATGAACTATTTTTCACCAGCTATACCAGCGCTGAAGAAAGAGATTTTGGAAAGTGGAGATATCATTCTGGCGCGCCTAGACTACTCACAACGATCCAGCAAATTAGAGGCTGCAAAAAAAGGCATCTTAGCCTCAACGTTCCAAAAAGAATCCGGTGGAGGAGTTCTTATGGATCTTGGAGTATATCCGCTCCATCTTGCAGTTAACTTATTCGGTGTTCCAAAATCCATGCAGGCTTCTGCAAGGTGGTTTGGAGAGGTTGATATTACGGATACACTTGTTTTAAATTATGACAACTTTGATGCTGTTATAACTGTATCTAAGCTAGGGCAAGGTTATGCAGGTAGTGAGATCATATGTGACAAGGGAACCTTTCAACTAAAGAATATTTCTATGGTTTTAGATGTAACAAAGACAAATTCAGACCGCGTAGTTTCTGACATAGATTGTGGAGCAGCCATGCAGGGAAATGTGATGAACGATTCGGAGCTATTTGTTCATACGGCGTCATTACTTATTCGAGGGTTTTCTGATATGGTGAGGGGGAATGGGGAAGAGAATTATAGCTCTCTTCGAAAAAACTCTCTCGAGGTTCAGAGGCTGATGAAAGAGGCAAAATTACAGATAGGTTATTAAGCTGATTATTCCACGGGCTGATACAAGGGATTATTTATGAGTAAGTAGTGAGATGCTCTTTGATTAAAAACTTGTAAAGGCCCTTTTATAATGCCGTCATATAGGAGTGGAATGAGCATGAAAATCTATTGCATTAAGGCTTTTTCCAGTATAGAATAGAAGTGTGAATATTGTCGAAAGAAGGAATCTCACGTATTTAATTTATTACATTTCTTCTACCTTAGAGAATATATACAGACCTATGAAGCTGGTTATTTCTATAAAAGAAATATGTCAGATTACTGAGATGAATGGGCAGTAGTTCAAAGCCGGTTATGATGCATACATAAGGCGATTACCTTGAGGAGGTAATGATATGACAAGAAGAAAACAAAAGAATACAATCTCGATTCGAAGCAGCGTTATCATTTATTTTACTGTAGCTATGCTTATTACAGTTATTATTATTGGCCATATCATATTCTCTAGTTGGATGTCATCAACCATAGAAATTACCCAGAAAACGGCTCGTGATATTAATTATGAAATCATATATCAGATTAATAATTACCTTGATTCCTCGGAGAACATTAATGAAGATAATTATAAAATGATCGAAAATAATATGATTGACATGAACGAGAATGAAAAACGCAATCAATTTTTAAGTAATATCATACAGAACTATTCGGAGTATATTGATAGCTTTGCTTATGCTACGGAATTAGGTGAGTTATATGGGGTTCAAAAGAGTAAAGACGGTTTTGAATTCTATAAGTGTGATTCAAGTACGGAAGGTATGTTAGTGTATTATTCCTATGATACAGAACGTGGTACCCGCTGGATCCGAGCTAACGAATATAACTATGATCCCCGAAAGAGCGAGTGGTATTTAGCAGGAGAGAATTCAATCCATTCCTCCTTTTCAACGATTCATAAACATCCGGTATTGGAGGATTTGGTAATATCAATATCACATCCTATCCTTAATAAAGATGGTTCCCTGCGAGGGGTGATCTCATCCAACATTTTGTTGTCCAGTATAGATAATTATCTAGATAAGCTTGTACCTTCAAAGAAAGGAACCGCAGTAATTTTTGAAGAAGAAACAGGATATATTGTAGCAAGTTCTATGGAAGAGTTGAACTTTTATCCCCAGGCAGATGGAAGCTTGGCGAGGTCTAGTATCTTTGATAAAAGTTATAGTGAGTTCAAAGAAATATATGATAATATGAGAAGTGGTACAGAGCATAACTCTCTGATAATAACGAAAAAGGGGAACTTGTATGTAAATATTTCCAGGTATAGGGGCGGGGGATTAAACTGGGTTGTGCTTTCGGCAATTCCTAATGATGTTTTTTTGAAACATATTTATAAAAGTATTGAGGCGGCAAGTATTAGCGCAGTCGTTGCACTCCTGATATCGTGGATTGTTTATTATTTGGGTGCTCGTAAGCTGGTACAGCCCATTAAGACACTACTAGTAGCAGCGGAACGATTTTCATATGGAGACTTGTCTCAGAGGGTTAGGGTCGTAAGGGATGACGAGATTGGAAAGATATCCAGTGCCTTTAATACAATTGCTGATAGGATGTATCAGTTAGTACATAATTTGGAGACTAACGTTAAAGAGCGTACCTCGGAACTGGAGGAAGCAAATGATGCATTAAGCAAAACCCAGGAAGAACTCTATCTTATTCTTGATTCTACGGCGGAAGGTATCTTTGGTATAGATCTGGAGGGGAAATGTACCTTTTGTAATAACAGCTGTATATCTTTGTTAGGATATGTTAAGCAGAGTGATTTGCTGGGTAAGAGAATGCATGATTTAGTTCAAAGTAAAGATTTAAATGGCAAGCAGGTACCATACGAAGCAGGAAAGTTCTACAGAACCTTAACTACCGGAGAAAAAGCCCAAGTAGCAGATGAAATATATTGGAAAGCAGATGGTACTTTTATAGAGGTAGAGTATTATTCTTATCCTCAATATAAAAATGGTGAAATTATTGGCGCTGTAATTACATTTATGGACATCACAGAACGTATTAAGTCGGAGGCACAGATAAAGTATCTGAGCTGCCATGATACTCTGACAGGGCTAAAGAATCGAAGCTATCTGGAAGAAGCACTCATTATTCATGATAAAGAGGAGAAGCTGCCGATATCTATTATCTTCGCCGATCTTAACGGTTTAAAACTGGTTAATGATGTATTTGGGCATGCTACCGGTGATAACCTGATTAAGCGTGCAGGTAATATTCTTAAGAAATCCTGCAGGTCTTCCGATATCATTGCACGGGTAGGTGGGGATGAGTTTATCATTCTATTACCGAATACGGGTGTTGACATTGCTCAGCAGGTAGTTGACCGGATAAAACTGGAGTTGATGAAAGAAACGGTGAATGAGGTTCAGTGTAGTATGGCATTAGGCTTTGATACAAAAACAAGCTCTTATCAGGATATCGAAAAGATTATGGTAAATGCTGAAAGTGAAATGTATAAAGAGAAGCTGAACTTGCGAAAGAGCTTTGCCCAGGATACGATATCAAATTTAATTCGTTCCTTACAGAAAAAAAGTATTAAAGAGAAGGCTCATTCCGAGACAGTAGCTAAGCTGTGCAGTAATATGGGAAAAGCTATGGGTTTACCTGAGGATGAGGTGAAAAAGTTAAGTGAAGCAGGCTATCTACATGATATTGGTAAGGTAGCAATCGATGATGCGATTCTAATGAAAGAGGATCTGGATGAGCATGAGAAGCAGCAGATGCATTTACATCCGGTCATAGGGTATCGTATCTTGAATTTATTTGATGAAACCCTAGACCTTGCACCAGGAATCTATGGTCATCATGAGAAGTGGGATGGTACAGGATATCCAAAGGGCTTAAAGGGTCAGGAGATACCCATGATATCTAGAATTATCTCCTTGGTAGAAAGTTATGAAAGAAGACTTGCCAGATATGATCAACCGGAATTCACGAAAGCAAGGGATATAGTCTTTCAGGAGCTTCGTGATGATGCTGGATCCATCTTTGATCCGGAGTTAGTAGAAAAGTTTATTGAGATGATGCAAATGATGGAAGAGGATAAATAATATTTTTAACCAGTAATGATATAGGAATGCTTCATAAAAGAGAGGTACCTGTTAGGTCAATTCAAAGGACGAAACAGGTGTCTCTCTTTTTTAGTCATAAAGTATGATTATATATAATAAATGAAATAATTAGTTGAAAAAAAGATAAAAAAGCAGTAAAATAGCAACAAGTAATGAAATAATAACCTGTTATGCAAATATTTATATGAAAGTAGGTGTTATATTAAGAATAGACTGATTATTAGTTCGTTTATAATCAATACCAAGAGTTATAGATAAATGTATTGATTAATATAATAAAAAGTATTTTATCAAATAATAAAAATAAGCCTTTATACGATTCATGAAAGGAGAAATGTTATGGAACTACTAAATTTAGCACTTGCGATGGAAGAGGATCTACAAAACTTTTATCTAAAGCAAGCGCAATTACATCAAGGAAATGACCTACAAACGGTATTTGAACTATTAGCAAAAGAAGAAGAAAAGCATGCAGAAATATTAATGAACTATGCAGATAAAATTGATCTGCCGCTGATGGACAGCGATATTATCTCAAAGATCAAGCCAATCTTTAAAGAAATGGCAGATTTTAAATCAGACATTAAATTGTATGCCACTCAGCTTGATGCTTATCGAATGGCTTTGGATAAGGAAATAGAAAGCCTTAACTTCTATAAAGATTTACATGATAAATCGGAAGGAGAGCAGTTAAAGCAGGTCTTTGGCTACCTAATTCACCAAGAGGATAGACACTGTATCATCCTGGAGGAGCTGGTAAAACTAGTAACACGTCCTGAGGAATGGGTAGAATCTGCAGAATTCGGTTTAAGAGAGGATTATTAGTAAACGTAATTATAATACGTAAGGTAATAGCACGAAGCAGTTGATTCGGTCAAAATAAAGTTAAAGGAGGGATTGTTATTTTTAATCTATTAATTGGTGGAGCCGCCGGACAAGGAATAGAAACAATGGCAGCAGTATTACAAAAATTTTTAAAAGATTCTGGTTTCTATGTTTTTACAACCAGAGACTTTATGTCCAGGGTTAGGGGCGGTCATAATTTTACCCTGATTCGATTTGGTATTGAGCCAGTTCTTTCTCACAGTGATGTTCTGGATGGAATTATAGCTTTCGATGAAGCCAGCTTGATTCTCCATAGAGAAAAGCTGAAACCGGAGGGTTTTCTTCTGTGTGACAGCCAGTTTAAGACAGAGGATGATCGAGTGATATCTCTGGATATGCTTTCCTTGGCGAAACAACTTGGGAATGCTCGAACAATTGGCAGTATAGCAACGGGAGTCATTCTAAAATTATTTAGTCTGAAGCTAGTCAATTTAGATGATACCTTAAAGAAACACATTAAAGAGCAGTATTTTGAAGAGAATAAAAATGCAATTCTTAAGGGCTATGAGCTAGTAGAGGAACGTTATTCACTACCTGATAATGAAATCAAGGAGCAAATCATGATATCAGGTAATCAGGCCTTAGCATTAGGTGCGATTGCCGGAGGAGTACGCTTTTACAGTGCGTATCCGATGTCCCCTTCTACAACAATATTAGAATATCTATCATCCAAGTCAGTGGATGCCAATATTGTAGTTGAACAGGCAGAGGATGAGATTGCTGCAATTAATATGGCAATCGGGGCAGCTTTTGCAGGAGCACCGGCCATGACCGGAACCTCTGGCGGAGGTTTTTGTCTTAAGGTAGAGGCTTTGGGCTTATCTGGTATGGCTGAAATACCGCTGGTTGTTGCTGATATCCAAAGGCCTGGGCCTGCAACAGGACTTCCTACCAGAACAGAGCAAAGTGATCTTAAATTTGTAATATCAGCGTCACATGGGGAGTTCCCGAGGATGGTAATTGCGCTGCGTGATCATAGAGATGCCTTTTATCAAACTGCAAGAGCTTTCTACCTGGCTAAGAAATATCAGATACCGGTTATTATATTAAGTGACCAATATCTGGCAGACTCCTATGCATCTATTGAACCCTATGATATGGATAGAATAAAGTACATACAGGATATTTATAATACTACAGAACATAATCCAGAAGAAGGAGAATATCTTCGTTATAAAATCACGGAGGATGGTATCTCACCTCTGTTAATTCCAGGTAAGTCTAAAAATTTCGTGACAGCTGATAGTGATGAACATACGGAAAGAGGCTGGATTACAGAAGCAGCAGATGTCAGAAACCAAATGATGGATAAGCGTTTTAGAAAGCTGATTAAGCTAAAGGAGGAGCTGCAAGAACCGGAATTTATCGGTGAAGCTAACTTTGAAACCCTCTTCCTAGGCTGGGGATCTACCTACGGTCCAATTTCCGAGGCAGTGAAACGCTTGAATCAGGAGTCTCCAGAAACATATGCAGCCTTGCTTTTTGGGGATATCTATCCTTTGCCAGAGAATTTGTTGAAAGAAAAAGTAGCTCAGGCAAAGAAAGTTATTAATATAGAACAGAATGCTACTGGTCAATTAGCAGAGCTTATTCGCGAAAAGACGAGTGTTGTATGTGATGATAGCCTGTTAAAGTATGATGGTAGACAGATGTCAGTTGATGAAATTGTTAACTATATTCGAAAGGGGGTAAGACCATGAATAATTTTTCAACCCATGAAACAGCCTGGTGTCCGGGCTGCGGAAACTTTCAGATATTGGATAGCTTAAAAACGGCCTTAGAAGAGCTTGGTAAGGATCCGTATGAAGTTCTTATGGTTGCGGGCATTGGTCAGGCAGCAAAGCTGCCTCAATATATTAGTGCTAACTCTTTTTGCGGACTCCACGGAAGGTCTTTACCGGCAGCAGTTGCAGCCAAAATGGCGAATGAAAAACTAACGGTTATTGTAAATACTGGCGATGGAGATTCTTATGGTGAAGGCGGGAATCATTTTATACATAATATAAGAAGGAACGTTAACATAACACATTTTATCCATGATAATCAGATTTATGGTTTAACGAAGGGGCAGGCATCACCTACCTCGATGGAAGGAATGGTTACGGATGTTCAAGTAAATGGAAATGCCAATACGCCTCTTAATCCAGTACTACTAGCCATTGCCTGCGGAGCTGGGTTTGTTGCCAGATCCTTTAGTGGACGTAAGGAACATCTCACCTCAGTGATGAAGCAGGCCATAGAATATAAGGGATATGCAATGGTTGATATATTCCAACCCTGCGTCAGCTTTAACAAAATAAATACCTTTTCTTTTTACAACCAGCGTGTTTATGAGTTGGGCGCAGATTATGATCCCTCCAATAAGCTTGCTGCTATGGAGAAGGCAATGGAATTTGGTGATCAGATTCCTATCGGCGTTCTATACAGAGAAGAGAAACCAGATTATCATCAAAAAAATCCAGTGTTAAAGGCTGGTGTGCCTTTGATCGATATCAATAAGAGTCCAGATCTATTAAAAGAAATCATGAAGGATTTTTACTAATATGATTTGCTTAAAAAGCATATAAAAAGACTTAGAATATCCATCTATATTGGTTTACAGGCACTTCATGGATCTTAATTCTAGTAAGCATCTCAACAATGCTCAAGCTAGTAGGTTCATAAAGTGCCTGTTCTCCAATAGGGAATGTTCTAAGTCATTTATTTATTTCTGGATTGGTACTTACATGCTTCTTATTACTCTGATAAAGAAGCGCATATCGCATCAGCTAACTCGTTAAGTGTTTCTTCCTGATCAATCTTTAAGCTAGATTTAATATCTAACGGGGTTCCGACGATTTCCATACCCTTCATAGTACCTAAGAGCTCAGTAATATTTTTAACAGCAGCAGAAGCCCAGGTATGATTACCGAGAACGGCTACCTTACGATCCTTTACGTTGAGTACAGCGAGTTCTCTTAATAAAGAATCCATTGGGAAGTATAAGTGCATATTATAGGTACAGGAACCGATTACAATATTACTATACTTAAAAATGTCAGAAATAATATAGGAAGGATGAGTTTTTGATATATCATACATTCTCATATCCTTCACACCACGCTGCGATAGCTTCATAGCCAAAGCGTTCATTGCATTTTCTGTATTGCCATACATCGAGGCATATACAAGTACGATACCCTTCTTTTCAGGAAGATAACGACTCCAGAGATTATATTTCTCCATGATATAAGAAACATCTTCATTACGCCATATAGGGCCATGTAACGAGCAAATCATATTAATCGGAAGACCACTTAGCTTCTTGAAAGCTCCTTGAACCTGAGTACCATAACGGCCAACAATATTCGAGTAGTATCTTCTTGCCTCATCTAAAAATACATTATCATATTCAACCTCGTCCACAAACAGATTACCAGCCATTGCGCCGAAGGAGCCAAAGGCATCGGCTGAGAACAGAATCCCTTGGGAAATCTCATAGGTGAACATTACCTCAGGCCAATGTACCATAGGAGTAAGATAGAAGCGCAGCGTATGACTTCCAAGTTCTAGCTCACTACCATCCTTTACCTCTAAGTAATTAGAGGACATGTCCAAACTATAATATTGCTCCATAA
This sequence comes from Bacillota bacterium, assembly GCA_023386815.1. Lineage (GTDB taxonomy): Bacteria > Bacillota > Clostridia > Lachnospirales > Lachnospiraceae > Mobilitalea. Next base: position 21,243 of record JAEWIZ010000032.1, read on the forward strand.
ATTGAAACGTCTTCTGATTCCCTATGATTTTGACATTAGGATAACGACGTGCTAATTCCTCGATATTAGCGCAGTGATCCGGCTCCATATGATTAATAACTAAATAATCAAGAGACCTATCACCCAGTAAATGAGTTATATTTTCCAGGTATAAGGCACTAATTGAGGAATCCACAGTATCTATAATGGCAGTTTTATCATCTAATATTAGATATGAGTTATAAGCAACTCCATTCGGTAATGGAAACATGTTTTCAAAACGCTCAATACGTCTGTCATTCCCGCCAATCCAGAATATCTTAGGTGAAATTTCATAAACATTATGCATTTGCAATATCTCCTATCTTTTGAGTTATCATATATATATAATAATACCATTTTAAAAAAAGTTGTAAAGATGTTAATTAACAATTGGAATCAGATTCCTGAGTTTTTTTTCATTATGGAGTCGGGGATTTCATAAAAAAGAAGAGCTGCTTATAAAAGCAGCTCTTCAAATTTCATATTGTTATATATGATTAATTATTCAGCAATGTCAGCATACATGAAGAACCAGTAGCCGTAAGGTGAATGCCAAGATCCAGTGATCTTCTCGCTCTGTAACCAGAAGTCGTTATAGTATGCGATTGGAAGGATACCTGCATCACTCATCAGGATGTCTTCTGCCTTATGAAGTGCTGCGGAACGCTTAACTGGGTCTGTGGTTGTCTGAGCTTCTGTAAATGCTGCATCAAACTCAGGGTTGTTATATTTTGCATTGTTATTTCCGTTTGTGCTTACCATGATACCTAACATGTTGGAAGGATCACTGTAGTCACCAACCCAACCATCTCTGGAGGACTGATAGTCACCTGCGCGACGCATAGGTGTGAAGCTAGACCATTCAACAACTTCTACGTTTACAGTAATACCGAGCTCAGCCCAAGCCTGCTGTAAATACTCAGCAACAACTTTGTGGTAACCGGAATCATTAATAGAATAAGTGAATGCAGGGAAGCCTTCTCCGTTAGGATAGCCAGCTTCAGCTAAAAGTTCTTTAGCCTGTGCAAGGTTTGCTTCAAAATTAGCGGTATCGATATAAGGTTTTCCGCCGTTTGCATTATCCATGAAGTTGCTGCCATCGGTATCTACCCAGCCTGGGCCCATGAAATTGGAAGCAGGGGTGTAAGTACCTTGCATTAAGGTATTAGCAACATAGTCACGATCGATAGCAAGGCTTAATGCCTTTCTAACAAGAGGGTTAGTAAATGGCTCTACACCATTATTTAAATCTACATAGTAAGTTCCAATGATTGGCTCAACATGGAATTCTGGATTACCCTGAAGGCTAGGAATTTCCTCTGTAGGAACGTCTTTAATCATTAAAATATCACCGGACTGATATGCACTGTAAGAAGCATTAGAATCTTCAATTAATGCAAATTTGATGCTGTCAAGCTTAACAGCGCCTGCATTCCAGTAGTTAGGATTCTTCTTCATAAGAATATAGGAACCTGGTACCCATTCAGCAACATAGAAAGAACCGTTTCCAATGTAAGTTTCTGCTGCTGTAGCCCAAGCATCACCATTTGCCTCAATGGTAGCCTGCTGTACAGGGCTAAGTGTAGCAAATGCTGCAAGGCTTGCAAAATAAGTACAAGGTGCAGATAACTCAACAACAAAGGTATTGTCATCTGGAGCGGATACTGCTAACGCATCAATATTACCTCCGATAGCTTCGGTATATCCCTTTACACCGCTAAGAACTGTTTCCGCATAAGGAGCAGCAACATTAGGATCGCATACACGCTTCCAGCTATACACGAAATCTTTTGCGGTAAGTGGTGAACCATCAGACCATTTTAAACCTTCACGTAAATGGAAAGTCCAAGTTAAACCATCTTCAGATGTCTCGTACGTTTCAGCAGCACCTGGAGCGATCTGGTTATTTTGATCAACAGTTAATAAGCATTCATGTGTGTACAGAAGCATATTACCAGCGTCAACAGCACTGTTTAATGCTGGGTCAATGGTCTCAGGATCTGGACCGATTTGCACTACTAATTGCTTTTCCGCTGCTGGTGTTTCTTCACCTGTTGCAGCTTCTTTAGTAGGTGTGTTAGTTGATCCGTTATCGGTGGTCTCTTTGGATGAGCAAGCAGCTAATCCAACAGTACTCATAACGAATACAGTCGCAAGTAAAAGGGCAACTTTTCTTCTTTTCATAATCTTCCTCCTTTAATGAGTTTTTTAGAGTATATATATAAACAATTTGTATAAAATATACAAATTGTTATACATCAAGATTAATTTAATTTTTCCAGGTGGTGACAAGCTACAAAATGACCTGGCTTTGCTTCTTTCCATTCCGGCTCCTGCTGTGCACATAGCTCAGATGCATAAGGGCAGCGTGTACGGAATCTGCAGCCGGACGGAGGATTAAGGGGACTTGGAACATCTCCCTTTAATACAATTCGTTGGTTGGAGCGTGCAGTAGTTGGATCAGCAACAGGAATTGCTGAAATAAGGCTTCTGGTATACGGGTGCATATTGTGGAAAGTCAATTCATAGCTGTCGGCCAATTCCACTAATTTACCAAGGTACATTACTCCAATTCGATTAGAGATATGCTTAACAACAGATAAGTCATGTGCAATAAACATATAAGTTAAACCGAATTCAGCCTGTAAGTCTTCAAACATATTTACTACCTGTGCCTGAATAGAAACATCGAGGGCAGAGATAGGCTCATCACATACGATAAATTCAGGTTCTACAGCGAGGGCACGAGCAATACCAACTCTTTGACGCTGACCGCCGGAAAACTCATGGGGATAACGGTTTGCCTGCTCTGAGTTCAAACCAACTCTTTGCAAAATGTTAATAATTTTATCATGTCTATCTTTTTTGCTATCAGCTAATTTATGAATATCAATAGCTTCGCCAACAATATCACCAACCGTCATACGAGGATCAAGGCTTGCATAAGGATCCTGGAAAACGATCTGCATTTTACGACGATATGGAAGCATATCAACAGCTATTTTTTTGTCATGATCATAGATAACTTTATCATCATAAATAATACGTCCGCCTGATGGCTCATATAACCTTAAAAGACTTCTTCCGGTGGTTGTCTTTCCACAACCACTTTCACCAACGAGACCAAGGGTTTCACCCTTTTTAATATATAAAGATACATCATCAACTGCTTTTAAGTATTTTTTATTCTTACCAAACCCACCCAAGGGGAAATATTGCTTTAAATGCTCAATTTGTATCAATTTATCACTCATTCCTTCGTACCTCCTTCTGATTCCATACGAGCGGTGTCCTTATTACCCTCTAGCTCGTTTTTCTGGTTCATCCAGCACTGTGCATAATGAACATCAGTGATATTAGATACAGGGGGCATTTCTCTTAAGCAAATCTTCATACAATTACTACATCTAGGCGCAAAAGGGCATCCCTTTGGCGGATTTAACATATCAATTGGTGTACCTTCAATCGGTACTAATCTTTCGTGCTCAGTTGCATCGATACGTGGAATGCTGGCAAGCAGACCCTTTGTATATTCATGCTTTGGATGATAAAAGATATCATCTGTAGTTCCGTATTCAACGATTTTACCGGCATACATAACAGCAATACGATCGCACATGCTTGCTACAATGCCTAAGTCATGAGTAATCATAATAATTGCCATGCCTAATTTTTTCTTCAGATCCATCATTAAGTCAAGAATCTGAGCTTGAATAGTAACATCAAGTGCAGTAGTAGGCTCATCCGCAATTAAAAGCTTTGGCTCACAAGCCAGAGCCATAGCGATCATAACACGCTGACGCATACCACCGGATAACTCGTGTGGATACTGCTTTAAACGCTTCTCAGGCTCATTAATACCTACTAAGGTAAGTAAATCAACAGCTCTTGTATGAGCTTGTTTTTTATTTGAATCTGTGTGTAACAAAATTGCTTCCATGATCTGATTTCCAATTGTAAATACTGGATTTAAGCTTGTCATAGGGTCCTGGAAGATAATAGATATTTCGTTTCCACGGATTTTATTCATTTGTTTATCATTCATTTCATGAACTTTATGTTCATTGAATTCTAATGTTCCGCCAATCAGTTTACCGGGATGTGCTGTTAATCCCATCAAACTATAGGCTGTTACTGATTTACCGGAACCGCTTTCTCCAACGATACCAAGAACTTCTCCATCATTTAAGTGAAAGGAGACATCATTCAGGGCTTTAACTTCACCCGCAGGTGTAAAGAAAGAAAGCTTTTCATTTTTTATCTCAACTAAATATTTTCCCATTTTATCGCTTCCTTTCTTAGTGTTTCAATTTAGGGTCGAATGCATCACGCAATCCATCGCCTAATAGATTAAAACTTAAAATAATCAAACTGATCAGTAATGCAGGAGCAAATAGCAAATATGGATAGGTGTTTAATCCGTTAATTGCACTACTTGCAAGGCTGCCAAGAGATGGCAAAGGTACTGCCACACCAAGTCCCAAGAAGCTTAAGAAGCTTTCTGTAAAGATAGAGGATGGGATTTGAAGAGTTGTTGTTACAATCAGTGTTCCGATACAGTTTGTGAGCAGATGTTTACGAATAATTCGTGCATTTGATGCACCTAATGCTCTAGCTGCTGTTACATATTCACTCTCTTTTAACATAAGAACCTGGCTACGAACCATACGTGCCATACCAACCCAATATAATAAAGCAAAAACAATAAAAATACTAATGAGATTGACACCTACCGTCTGAATCCATTTGAAAATGGGCATTTCGGCCAAAGTATTCAAAGGAGACTTAAGTGCAAAAGATAAAAGGACAATCAGTAATATATCGGGAATGGTATATATAATATCTACGATTCTCATCATGACCAGATCCACTTTACCACCCAGGAAAGCAGAAACTGAACCGTATATTGATCCTATGACCAGAATAATTCCGGTTGCGATCAAACCAACGAGTAATGAAATACGACTACCCATCATAACACGGATGGCATAATCACGGCCTAATTTATCGGTACCAAGAATGTGAGGAAAAACATTTTCGCCGGCATCAATTCGTTCCAGCTCTTTCACGGAATGTGTTAAAGGTTTTAAATTTTCTGAACCCTTAATTTGTTGTTCATAGCTATAGGGATAAAACATTGGTACAATGAAAGAAAATATCATGATAAGTATAATCACTACTAAACTTACCATTGCTACTTTATTTTTCTTTAAACGACGAAAACCATCTTTCCAAAAACCAACGCTTTCGCGCATGGCAACTAGACTCTCTTTTTCTTCGTCGGTTGCTGGAAGAAAATCATCTGGATTCCATTTCCTTTGTAATGATATTGGATTATTTTTCATAATATATGTCCATGCATATTGCAAATATCTTTTGCAATACTGCTCAATCAAATGTTGTAAAACAAAGCAGTCTGCACTTATCCTTTCCTTAATTTCTATCTACTTAATCATATATTCTTTGAGATTTATTGAGTTTTGATTATTACTTTAATTTAATTCGAGGATCTACAAGTTTATATACTATGTCTACGACTACGTTCATAACAACCATAATCGCTGCAAGGAAAATTGTAGTTCCCATAATAACTGTATAATCTCGGCTACCAATAGATCCGATGAATTCTCCACCTAAGCCAGGAATAGTAAAGATTTTTTCTACAATGAAGCTACCGGTCAGAGTATAAGCTGCCATCGGTCCCATATAAGTAACAACAGGAAGAATAGCATTTCTAAGGGCATGTTTAAACAGTGCCATGAATTGAGATACACCCTTTGCTTTTGTTGTACGGATATAATCCTGTCCTAATACATCAAGCAAGGATGATCTCATAAGTCTCATGATATACGCAGTAGGATAAAAGGATAGAGCGATAACTGGCATGATGTAATGCTTCCAAGAGGTTAAACCGAAGGTCGGAAGTAATTTTAACCGTACTCCAAAGAAATACATCAGCAAGGTACATATTACGAAGCTTGGAACAGCGATTCCCATGGTTGATATAACGCTGATAAAACTATCCAGTGCTTTTCCTCTATTAATAGCAGCAAAGCAACCCAAAGGAATACCAATTAATAATGATAACAAAATTGCACAACCGCCAACCCTTGCGGAAACTGGAAACTTTGAAGTAATAATACCTGATACGGTACGCCCTCTTTGTTTTAAGCTTTCGCCGAAATCACCGTGCATAGCATCTGTTATATATGTAACATATTGCTGAAACAGAGGCTTATCCAGACCATATTTCGCTTCTAAGGCAGCTTGCGCCTGAGGGCTGATTGCTTTTTCTGAAAGAAAGGGACCTCCAGGAACCATATTCATCAGGAAGAATGTAATTGTGCCTACAACAAATATAGTAATCGCTGCAAGCAATAGTCTTTTTAAGATATACTTAGTCATAGATTTACTCCTTTAAAATAAAAATGGCAAATAGAATGACACTTTTGCCTACTCTTTATAATTTTCTTATTTAGCTTAACGTAATTCATTTTTCAAGAAACATCAATCATAGAATTCCACCTTTTTCTTATGAGACTATCGAAGTGGCTAACTTGTACCTTACAAGCTTGTACGGCACAAGGTGACAAAAAATGATGATATACGGATAGGCATCTTTGCCGGGATTTGCAAAAATAGTATCCTTATATACAATCTCCTGTAAAACTCCACAATGCGTGAAAAATACTGCTCCACGAGTTAAACGCAATTTTATGCAATTGCATGCATAAATATTGAAAAAATACAAAAAATGTATAAGAGTAGAATATATCATCCTAAAAAGGATATTATAAAATCAAATAATTGTCAAGTGGAAACAAATGTCCGTACTATACGGTTTTACTAATTTTTATGAATTTTTAACAATTTTGTCATAACTTTACAATATAATTGATATTATGGTGAGTTATGACAGATATTTACTAATTTGGTGCCGAGGTGAATAATAATACATATTAATGAATAAAATAACATTTTGTATTTTTCTACCAATAGCGGTTGTCTTTCATTGTTAAAGAAAAAGGATTGAGTGCGATTTATGAAAATCACACCAATCCCTTTTGATTGGGTCGACAAATTATTTATATGATCTAAGCCACAAATGCGTTGTTTAATGAAATATATCTTACTATAAATACCCCGGTGAATCAATACTAATTGCACAACTTTTTAATATTCATAATTATACTGCATTCTGTAATTAAATTTATTGGGAAAGCTGCATCGTTGATTTGCTGGTAATTCCAAATCGGTCATAAGAAAAAACAAAGACCTTCATTTCACGCCTTATCGCAGGAACTTGAATCTGAAAAGCTCCGGTTTTGAGGTCATAGGTAATGTTGGTTTCTTCTATCTTATAACTGGAGTTATAGAATTCGGAATTTCTATAGGCCTGTGTCTGTCCTTTCCCTACATAAATGGTTGACCAGATTAAGGCATAAACACTGGATGTTGCATCAGCTGTGCCTGTGACAGTTAGGTCACCGGATTTTACTGTATTAAGCCGAACTGCATTTGGGCCGGTTTTTCGTACTGTTGCGGATACGACCAAGCTCTTCTTGTCAGCTTGTTCGACATAGCAGCTAATCTGATCAAAGGCTGTAGGAGGAGTTATCGCAATATTGAATTTTCCATTCGAAGCTGTTGTTGTGGTATAACTTTTATCTCCAATTGTAACATGAAGGGTAGATCCAGGAACGGCTGCTCCGGTATAGCTTGTAGTTCGGTTCGTTAATTTATCCGGTTTAGGACTGGGCAGAAGGTTTGCAGCATAGCGATCCACTAATATGTAGGCAACAGAACTATTACTATTATCCGTCACTAGAATAGTATAGATACCATTCTTTGTTACGGTAAAGCTGGAACCTGTAATGACCCTGGCAGTTTTCCAGAGAGAGGAGGATTTAGAGACCTTTCCCGGCAGGTACTTCATACCTGTAATGCTGTTTTTTGATGTGGCAGAGATAATAATTGGGACAGGTTCATTACTTACTTCTTTACGACCCTGTGCCGCAACAATATTCAAGGTTTGCGTAGACGCTGGAAGTGTTCCCCTTAAAAAGGAATAGGAAGTGGTCTCTGCTGCGGTTCCTCTATTCCAGGAAAAACTTGAAACAATTCCTGTTGTTTTTTTTGAAATTCCTAATAGGAAGGAGTAGTTCTTATTCGCAGACAAGAACCAGTTATGATCTGCTTTCAAAGAAATAGGGCCAAAAGCACTCAAGCTTCGAATATAAGCCAAGGTTATTGATTTACCGGTAGCGTTGTCAACGACAGGCTTAATGGAATCCACACCCTCCTTGGGCAAAGAGGATAATGTTGGCAGACCGCTGTCAGAAACAAGGACAAATCGTTGAGAGTCAGTGATGGTAACACCGTTATAAGTTAGATTTGTAATTCTCTTATTCGAAGAATTGATCAGGGTACCTTCTAAGGAATAACGAGGCTTCTTTGTTAAATCTATTTGATACGAAATTCCATCGAATACATATTGTGAGTTCCAACGATATGTTAAGTCCTCGTTTAGTAAGATGGAAACTCCCGGATTATTTTTAACGTAGGTTTTTATTATGTCTTTAAAGACGGTACCAGAGGTAGCATAAATACGAGCGTTATATTCCAGCCATTCCCGCAGCTGCTTGCCAGTCAAAAGATAGAGCTGGGTGTAGCCGGAGGGTCTGGTAGGCGAAGACTCCGAGAGTAACCTTGATACCTTACTGGAGGATAGAGTATTCTTCAGTAGAAGTGAGGGTTCATTGGAATCTAAAAGGTTTCTCGTAGTAGCGATAACAGGAAGAGACCTATACTGTGGAAGGTATTCCGCCACATAAGACAAACCATAGGCTATCTTGGCATTATTATATAATTGAAAAAGATTACTGTCTTGAACTACACTGTCATAGTTGTGATAGAGGATACCATTTGCTATGGGATAAGCGGTGTTATCAGCACCGGACTTTAACATAAGCTGGTAAGGTTTAAACATTGAGGTGATTACAGGGCTCTCCTTAACAGCAGCAGTGACATTGGTGACCTTACTACTTCCTTGTGAAATAGAAATATTGCCATTAGATGAAATCGATAGAGAAAGGTCGATGGTACCTAAGATAGCAGCATGACTTTTCGTTGCAACAACTGGAACGCCGTTAATACATCCAGTTTGTTGGTTGATACCGTTGCCAACCAGTCCCGAATTCGAGGAGTTTGGGAATATCTCATGAGTATGTCCTGTAACAATGGCATCAATGGAGCTTATCTTTGTTAGTGCATAACCTATATTATCACTTTTTGTACTAGTTGTCGTGTTTCCGATACCTCCATGTAGGAGTACGATAACAACATCAACAGCCTTCTCAGATTTTAACCGATTTGCTTCGGCAACAATACTGTTATAGTTATTTTCTGCATCAATCAAGTTAACATAATCACCCCTACGGGTTGAAATGCTGTTGGTAGTGGAACCTACCACTCCGATCTTAACAGGAACCTTATTACCCTTTGAAGTTATTACATTTTTGGTTATGATCGCTGACGGTACAAATACCGATTCACCGTTGTCATGCCAAATGGTGTTTGCTATCACCACGTTATCATATAAACCGGACTCCGTTAGTTGCTGTTTTAAATATGCCCAGGGGTAGTCAAACTCATGGTTTCCAAGGGTAATAAAATCGTATTTCATGAGACTCATTGCTTTCATTATGGGTTGAAGCATAGAATTATATTGGTCATAAAAGTAATTCGTAGTATAGTCATAGAGAAAATCACCGGCGTCGACCAAAAGTGTATTATCCTCACCGAGCGCTTTTCGATTTTGTTCTACCAGGGTAGCGATTTTACCTAAACCGTTATTTGGAGTGGAGAGGTTTGTTTCGTAGTCATAAGAAGTTGTCTGACCGTGTAAGTCACTTGTGGCAAGGATACGAAAGGTAGCGGTCTCATAAGATTCAGCTTGGGCGAAGGAATAACTGACCCAAGAGATGCCAGGTAATAGGATAAATAAGAGAAGTATATTAATGATTCGTTTGTTTTTCAAAGGAAGACCTCCTTAGTAAAAGGCAAGTGATGAGTGCTTACAATTAAGATAGTTTATATTTATGACAATATTATGATAAAAATAAAATTAACAAAGGTTAGCGAGAGGGATTTCCTGGCAATCTCAAGCCAATCAGGGAAATTGTACTAAGGATTAATTAACTTGGATCCGTCAATTTAGCAAAGATCATCTTTATCTTAAATTAATATATAAGGTGACAAGGTTTATAACGAAAAAAACAACAGTAAATAAGGTTGTTTTCATTTGGGAGTTGTTGTTTAATTTCTTATAGTAGAAATTCAATAGTAAGGTAATCAAAGGGAGAAAAACAATAAATAGAAGCTTTGGTATTGTTCCGTTTATATTCCCAGAGTTATCAAAATGAATACCTACGTTATCTGGGAGAAACTTATAGCAGATGATATTGATGAGTAGCTCTAATATAATTAAAACCTTTGTTAATGTACCGTTTGTTAGTTTATAGATCATAGGTAAGCTCCTTTTCTATAGGCTATTTTAGTCTATTTATTAGTTTAGTTTATTATAGAAGTGATCTGTATCTGATTAACTCGCAGTATCCTTTATCATTTTATTATTTAAAAAGGTCAGTGTCAATCCTACCATAGTTTTTACTCTGATGTTGGTATTGCAATATGTGAGTTGTAGATGCTAGTGCAGTATCATGATTTGTGGGAATGTGATTAGTATGTAATAAAGAAAAAAGGTGGTATTCCAAACATACGAAGTGTTTAGAGATCACCTTTTTTGAAGTTAACCGAAAGTTAATTAAATTAATGTAAGTTTACTGCGAATCCATTGTATCGGAGGAGATATCGTATTAGAATTATGTTCAGATCAAACAATTGAGATGGTAATCGCAAATAATAGAATTCAAAAATGTAGTAGCTGGATCAGTTTTTTAAAATTACCTAAATACAATTGGGAAGGAGAAGGAAGCGAGTATGAAAACGATACAGATAGGTAAAGTTATCGCAGCCCATCGGAAGGAAAAGGGGATTACCCAAGAGGAGCTGGCTAATCATCTTGGTGTTTCTAAGCCGGCAGTATCCAAATGGGAGTCGGAGCAGAGTTATCCGGATATCTTGCTTTTGCCGGAACTGGCAGCTTATTTTGATATCACCATTGACCAACTAATAAGTTATGAACCGCAGATGACGAAGGAGGATATTAAAAGGCTATATCATCGGTTGGCGAAAGATTTTGCTGAGAGGCCATTTAATCAGGTATACGAGGAATGTGAAGAGTATATTAAGAAATATTTTTCCTGCTGGGAGCTACAAAACCAAATGGGGCTACTCTTAATTAATCATGCTGCTTTGGCGGGAAGTACACAAGAAGCAGTTAAAATAATTGAAAAAGTACTGAAGCTTTATGAAAGAGTAGAGAAATCCTGTAATGAGGTAATTATGGCGAAGCTGGCATTAAAGATGCAGGCATTGTGTCATTTGATGCTCCAACAGCCGATAGAGGCAATTGATATTCTCGAGGATATCAAGGAATTGAACATGCCAGCGGAAAGTATGTTGGTAAAGGCCTACCAGATGAAAGGGGATCAACAGAAGGCATTAGAATATCTGCAGGGTTATACCTATGTGAATTTAGTCACTATGCTTGGGGCAGCTACGGATTATTTGACCATGTATGCAGGACAGCCGGAGAGAATGAAGTCTTATTACGATTTGTTTATCGCATTAGGGAAGCTTTTTGAGGTAGAGGAGCTGCATCCTGTTATGTTAATACAAATTCATTTATCAGCCGCGATGAATTATATAGCTCTTGGAAATAAGGAAGAGGCTTTAATTGCTCTGGAAAAATACACGGATCTGCTTTTAAAATCCAACCATGGAGCATTTTCCTTACATGGAAATCGTATTTTTGATCAGTTGGATCAGTATTTAGCCACCGTGATTGAAGAGACAGAGATGCCCAGGAGTGCAAAGGTGGTTTGGAATGATTTGATCAATATTATTCTTCGTAATCCTATGTTTGAAGCCCTGGAAAAAGAGGAACGGTTTATACGCATGAAAAAGAAGGTAGAGCTATACGAAAAGTAGTATGGAACGGTCGAGCTGTGTTAAGGCTTGATAGGATGAGAGATTATATGGAAGATGTAAATTACAAAATGTCAGGAGGATTGTATATGGAAAACATGGATAGTATCATGCAATATTTACCTTTTTTAATACCTTTGTTAATACTACAATTAACATTAATGATAACAGCCTTCGTTCATGTATTAAGGCATAATAACTATCGCTTTGGTAATCGTATTCTGTGGGTTATTATCGTGGTGATCTTTGGATTTATAGGACCCATTCTTTACTTTACGGTTGGAAGGGGTGAAGAGTAGGCGACATGGAGATATTAGAACTAAAAAATGTTTCTAAGAGTTTTGGCACTCTTTCGGTCATCAATGATTTGTCTTTTTCGGTACCAGAGCATTGTGTCTTTGGTTTTATCGGGAAAAACGGTGCAGGAAAAACCACTACCATGAAGATGATTTTAGGCTTCCTGGCAGCAGATCAGGGAGAAATCCGGGTACTTGGCGAGAAGGTAAGTTACGGAAATACAAAGACAAATCGATATATTGGATATTTGCCGGATGTTCCTGAGTTTTACGGCTATATGAGTCCAAAGGAATATCTGAGACTCTGCGGGGAAGTCAGTGGTTTGAAAAAGGATATGATTACTGATCGAACCAATGAACTGCTTCAATTAGTCGGACTAGAGGGAGTAAATCGAAGGATTAGGGGTTTTTCACGGGGGATGAAGCAACGTCTTGGTATTGCTCAGGCACTTCTTGGCGAGCCCAAGCTGCTGATCTGTGATGAGCCTACATCTGCCCTTGATCCTGTTGGGAGAAAAGAAATTCTGGACATTCTTTCCCTGGCAAAGGCAAGAACCACTATTATATTCTCGACTCATATTTTGTCGGATGTAGAACGCGTCTGCGACAGCATCGGAATGCTTCATCAAGGTAAATTAGTTGTTCAGGGAAGTGTGACGGAGATAAAAAATAGTTACAGCACAGATGTGATACGGCTTGAGCTTGGGGGAGGAAGTAACGTGGATCAGATCTCTAAGGAATTGAAGCGAATGAATTTTGTATCAAAGATAGTGATAAAAGAGAATACGATGGACATTCAAATGACGAATGCTGAGCAGTACGGGATAAATGTTTTAGCCTATCTGGTGGAGCAGAAAATACCTGTTCTAAAATATGAGTTATTAGAACCATCTTTGGAAAACGTATTTCTGGAGGTAGTGGGATGAGAGGCTTTCTAGCTTTTATAAAAAAAGAAATGTTAGAGCAGACACGCACCTTTCGGCTATGGATTTTACTTGCAGTAGCCGTGTTATTTGGGATGATGAGCCCCATAATGGCAAAGCTTATGCCGGAGATACTTTTTTCTGTGAATATGGAGGGAATGGTGCTTCAGATTCCGCAACCAACGGTTTACGATGCCTATACGCAATTCTTTAAAAACTTCACACAGATGGGAATTCTGGTGATTCTACTGATATTTGGAGGAACACTATCCAATGAATTATCAAGGGGGACGTTAGTTAATATCCTGGCAAAGGGGCTTCCCAGAAGAACTGTTCTTTTATCAAAATACGTGACTGCAGTAATCCTTTGGACGCTTGCTTATGCGCTGGCATTTGTAACCGATTATGGGTATACCCTATATTTATTTCCGGAAGCAGATGTCAAACATCTATTCTTTAGTTTGTTTTGCTTATGGTTATTCGTCTGCTTTGTAATCTCCCTAATTATGCTATCCAGTACAATAGCACCAGGGAGCTTCGGAGGCCTGATTCTATCAGCAGTTTCCTTGGTTGTTATGCTGATGATAAGTATGATACCAAAAGCAGAGAAATATAACCCAATAACACTGGCTTCTGTTAATGTAGCTCTATTAAAAGGAACAAAGCCAATTGGTGAGCTTACCCTTACCATAAGCATTACAACGATATTAATCCTTATCTGTCTAACTGGAGCTATCCTAATTTTTGAGAAGAAAAAATTGTAGCGGATCAGAAGAAGCAGTAAGTATTATCAGACATTGTATTGAGAATTATATTAAACTGATAAAAAATAATAACAAGTAATAATACGGATAGAAGAATGGGATATTTTAATGATAGCCCTGAGAGGTAAAGTCGCCTCTTTGAGCTTATACTAAAACATCCCATTTTCTAAGGAGGAGTGAATATTATCTATTATTTAGGGGGGATATCAGTAGTTAAGCTGCTTACAAATCTTTTGTGGTCGAAATGATCTGTTCAAAATTATCCAGGAATAAATCCACCAGATCAGGATCAAAATGCTTCCCTTTATTTTCCTTCAAATAATCTAAAGCAGCATCCAGGGTCATAGCATCCTTATAGCAGCGCTTATGGGTCATTGCATCAAAGACATCTATAATTGCCATCATTCTAGCATAAAGGGGGATCTCCTCTCCGCTTATTTGTGTGGGGTAACCGCTGCCGTCGTATTTCTCATGGTGGTATAAAGCAATCTCAGCACCAATTTTTAGAACAGGTACATCTGATTTACTCAAGATTCGATATCCTTGCAGGGGATGGGTTTTAATAATTTCATATTCTTCACTGGTCAAAAGACCGGGCTTTTTAATAATGTTATCTGCAATAGCGATTTTGCCTAAGTCATGCAAGGAGCTTGCAATCTTTACGAGCTCACACTCCGATAGCGGTGTATTGTTACATAATGCAAATTGATACATCATTTCGGAAATACGTTTGATATGGCTACCGGTTTCCTGGAAATGACTTTCAATCGTTTCACCAAGAGCTACAACAACATCTCGTTGGGTGGAATTAAGGAGGTTGCTTAATATAAAATTATCAAGAGCTACAGCGAAGTTTGAGAGGAATAAATGGATCAGTTCAAAATCATAGGTTTCCCAATTTCCTTCGATAAAGATAAAATTGTTTAATTTACTTTTACCCTTGCTTTCAATAATAAAGCCTTCCTCTAGCTTATGTATCGTCTTTTTACCGTTATTTTTGCAAATCCAATGATTAAGAGGGGCTAATTCAGGGATCGTACAGATATCCTTGCCGATATAGGACTCATATTTACCGGTGGCAGCAATAATCAAGTTGCTTTTACGTTCACTTACAGTAACAAAACCATGGGAAATCTCAGGATTATCACCACGGATATAAAGCATATCCGGATTATCATGCTGGAAGTTAGATAGTTCCTCAAGCATACAGGATAAGAAATCCTTTAGTGTGTTGTTTTCAAATAAACGAGAAGTGGTTTTAATGATTTTCTCCAGGCCGGCCTTGTGACTTTCCAGACTCTGTAGATCTCTATAATTACGTAAGGCGCTATATAGGGTAGTCTTTAAGCGGTTTGCTGTTAATTCTGTCTTTAGCCGATAATCATTAATGTCATAATCTCGAATTACCTCTTCTTCAGGGGCTTCACCAGGCTGCCCGGTTCTAAGTATAATACGGGTAGAGTTATTCTGAAGCTGCTCCCGGAGGGTCCTGACAACTTCCAAACCGGAGAAATTCTTCTCCATAACTACGTCCAGAAAGAGAACCGCTACGTCCGGGGTTTTGTGAAAAACCTCAATCGTCTGAGCGGCAGTATAAGTATCAATTAGCTCCAAAGGATGACCTTCAAATAGAAATCCATTAAAAATCATTTTGGTAACACGATGAACTTCTTCGTCATCATCTGCAATAACAATTTTATAGGGTCTCCCTAAGACTGGGTTAGATCTGGCAGGGGAGGATTCCTTGCCCATTATTGACGTTAGGAATAATTCATCGTTCATTTTGCTCATATTGATCGTTGCCATTGGTACACCTCACTTTTTAATATGTTTTTGCAATCGTCTATTTTTATTACAGGTAGTTAGTATTACTAATCAATTTCAAGAGTTATTCGGTAGGAAAGGCACTTCGATTACAAAGAGGACACCCCTGGAGAGCTCGCTTTCACAGGTAATAGAGCCCTTTAATGTCGAAGTAACCAAATTATACACAATACTTAAGCCAAGGCCACTTCCGCAGTACTTCCCACTTCCGCGGGTAGTGGTAAAGAAGGGGTCAAAAATATGTGTAAGATTTTCCGGTGGAATACCCACACCATTATCCCGGTACTCGATGCGAAGTACCTTATGCTCAGTAGTAGTCTGAGAAGATAGGCCTACATGAATTGAGATTATGCCCGTATCCGTATAACGAAAGCCATGAATAAGAGAGTTCATAATTAGGTTCGTAAATATTTGTGAATAGGCACCAGGATAACTATGAAGGAACAAGTCATTTGGACATTGAATGTCAAATCGATGCTTTGTTTTCTTATATTCATGTTTGAGCATAAGTAAAACGGATTGAATATTTTCAAAAAAATTAAAGCTCATTTCTGCCTCAGCTATTTGATTGACGGAAATCTTTTTAAAGCTGGTAACTAAATTGGAGGCTCTCTCCAGATTGGTAGTGATAATATTTGTGCTTTCTTCAATTACATTAATGTAATCCGATAATTTCTGTTTCGTTAATTCGCCGTCATTGATGGTTCTGATGAATTTTGTATTTTCATCCTTTAGGTAAGAGGAAGCTGATACAGCAACGCCTAGAGGGGTGCTGATCTCATGGGAGATACCAGCAACCAGGTTACCAAGGGAAGCCATTTTCTCCTTAGCCATCAGCTCCGTTAAAGTGGCATTTAATTCATGGGTTTTCTCCTTAACTAAGGTCTCTAACCGCTCATTCTCTCGCTTCAATAAATCTTCAATTTCTTTCTTGGCTAATACCAGATCTGTTACGTCGATATTTGTACAGATCACATTTGTGATCTCCTCCATTTCATTAAATTGTGGAATGAAATGAACATTGAAGATATGCTTTTGCTTTTCAAGATCCTCAGTCTCTAACGTAAAGGTCATTTTCTTTCCGGAGGATAGGGTCTGATTCCAGTAATACAGCCATAATGGAGCACTTTCGCTATCACGAAGTAACTCGGCCATATTCTTGCCTTCAAAAGAGGCTTTTGGGGCATTATAATATTTTGCAACACTTTCATTTATTAATAAGATTTCGCAGTTAGGTGATAAGTTATAGATTAACTCATCACTATTTTCAATCAGTGTTTTAAACTTTCTTTCATTGGCAGTAATCTCTTCAAAGGATGTGTGGATTTTTGCCAGCATGGAATTAAATGCGTCCGTAACCTCCCGTATTTCAGCAATAATCGTATTATTAATGTTCAGTAATGGATCAAAGTTATGATTCATAACCTGCAGGGATTTCATGGTAATACCTCGGATAGGCTTTAATATTCGGCTTACAAATCCCAGAACTAGCAGGATACAAATAATAAAAAGGAGGATTAGAAGTGAAATTCGGGTATATTCTCCGTTTCGCAGATTGCCGGTGATCTCTTTCTCCGGTAATACAGTAATAATTCTAAGACCCAGGCTAGCCGGATTTTCAAGAGATTTACAGGTTCCATAAAAAACATTGCCTTCTAAAGAAAAGGTAAATATATTATTGATTGCATGAGAATGGGTACCAATATATAAAGCACTTGACTTAATACGAGGATCCGCTGCAGTGGTAGCTTTTGTTAAGGAAATTTCGGAGGAAGCCTCCTGAGTGGAAGGGGTATACTGATCGGAGGTAGACCAGGCAACGATCTGATTGTCCTGATTGACCAGATAAATAACACCGGAACCAACATGATCAAGTTGATGCAGATAGTTGTTAATCTCATTTAAGTTAATATCCATACCAACAACGCCCATCAGCTTGCTATTCTTCATGATGGGTCTGGAAGAGGTAATGCTTAGGCAATTTACATCACCATAGCTAACATACACATCAGACCATTGCTGTATTGGATTTTTGGAAACAGGAAGATACCAGGGTCTGGTAGTGGGATCAAAGTTATCAATTGTTTGAAGAATGTTATCTTTGCTTGTTGCGCCATCATAAAAGGTCATCAGATAATCATTTCTCTTATCCTGCAAAAATAAGCAAAAAGCCCCGTCATTTTTAAGAATATACCCGGTGGTACGCTTATGCAGATCGCCATAATAGATCTGGCTGATCTGAGGCAGCTCTTTCTTGATTCTCTGTGCAACAGATAAGGTATAGCTCTGAACTGAGGATAGTGTCTCATCATCGTAAGCTTTGGAGTCCTCTATGTAATCGCCATAAAAGGCGGTGGCTGTTTGAACATTTGAAAATAAATTAGATAAATTCTCCTCAACCTTACTGGAGAGAAGAGAAAGATGCTTCTTGCTTTGTTCATCGATGATATTGTTATAATCACGACGATACAAAAGAACCGTAATAATGAAAAAAGTTACAAAAACTATAGTAACAGAGAGAGCAATCACATACTTCAAGGGGATCAATTTTTTGTTCATAAAAGCCTCCATAGAAATATAGAATCATGTGCGAGATATATAAAATATCTTACCATAAAAATTGATAAAAAACACTATATATTTCTATAATCTGTCATTTTGTACAAAATCATAAAAGAATGGTATCAATTGAAAGAGGAGTCTAAATGAATAAAAGATCTAGCTTCGAGCCAGCACTCAGATTATTATTCTAGGAATGAAAAGGACGACCTGCTCTTACGCACATAAACCACGATTCGGGTTTATCAGTGAGTAAAACAGGTCGCCCTCATTATTGATGATTATTTTTTATCAGTAATGATACTGTAGGCTGCGCTAAACATACCAAAGAGTATCCCTGTGATAGGAAAAATAATCCATGCGATATGCCACAGGTTATATACAAAGCCGCAGATTAAAAAGATAACGACTGCTAGTGGCCAGACGATTGATGCAACGGCACCAATAACTTTGTCTTCTTTTTTACGTTGCTCCAGTTCAGAATAATCCCCCAGTTTTAATAACCTGGAATAACTTTCTCTGATTGTACCGGAGGATATGAACAGGTAAACAGAGCAAGCGATCAGAAGTATTAAAATGACTACACCATAGTCTTCCATTCTATCACCGAAAATAGAGGTAACAAAAAGAGAGATAGGAGAAAGGATAATCATACATACACCGATGATGAGCTGAAGATAAAAAACAGGATTGTATTGGTCATATCGCTGTTTCAGCTCTGCTTCCAGTTCACCTGGCAATTGAACGCCCTTTTCCATATACTGATATCGTTCAAATGACATACCGGAATAAATGAAGATACCAACTGCGATTGTAACAAGAACTAAAAGGGTAATTATTCCGGTCACATCAGTAGCAGCTTCAGAAATATGATTGATTCCTTCCAGTAAGGTGGATAATAAAATTAACATTGCCGCTCCAAACATGCATAGGAAGACACCAAAGCCAATCAGCTTGCCCATGGTCTGTTTCATTGATAAGTAAGCCTCAACCTCTTCTCTGGTAACCAAGGGCTGAGCATTCATAGGATCCTCTTGATTGATCCCAAGTTCATTAACTAGTTCATCAATGTTACCAAATTCAGATATTACAATACCAATAGCTTCATTTTCTGATTTCCCCTGATTTTTTAATTCATAATACTTTTCTTCCATATTAGACAGAATATTGTTCTTAAGATCTAACACCCGAGCGGTTCTTGGCAAGCGGGAGAACATATTGTCTAAGTAGTTTTTAATTGTTTCCATTACACGCTTCACTCCTTTATAAATCGATTAATAACATCCTTTGTAAGTTCCCATTCTTCGCATTTTTCTTTGTAATAAGCTATTCCATTGTGGGTGATTCTATAATAAGTGCGTCGCTTTCCGAAGGTTTCATCACCATAGAAAGATTCAATATACCCGTTCTTTTCCAGTCGGTCAAAGGCGGAATAAAGAGTCGTTTCCTTCATAATATATTTTTCTTCGGACAGCTCCTTGATGTTTTTCGATATTTCATAGCCATAAGATGCTCCATCAAGAAGAAGATAAAGGATGATGGTATCATTGTAACCCCTGATAACATCGCTGCTAATCAAAAAGTTTCCTCCTTTCTACTCCATCTGTCGTACTTTGCCTGTCGTAGTAATTTGAGTATAGCACAACTACTACGACAGGTAAAGTACTTTTTTGAAATTTTTAGAAAAAATTTTATACTATTATTTTCTGAATTAAGATTTCTGTTATTTACAAAAAATTGGAATCGAGTGATAATGATAGATAGGAGATGGATAGAAATAGAAGAGGAATAGAGCGAAATAGATAAGAAGTAGAAAAGGGATAGAGGAGAAATAGACGAGAAATTGACAAGAAATAGAAAAGAAATAGAAAAGAAGTTGAAATAGAAAAGAGATAGACAAAGGGGGTCGCGCTATGTATGACAGGATAACACAAAAAGATGTCAAACGGATGGAAGAGGAGATTGAATATCGTAAACTGGTGGTAAGAAAGGAAGCCCTTGAGGACGTAAAGGAGGCCAGGGCTCATGGGGATTTAAGCGAGAACTTTGAATATAAGGCAGCGAAGCAGTATAAAAACCAAAACGAGAGCAGAATAAGGTATCTGGAACGGATGATAAAAACGGCCGAGATTATTCCCGAGGATTCTAGTTCTGACGAGGTTGGATTAAATGATAGAGTAACCATCTATTACCCAGCGGATGAGGAAGAGGAGATCGTAAAAATCGTAACCACGGTCAGGTCTAATTCCTTAAAAGGTAGGATAAGCATCGATTCCCCTCTGGGAAAGGCAATATTGCATCATAAAGTATCTGACCGGATTACTGTGAAGGCAAATGATACCAGCTTTTATGAAGTGGTCATTAAACGGATAGAGAAGCTGGAAGACGATGGGGAAGACGAGTTAAGAAAGTATTGAATATATATTTTCTCCCTTGAAATATTAGGAAAAAACCGCTACAATATGGATAGCTGAGCTATGGCTGATAGGGGGATTTTCATGGGAGATATCATAATTCAGGAAGTGAATTATAAGGCAATGCTGACACTATTTATTAATTTTTTGTTTCTGGTAGCTGGGATTGGCGTGGTGAGCTTTGGCATCTACCGCCATGTCATTGGTTATTGGCTACCTGGTGTTGTACTCAGTGTGATGTTATTCATTGCATTTGCGGGAGCGTTAATCAAAGTCTTTGAGATAAAAAAATTATTAACTATAACTCATGACGGAATTATTGATAACTCTACAATTGGTGGTATGGGTTATATTTCCTTTGATGATATTAAGGAATTTACAGTTATAACCGTGAATAAAAAGGATGCAATTGCAGTAATCCCTAAGGATGTAAAAAGCTTCTTACTAAAATTTAATATAACAAAGCGCAGGATGATGAATCGTAATTTAAATCAGAGTCTTCCGCCAGTAACCATATTTGTTAATAAAGCCAAGGACATGGAGCCGGAGGATATTCTGTCCTTACTTCAAAAAAGACTTTCCGATTATAGCAGCCTGTATGAATAAACCATTGAATCCATACTAATTGAACAATGTGAAGGAATAATTGAAAAAATAAGTTGTAATATATACAGACCCATGTTATAATACCTAATTGTGATATGTTATACAAAATTTCCTTGCTCTTTAAATGTGATCTGATTCTTCGTCGATCAGATGGCATTAGATAAGGGCCAGAGACCAGAAGGAGGTGCTACACAACTATGAATCAATATGAATTAGCCTTAGTTGTAAACGCAAAAATCGAGGATGAAACCAGATTAGCTACATTAGAAGCAGCAAAAGAACTGATTACCAGATTTGGTGGTTCAGTTACTACTGTTGATGACTGGGGAAAGAAAAGATTAGCTTATGAAATTCAGAAAATGAAAGAAGGCTATTACTATTTCATCCAATTCGAAGCTGATTCTACAGTTCCAAACGAAATCGAGCAAAGAGTTCGTATTATGGAAAATGTAATCAGATATTTGTGCATCAGAAAAGATGCTTAAGGAATGACAAGCCGACTTTATTAGTTGGACTTGCATTTAGACGAACGCTTACTACGTTTGAATAACAGGGGTTGGCTTTACCAATCGACTTGTGTATATACTACCCTAAGGCATAAAACGAAAGGGAGGTATTTAACTTATGAATAAAGCTATTTTAATAGGCCGTTTAACCAGAGATCCTGAGGTGAGATACACTCAGGGGGATAGTTCCATGGCAATTGCAAGATTTACTTTAGCTGTTGACCGCAGGTTCAAAAGAGCCGGTGAATCACAGGAAGCGGACTTCATTGGCTGCGTTGCCTTTGGCAAGCAGGCAGAATTCGTGGAGAAGTATTTCAGACAAGGAATGAAGATGGTTCTCTCTGGAAGAATACAGACCGGAAGCTATACCAATAAGGACGGACAGAAAGTGTACACGACCGACGTGGTAGCGGACGATATAGAATTTGCTGAAAGCAAGGGAAGTAATGGAGGATCTGGAGATTCTGGTTATCAAAGTAATAACCATAACAACAGCTTCCGCCCAGAGCCTAGCTCAGCGATGGGGGATGGGTTTATGAACATCCCAGACGGTATTGACGAAGAATTACCATTTAACTAATCTTTGAACAAGTTCAAGGATTTGTGCAAGAGAAGCAGCAAGCTGTTTTCCCTTGTCATGAATAACAGTAATCATATAAATATGATGAAATCGGATAAGGAGGTCATACTATGCCATTCAAGAGAAATGATGATAAGGGCGATTCTCCGATGAAGAGAAAAACCTTCGGACGCAGAAGAAAGAAAGTATGCGTATTCTGTGCTGATAAGAATCACACAGGAATTGATTATAAAGATGTAAACAAGTTAAAGAGATACGTATCTGAAAGAGGTAAGATTCTTCCTAGAAGAATTACAGGAAACTGTGCTAAGCATCAGAGAGCGTTAACTGTATCTGTTAAGAGAGCAAGACACATCGCTTTAATGCCTTATACAGTAGATTAATCCCTTGTTCTACTAGGGATTTCGGTCGTGCATATTATTTCACGACTTGCATATCAAATGAAAATAGCCGTTACATGACCTTAGAGTTGTGTAGCGGCTTTTTAATATGGATATTTCATAAAAAATGATTTAGAATGGAAAGAGATGGTATCGTTGTTAAAGTGATTTCGATCTATAGAAAAGAAGGGGTGGGGAGATATGTTTCATTATAAAACCTTAGAGAATACAAGCATAGAAGTATTACATCAAGCATTTGTGGATGCATTTTCTGACTATCAGGTAAAAATAGATTTACCAAGGTGGAAATTTCAAGCAATGCTCCAAAGAAGAGGATTTGCCCCAAGTATTTCTGTTGGTGCATTTCAAGAAGAGCTATTAGTTGGATTTGTTCTCAATGGTTACCGGGATTGGGAGGGTAAATCAACGGTTTATGACCTGGGAACAGGAGTTATTAGTGAATATAGAAAGCAAGGGATAACAAGTAATATACTGTCCTACCTCAAAGAGCTGTTAAAAGAAAAGGGCACTGAACAATATTTGTTAGAAGTTCTTCAAACAAATGCCGCAGCATTTCAGTTATATAAGAAGCATGGTTTTGAGGTGGTTAGAGCTTTCTCTTGCTTCCAAATAGATAAGAGTTTGTATCGCCCGAGAGTAACTTGCACGGTTGAATCATTGGATGGAATGATTGATGTGGAATGGGAAAACCTAAAAAGTTTTTGGGATTATATACCGTCCTGGCAGAATTCTGTTGATTCTGTTCATGCGTTGGCTGAAGCATTCAGCTATTCAATTGCTGTAATTGATGGGGTCATAGCAGGTTACGGAATGATAGACAAAAGAACAGGAGATATCGCTCAAATTGCGGTGGATAGACGATATCGGCGAAGAGGAATTGCCAGAAGTATTGTTACTAAACTGGTTGATAATACGGAGGGAGAACGGATTAGTGTGCTTAATGTAGATGGAAGGGATGAAGGAATGAAGAGTTTCTTGCTGGATGCAGGGTTTGTAAATACTGTGGATCAATATGAAATGCTTTTAAGATTATAATAGAAACGGATTAGGAAAAAAGGACGGATCAACCGTCGGAGACGTTATAGTTATAATCAATAAGATAATCTCTAATAAGAAATAACAAATAGCCGTTATAGGTGAAGGTGGAAATTCACTTTTACTTTGTAGCGGTTATTTGCTTTTCTTATCCAGTATTTATTTTCTGACGTAGCGCTATTTTATCCTTCATCAACTTTGCCTAAAGCTCTGTGAGATTTTCATATTTAGTAGCCTGTGGTATGAAGCGAAGTGAAACGAAGAAAAACGAAGGAAAATGTAGGATATTTTGTCTTTATATGTCTAATAATGTTTGAAAAGAACTTTGCATTGTGTTACAATAAGCTGCCTATGTTAAAAAATAACAAAAGCCTAGAGTGTTCGCTTTTGTTATTAATCAGTCAATTAAAAATAAAAATGGAGGGAAATTATGAGTAAGTACATATCAAACTGGAAAAGAAGCTTACTATTTAAAAACATTGCAATTAACTTTCTTATTGTACTAATTACGGTATTAAGTATTACCGGAATCTCATATCAGATTAGCTCAAGGCAGATTACGAAAGAGATTGAGAAGCAGCTTTTGTTAAAATTGGAGCAGACCATGAATCAGGTCATTCATATTCGTGAGAGCCTGGAGATGCAGCTAACTCTTTTGAGTAAGTCACAAGAGGCTAAGGAGGTGCTTCAAGGGAAGGACGTAAAGGATTTAAATGAATTAATGCGCTGCTTTAATGAGAACTATCCGGACTATTTAGAAAATGCCTTTTTAATCGATGGCGCCGGAAAAGTAGTTTATGATTCAGGGGATAGTCTTGTTGGAACGGATTTATCAGAAAGAGAATACTTTAAATCCAACCTGGCTGGAGAAGTTGCTAAAAGTGAGATAATAGTATCAAAATCGACGGGTAATCATGTGGAGGTAGTCAGTGTACCGGTAAAGGATAATGGAAAAGTGATAGGTGCTATTGCTGTTTCAATGAATATTGAATATATTACCTCTGCTTTGAAAGAGATTAAGGTTGGCAACAGCGGATATGCATATTTAATAGATGCTCAGGGAAACTTTATCTATCATCCTAAGAAAGAGCTGATCGGAACGAATATCGTAGATGTTGGTATACCTGCACTTACGAAGGCTTATGAGGAAATGAAAGCAGGAAAAAGCGGTAGGGTAAGCTATCACTATGATGGTATTGATAAGCTGAACCTTTATGTACCTATTGATAATTGGTCCTTGTCAATCAATGCCGCAAAGTCAGAATATTTGCAAGTAGTTAATGAGATGCTGTTTGATAGCCTTCTTATTGGAATTGCGCTACTTATCCTGGCGTCTGCAGGATCAGCTGTGAATTCATATATTACCGTTCATAAAATACGTAAAATGCAACTGGCTATGGGGACAGTGACTGAGGGTGATCTTACAGTGGAGATAAAAGAAGCGAAACTGCTAAAATGCTGGGAAATAAAGCAGTGTAATAAGGATGAATGTCCTGCATATCAAAACAGTAACTTAAAATGCTGGGAACTCTCTAATACCCTATGTAATAATGAGGTACAGAAGGATGTTATACAAAAAATGGAGAGATGTAAGGGTTGCAATGTATATAAGGCTACGGAAGGTGATGAGCTAGGTCAGATGGAGAGAAGTCTTAGCTTAATGATTTCGACCATACGCTCTCTTGTGTCAAACATATCAAATATATCCGAACGTCTTACAAGTTCAAGTCAGGAATTGTCCAGTGCCTCTGAAGAAACTACGGTATCAGCAGAAGGGATTGCTGATCGTATGGATGAAATGAGTAGTGGCTCACAGGATCAAATTAACTACGCGGAGAAGGTAAATCAGATGTCAAAAGACATGAATTCTCAGCTTTTAGATTCAGTAGAGAAGATCGAGTTAATGACAAAGGATGCGGAGATTGTAAGTAGCAAAGCTGATACAGGACGGCAGAAAATTCAAAACTCAATTCAGGAAATGAAGCAGATACAGACTCAGACTGAGAAAATCGAGCAGGTCATGAAGGTTCTCTTGAAACAGTCAGAAGAAATTCGTAAGATTAATGGAATGATTACGGCCATTTCCTCGGAGACTAATTTATTGTCCTTGAATGCTTCCATTGAGGCAGCCAGAGCAGGAGAAGAGGGACGTGGCTTTGCAGTGGTTGCGCAGGAGATCGGTAAGCTAGCTACAGAGTCACAACAGTCTGCTAGGGGTATTGCTAGTCTGATTGAATCAATTACAAAAAGCATCGGTGAAGCCTACCAGCTGATGGAACAAGAAACTGAGCTGGTACATCAGGGGATTCTATCGGTGGAGGATTCTAAAACTGCATTTGAAGATATCAGTGAAAAGGTTGATGTTGTATTACAGGGGATGAATCAGGTGGTTACCTCTGTTGAGACGGCAAAAACATCCAGCGCTTCAGTTATTGAAGCACTTGATCGAATCTCTAATATTATTGAAGAAACAGGAACAGATATTGAGGAAATTACAGCTACAACGGAAGAGCAAAGTAGTATATCAGAACAGATTTCCTCCTCAGCCGTAGAGCTATCAGAAATGTCCGAGAAATTATTGGATGCGGTAAAGCAGTTTAAGTTGTAATAAGTTCATATCAAGAGAAGTAATTAATTCTTAAGATAGAAAATGAACCTGCTTTGCTGTCCTATAAGGATACGGGTGTAATTTGGATTTAAATATAAACAGAAAATAGCCAATTGTCATTGGTTTACTAACAAGATAACAACTTTTGTTATATCATTCATATTATGTTATAAAAAGATTTGAGGGTATCAATGAATATTCATGTGGTACAGCCTGAGGATAATATTTACTCCATAGCAAATTATTATGGTGTATCAGTAGAAAGATTATTGCTTGAGAATGATATCTTCGACCCAAATAATTTAATTGTAGGTGAAGCGCTTGTAATTATCAAACCGGCTCAGATCTATATAGTTCAAGCAGGGGACAGCATAGAAGGTATTGCAAAGTCACAGGGAATAGATACCATGGAGCTGCTAAGAAATAATCCAAATGTTTCAGACAGGGAGCTTTCTATAGGGGATGAGCTGGTTATTAGCTATGAAGGAGTGAGAACAGATTCAATAAAAACGGATGGATTTGCTTACCCTTTTATCGATAGAGACACTCTTCGCAAAACTCTGCCGTATTTAACATACCTGACAGTTTATGCTTATGAGATTACCGAAACAGGGAAGCTGGTAGACATAGATGATTTAGAAATTATACAGATTGCCAAGGATTATCATGTTGTGCCAATTATGTATATAACGGTACCCATCGAAAAAGAAGGGGTTAATACGACGATTGCACATAGCTTAATTAATGATACTGAAATACAAAATAATTTTCTGAATGATATTTTAGCAACCCTGCGTTCTAAAGGATACTATGGAATAAATATTAATACTCCATTTATCCAGCCAGAAGATAGGCAGCCGTATGTAGAGTTTATTGATAAAATAACAAAACTTTTAAATAGCAAGGGCTATACCGTTGCGATTACAATAGCACCAAGTACCTTTGAAGCATCCACGGGACTTATTTATGAGGGAGTTGATTATATAGGACTTGGTCTAGCGGCAAACGAGGTATTGTATCAACTGACCTATGCCTGGAGAATGCCTAATAATCTCCCTATAAGTACACTGCCTTTTCAGGCGGTCTTACAAACCTTGAGAAATGCAACAATGCTGATCCATCCGAATAAGTGTATGCTGGGAATTTCAAATGTTGGTTACCTTTGGGAGTTTCCTTACTTTGCAGCTATTATTAATGCTAACTTTTTGAATTATAATTCTGCCATAAGATTGGCTGGTGATACCGATTCGGTTATTGAATTCAATCAGCCGTCTCATTCCTCCTATTTCAATTATGATGAAGAAGACCGTGAATACATGGCATGGTTTAAGGATATTAGAAGTCATTTTCCATGGATTGTGTATTCACATGAGTATGGGTTAAAGGGTGTTTCTGTTTGGAATATAACCTACTTTATATCCTATCTTTGGCTGGTCATTAATGCTCATTATTTGACTGAGAAAATAATATAGTGACAGTTATGTGATTCTATCACGGAATACAAGATGAGAAAATAATATAATCCTCCTATATTAATAAATTATAGGAGAATGTAATGAACAAATTATTAAATCTATGGAAAAAGTACTCTTTTATTGTATTCTTTGCTTTTGTAGTCCTAAGCTTATTTGATTTTCGAATCGCAATCGCAGCAATTGTTTGTATGGTGGCACCTATTGTAGTTTCTTTGTTTAAGGGAAGATTTTGGTGTGGTAATCTATGTCCCAGAGGAAGCTTTTATGATCACATAGTCTCAAAGTTCAGTAAGAATAAAAAGGTTCCCGGGTTTCTTAAGAGTAATGTATTCAGAGCCTTCATGGTAGTCTTTATGCTATCCATGTTTGCTTTTGGTATCTATAAGAATTGGGGTAGCCTCTACGGAATTGGGATGGTTTTCTATCGAATTATTGTTGTGACAACAATCGTTGGGATTGCATTATCTTTATTTTATAATCACAGAACCTGGTGCCATTTTTGCCCTATGGGTACGATTGCTTCTGTAATATCAAGGTTGCGAAATAGTAAGAAGGTGTTACAGATATCGTCTGCATGTGTATCCTGTAAGATATGTGAAAAGAAATGTCCATTGGGAATTGTACCTTATGATTATAAAGGTGATATATTAAGCCATCCGGACTGTATCCAATGTGGAAGGTGTGTGAGTGCATGTCCCAGAAAGGCGATTGGATACGATAAATATTAATAAAAAAACATATAGAAAAGAGTGTTGTTTTGAGGGAGCGTGCATAGATTGATTACGCTCCCTTTATGAATTACATGAATAGTGATAACTCCCTTATGGAAGAAGAATGACACCATTTTGGGTTTGCAAGTCCACTTCGTGTTCAATTTTATCAAGTAAAGCATAGATTTTCTGTGAAAGCTGTTCTGCCTCTTTATAAAACATTTGAGCATCCGAGCCTTTAGAATCCCTAACTGCATCAATTACCTTGTGTCCGCAGATATGAAATTGATTATGTATTTCTTCTATTGCAGACCAATCTGCCTTAATCGACGGATGTTCTACTGATATTGTATAATAAAAATGCCCGAAAGCACATTTGGCACTGTTAGTTTGAAGGGGATAGAGCTTATTTTCATCTATAATTTTTTTCAAATTAATTACCCAATTTGCATGCGCCTGTCTTGCATTTCTTATTTGTTGCTTAAATTCTTCGTTGGTTATACTGTGACTACCACCCTTTAACGCGGCAAATAAGTTCTTAGTCACCTCAGATAAATTATCATCCAGCTTTGTTATTTGATTTGCAAATTCTGAGCTGCGTCTTGCATCATCAAAGATGGTTTGTGTCATGAAATTTAATTTTTCGGCATCTCTGCTGGACATATCCATAGCTGAGATGATCTCACCCGTGGAATTCTTTACTCCGGCCATTTTGGAGTTTACGGTATGAACATCCTCAATAGTCTTGCTTAGCAGCTCCATATTGCTCATCATGGTAGAGTAGACAACTTCAATCTTATTACTCATATTGGAGGATGACTCAATCGTATCTAACATACTTTCTCTTCCGTTAACAGCAGCTGTTTTAATACTTGACATTAAACCACTCATACCATCCAGACTCTTCTTGGTATTATCCGCTAATTTTCTTATTTCTGCTGCAACCACGGCAAAGCCTTTTCCATTTTCACCAGCCTTAGCTGCTTCAATAGAAGCATTCAAAGATAGCAGATTAGTTTGTTCCGCTATATTTGCAACAGTACTGACAATTTCATTTACCTTATTGGTCAGCTCCACTAGGTCTTCTATTCTGGAACTCATGACGGAGGAATTTTCCATAACGTTTTCCTTAAGACTATTAATTTCTGATAGCTTGTGGATGCTTTCATTATTACTTTCAAGCAGTTTTTCGGAAGACATGGCAAGTCTTTCTAAGGTCATAGTAGTGTCTTGTACTGCTTCTGATACTTCGAACATACTTGCAGTGGTTTCTTCTACAATTGCAAGGTTTGATTCACTTAGTTCAGCAATTTCTTTTGAGAAATCCTTTAAATCATAGGATATCTGTGACATGTTTACATCAAAGCTGCTCATCTGCGTGACTATATTAAGTAATTCTTTTGCAGAAATGGCAACCGTTTCTTCGTTTTTAAAAAACCTGTCAAATAAATCATATACAGTTTGATGCAAATCATAATTAATCCTGGGTGGTGGAGTACTTTCTTTACCTTCCATCTTATTGTTAACATAGGTAACAATACAGCGAGCTTCCTCGCAATCTCCTGTTTTTTTAAAAAATGGCATGTTGGGCCTCCTATCTTAGGTACGCTTGTTGTTATTTTTTATTCTCTTGAGGTGAGTATAGCTCTCAGCTCAATTTAACTATATAGTACTATAACTTTTCAGGAATTTCTATATGCTTTAGTGATAAAAGTAAGTAAAAATAAGGATTCCCTTAAGTATAAACTAATGCTTGTATAATATACTGTTTTAAAGTATAATTATACAATAAAATGAAAAATAATATAGCTGGGAGGAGTTTATGAGTAATTTACAGATCTTAGTTGTCATGTGCTTATACATGGCATTTGTAATCGGTATCGGATTATACTTTGTAAAACGTGCAAATCAAAGCTCAGAGAATTATTTTCTTGGAGGAAGATCTTTAGGACCGTGGGTTGCTGCGATGAGCGCAGAGGCATCTGATATGAGTGGATGGCTTTTGATGGGATTACCGGGAGTGGCCTATTTTACCGGGTTAAGCGACGCTTTTTGGACTGCAATCGGGTTATTGATTGGAACTTATATCAACTGGCGGATCGTTGCGGGAAGACTTCACTCATACTCGATTGTAGCAGGTGACTCTATAACGATTCCGGAGTTTTTCAGTAACCGTTATAAGGAAAAGAATAAGATTATTATGACAATAGCTGCCTTGTTCATATTTGTGTTTTTTACAATTTACGCTTCCAGTTGTTTTGTGACGGTTGGAAAATTGTTTAATACACTGTTTGGGATCCCATATCATACAATGATGGTTGCTGGAGCACTATTTGTTATTGTATATACATTTCTGGGGGGGTTTCTTGCGGAAAGTGCTTCGGATTTTATGCAAGCAATCGTAATGATTATTGCCCTGCTGGCGGTATTAATAACCGGAGTTGTTTATGCAGGAGGCTTTGGGGCAATTGCAACTAATTTAAAGGAGATACCAGGGTTTTTAAGCTTTTTCGGAATCGCTACTCCGCAGATGAAGGATGGGTTGCAGCAGGTTACCCAAAATGGAGCACCTATCTTTGGTGAAGTCGGAGCTTATGGATTTTTAACAATTATATCAACAATGTCCTGGGGACTTGGATATTTTGGTATGCCTCAGGTTCTTCTTAGATTTATGGCAATCAGAAAGCATAGTGAATTAAAACAATCCAGAAGAATAGCGACAGCATGGTGCGCAATCTCTTTGTTTGCGGCAGTAGCAATCGGTATCGTTGGCAGAGCCGCATTTCCAGTAGAGCACCTTTCCTCCGGGTCGGCTGAAAAAATCTTTATTACCTTATCTACGAACCTATTACCGACTGTTTTTGCAGGTCTGGCTATGGCTGGTATCTTAGCAGCAACCATAAGCTCCTCAGATTCCTATCTGTTGATTGCTTCGTCTGCTATGTCAAAAAATATCTTCCAGGGATTATTTAAGAGGAATGCTACAGATAAACAGGTTATGGTTGCTTCAAAGATCATCCTTCTTGTTATAAGCCTGATCGGAGTAATCATCGCTATGGATGAACATAGTGTGATTTTTACCGTCGTATCCTTTGCCTGGGCAGGGTTTGGAGCTACGTTTGGGCCCCTGATGCTTTTCTCTCTCTTCTGGAAAAGAACGACCAGGGAGGGCGCGATTGCGGGTATGCTCGGTGGAGGTATCATGGTTTTCTTCTGGAAACTGATCATTAAACCAATGGGAGGAGTTCTAGGCCTTTATGAGCTTCTGCCGGCCTTCTTGTTTTCCTGTATTGCTATTGTAATTGTTTCTTTGTTGACGCAGGAACCGGAGGAAGAGATACAGAAGGAATTTATGCTTGCGAAGAACTATAAGGAATAAGCTAATATCCCTTCATCAATGAAGAATATTATTGAAGTACATAAAGGAACAAATGATAAGTAAGCAAAAAGCAGACAGTCTGGTGAGGTTAAACCGGAACTGTCTGTTTTTTATGGAAAAGCCAATCAAACATTATCTCTAGAGCTTAGTAAAGTGTAAAAAATTATAAAGTTAGAGCTTATTATTGTAAAGACACGTTATGCAAAAAGTGATAAACTAGTCGGAGAGTAGCTATCGATCATTGCGAGAACGTACAATTTGAAATTGGATCTAGAATACATACATGGGAGAGGGGATTTCGTGAAATATAAGGCATTGGTAGCAGATGATGAGTACATTATTCGCCAGGGGATTTCCGGGTTACTGGAAAGCTACCAGGATTTTGAGGTGGTAGCTCAGGCAGAGGATGGAGAAATTGCACTGGAAATGGCGAGGGATCAAAGAATTGATGTATACTTTGTTGATATAACTATGCCATTTTTAAATGGACTGCAGTTTATAGAGGAGCTAAAGAAGATACAGCCCTTAGCTATTATTGTCATTATTACCGGATATGATAAGTTTGAATATGCCCAAGAAGCAATTCGCCTGGGAACCTATGAGTATTTGTTAAAACCAGTCCAGGAAGAGATGTTCCATGATATGATAGAGCGTCTTAGAACGATATTGCAAAAAAGGAATGTTGAGGAGCAATATCTGGAGTGGGCAGAAAAAAAGCTTGTGGAAAACCGAGGAAGTCTCATTCTGGAACTACTGCTAAGAGTACTGGAAGGGCACCTGGCACCGGAAGAAATCCGGCAGGAGTGCGATTATCTAGCTTTAAAGATTCCTGTAAAGTTTCACATTCTGGTTATCCGTCTGGATTACCAGAGAAATAATGATGTAAAGCAGGCTTGGAATGAGAATCTTATCTTTTTTGCAGCGCAGAATGTTGCAAAGGAGATGTTTGAGGATTTAAATTGTGAAACCAGTATTCGAGACAGTTACGGAAATTTGGTTTTAATTACACAGAGAGCCGATAGCAAGGTAATGGAAGAAAGAACAGAGCGATATCAAAACTTTATAGAGCGTAATTTTCCAATGATCTGTAAGGTGGTACATAGAGAGGGCAGTGGGTACGAAAAGCTCAGTGAGGCCTATCAGTCAGCAGCCGGACAATTAGAAGAGCTTAACCGTATCTCAGGGGTGGTTCAGAAAATTACAGAAATTATCGAACAAAATTATGGCAAGGAGGATTTCTCGCTGCAGGATGTAGCGGAGGAAGTAAATATTTCTGTTCCATATCTAAGTAAATTATTTCGTAAAGAGATGGGTTATACCTTTGTGGATTATCTGACTAATCTTAGAATAAGAAAAGCAATTGAGTTATTGCACGATGATCAGATGAAAATGTACGAAATTGCGGAGCGTGTCGGCTATGCCACTCAGCATTACTTTAGCAATGTATTTAAACGTAAAATTGGAATCAGCCCGATTGATTATAAGAAAAATATAAGGACAATTCAAAACCATTCTCCAAGTTAATATTTTACAAAGTTGTGCTAGTTTATTGCAAAGACGGATCAGATTAAGACCGTTATAATCTCAGTATAAGCAAAGGAAGTTTGGAACCCGTATCATAACATGAATCAAACACAGTACGAGGGGGTTCCAAATTACAGAAAAGCTTAGCACATAAAAGGAGGATGTATTCATGAAAAAAAGGTTTTTAAGCATTTTACTATGCACCACTATGGTTGTGGGGGGATTCGTTGCGTGCAGCTCAAAAGCTACAGTTGCACCATCGGATAACACATCTGAGAATGTGGCTGTGACAGAAGCTGCAGATGAGAAGAAAAGTGAGCCGGCTGATGATGGAAAGCTAGTAGTAGGCTTTGCGCAGATTGGTCAGGAATCCGGCTGGAGAGATGCAGAGACGGCATCCATTCAAAGCTATGCAGAAGAAAATGCAGCTACTGTTGAACTTCATTTTGCAGATGCACAGCAGAAACAGGAAAATCAGATTAAGGCTATTAAGAGCTTTATTGAACAGGGCGTTGATGTAATTGGTCTTGCCCCTGTTGTGGAAACCGGTTGGGATCAGGTGTTTGCAGAGGCACAGGATGCGGGAATTCCTATTATATTATTAGACAGACGTGCAGCAGTTGATGAAAGTTTATATGCAACCTTTATCGGCTCAGACTTCATTGAAGAAGGTAAAATGGCAGCAGCTGAAATGGCTAAATTAATTGGTAATGAAGGAAAGATTGTAGAGTTGGAAGGAACTGTTGGTGCATCTGCAGCAACAGATCGTAAAACCGGCTTTGATGAAGAAATTGCAGCAAGCTACCCGAAGATTGAAATCGTAGAATCCCAAACGGGTGACTTTACGAGAGCCCAGGGCAAAGAGGTTATGGAAGCCTTTTTAAAGACCCACAGCGACATCAAGGGTGTATACGCCCACAATGATGATATGGCACTTGGTGCAATTGAGGCAATTAAAGAAGCTGGCTTAAAGCCTGGGGTAGATATTAAGATTGTATCCATCGATGGAGTAAAGGGGATTTTCGAAGCAATGGTAGCCGGAGAAGCGAACTGTACTGTAGAATGTAATCCTTTGCTTGGACCTCTGTTATTTGAAACAGCTGCTAAATTAAAAGCAGGCGAAACAGTTGAAAAATGGGTTAAATCCGTAGATGGAGTATTTACTGCAGATATGGCAGCAGATGTTATTGATGATCGTAAATATTAATAGACCCTAGTGTAGTTGCGCTAAAGAAAAGAGGACTTAGAGGCGGCTTCTACTTGTATAATTAAATCCGCTCCAGGTGGTATGGAGCGGATTTTTTAGGAAGGTCAGGGAAGGAGGAAAGATTTTGGATCGTGAAAACATATTATTGAGCATGAGTAATATTTCAAAATCCTTCGGCAAAGCGGTGATTGCTTTGGATGATGTTCAGCTGAGTCTGCACCGGGGTGAAATCCTTGCTTTGTTGGGTGAAAACGGAGCCGGTAAGTCTACACTGATCAAAGTACTTACGGGGGTAGAGGAACGTGACTGCGGTAAGGTGGTATTGGATGGGAAAGAGATTCACCCCAAATCCACTTATGAGGCACAATCTGAGGGTATTTCTACCGTATATCAGGAGGTAAACCTATGCCCGAATCTTTCGGTTGCAGAGAATATATACATCGGAAGAGAGCCAAAGACTAAGTTTGGCGGAATTGATTGGAGAACTATTAATAAAAGAGCAGAAGAGCTATTAGCAAGATTTGATCTAAAGCTGAATGTAACAAAAAAACTGGATAATTACTCCGTAGCCATTCAACAGATGGTGGCAATTGCCAGAGCCAGCGATATTGATGCAAAGGTATTGATTTTAGATGAGCCTACCAGCAGTCTTTCAACCGTGGAAGTAGATAAATTGTTTGAGATCATGAGGAAGCTTCGGGATGAGGGAATGGGAATTATCTTTGTCACCCATTTTCTGGATCAGGTTTATCAAATCACAGATCGCATCACCGTTTTAAGAAACGGTAACTATGTGGGAACCTATCAGACCGCGGAGCTACCAAGGGTTCAACTGGTAGCTAAGATGATTGGTAAGGATTATGCCAGCTTAAATGAATCCATGGTAGCCGGGCAGCTGGAGCAGGAGGCTCAGGAAAAGAGAGATGCCTTTATTGAGCTGGAGGGTGTATATGGATACGCAACCATCAGGAATTTTAACTTAAGAGTCTCAAAGGGTGAAGTACTTGGACTTTCCGGGCTGCTTGGCTCAGGGCGCTCGGAGACAGCGCGAATACTGTTTGGTGTTGATGCGATCGAACGAGGCGAGTTGAGGCTGAAAGGAGTGAAGACTCATTTTAAATCACCGTTAGATGCAATTCGTAGTGGGATTGCCTTCTGCCCCGAGAATAGAAAAACAGAGGGGATCATAGGTGATTTATCAATACGGGAAAATATAGTTCTTGCCTTACAAAGCAAAAAAGGACTTTTTCATAAAATATCCCAAAAGGATGCCGAGAAGATTGCTGAGGAATATATTGAAAAGCTGGAGATTAAAACACCGAATGCCAGCCAGCTGATTAGGAACTTGAGCGGTGGAAATCAGCAGAAGGTTATTCTGGCAAGATGGCTTGCTACCAACCCAGAGTTTCTTATGCTGGATGAGCCCACGAGAGGTATTGATATCGGTACGAAGGCTGAAATTCAAAAGATTATTATTAGCCTTGCAGGTCAGGGTATGGCAGTACTTTTCATTTCATCTGAGTTAGATGAGATGCTTCGTTGCTGCAGGTGCATGATGGTACTGAGGGATATGGAATGTGTAGGAGAATTACATGGGAAAGAGATTTCGGAAGAGACAATCATGCACATTATGGCGGGAGGTGAAGGCTGATGAAAGAAAGATATCGTAAGCTATCCCAAAAGCAGGCCTTCTGGCCGGTTGTAATCTTTTTTGCTATTCTTTTGTTTAACGCGTTACTGACAAAGGGTCAGTTCTTTGACATTTCCATTGTGGATGGACATTTATATGGAAGAATCATTGATATTTTTAGAAATGGCAGTAAGTTGATGCTCCTGGCAGCAGGAATGACTATGGTTCTGGCTACGGGAGGAACTGATATTTCTGTCGGCTCTGTCATGGCCATCAGCGGAGCCATTGCCTGCAGTATCATAAATGGCAATATTCTTCCGGCGGCAGGGGGAAATGTAGGAGTTGCAATTCTTCTGGCAATTCTGGCAGGTGTTATCTGCGGCATATGGAACGGTTTTTTGGTTTCAAAGATCAAGATTCAGCCCATTGTCGCAACTATGATTTTACTTGTGGCGGGGCGAGGAATAGCCCAGTTAATTACCAATGGCAAGATTATAACAATAAACTCCGAAGCTTATTATTTTATCAATGGTGGATATATTCTGGGCTTACCCTTTCCCTTATATATTGTTATCTTTTTAGTTGGATTGCTCCTGCTCTTTGTAACAAGAACAGCCTTCGGACTATTCCTGGAATCAATCGGATGTAATCCGATCGCATCTAAGTTCGCTGGTATCAAGGTAGATCTTTATTTACTTGGTATCTATACCATATCCGGTGCGTTTGCAGCTGTCTCGGGTCTGATTGACAGTGCCGGGATCAAAGGAGCTGACTGTAATAACAGCGGCTTAAATATTGAGCTGGATGCAATTCTTGCAGTTGCTATCGGCGGTACGAATTTGATGGGGGGACGTTTTTCGATATTTGCAAGTGTAATGGGGGCTTTGATTGTTCAAAGCATTACCACAACCGTATTGGCACTTGGTGTGCCGGCAGCGTACATAAGAGTGTTAAAAGCAGCCTTAATCATTGTGATCTGCCTATCCCAGTCAAAACAGTTTAAGGAGTCCGTAACAAGGATTTTCAAAAGCAGAAGGACGGTGGAGGAATCATGAAGAAAACAAAAAAAAGATCCATCAATAATATTTCTTTGCTGATTACCATTGTATTATTTGTGTTGATGTTTATCTTTGGTGCGGTGAGATACGACAGCTTTTTCTCCATTTCTACGTTTTTAAATTTATTTAATGATAATGCCTATCTGATGATAGCAGGCATTGGTATCACCTTTGTGTTGATTACTGGAGGGATTGATATATCGATTTCCTCGACCATTGCATTCACGGGTGTATTCATGGCATTTCTAATGGAACGAGGGATGCCTTCCTATGCAGTAATTCCGTTGGTACTGATCATTGGAATTGGTATTGGAATAACTCAGGGAGCATTGGTTCACTATTATAAGCTGCAGCCCTTTATTGTTACGCTGGCTGGGCAGTTCTTAATGAGAGGACTCTGCGTTGTAATTAGTAATGAATCCATTCCTATAACAGATCCTTTTTTTAAGAAGATGGCCTTGGGAAAGATCAAGATCAGTCTGGGGGAGCCAAAAGCATTGAATGGAAAAATATATTATTATGTACTTATTTTTGTAGTAGTGCTAGTGATAGCTACTTATGTATTGAAAAAAACAAAATTTGGGCGTAGTATTTATGCATTGGGAGGTAACGAGCAGTCAGCAGAGCTGATGGGACTTAAAGTTGCCAAAACAAAAATAGGTGCCTATGCGATCAGCAGCTTTTGTGCAGCACTTGCCGGGGTTGTATTTAGCTTTTATACTCTTGCAGGCTATGGACTGCAGAATATGGGCATGGAGTTAGATGCTATCTCATCCGCTGTCATCGGTGGTACGTTATTAAGCGGTGGGGTTGGAACTGTGATTGGAACTACGGTGGGAGCCATGATTCAGGGTATCATTCAGACAATCGTCACCTATGAGAATCTGAATACCTGGTGGACCAAGGTTACAATTGCCGGATTGCTATGCTTCTTTATTGTTATCCAGAGAGTCATTGCTGTAAGAGCGGATAAGCTGAAGGGAAAATCAGTGGCTGAATAAGAAGAGAACATTTAAAGGCAAATAAAAGGTTGGAGGGGTAAGACGATGAAGCAGTTAAAGAGTAAATTCATGAACGCAAAAATTCGCGGAAAATTAATTTATTCTCATATACTCATTGCTCTTATCCCTTTTTTAATGATTGGAATTGTGGGAATCGTACTGTCCGTTAAAGAGGCGGAGAGGAATGTTACCCAGCATACGACGCAGATGATTACCCAGGTGGAACAGACACTGGATGTCTATATGGGAAGCATTGAAAAAACAACCAATATGCTTATCAGAATCCTGGAAGATACCACGACAACAGAGGAGACAAATCGTGGGAAAGCAGTCTGGCAACAGGACAACAATTATGTGGTTCATAATATGAAAATAGTAGCAGACACCCATCCAGAGGTAGCGGGTGTTTTGTTTGCGTCTGCCAATGATGATTATATCAGCATTGGTATGACACGTATCTCAAGGGACTCCTTTCAGGAGGAAAGTTGGTATCAAAAGGCTTGTGAGGATCCGGAAACCATGCATATCATTAGTAACGTAACAGGAAGAAACATTGTAACAGATGCCGCCTACAGTATTGATGATGTATTTTCTGTAGTAAAGGCAGTGAAAAATCCAAATACAGGAGAAGTGGCAGGTGTTTTACTCTTTGACATCAGGCACACAATCATATCAGCAGCGGTAAAGGATGCAATTATCGGGGAAAGTGGATTCGTGTTTATCCTGGATGAGGACAGCCATATGGTATACACACCGGTGAATAAGATTGTTTACCGGATAAAGCCCGAATGGTTGGAGAATGAGACAGCTCCGCTGGTCGTCGAGATAGCTGGTAGTAAATATCAGATTAGGTTTCAAAAATCTGAGTACACGGGTTGGAAGATGGTAAGTGTGGCTTCCTATGATGAGATTATGGGTGATGTCAACCAGATGATCCTGATCTATATTGGGATCCTGATTCTGACCCTTATGATTGTCTCCTTTGTCACCTTAATGATATCTTCAACCATCACTGAGCCAATCATTGAGTTGAGAAATCTAATGAAGAAGACAGAGAAGGGTGACCTTACCGTCCGTTTTGAGGGTGACTATCAGGATGAAGTCAGTGAGCTGGGACGAAAATTTAACCGAATGCTGCAACGAATTCAAGAACTGGTGGATCAGGTCTATGTGGAGCAGGAGAGTAAGCATCAGGCAGAGCTAAAGATTGTTCAGGAACAATTTAAACCTCATTTTCTATATAATACATTGGATACGATCAACTGGATGGCAAGAGCCCATGGCGCAAGTGATATTGTTAAACTGGTAGATGCGCTTACCAATGTATTTCGAATCAGCTTAAGCAAAGGAAAAGATTATATTACTATGGAAGAGGAGATGAAATATATCTCTAATTACCTCTATATTCAGCAGATCCGCTATGGCAGCAAGGTTTATTACAGCATTGATATGGACGAATCCTTGCAGAAGATGGTGGTACCCAAGCTTATCTTACAGCCCCTTGTAGAAAATGCTATCTATCATGGAGTTAAGATGAAGAGGGGCAGCGGACACCTGGAGGTTAGTGTAAAACGCAGTGATAGGAACACGGCTTTACTTTCCGTTAAAGACGACGGTAAGGGAATGAGTGAGGAGGCTGCCAATCGTCTGCGTAGTCTGTTAAATGGAACAGCTGCACCGGAAGAAAACTATGGCTTTGGACTCTACTATATCAAGGAGAGGTTGCGATTACGGTATCGCAGTTCCTATGCGATCAGGGTAGAGAGTATTGAACAGGAAGGAACAACCATTACAATTGAAATCCCCGAAGAATATTAAGGAAGGAAGAAAAGAGTATGAAGAATTGGAAAAAAGACATGTTCCGGATGTCAGCCATACTGATTATATTATGCTTTCTATTCTTTTTCTTCTGGTTCTGGGGAGCAGAATCCAGAAATAGTATCAGTGGCGAGGATGAGATTAAGTATGTGATCGGTGTTTCACAAGCTAATATGAGGGAGGATTGGCGTTTAGCCTTAATGGCAGAGCTGGAGAAGGAGATGCTTCGTCATAAGGATATTAGGATCATTACCACAGATGCTACAACAAGTGTGACGAAGCAGAAACAGGATATCGATCGGCTTCTGGATTTCGGAATAGATTTATTGATCGTGTCACCCTGTGATACAAAAGCAATGACGGATAAGATCAAGGAAGTATATGATAACAATATACCGGTTATCGTGATGGACCGGGCAATTGAAGGCTTTGACTATACACTCTACATCGGGCCGGATAATGAAGTAATTGGCAGACAGGCAGGGAATTTCATCGGTGAGCGTTTTGGAAAAACGGGTTGTACTGTGCTGGAACTTAGTGGAAAGGATATGGCAATTCAAAGTGAGGAGAGAAGTGAGGGTTTTGATTTGGCCATTGAGGATCATCCGCGAATCGTGAAAAAAGTTTGTGTCATGGATAACGAATTAAGGGATACAGCCTATGACTATTTATTAAAGAAAAAAGAAGTACTCCAAGGGATAGATGTCATATTTGCTCATAATGATTACATAGCACTGGGGGCATATGAAGCTCTTGTTGAGCTGGGGCTGGATAAGGAAATACAAATCGTGGGAAGTGACGGCTTTACCGGGAAGAATGAAGGAATTGACCTTGTCATGAGTAATAAGATAACCGCAACTATTTCCTGCCCCACCGGAGGAAAAGAAGCCATTGAATATGCTCTTAATATTCTTAAGAAAGAGAGCGGCGTACCCAAGCAGGTAATTTTGCGCAGCTACACCATTACATCAGATAACGCAAAAGAATATCTGAAGAAGTTAAATACCATTTGGGAAGCTAATGAGGGAGAAATCGTTGTGGGTTATTCTCAGGTCGGACAGGAGAGCCAGTGGAGATTAGCTAATACGAAATCAATTAAAGAAGCTGCAGAGGCTTTTCAAGTAAAATTATTATTTGAAGATGCCAACCAACAGCAGGAAAACCAGTTTGCTGCAATTCGTAAATTTATCAAAGAGGATGTGGATGTAATTGTCGTATCCCCGGTGGTGGAAGACGGCTGGGAGGAGATACTTAGAGAAGCGAAGGCCGCCGGTATCCCGGTTGTAATGTCCGACCGAAATGTGAAGGTGGATATTACAGAAACAGATTTAATTACAACCTATATCGGAGCTGATTTTATGGAGGAAGGCAGAAGGGCTATGCGCTGGGTACGGGACAATGTGCCTTCAGAGAGTTCAGAAGTTAAGATTCTAGAAATTCAGGGGAACGAAGGAGCTTCTCCAACAGAAGAAAGAAAAAAGGGATTTGAGGAGACCTTGGAGGAATGTGAGGGATATCGGATTGTGTACTCTGCTAATGGAGATTTCACGACGGAAGGCGGAAAGCGAGTGATAGAGCAGTATTTAAAGGAACGTGACTGGGATATTAATGTTATCTACTGTCACAATGATGATATGGCTCTGGGAGCAATCAAGGTACTGGAGGAGCATAGGATTAAGCCGGGAGTGGATGTGAAAATTGTCTCCGTGGATGGAACAAAGGCGGCTTTTCAGGCCATGGCACAGGGAAAATTAAATTGTGCTGTGGAATGTAATCCAATGCTAGGAAATCAGCTGATGAAGGCGGTAAGAGATTTAGTCTCTGGCAAGCAGATGCCCCTTAGGATAATTACCGATGAAAGAATTTATGATCAGAAACAGGCAGAGGATTTGATAAAAACCAGAGTTTATTAGCAATAGGAATAGAGAAAGAATGATGCCTGGTTCCCAAGTGGAAGACCAGGCATCAATATAATAGGGGCATATGGCGATGTTTCATAAGTTTTATTTACTTTATTTCAGGATCTTACCAGCAAGCAGTTCTTCGTAATACTTTTCCTTATGCGCTAATACCTCTAGGCGCTTTTGCATTTCCTTTAGATCTTCCTCTGCTTTTTTCTTTTGATCCAATATGATCTGGTACCGCTCCATAATCGTGGAGTCGCCCTCCTGACATAAATTAATATAATGCTTAATTTCTGATATGGACATCCCGGTATTGCGTAAGCATAAAACAAGATTTACCCAGCTAAGACTTTCTTCGGTAAAAATACGGTTTTTGTAATGATCTCTTGAAACATCAGGAAATAAACCCTGATCATCGTAAAATCGTATGGTGTGAACGGAAATACCAAGCTTATCAGAAAGTTGTTTTACTGTATACTGAGACATAAGCTACCTCCAATTGTTAATAATACATTCCAGCCTCTTACGGAACATTTCATGAATGATTAACGTATCAAAATCGTTACTTTTTCAGGAATCTGTATATTTTACATAAGCATTTTACATATTTTTGGTTGACTTCGAGTTACTCGAATGCTTTATAATTAGTGTAGCATTTCAGTTTAAGGATAGCAATCTTTTATTTGTTATCAAAACATAATTAGATCGAATAATGGAGGAGTGACACAATGTCAGATAATTATTTGGGAAAAGAGATAAAGAAACTAGGCTTTGGATTAATGCGCTTACCGATGGATGGGAAAGATATCGATATCCAGCAGGTGAAGCAGATGGTAGACCGTTTTATGGAAGATGGCTTTACTTACTTTGATACTGCATACATCTATCATAATGGATTATCTGAGAGTGTCGTTAAGGAAGCGATTGTTGACAGATATCCCAGAGAGTCTTTTAGGCTAGCAACAAAGATGCCTTTATGGGCAGTTAAAAACCCTGAGGATTTACAGACTATATTTGATACTCAACTGGAGCGTACCGGTGCAGGCTATTTTGATTATTATTTACTCCATTCCATGGATAAACAAAAGGCAGCAGATGCAGAAAAAATGGGAGCATGGGAATTTGGCTTGGAGATGAAAGAAAAAGGATTTGTAAAGCATCTTGGGTTTTCATTTCATGATACAGCGGACGTTCTTGATGATATCCTGACGAAGCATCCGGAGGCGGAGTTTGTTCAGCTGCAGATTAATTATGCGGACTGGGAGAGTGAGGAAGTACAGTCTAGATTATGCTATGAGGTAGCCTACAAGCATAAGAAACCAATTATCATAATGGAGCCTATCAAGGGCGGCGCCTTAGCCGGCATGCGACCGGAGATTCAAGAGATGTTTAAGAAAGAAGAGCCCGAGCTATCGATCGCCTCCTGGGCAATCCGTTATGCAGCTTCCTTAGAGGGAGTATTCATGGTACTAAG
Source organism: Bacillota bacterium (assembly GCA_023386815.1). Lineage (GTDB taxonomy): Bacteria > Bacillota > Clostridia > Lachnospirales > Lachnospiraceae > Mobilitalea. Next base: position 65,071 of record JAEWIZ010000032.1, read on the forward strand.
TGGCATGTCTAACCTAGCGCAAATGGAAGATAACCTTAGCTTTATGAAGGAGTTTAAGCCGCTTGTAGAAAAGGATTACGAGATAATTAAGAAGGCTGTGGAAGAACTGGATAAGGTGGAAACTATCCCATGTACCGCATGTAAATATTGTGTGGATGACTGTCCGCAGCAGATCAATATTCCTGAGATCTTTAACAGTGTAAACAACTTTAGAATTTATCAAAACCTTGAAAGTGCTAAGGGAAATTATATGTGGGTAACTTCAAGTAGCGGAAAAGCTGCAGATTGCATCGAATGTGGCTCCTGTGAAAGCCACTGTCCGCAGCATATAGCGATTATTGATAACTTAAAGGAAGCAACGGTCTTATTTAAATAAAATTGTTTTATAAAACAGTAGGGCATTTACTTATGCACAAGAGTGTACATGAGTAAATGCCCTACTACTATTAAAATAACTATTTCATCCATTCCTGACTTTGACTTAGAATGGTGTTACCGTCTGTTTCCTGAGCCACATACACGACTGGAGTTTCAAATTCTTCGAAGGGAACAGATAACATGGTTTCATTTACAAAAGTCGTTTCTTTTGCATTTCCATCAATGTAAGCTACACTCCAAGGAGTAAAGTTCTCACCATGAATATAGATAACATCACCGACCGTCTGCATATCTGTAACCTTAGGATCCTGAATACCCATTTTCATGGTTTTTTCCAAATATGGATTTACACCGTTGAAAACATATTGCTGTCCATATAACATATCATACTGAAGAAGTTGGAGATCCTCTTTATAGTCTGGGTTATCAAAGCATCTTTGATGGAATTTTGTTAATATTCCATTATCACAGCCGATCCGGCTCATAACATAGGAACTTAATTGATAAGCTGATAGATCCAGCTTTTCATTTTCCATCGGATAATTGCTCCAAATTACATATTCCGTCTGAAATTTGTTTCCATTAATCAAATCTGTTTTATCAAAGTCCAAGGGTGGTTGGTGATCACCGAACATTACTACCACGGTAGGTTCCTCAAAGGTAGATAACTGATTTATGAGGTCACCCACAAAGGCATCCGTTTGGTGAACCTGATTGACATAATACTCGATTTGATTAAGAAACGCTTCACTAGTATCTGGAAGACTGGTGTTAGCTTTAATCAGATTTTCTTCCATAGGTGTCTCTTGATATTTACCGTGGGATTGAACTGTTATGGTATATATAAAATCTTTATTTGTATCTTCAGTCAGAGCGGAAAGAATCTGTTTTGTTAATACCTTATCCTTAGCCCAGCCGGTTGGGTTATATTCCACATCGTTCATATATTCCAAGGATACAAAATGATCGAAGCCCAGCTTTGGAAATATACTATTTCGGTTATAAAAAGTACCTGTATTGTTGTGTATGACATAGCTGTGATACCCAAGCGTAGATAAATTATAGCACATACTTTCAGCAGTAGTGGATTGTAAAATAGTACGGTAAGGATATTCACTGGTTCCGAAAAAGTCAATGCTCATACCGGACAATACTTCAAATTCTGTATTAATAGTACCTGCTCCATAAACAGGAACGGTTAGGTAACCAGAGGAATATTCCTCCTTTAGCTTTGTAAAGTTAGGTACCGGATTTTCTGAATAAGAGTAATTAATCAAATGGTTAGCATCAATAAAAGATTCGAGTTGAAGCATAATAATATTAGGCTGCTTACTGCTATCGTTTACCGAATCCACTCCAAGAGATTGAATCTGGTTAGGATCATCCGTAGATTCTCCATCGGTATTTAATGAATCTGATGTAGTCATACTGGTATCTTTGGATGCGAATTTATTGGAGCTATTGTTAATTTTAGTTACCAGAGAATTTACCTCTGCTTCAGAATATCCTTCCGGCTCTTTAATGCCACGATCAATGACACTGTTTGAGAAACAGTAGGCAAAGCCGTAATCTGCATAAGCATCAGGAAGATTTGTAAAATCATTGGACAGTGCGCTGACCTTTACGGCAAAGGAGGACAATAGCAGCATCGATATCGTAGTGATTCCGATTACAAGTGCAGGTATGCGAACCTGTTTCTGATATCTCTTTGCCTTTCTCCAGGATATAAACATAAAGGTCATAAGAACTGCCAGTAAGATAGCAATTAGTATCATTCGAATAGAATCAACATACATGTGGAAAATGCCGGATACGGATTTTAACACATAAAAATCCATAAAGGTCAGGGGAGTTAGACGGAAGCACTGTATTACAAAATTGGCGATTCCTAAGCCTAGCCAGATAACTCCAATCAAAAGCATCATAAAATATCTTTTTGAGAACATCATGGACAGGGAAAGGGATAGTAATACAATCATTGTATTAAATAGAAACATTAAAGGATTTTCCATAATAAATCCAAGTCCCTGTGATATGGAACGACGACTTAGCATTTCTAGTACAAGCACCATAACAATTGATACTATGATTTGCATTAGAATTTGATGCTTTTGCAATATGATTAAGTTCGATTCGTAATAAGATTCATTTTCTTTATTATTTTTAAAAGCTTTCTTAGCTTGTTGTGACATAGGGCAAAACTCACTTTCCTTATGAAAACTCCGTTATGCGGTTACATGATTAGGATATCTTAATATATGTATTATATCCAGAAGGATTATATCACTATGAATTCCAACCGTCAAATTAAACTAAGAGCCAATTTTACAATTTATTTTGTTACTTTTTACGAAAAAGTTAATAAAGTAATTTTCGTATTTAAGGCATGAGTGGTATTGTAGATTTTTTTGCCCGCCTTAGGATAGATAGCTGGGAGGAAATCTGCTGTAATTTCTAGGTTAAATAGGGCTTCGATCATGTTATCGTTAATTATTTCGCAAGGTTTGACTATTTCCTTACAGATTCATATAAACATGTAAATTAAAACATGTTTTTAGTTGCACATTTTTATGAATTATATTATAATATCAACACAAAAGTACATAGATATGTGCGTTAAGATCATGAGAAAAGAAGAGGTATGGAAATGAAAAAGAATTTAACAGGCGACCTGGTCTGGGCATTATTGCTTTTGATTTGGGTATTAATTCTTGTTGTTCCTGTAACAAGAAACGAATTTATAGCAGTTACAACAGTACACCCATATTTGGGAGGTTTTGTGAAGTTTTTCATATTGGCAACCATGGGTGATATGCTGGGGGCAAGAGTTCTGAACGGCGAATGGAAATTCCAAAAGGGTTTTCTGTGGAAAGGCGCGGTATGGGGCATTCTTGGCATAATGATTACATTAGTATTTACTGTCTATATGGCAGGTGCACAGGGTGCTATGGCAAGCGGTAAACTGCCTTTTGACGGCTCCAGGCTGGCAGTAGCCTTCTTTGGCAGCTTTATTATGAATACAACCTTTGGGCCAATGATGTATATCTATCATAAATTTGGAGATATGCTGGTGGATATGTTAATTGAGAAGCGTGAGGGAAGACTGAAAGGCAATATTACAATAGAAGCAATGGTAAAAAGAGTTGATTGGCAAAGTCTTGTTAGCTTTTCCTGGATTAAATGCTGCTTATTGATCTGGACTCCATGTCATACAATCGTATTTTTATTACCAGCAGAATATAGAGTACTGGTTTCTGCATTCTTATCCATCCTATTGGGATTATTAGTTGCAAGCACAAAAAAAGCGGATAAGAGAAAGCCGGTTGCTGCATAAATTAACAAACTGTAAAAGCTATTTTAAAACACATTAAATACTATGAAAGTGGATAAAAAACGTAAGTAGGACAAAATAATCTGTAAAATAAGCGCATAGAATGGTTTTTACCAGCCTATGCGCTTGTTTTTTTGTGCCGCTAGCAATAATAGCATATTGTCAGAATACAAACAATTTACCCAATGTTGTTGGTGCAATCTGCCTTAGATTAAAATTAAAATTAAAAGCATTGACAATTTTTCAGCAAAGATATATAATTTTGGATGTAGGGTACACGTGTACGCACATAAAATAGCATAAAATTTAAAAACACCTGTACTTTTACATAATCCGGTAAAAGTGATGAATTTAGAATAAGAATGGCTATTGAAGGGATGAAAAAAATACCCTAACAATTTAAAGTCTGCCGCAAACAAACGATTAAGCCGTTAAGATATTTTTTATGACAGTATTCTAAATCAAGATGGATATTTTGTAAATATCTATTTCACAATTACCTACATTTTTTAATACCATATTTCTAGTAGGAAGGGCGGTGTAAAAGAATAAGTATCTTTAATGAGAAGAAACTAAGTCATAGGTAGAATGTGCTCAAGCCAAGTTATCCAATTATTTAGAGCACCGTGCAGCAAGGGCATAGCGGGGTAAAGGCTGCAATAGGTAAATGAATTAAAGATGTGATTAACTTGAAATTAAGCTGCCAGAGGGCAGAAGGAGGGCTATATGAATTTGAAAAAGCTAACCAGTATATTGGTAATCATCGCATTAACAGTAGGTATGATGACGGGCTGTAAAACAGGAAATGGGGGCAATGAAGGAACTATAGAAAATAATGGGTCTCAGGAAACCCCTGCTAATGAGGAGACAGGTAAAGAGACAGACCAGCTGTCAGGAGAAAAAGTAACACTCAAATTTTGGAATGTATTTACTGGATCCGATGGAGACATCCTGAGAGGAATTGTTGACAATTATAATGCTACCAATACAGATAATATTTTTATCGAAATGGATATTATGCCGAATGACCAGCTGCAGCAGAAGCTGCCGGCGACAATATTAACAAATACAGCACCGGATTTTGTGCTTTTTGGGGTGGAGAACATCGCTCCCTATGTAAGCAATGGTTCTCTTGAGGACATCAGTGATTTTTGGGATACGACGGGAGTTGATAAAAATAACTTTTTAGAAAATGTAGTAGATCTGTCCTATGTGGACGGAAAGCTCTACGGAACACCAATGCAGTACAATGTTTCTTATCTATATTGGAACAAGGATTTGTTTAAAGCAGCCGGTCTTGACCCTGAAGTAGCACCAGCGACTATAGAGGAACTGACTGATTATGCGGTAAAGCTTACGGATCCTTCAAAGAACCAGTTCGGACTGGCATTACCCACCAGTACTACCTATATGCAGTTCCTATGGGCAAATGGAGGAGACGCAGTCGATACAGCAACCAATAAAAACTTACTTGACTCAGAGGAAAACATAGAGACCTTGAAATGGCTACAGGATTTGGTGGTAAATAAAAAGGTATCACCCAGTAATATAACAGGTCCAGAAGCAGATACCATGCTTCAGGCGGGGCAAATTGCAATGTACATGAGCGGACCGTGGCAAATTAATGGGTTAAGAAGCCAGGGAATCAACTTTGGTATTGCTCCCTGTGTGGCAGGTACCGCGGGTGCTTTCTCTCCTGCAGGAGGATGCAGCTTTGTGATTCCTAAGGGAGTTCAGGAAAGTAAAAAAGCAGCAATTTATAAATTTATGAAATATTGGTTATCCGATGAAATTTTAAAGGAATGGTCTCAGAAAAATGGTTTTCCGGTGTGGTCAAAAACACTGCTCCAGGATCAGGATATTCAAAATGATGAAGTGCTTAACTCAATATCAAAGGCAACAGAAATTGGTAGAGCCTATATTCTTGGCTATCCGAAGGCAAGCCTGATTGACAATGACATCATGATTCCTATGTTTGAAAAGATCATGGCAGGGGCCGCAACACCGGAAGAGGCTCTTAAGGAAGCTTCAAAAAGAATGGACGCTGTATTAACTAATTAGAAGTTTGTAGGCTGCAGCAAAATGGAACTGTGAAAATTTGTTTTGCTGCAGCTTTTCATAAGGGGGCAATTGTGAGTAAAAAACGTAAAAAATGGCATGGTCAAAGGAGCGCATATTTGTTTATATTACCGTCAATGACGGTACTGACTATATTTGTATTTATTCCGCTCGGAGCTTCTTTCTTTATAAGCCTTATGAATATGAATATTTTTATGAATGATGTTTCTTTTGCGGGCATCAAAAATTTTCTGCGCATATTTTCTGATGACAGAGTAAGTAATGCAACGTTCAACAGCTTATATTTTTCTCTACTTGAGGTACCGTTACAAATAGGAATTGCATTGCTGCTTACTCTTTATGTTGCAAAGGACAATAAATATACAAGGCTATTACGTTCTGTCTATTACGTACCCTTTGTGTGCTCCATGACAGCAATTGGCATTGTATGGTCAATGCTACTGGATCCTAATATGGGACTGATTCCATACTACTTGGGAAGAATTGGTATAAAGTCCATTTCTTTTTTGAAGGATCCGGATTTGGCAATGCCGACCATCATTGTGGTTACTGCGTGGAAGGGCTTTGGTTATACCCTAACCTTATTGACCGCTGCCGTACTGAATATCTCCGCATCACTTTATGAAGCTGCAAGAATAGACGGAGCGAAGCCATGGCAAGAGTTTAGGAACATCACGATTCCGGCAATCTGGCCGACATTAAGCTTCTGTATTGTTACCACTACCATTTCATCCATTCAGGTCTTTGACCAGGCTTATGTTATGACCCAGGGTGGGCCTTTGATGCGGACGGAAACATTGGTTCAATATATATATGACAGGGGGTTCCAAACCTCGCCCTATGATTTGGGATATGCTTCCGCGATATCAATTTACTTGTTTGCAATTATTGCGTTAGTTACCTTTGTACTTAGAAAATTCATATTAAACAGGGGGGAGGAGGAAAATGACTAAAAAGCTAACACTGAGTAAGTTGATAGGATTCGTGCTCACTCTTATAATTGCAATTACGGTGCTTGTTCCGATTGTGTGGCTGCTTGTTTCTTCCTTTAAGACGGATTCCGGAGTAATTCAATATCCACCAGTGTTCTTCCCCAAGGAGTGGACATTTGCCCAGTATAGATATGTAAGCAAAAGTATTCCTATTTTTTCTATGACGAAGAGCACCATTATTTTTGCGGGAGGGGTTACTATAATCAGCTTGCTTTTTGACTCAATGGCAGGTTATGCTTTTGCAAGAATGAACTTTAGGGGATCAAAGCTGATTTTTTCTATCATTTTATTGACGATGATGGTTCCTTTCCAGATTATCATGACTCCGTTATATATTGAGGTGTATAAGCTGAATTTGCTTGATACCTATGCGGGTCTGATTTTGCCAAGGGCAACCAGTGCCTTTGGTATTTACATGATGCGGTCTTTTTTTGTAACACTTCCAAAATCATTGGAAGAATCCGGACGTATGGACGGGATGAGTGAGTTCCGTATCTTTAGGTCACTGATGCTTCCATTATGTAAGCCGGCTCTTGTCAGTTTAGGTATTTTCCATTTTATGAATAATTGGAATGATTTGTTGTATCCGTTAATGTTAACAAGCTCAACCAATAAAAGAACCCTATCTGCCGGGCTTGCGGTTCTTGTGGGCAATAAGGTAATTAAATATGGACCAACTCTAGCTGCTACTATGATATCGCTGGCGCCGCTGCTTATATTGTACTTCCTGCTGCAAAGATATTTTGTGGAAGGTGTAGCGACAGCGGGGATGAAAGAATAGAAAAAGTGACAGATTGAACGAAATAAAGTTATTAACGAAAGGGGGATCGGAGCCATGCAAGTACTTTCATGGAGATTTGTACGATATAAGAAGCATGGACATAAGAATGCAGAAAGCAAGTATAATTGTTAATAGAGACTATAAAAAGGGAGAAATTGACAAAAGAATCTATGGTTCCTTTATAGAACACATGGGTAGGGTGGTTTATTCTGGAGTTTATGAACCCACACATCCGACTGCAGATGAGGACGGCTTCCGTCGGGATGTTATGGACAAGGTAAAGGAAATGGGGGTAACAAGTATTCGTTATCCAGGAGGTAATTTTGTATCCTGTTATGATTGGAAGGATGGTGTAGGTCCGGTAGAGGCTAGACCAAGAAGGCTGGAAATTGCTTGGAGATCTATTGAAACAAATCAATTCGGGACAAACGAGTTTATGCGTTGGGCAAACAAAGCGGGAGTTCTACCAATCTTTGCAGTCAATCTTGGAACCAAGGGGATAGAAAATGCGGTATCCCTGGTAGAATACTGTAATATACCCCAAGGCACTCTGTACAGCGACCTACGCCGGGAGCATGGCGTAGAGCAGCCCTATCATATTCCTATATGGTGCTTGGGCAATGAAATGGACGGGGACTGGCAGATTGGACATAAAACAGCAGAAGAATACGGAAGACTGGCACAGGAGACAGCGAAAGCAATGAAGCAGGTGGACAGTAATATTCAGTTGGTATCCTGCGGTAGCTCAAAATCAGATATGCTTACCTATCCGGAATGGGAGGCAACCACCCTTAATTATACCTATGATTATGTGGATTATATTTCTCTGCACCAGTATTATGACGGTCAGGATAAGGGAACAGGATATTTCCTATCACAAGCCATGGATATGGAACGTTATATCCAGACCGTTATAGGGACTTGTGATTATGTCAAGGCGAAAAAGCGGTCAAAGAAGACAATGTATATTAGCTTTGATGAATGGGGTGTCTGGTCTATGCCAGATAAGGAAGTACTTTCCCAGGTGAATAATGCCCCCTGGCAAGTTGCCCCCCACCTGAGCGAACAGATCTATTCCATGGAGGATGCACTACTGTTTGCAAGTATGATGATGAATTTCCTGAAGTATTCGGATCGTATAAAAATTGCGTGCCAATCCTTGTTAACCAATATCAGCGCAGCAATTATGACAGAGCCGGGAGCGGAGGTATGGGTACAGCCAATCTTCTATCCCTTTTCATATATTTCAAGGTACGGAAGGGGAGTTGTGCTGCAAGATATTGTGGAGTCTGAGACCTATAGCAATGAGATTGCAGATCATATTCCTTATCTGGATAATGTCAGCGTCTATAATGAAGAGAAAAAAGAGATTGTATTCTTTGCTGTGAATCGAAACGAGAAGGAGAAAATTGAGGTTGATACACATCTGCAGGGCTTTAAGATAATGGAAGTCATAGAGCATATCGAACTGCAGCATGAGGATAAAAAGGCAAATAACCTGATAAACCATCACAAGATCCAACCAAGAAGAGTAGATGGGGTAGTTGTCCGGGGAGACCGGGTGAGTTTTTGTGTGAAGCCCCTGTCATGGAATATGGTGAGAATTCGAGTATAGGATTAGTCCCAATAAAAATTATTAAATACCTGATTATTGTGGTATAATTGGAGATAGACAATAAATACAGGGAGAAGAACAATGGGTTTAACAACGAAGGATTTGGCAAGAATTTGCGGAGTATCTCGAACTACAGTCCACAGGGCACTGACGGGAGTCGGAAGGATAAATCCTCAGACCAAGGAGTATATTCTAAAGGTTGCGAAGGAAAATGACTACCGCCCGGATCTTTTGGCAAGAGGATTGGTAAAAGGAAGCACCTATTATATAGGTGTAGTTGTGTTGGACGTGAATAACCGGTATTTTTCCCAGATGCTGAGCGAGATTGAGGCAGAGGCAAAGAAGAAGGGCTACTTTATTAATATCACGCTACATGAAAACAATAAGGAGATTGAAAAAGAGCAATTGAGCAGGTTGGCGGATTATCATGTAGATGGGATCATTTTATCTTCTGTTAACAAAGGGGAAGGATATAAAAGATTCCTGGAGAACCTGGGTACACCGGTAGTTTCAATTAATAACAGGATTGCCAATAAAATTCCCTTTGTCGGAATCAACGAAAGAAATGCAACAATAGAGGCCACGGAAAAAATTATCCAAAAGGGCTATGAAAAAATTCTATTTGTATGTCCGCCCTTATCGTCGGGTGATAAAGAGAATATCTACGTCCACGAAGAAAGAGCGGCTGGTTTTAAGCTCGTCATGGAAAGGCATCCAGATAAGGAGAAGATTGTGATAGGTTCCTGGGATTATCTTGAACTATGCTACGAGGAGCTCATAAAGAGCAGTAAAAAAACAGCTTTCTTCTGTACTGCGGACATGTTTGCACTGGAGTTGATGAAATATATGAAGAGTAAGGGGAAAAGGACACCGGATGACTATGGAATTATGGGCTTTGATAATATTGATACACTGCAATACGTAGTCCCCAGACTTACAACGATTTATAATTCCGTAACTGAGGTTGCCAGGGCTTCGGTAAACCTGCTGTTTGACTTAATCAGCGGAAACGAGGTAGATCCTGACATCATTCTGGGATATGATATGATTGACGGGGATACGCTCTAAAGTTTTGCAGGATTTGGCAGAATGGAGGATTCATATGAACCGGGAGAATTTTAGAAGAACAGAATATAATACGCCCTTTATTTCGCAGAGGGCTGATCCGTATATCTATAAGCATACAGATGGAACCTATTACTTTACGGCTACAGTTCCTGAGTATGACAGGATTGTTCTAAGAAGTGCAGGGACAATCGAAGAACTCGCCCATGCAAAGGAAATCTGTATATGGAAGAAGCATGAGAAAGGGATTATGAGTACCCACATATGGGCTCCGGAGCTGCACTATTTGGGTGGCTACTGGTATATTTATTTTGCAGCAGGAGATATGGATAATATATGGGACATACGGCCTTACGTGTTAGAGTGTAGGGATTCAAACCCTCTCACCGGTGTATGGACGGAGATGGGTCAGATGCAGGGAAGAGAAGGGGATGAGTTTTCCTTCCGTGATTTTTCGTTGGATGCGACGGTTTTTGAGCATGGAAAGAGATGGTATTGTGTATGGGCGGAAAAGGTTAATGAGGGTAAGAAAATATCAAACCTATATATTGCAGAACTGGAAGGACCAAATAAGTTGAAGACAGATCAGGTGCTTTTGACAACCCCGGATTACGATTGGGAAAGAATCGGTTTCTGGGTTAACGAAGGCCCTGGTATATTAAAGCATGAAAAAAAGCTGTTTCTTACCTATTCGGCTAGCTCTACGGGAAGCTGCTATTGCGTTGGCATGCTGTCCATTGATGGGGATGCTGATTTACTGGATCCAAGAGCCTGGAAAAAGGAGAGATATCCAGTGTTTCGGACGGATATGGAAAAGGGGCTTTTTGGACCAGGGCATAATTGCTTTGTCAAGAATGAAGATGGCAGTAAGGATATTATGGTTTATCATGCGAGACAATATGATGAAATTATAGGGGATCCGTTATGTGATCCTAACAGGCATACCTACTTAAAGGAAGTGAGGTGGGATTCGCAGGGAACTCCTATTCTGGGATAAGATTATATTATAAATTAGTATTGCTTTAAAAAGAGCTGGAGCGGGATAATGATTTTAAATCCTGCCCAGCTCTTTTAAGAACGGAATTTTTTAAAAATGGTATGTAAAATCAGGGATATCTGATATAATAGAAAGTTATAAAGGAATTTACGTTTGGAGGTTGGAAATGTTTCATTGGATAAATGAGTGGTATCATCCGATGGTAATCAAGGATGCTACAAAGAAAACACGAAATTATTATCTGGATAATTTGAAATTCATACTGATTACCTTTGTTGTAATCAGCCATTTTGCATTACAATTATCTTATATTAATGATATTAAATACCTGACACATTTTATTTATCTATTTCATATGCCCTGTTTTATATTCCTTAATGGTTTTTTAGCAAAGAGATTGAATGCAGGGGGGAAGCTTCGTGTCGATAAGATATTGGCGGTTTTCCTAATGTATCTTATTTTCAAATTTGCAAATGTTCTGCTTGAAATCTTATTTGGACGCAAAGCCGATTTGAGTTTGTTTCAGGATTCCAATGCACCCTGGTATTTGCTGGCGTTGTGTGTCTGGTACCTTTCCGTTCCTTTTCTAGAACGAATTAAAACAGGTTACCTGATTGTAGGGTCTTTGTTTGTCGGTGTTCTTGTTGGTTATATAAACTGCATTGACAATGTATTCACGCTGTCACGTATTTTTGTGTTTTTTCCCTTTTTTGTTCTAGGCTTTTGCTTGCCTGGAAAAGAATTGGAGTCTTTTCTGGATAAAAAGTTAAGAATTCCTGCTATCATTCTATTAGGTGTAATACTTCTTGTCATAGTTTTGTTTTGGAAGGAATTAAGCCCAGTAAAAAATATTGTTTATGGTGCTGCACCCTATTCCAGATCCTTAAAGGAACTAGCTAAATATGGTTTGTTTATTCGTGGGATCTGGTATCTGGTGTCGATCTTGGTATCTATGTGTGTTATGCTGCTAGTACCTCGCTGCAGGATGTTTTTTTCTCCATTGGGAGAACGTACGATGCAGGTTTATATGACCCACATCTGGGTTAGAAATGCCTTGGCCTATGCCGGATTTTTTGCATTTGTAAAGGAAGGACCGAAACTACTGGCAGTTGGTGTATTAATCGGCAGTGTTTTACTCACATTTTTACTTGCGAATAAATGGTTGAAGGTGGTATTTGATTTACCTATGTCGCCAAAGCTGTTTGCGCGAATATTAAAAAAAGAATAGGTAGAAAAAGGATAGCGTGGCCATTTTTGCAATTATATCTTTAAAACATGTAAAATTGATGGTATACTATTAAATGCTAATCATTTTATAACATATGTATCAATATCCTGAAGGAGTCCTTGTAATGAGTGGAAAATTAAAGCTAAAAGGTGCACTAAGAGCATATATGCTATGGCCGGTTATTATGACTGCTTTATTACTGTGCCTGAATTTAAGCATCTACGTGCTTGACGCAAAAGCAGGATTTGTAATGACGGGATATGTAGCAGCTTATTTTATCATATCAATGGCAATCTTTTTATCCAAAAGGCATAAGATAGCGGCAGAACTGGCACGCTACGCCATGGAGTATGGACAGGTTCAGAAACGACTTTTAAAGGAACTTTATATCCCGTATGCAATTCTTGATGTAGATGGAAGAATGCAGTGGGGAAACGATGAATTTATGGATATCATTCATGAGAAGAGCGCTGCCAGTCATTCTATTACTAATGTGATTCCCGAAATCACAGCGGATAGGCTTCCAAAAAAGGAAAAGGACGAGGTTTTGCATATTAGCTTACATGGCCGGAATTATAAGGTGCTACTTCGCAAGGTGATTGCCCCTGATTTTGAAGATGATTCTAATTGGGGTATGCACGACGCAGAAAGTGCCTGGGACAATAAGAATGCACTCATTGCCATATATCTGTTCGATGAAACAGAGATCACCTTGTTGCAGAAGGAAACAAAAGAGCAACGTTTAATAACAGGTTTACTATATATTGATAATTATGAAGAGGCATTAGAGAGTATCGATGAAGTTAGACGATCTCTTTTAACTGCGCTAGTGGATCGTAAGATTAACAAATACATGCAGGGCGTGGATGCGATTATTAAAAAGCTAGAAAAGGATAAATATATATTTGTATTTCAGCAAAAATACCTTCCCATGCTTCAGTCTAGTAAGTTTTCTTTATTAGAGGAGGTACGAGGAGTCAATATTGGTAATGAGATGTCAGTTACCATCAGTATTGGTCTGGGGGTCAATGCAGATACATTCATCAGCAGCTACGAATTTGCCCGAGCAGCAATCGATCTGGCGCTTGGTAGAGGTGGAGATCAGGCGGTTGTAAAAGACCGAGAGAAGATATCCTATTACGGCGGCAAGAGTATCTCAGTGGAAAAGAGCACCCGCGTAAAAGCACGTGTAAAAGCTCATGCCTTCAGAGAATTTGTAGAGGCGAAGGATAAGATTGTGATTATGGGGCATAAGGTAGGAGATATAGACTCCTTTGGCTCTGCAATAGGAGTATACCGAATTGCAAAATCCTTTAATAAAAAGGCATACATTGTTATCAATGAAGTAACCTCCTCCCTGCGACCAATGATGAATAAATTTGTGGGGAATGCAGATTATGAGGAAGATATCTTTTTAAGAAATGACCAGGCAAAGGAAATCGTGGATGTTAACACACTGCTGGTTATCGTTGATGTGAATCGTCCCTCCTATTTAGAATGCGCTGATCTGCTGGATTATACGAAGACAATCGTAGTTTTTGACCATCACAGACAGACGAATGAGCCTATTGAATCAGCCGTTTTATCCTATGTGGAGCCCTATGCTTCCTCAACGAGTGAAATGATTGCAGAGATCATGCAATATATTGGCAACAATATGCGTATGAAACCATTAGAAGCAGATGCTCTTTATGCAGGGCTTATGATTGATACAAATAATTTCCTCACAAAAACTGGCGTCAGAACCTTTGAGGCTGCCGCTTATTTGCGAAAATGCGGAGCGGATATCACGAGAATTCGTAAAATTTTCCGTAGTGATATGGCTGATTATAAAATCAAAGCAGATGCCATCAGCGGTACGGAAGTATTTATGAAGCACTATGCCATTGCAGTCTGTGCCAATGGTGAGGAAGTAGAAAGTCCTATGATTCTTGGCGCGCAGGTAGCAAATGAGTTATTGAATATTAATGATATCAAGGCAACCTTTGTGCTCACAGATTATAATGGTAAGATTTATATCAGTGCCAGATCCATTGATGAGGTAAATGTTCAGATCATTATGGAGAAGCTTGGTGGCGGAGGGCATCTGAGTGTGGCCGGCTCCCAGCTGGAGAATACAACAATTCCCGATGCTATCAATAGGGTAAAAGAAATCCTGTCTAAGATGCATGAAGAGGGAGAAATTTAAAATAACATGGGGGATCGTAATAAAATCCCTGGAAAGATAAAGGAGAGATAGAAATGGAAATTATTTTATTACAGGATGTTAAGGCTCTGGGTAAGAAAGGTGAGCTTGTAAAGGTGAATGACGGTTACGCAAGAAACTTCATATTACCTAAGAAATTAGGTGTGGAAGCAACAAAGCAGAACTTATACGAATTAAATAATCAAAAAGCTGCGGAAGCTAAAAAGCAGAAAGAAATTTTAGAAGAGGCACAGGAGCTTGGCAAGAAGATTGGTGAGATGAATGTAAAAATGACGATCAAAGCCGGTGAAGGTGGAAAAACCTTTGGTTCCGTATCTTCTAAAGAAATTGCTGCAGCTTTAAAAGAACAATATAATATGGAAATCGATAAGAAGAAACTTATATTAAATGATCCTATCAAGCATGCAGGAAGCTACACCGTACAGGTAAAGTTGCACCCAAAGGTAACTGCTGAGCTGACAGTGAAAGTAGATGCAGTATAATTAGTCAGCTATACCAGGAGGTTTACCAATGGATGAATCATTTATAAAAAGAATACTTCCGCATAGCACAGAAGCGGAACAATCCGTAATTGGTTCTATGATTATGGATCGAGATGCCATCGTTGCTGCCTCTGAAATCATAATTGGATCAGATTTTTATGAGAATCAGTATGCCATTCTATTTGACACGATGGTGGAGCTTCATAATGAGGGAAAACCAGTTGACTTAATCACGTTACAGGATCGATTGAAGGAAAAGGATGTTCCGCCCCAGATTTGCAGCTTGGAATTCATTCGTGATTTAGTTACTGCCGTACCAACTTCTGCAAACGTTGGATATTACGCAAAGATAGTGAAGGATAAAGCAGTACTCCGCCGCTTAATTAAGGTGGCAGAAGAAACAGCAAACGAGTGCTATCTTGATAAAGAAAAATTAGATGTGATCCTGGAGAAAACGGAAAAGCAGGTATTTGATATTGCCCAGACCCGTGGAGCCAAGGATTTTACTGATATCAAAGAGGTTGTCCTTAGAACCATTGACAGCATTGAGGCAGCCGCTAAAAATCAAGGAAGTGTAACAGGCCTTGCAACCGGCTTTTATGACTTGGACTACAAGACGGCAGGCTTACAGCCTTCCGATCTGATCTTGATTGCCGCAAGACCTTCTATGGGTAAAACAGCTTTCGTACTTAATATAGCAGAATATGTGGCTTTAAAGTCAAATGTTACAACTTGTATTTTCAGTTTGGAAATGTCTCAGGACCAGTTGGTCAAGAGAATTTTGGCTATGAATTCCAGGGTAGATTCCCAGGCAATTAGAACCGGTAATCTATCGGGAGATGATTGGGCAAATCTTATGGAAAGTGCAAGAATCATTGGTAACTCCAATCTAGTTATTGATGATACTTCTGCGATTTCAATTACGGAGCTTCGTTCCAAATGCAGAAAGCTAAAACTGGAGAAAAATCTGGGACTGGTTATCATTGACTACCTTCAGCTGATGTCCGGTAGCGGCAAGAAGAACGAGTCTAGACAGCAGGAGATCTCTGATATTTCCAGATCCTTAAAATCTCTGGCAAGAGAGATTAGTGTGCCGGTAGTGGCACTATCTCAGTTGAGCCGTGCGGTGGAACAAAGACCTGATAAAAGACCAATGCTTTCGGATTTGCGTGAATCCGGAGCTATTGAGCAGGATGCCGACGTTGTTATGTTCATTTATCGTGATGATTACTATAACAGGGATACTGAGGAACCAGGTGTTTCAGAGATTATTATAGGTAAGCAAAGAAATGGTCCGGTTGGTACCGTCAAGCTTGCATGGCAGGCTGCATTAACAAAGTTTGCGAATTTGGAACGGTAATATAAGGTGACAACTTTACCCATAATCTGGTAAGTTACTTCCTTACCTCTGGATTTGAATATGAATCAATGCAATAAACTGTTGAATTAGGGAAACTTCTTTGAAGTTTCCTTTTTTTCTGTCGATAAGTTATATTCCAATATGTGGAATTTATATTGCAATTGGGGATTGCTATGTTATAATGTAAAAAGTGGAAAATAATTACAGCAATAAGGGAGGACGTAAGCGTGGAAGAAGTAAGATATATGATTTCAGAAGCTGCAAAACGTGTAGATGTAGAAGCACATGTTCTCAGAAACTGGCAAAAGGAGCTTGATCTCCCGATTTCCCGCAATGAAATGGATCAGCGTTACTATAAGGAATCGGATATTGGACTGTTGAAACGGGTAAAGTATTTAAAGGAGCAGGGCTTTCAGTTGAAGGCGATCAAAATGATCCTGGAAAATAATAATGAGACAGAAATGTTCGAATCTGAATCAGCACGACTAATGGAGGACAAGCAAGGTATGGAGCAATTACATGAAGAACATCCTTTAGAAACAAACGATGAGACAAGCCTAATTACGGAAGAAAACCATGAGATAAAAGAAGATGCAGGTTCCAAAATGGACCAGTTTAAAGCGATTATGAGCCACATTATTGTATCAGCATTAAAAGAAAACAATGAGGCATTAGCGGAAGAAGTTGGTATGAATGTAACTGATGGAGTGATCCGCGAGATGAATTATCTAATGCGGATACAAGAAGAAAAACAGGAGGAGCGATTTAAGAAATTTGATTCAGTATTAAGAGACTATCAGAAAGGCAGGCAGTTAATAGCAGCAACATCAGAACATAAAAAGAGAAAATCAAAGTTCTTTCGTAAGAACAAGGTATACATATAATACACAAAGAGGATGCAATATGCATCCTCTTTGTTCATGACAAGGGACTGTCGCAAGATGTAGATGTGCAGAGCCTGTAGATATAGATCCAACGGCCATGCCAAATATTATCCGTCGAGCTACATTTTGCGACAGTCCCTTGTTTAACTATGTAATTAGATTAAGCAGAAATAGCTCCTGTAGGACATGTATCTGCACATGCTCCACAATCTATGCAAGTATCTGCATCAATTTCATAGTGATTAGCGCCTTCAGAAATAGCTCCTGTTGGACATTCTCCAGCGCAAGCGCCGCAGCTGATACATTCTTCGCTGATATTATAAGCCATAATTAAAAACCTCCTTTTATAAAAATCGATTATATTTTAATATATGTAGGAAAAGAATACAAGCCTTTTCAGAAAAATATACTTGGAAATTAGAAAGAAGTCGAAATCTGTGCACTTATTAAATTTAAAAATTTAATAAAATGTGATTTTAGTCACAGAATAAGTAATCTATAGGAAGTATAATAATCCTAAAGTAAATTATCCTAATAGGGAATAAGATGAACCAGTATGCTGATTCACTTGTTAGGAATTAAATTTATATAAAGGTAATCCACATGCTTGACGGCTTATCCTCAATGTCATATAATATTCTATGCTTGATGTTAGAAAAGCGAAACCTTTATATAAAGGAGGAGCAATCCTCCCACAAATAATAGCAGTTGCCTTGTCAAGCAAATGATAGGCATCAATCTCAATATTCAAGGAGGAACAACATTATGGCAAGTATAACCAAAGACATGACAATCGCTCAGGCAATTTCCGTTGATCAAAATATTATCCCGGTACTTTTAGATATCGGTATGCATTGCCTTGGATGTCCATCCGCTCAGGCAGAGACATTAGAGGAAGCAGCTATGGTTCATGGCTTAGATCCGGAAGATTTAATGGATAGAATTTATGCAGAAATTGGTGAGTAACCTAATATAAAAGATACGGGCTATCACTAGATATAAAGCTTAGCTTTATATCTAGTGATAGTTGATAAGAAGAGCAGTGAAACTTGATTTCACTGCTCTTCTTATTTTTGTGCATGAAGAGATAAATTGTTCAAAAAACTTGGGCTAAGGTTACATCTTAGCATCTATATTTCCTAACAGTCTATTACCAATATTGCTTAATTTATACAATTGTGTTATATTTACTCAGTAAGTGTTGTTTGAAAAAACTCAGGGGGAAGAGATGCTTATTAATTTATTTCTCGCAGTTTTCATCGCTAAGATAAAGGGTTATAGAATAATGCCCGTTTTAAAAGCTTATTCGCTATATCCCTACCTTATTGCTGAGGCTTTATATCTATATTTACAGGCCTGTATTTTTGTTGGTAATTATCATTACGTGCAATATACTGCTATATTGAGAAGTATTTATCTATATACATTGTTAATCCCCATTTTTGTTTATCGTTTGTACAAGCCTGGGATTTGCGGTTCAATTTTAATAATAATAGGAACCTGCTTAAATAAATTTGTAATGAGTCAGAATGGCGGTAAAATGCCGGTATTTGCTTCACTGTCTAAGATCACTGGGTATTATAAAGAATCGGCAATCGGAGTAGTAGATAATATACATATTATTGGAAGTGGCACCACTAGATATAAAATCCTTACGGATTACATTGATCTTGGAAATAGTATATTAAGTATTGGGGATGTACTGATTCATTCTTTTGTATTTATTGTGATTTATTATGTCATAAAGGAGATCAATATAAGCTTAAGAAATACGACAACAGAAGGTAGAAGGGAATACTAAGGATGGAGACTTTACAGCTAATTTTATTCGAATATATCTTAGGTTATGGTTTACAGGCATTCATTTTTATTTTCGGAATTTATACGTTTAATAGGCAAAAGATAGAGATAAAGAAGTATTTATTAGCGAGTGTTATTGCTGCAATAATTGCATATTTAGTGAGATTATTACCTATTAGTTTTGGAGTACATACATTATTGGATATGCTCGCTTCCATTATAATTTGCATTTTATTACTGAAAATGCCAGCATTAAATATGATACGATCCATGTCTATCGTATTTGTTTTATTGATTTTTTGTGAAATCGTTGGTATCGTTACAATGAGTATAATCATTGGTAAAGAAAAATTTGATTATTTAATGAATAGCCCTTTGCATAAGGCAATCGCTGCGGTGCCTATAAACCTGTTTTTTTTAGTAGTGATTGTTTTATCCTATTATTTATTAAAGAGAAAAGGTGATTATAATAGAAAAGTTAGCTCATAATTTAGCTACTAAAATAGCATTACAATTAGATTATGATGAGAATAGTAAAGCTGTTATTGCCTATGGTTTTATAGCTATATTACAGATATCAATTATTTTCAGCATAATTTCGATCCTTGGAGTAATATTTGGTTTCTGGTACGAGAGTATAATAGTCTTTATTACAGTAGGAACTATTAGGAAATCTACTGGAGGTGCTCATGCAGCAACTATGAATGGTTGCATTATCATCAGTGTTTTATCAATTGTGACATTATCATTAATATCACGATATTTGCTATGTGTACCAATTAAGGTTTATATCAATTTAGGAATTTCAGTTATCGTTTTTATTATTGGTGTTATCACATTTTATTTTCGTGTTCCGGTGGACTCACCCAACAAACCAATTATTAAACCTGATAAAATTATGAGATTGAGAAAACAAAGTTTTTTCATATTAACTGCTTGCTTTATTTTATCAATTATTTTTGTTATATCTACAATATATGAAAAAAGATTTTATAGTATAGCAACAAGCTTAAGATTAGCCATGCTTTGGCAGCTTTTGACGTTAACAAAAACCGGTGCAATCGTATTAAATAAAATTGAATTATATATTACTAAAGTAGTGCATGAATAAAAGCTAAGCTTCTTTAAGCTGACTTTTACTATTAATTCAAACGAAAGGAGGAATTAGGTATGAAAAAGAAAAAGATACTGGCATTAGTTGCTGCGGTAGCAACGGTTTTTGCTACGACAATTGCATCTTCTGCTTGTCTTTGGTATTTTTATCAGCCTAAAGAGCCGAAATGTCTAAATGATGATAAGTAGTATCATGAAAAGACTTGTGGATATTTTGCAAGTCTTTTTCTAATAAACAAAAGAAGGTGACTAGATGGAACGAAGCCTCCCAAACTTTCACAACTTAAAAAAAGAGCAGATCAGAATGATGTTCTTTATATTAAAAATGCTAAGCCTGTTCTTTTCTGTGATACCAATATTCCAATATTGCTCAAAAAAATTCAATTTGAGCTTTGTATATTACAATGTATATACTTTTGGTTTCATGTTTATTATTTGTATGCTAATGCTCTTTTTGATTTTTATTTTTAGTAGAAATGAAAATAATAAAGGTTTGCAGATATTAGAAATGCTCATATTCATAGCCGTTTTTATAGTAGTCATATATATAAGCGGGGCAAATAAAAGTTATAATAAGTTTATGTTTTTGTTTATTATCATCTCCTATACCGTTGAATATGGTATGAAAACAGGATTAGCCATAGCCTCAGCTTCAACCCTGGTAATTGTATTAACTGATATTATTTTTGCTACCGACAGTGCAATTAACCTACAATTGGAAAATGACTTGGCATTGATTGCCATGTTTTACTTCGCTGCTTGGACTTTGGGTTTTTATGTGAAATTAGAAAAATTACATATTCAGAATTTAATCGATTATGCAAATATGGATGGATTAACAGGAGCATTTAATCATAGATACTTTTACGATAAAATAGAATCATTATGTGAAATTAGTAAAAATAATAATTCCCAGCTTTCCTTATTAATGATTGATATTGACTACTTTAAAAAGTATAATGATATGTATGGACATTCCCAGGGAGATGAATTATTAAAAGAAATAACAACGATAATACGTAATAACCTCAAAGAGAATGATATTCTTTGCCGTTACGGTGGGGATGAGTTTTGTGTTATTCTGCCTGACAGAAATAAGGAAGAAGCTAGTGGTATTGCTAATGTTTTAAGAGAAGCTATTTATAATTACGATTATTTTGGACAAGAATATATGAAAAATGGTAGGGTTACCCTTTCCATTGGAGTCTCAACCTACAATAAGGAAGCAGAAAGCTATAAAAATTTAATTGATAATGCTGACTTGGCTTTATATAGAGCAAAGTTTTTGCGAAGAAATAAAGTTGAAGTATATTCTTCAGTTTTTGATCAAGTGAAGGAAATCGATAATGCGGATACAAATTTATTAGAAGATATAAAGCCCTTAAAGACGCTTATCACAGTAATAAACTCCAGAGATACTTATACCTATAAGCATGTGGAAAGAGTATATAATTATTGTATCATAATGGCTGATTATCTTAGGCTTTCCGATGAGGATAAGAGAGCCTTATTATATGCAGCGTATCTTCATGATTTGGGTAAAATCAATGTTTCTAAGGAGATTTTGATATCCAATAAGAAGCTGACAGCGGAAGAGTGGGAGGAATTAAAAAAACATCCCCAGGATAGTGCAGATATTCTTAAGCAAATTAAAGGCTTTGAAACTGTTGCTCCCATTGTCTTGCAGCATCACGAAAAATATGATGGAAGTGGATATCCTAATGCTTTAAAAGGGGAAAAAATAAGTTATTTGGCTCGTATTCTAACAGTAGTTGACTCCTTTGATGCAATGACTAATCAGAGAACATATCAAAAGACAAGAACCTTTGAGGAAGCATTTAAAGAGATAGAACGATGCAAAGGGACCCATTTCGATCCCATCATTGCTGATCAATTTATAAGTGCAATAAAATCGATATAACCAACCTAATATTCTAAATTAAAATCTAAACAGGCGTTATTCTATAGAAAACTAATTAGTAAGATTGAAAATGAATCAATAATAATAAAGAACCATAAAGTAAGGTTGATACTTAACCTGACCTTATGGTTTTTTGTTAGTAAAACGAAGATAACAAAGTTGGAATTTACAATAGCAGATAAAATATTAAATCTACAATCACTTGATATAACAGGCAAGCTATCTGACATAATATTTAGCGTAATCAAGGAAAGGGATAGAAAAAACAGAGTACATATTACTATGCACTCTGTTTTAAATAGCTTTACTTTATTGATATTTACACTTATCAAACTTTGAATACTCCTATGATAAGTAGAAATCCATCTACATTACAGATAATATCTGCAACGCATGGTCTTTGACAATAACTTCATAATGTTCCTTGTAATAAGTTGCGCTTGCATAAGTGGAACGCTCCACCTTGCCATATTCTGAAATGATATTGCAGATCTTATTAAATTCCTCCGGAGTGTGATCAGACATGCTCACTACCAAGTAATAAGTAGAGGTCAGAGGATTTTTATAAAGTGTATTAATTCCGTTGTAGGTTCCAAGCATAATATATGCTAACTCCACTACCTCCTGCAAAGAGCGGAAGGAATATATTTTGGTTAACTTGGAAGGAATATGAGCACCTGATTTTGCGGGAGGATCCATATCTACTGCTACTGCTTCCACAAGCGTGTCTTCCTCTTTGCTGCTTTCATCCAAATCATCACCGAGTTCATCTTCTAGTTGCTCAAAACTATTAATGATTTCGTCCGCATATGCGTCATCGTCCTCATCATGGTCAGACTTGTCTGAAGTGCTATGAACATTAAAAGAAGAAAACTTGGAAAAGCGTGTATCTAATTCATCTGGATCTTCAACCTTCGTTATAACCAAAATGAGACATTCAGTTGATACTGGAATAGCTTCTATCATTAAAGGAATATCATCTACTTCAAAACCGAATTCATAAAATGCCTGCTGTATCATATCTCTAAATAGTGCCTTTGCTTTCTCGGTACCGTAAGCAAGCTCGCTTATTTTTAATTCTCGGTCAATTAAATCGCTTTTGTTCAGGGTACATCTTATTTGGTTGTCATTAATTTTTTCTATCTTCATAAAGTACACCCCTTTCTGTACTAAAAAGGAACTGATTACACGTATACACGGTATCATCCATTGGTGTAAAAAAAGTATAATTTAAAATATAAGT
This sequence comes from Bacillota bacterium, assembly GCA_023386815.1. Taxonomy (GTDB): domain Bacteria; phylum Bacillota; class Clostridia; order Lachnospirales; family Lachnospiraceae; genus Mobilitalea. The sequence continues at coordinate 88,546 of JAEWIZ010000032.1, forward strand.
AAAGTCAATATGCAGACCTATGAAATTTATATGAAAACATGCTTAAATATGGCTACCTAACCCAATGGTAATTCATACAAAATTTTAAAAAAAGTTTGTGAAAAAGGCTGACAAAGAAATCCTTGTAATACTTCCATAATTTAACTATAATATAGGTGAATTGGTTTTTGCTACACAAGCTGCTGATAGGAAAGGAGTGTATGCAGCAGGAAATTTGGTTTCAAAAATATAAAATCTTAGGCTTACTTGGCTACGGAGGAACAGCTAAGGTTTATCTCGCAGAACATATCATCTTAAATTCTTTTCGAGCTATCAAATTTATCTCAAAAAATCATCCCTTATACGATTTACAACGAAATGAAGCCCTAGTATTAAAAAATCTTAAACATTCCTGCATCCCTATAATTTATGATATTGAGGAAGATGAAGAAGGTTCCTACATTATTGAAGAATATCTTGAAGGGGAAACACTGACGGAATATGTTGACGTCAGAAGAGTCCTTCAGGAAGATATTATTCTGGAATTCGGATTACAACTGTGTGATTTAATCCATTATCTGCATTCCTTGGAACAACCAATTCTATATGTGGATCTTAAGCCTGACAATATAATTATATCCAGTAAGAAGCTTAAGCTGATTGATTTCGGCAGTGCCATCTTTACAAATACTGCCTCGGGGCAGTCTAAGTATTTGGCAACGGTTGGCTATGCAGCACCGGAGCTTTACCTATCTGGTAAAATTGATGAGCGCTGTGATGTCTTTGGAATTGGTATGCTACTATATTGTATGGCTACCGGATGTTATATCAGCAGTGATAGCCCTACTATTTATAATATTGACTTAGTTAGTAATTGTTCCGGGCGGTTAAAGTATATTATTAACCGTTGTCTTAACTCTAAACCAGCTGGACGCTACTGTAGTGTAGCCAAGTTAATGCAACAATTATCAGCATTAGTAAAGAAAAGCCAATTCATCGAAGAAAAAGGACGGACATTAAAAATCGCTGTTGCTGGAGCTCAATCAAGAATCGGGGTTACTCATTTTTCCTTTCGTCTTTGTAACTATTATATCGGTAGAAATCACTCATGTCTTTATCAGGAGATGAACCGAAGCGGTTGTGTTACAGCCTTAAAACATCGTTATGATAATGTGAGACTGGATTCCGGAGTGATTATAATCAATAAGATTCCCATGCATGCCTATCGAAAAGAGGTTATAGCTGATTTGCCAAGTTATCCAATGATAGTGCAGGATTTTGGTGATCTTAGAGAGGATAATCTGGAGGAATTTTTGGAGGCAGATCAAAGGTTCTTAGTGCTTGGAGCGAAAGATTGGGAGCTGGATTTATCAGAGGATGCATTAAAACTGGTAACAGGGCACAAGGAGATTTTTTACTTATTTAATTTCCTGAATGGGAAACAATTTCAGCAAGTGGTAAGTAGCATGGGCTTTCAAAACTGTTACCGAATCCCTTATGAGCCTAACCCTTTCGCACCAATGAAAACAGAACAGGAAGTGGAGTTCTTCCACGAACTGCAATTATCAGATCAAAAAATATCCTGGTATAAGAAGGCATTCAATTTAATAAAGAAAGGGATGGAATGAATTGCTACGTAAACCGATGCTGCTTCAAAAGCTACAAATAACAAATAACGCGACGGGAAGAATTGTGATCGGTCTTATTGGATCTCATCATGGTGTTGGAGTCACTCATACTGGTTTGATGCTATCCTTTTATCTTAGTGAGGAGGTGGGACTAAATACGGCATTTTTGGAATGCAATAAGCATTGCGATATGCAATTAATTGAAGAAGCTTATGAATGGCAGAAGGGGGAGAGTGGAACCTTTTCATTTCGCAATCTCACCTGTCATAAAGGAGTAACTCCATCCCAGATCCCTCGGATCTTCGGAGAAGATTACAAGGGACTGGTAATGGATTTTGGTACTGACTTTGGAGCAAATCGAGAAGAATATTTGAGATGTAGTATTAAGGTAGTTGTTGGTGGAGCTTCAGAATGGAATATACGAAAGCTAGCGCAGTTTGCAAAAGAGGCAGAGCAGATTAAGGGAAGTGAATCCTGGTTTTATCTCATCCCTCAAGGCAATGAAAAAACCATTATGAAGATACGTGCTATCCTTGGAAAAAAGGTATGGTCAGTACCAACAGTTGGTGATCCGGTGCTTCCCTCAAATAGCTCAAATCGATTCTTTCGAAACATATTTAATCTTTAAAAGTAAACGTCTGACGTGATCTGGTTCTGGGGTAAGTATAACATATCACAATGGCCTTCTTATCCGAGGTTTAATTAAAATGGGAGCATCAATTCATCTCAGACTGGGTACTTTAAGAGAATTCATAAATAGGTTTTCATAAGAGTGATTTGAAATATCAGAACAGCTACCAAGTATACCTAAGTTAACAAAATCAAAGATTTAGCAAGTTTAAATATGGCATATTAATTATTTCAGCTTTAACCAAATAGAACGAAGATGAACATTTTTACACTATTTCTATGGACAGGACTTAAAAAGCCCCTCTATACTTTTTGGCCTGTTGGAAAACAAGGGTAGTATTACAATGAAATAATTGATATGCCATAAAACAATCCGATTTACAGGTTCCTCCAATACTGGCTCTTCCTGTTAGTATTTATAATTTAACGTCGTTTGTTTGTAAAAATAAGTTTAAAAAGTCGAATTTCATAATGACTGTATGTTAAATTAATGCTATAATGGGGTAGAGTAATGATACCTGACAAAATGGAGGATAATTATGGATAAAAGAATGAGATTGGCTGTGATAGGCATTGGGTCTGCACTTATATTGATAGCCATCATTATCATATCAGCAATAGTTAAAATGTTGACACCCAGCGATAAGGTAATGCCGCTATCTGAGTATTACCAGGTTGAGGATAAAGAGGTTGTAATAGTCCTTCAGAATCAGATCTATGAGAAAAAAGGATTGTTAATTGACGGCAGAGTATATATCGATTATGAAACGGTCGTACAGGAGTTTAATCATCGCTTTTATTGGGATTATCATGAGAATGTGCTGACATATACTACGCCGGAAGAGATTATTAGAGCTGATGCGTCCGACAACACTTATACGGTAACCAAGAGTATGATTGAAACAGAGCGTGAATATGATTATCCAATTGCAGAAGTTTTTGTGGACAAAGTATATTTGTCCCTGGATTTTGTTGGGCAATATTCCGACCTTACATTTCAGTATTACAAAGATCCTAACCGTGTTGTAATTAATTATCTCTGGGGAGATTATCTATATACGGAGGTATCTAAGGCAACACAGCTTCGCTATGAACCAAATATTAAGAGTCCAATTTTGTTGGAGCTTCCGGTGGGCACCAATCTAGTATACGTGGATACTGAGGAAGCACCACAGAAGGGCTTTGTTAAGGTGATGACAGAGGATGGTGTAAAAGGGTATATAAAGAAGAAATCAACAAAAGAATCCTATTATCAAACCTTGGAAAGTACCTATCAGGAACCGGAATATACAGCACAATCCAGAGCGAAAAAAATAAATTTAGTGTTCCATCAAGTATTCAATCAAGATGCAAATGCAGGTTTGGAAGATTTGATTGACAAGACAAAGGGCGTGAATGTAGTATCGCCTACTTGGTTTAGTATTGACGATGTGTCCGGAACGATATCCTCTCTTGCTTCGGAGAGGTATGTGACTCGTGCAAATGCTCGGGGATTGGAAGTATGGGCACTGGTAAATGATTTTAATAAAGAAGTCAGTATGAAGGAGCTTCTCAGCTATTCCTCCCGCAGGGATACCCTTTCCAATGCTTTGATTGAGAAGGCCTTAGAATATAAATTAAATGGTATTAACATAGATTTTGAGAATATCTCTTCCGATGCTGGAGTTGATTATATACAGTTCTTACGAGAATTATCCGTTAAGTGTAGAAATAACGGTATTGTATTATCTGTTGATAACTATGTTCCTTCCGCCTATACAGAGTATTATGATAGAGAGGAACAAGGGAAGGTAGTAGACTATATTATTACCATGGCATACGATGAACATCATGGTAATTCAGAAACGGCAGGGCCGGTTGCATCCCTGGGATTTGTATCGGATGCAGTGAATAATATTTTAAAAGTTGTTCCTAAGGAAAAGGTTATTATTGCAATTCCCTTTTACACTAGATTATGGAAAGAAGGGGCAGACGGCAGCTTGTCCTCCGAAACCTATGCTATGTCACCGGCAGCTAAATTAATTGAGAACAATGGAATAGAGGCAAAATGGGATAATTCAAGTGGCAGCTATTATGTTGAATATAGCATAGATGGTGATATGTATAAGATGTGGCAGGAAGAAGATAAGTCCATTGAAGAAAAGATGAAGGTTATCTATGATGCAGATGTTGCTGGTGTAGCTGCATGGAAATTAGGTCTCGAAAATAGCAGTGTATGGAACGTGATTATTCGATATCTTAATTAATAATGTGTCGGATATCCATCACAAAGCAGGAAGTAACGAGTAGAAGAATAGGACAACTTATTCCTTCATAGAATATAAGGAATTTGGACGTTAGGTGCATGAACCATGAAAAAATATTTCAGCATCATTTTCCTGTTTCTTATTATTTGTGCTAGTATCATAACCTCGGAACGATCTATTAGAACAATGAGACACTTTTTGTTTTGGGAAGAGGAACCTGAAGATAAAAATATTACAATTGTAATTGACCCCGGACACGGTGGGAGGGATCCCGGAAAAGTCGGGGTCAATAATTGCTTAGAAAAGGATATAAACTTAAGTATTTCCTTCTTATTAAAGGAAAGGTTAGAGCAAGAAGGAATTACGGTGATTATGACGAGGCAGGAAGATGTGGGGCTTTATTCAGAAAGTGATTCCAATAAGAAGAGGGCGGATCTGAATAATCGAGTTTCCATCATTAATTCCAGCGGTGCTCAGTTGGCCATTAGTATTCATCAGAACAGCTTTACTGAAGCGTATGTAAAAGGAGCTCAGGTATTTTACTATACAAAATCAGAGCAAGGCAGAAAACTGGCGGAGATGATGCAGGAACAGATTAAGAAAACCATTGGAGACGGTAATCACCGGAAAGCAAAAGCCAATGATAATTATTTTATGGTGACGAAAACGAACTGTCCTTTAGTTATTGTAGAATGTGGATACTTATCAAATCCGGAGGAAGCAGAGCTTCTTTTAAAGGAAGATTATCAGGCTAAGATGGCTAGTGGTATCTGTCAATCTCTATTGAATTACATAGAGACCAATCATCTTGGTGAGGCTGCCAAGCAATGAGCTGGTATTCGTTTAAGACCATATGGTGGTAAAAAAGCTAGATTTGCTTTTATAGAGTGATGGTGCTATAATAATAGTCGCGCATAAATGGAAAAGGCGCAAAGTGTAGTGTTTTCCACTTTGTTGCAAGGAGTACAATCATGGATACAAAAATAATAAAAATAGAGATAGAAAGCCTGACAGAAGGTAGCTTCGAAGAGGCAGCCAAGATATTAAGAAATGGTGGATTAGTGGCAATCCCAACAGAAACGGTGTATGGCCTGGGCGCTAATGCCCTGGATGAAACTGCAGCCGCCAAAATATATCAGGCAAAAGGCAGACCTTCCGACAATCCTTTAATTGTTCATATAGCAAAGGTCACGGATATGGAAATGCTAGCAAAAGAGATACCAGAAAAGGCTTATCAGTTGGCAGAAGTTTTTTGGCCAGGACCACTGACAATTATTCTAAAGAAAAAAGACTGTGTGCCTTATCAAACCACAGGAGGATTGGATACAGTAGCGATCCGGTTACCGGCGAATCAGATAGCCAGGACTCTGATTGAAAAATCTGGTGTGTTTGTGGCCGCTCCAAGTGCTAATATAAGCGGAAAGCCAAGTCCTACAACCGCGCAGCATGTCATTGACGATTTAAGTGGTAAAGTTGACATGATTGTCGATGGAGGTCACGCAACTCTTGGATTGGAATCAACTATTGTGGATCTTTCAGGTAATGCGCCTATGATTTTAAGACCCGGTTGTATTACAAAAGCAATGTTAGAGAATGTGATAGGTGAAATTGAGTATGATCCGGTGGTATTGCAAAAGGCACCAAACTTAGAACTGGTTCCGAAGGCACCAGGTATGAAGTATCGTCATTATGCACCAGAGGGAAAGTTGACAATTTATGAAGGTAATATAGATAAAGTTATTGATGCAATAAATCAGAAAGCAAAAGAGAGGCTGGAAAACAATAACCGTGTTGGAATTATCGCAACGGATGAAACGAAGGCGTTCTATCACTATGGAACTGTGAAAACAATTGGATCAAGGAAGGATGAAGCATCCATAGCAGCTGGATTATATGCAGTCCTTCGAGAGTTTGATGAGTTGCATGCTGAATATATTTATACGGAAAGCTTTGCTGATAACAGTTTAGGACAGGCAATTATGAACCGTTTACTGAAAGCTGCTGGCTATTGCATTGAGAAGTTATGATGCTGGTATATATGGTGGGAGTATTCTAGTATTGGAGGTAACTATGGAAAAATATCAGAAGCTTATATTCGTTTGTACCGGAAACACCTGCAGAAGCCCTATGGCGGAGGCAATTTATAAAAACCTGGAAAAGGTTAGTGATATGAAAGTATGCTCCAGAGGACTGGTGGTGCTTTTTGCAGAGCCACTAAATCCAAAAGCGGAAATTGTATTAAAAAAACACGATTTAGAATTAAATAATCATATGGCAAAAGGATTAAAAGCAACCGATCTTGAAGAAAATACAATTGTACTTACAATGACAGCTAGTCAAAAAAAGAAAGTGCAGGAGCTCTATCCGGAAGTCAAAGATGTATATACGATTAAAGAATTCGCAGGAGAAATCGGCGATGTGGTTGATCCTTATGGCGGTACGCTGATGGATTATGAGGAATGCTATATTGAATTGGGACGTCTGGTGAAAAAGACGGTTTACAAATTAAATGAGAACATGTGATGATCAGAAGCACTAGGTAAGCTGCAAAAGAAATTTAAAACTTTTGCAGCAGACAAAAATGGAGGTTAAAAGATATGATAGCACTTGGTAATGACCATACTGGATATGCACTGAAAAAGGCGATCATGGAATATTTAGATTCCAAAGGCATAGAGTATAAGGATTTTGGCTGTGGAGATGTTACAGCAAGCAATTATCCCGATTATGCGAAGGCCGTAGGCAGGGCAATACAGAATAAGGAATGTGATAAAGGAATTTTAATCTGTGGTACCGGAATTGGTATTTCAATTGCAGCAAATAAAATGAAGGGTATTCGTGCCGCACTTTGCCATGACTGCTTTAGCGCGGAGGCAACGAGACTCCATAACGATGCCAATGTACTAGCGATGGGAGCCAGAGTGGTTGGTGTTGGTCATGCCTTAAAGATTGTGGAAGCCTTCCTGGATACGGAATTTTCAAACGAAGAAAGGCATATAAAAAGAATTCAAATGCTTGAGGATAATTAAAGTTTTTCAGCTTGATTCACAGGCTCCTGTAGCTGGTTGAACTGATTGTTTGAGATTATGTTTAATAAATAATGCAGGGTTCGCAGGGCATATGTAGCCTCTTGTTGCTTAATTAATTGTTGATCTAGTGCATCTGCAAGCTCATCTAAATCCATAATACGCATACTACCGTCGTTATCTAGAATGACATCAATTAAGAGGTCTTCGATAATGACGGTATTATTTTCATCTCCAGCTTTAGCTTGTATAATATCACAATACCAGTATACGAGCTGGTCTTGTTTGTCAAAAATCTTGCTTACCTTGATGCCCTTGTCTAAGTAATAGGCAGAGATTCCTCTGGCAATGTCATTTCTCGGATGAAGGGTCACCCATTTTGTTATGATTAGATCTTTTTCCAGTACTAATATTACATCGTCTTTTAACGGAATTAATTCATTTGGGATAAAGCGTCGTCGATAGAGAGTTGGTGTATTCATAGGATGTACTCCTTTAAATTTATTGTTCTTAATTATATCATATAGAATGCTATTGTGCAATTTGTATTAAAATGAATAAAATATCAATCTTTGGCAAAAATATTAGGTGAATTTACAGACATTTGCTTTGGAGGTTGATCTAGTGGATAATAGTAAATGGTATAAAATAATGAATCGAATGCAAACCGTATTCTCGAGTAGAAGAATGAAGCTTACCTTGTATGTAGCAGTAGTCTTATGGGTTGCTGTTATTGCACAAATCACAGTAAATCAAATTTTTCAGGAAGATATTCAGATTACTGAAGCGTTTATTAAATCAGAGACAGAGAATATGGAAAGTACACTGGAGATCATAGCACAATACAAAGATGGCGTTATGACAGAAGCGGATAAAAAGGATATTATTAATAAAATAGCTACAGCAATAGGACTTAAAATAGATGACGATTACACCAGCTGGTCAGATGAGGAGCGTAGTGAGCTTATTCTATATAAGCAGGCCAAACAGGCATCTACTCAGATAAAGGTAGTTAGTGTCAAAGAAGATGATTTTAGTAAAAATTATATTATACTTCAGTTAAGTCTATCGAAAGCTATTCAAAATATTGATCAATATAAGAAAATAGTTGAAGAAGAATTAGGGAGCTTAGACGTTAAAGATCAACAGGTAATATTAAAATATGAAGGCAGCCGGGAAGGGGAATTATCCTTAGAAGAAAAGCGTACCTTAGCAACTACTTTGATTGCTGAACTACAGGGGAATGTTGCGCTTGAATACGATGAAGGTGATCTGTATACCGTATATGGATATACTGGAATGTTAAAGGAGTACATTTCTTCTATGGGTAACAAGATAAATATACAGGTCGCTATTACGTATAATGAGATAAATGATAGCACAAAAATCGTTCTTGCTACTCCAATCTTAAATGAAAGTTATTAATTGTTCTTGATAGAAATAGAAAATAAAGAAAAAGATATAAGTTTGTAAGATAGATATAAGTTTGTGAGATAGATATAAATATAAGAGAATACTATCCTGATTCTAAAACAGGATAGTATTCTCCTTTCCTTATACTTGCATCTTAAGGTTGAAACTTAGTTTTAGTACCGACGTCTTCTGCTCCTATGATGTCTTCTGCGATGGAACATTTCATTTAAGAGAATCAGAGATACGAGGTCACGTAAATGGTTGTGATGCCTCCTCGGTGGATAAAAATATAAACTGCTAGCTTCCACAGTAGGCTCTTCCTCAACCATATACTTAACCTTTTCATAAACACGGTCAGCAATTCGTTCCAGAGATACTTTATCCGGATACTCATCAAACATACAGCTTCCCTCATATTCCATTGAATCACATTCTTTGGAGATTTCTTGTAGAATAACCTTTGCCGTATGTGGATAAAGGTCTATCATATAATCAAGATCCTTATCCAGGTCTGCACTGTTGTCATAGCCATAGAGCGGATATAATGGTACTCCCATCGGAACACCGTAGGAGTCGTTAGGTGAGTAGGAGTTTTCGAAAACCTGGTAAGTAGCATAGTTCTGATTCATGCCCATATTCGATGGTGAGTCATCCCAATTGTCTGAGCGATGAGATATGGTCTGGGCAGCTGCAGGTGGCATATCCGAGGTTATGTTTCCGGTACGAGGTGGCATTCCAGTTGTTATATTGGATGGAGCATTAGTCATAGTTCCGCTATTCGGAGCAGAGCCCTGTGGGTTTGGAGCTGTGCCATAAATATATGGCGTTCTGAGTGCTCCCGGAACAGGTGTAGTACTTGTGCCAGTGCCAGGAGTAACGGAAGGAGTGCTTGGAGTTGTGATAGCACCAGTACCAGTGCCCATACCGGTACCAGGAGTGGATGGACTAGTTGGAGCAGTACCCATTCCAGTGCCGGGGAGAGAAGGCATAGTACCCATACTGGAGCCAGGAGTGGTAGGGTTAGTTGGAACAGTACCCATTCCAGTGCCAGGGCGGGGAGGCATAGTACCCATACCCGAGCCAGGAGTTGTAGGGTTAGCAGGAGAAGTACCAAAGCTATTACCAGTGCGAGAAGGCATAGTACCCATACCTGAGCCAGGAGTGAAAGGGCTAGCCGGAGTCGTGCCCATACCAGTGTTAGGACGAGAAGGCATAGTGCCCATACCTGAGCCAGGGGTTGAAGGTGTAGATGGAGCGGTACCCATACCGGTGTTAGGACGAGAAGGCATAGTGCCCGTACCTGAGCCAGGAGTGGAAGGGCTAGATGGAGCGGTACCCATACCGGTGTTAGGACGGGAAGGCATAGTGCCTATACCTGAGCCAGGAGTGGAAGGTGTAGATGGAGCGGTACCCATACCTGAGCCAGGAGTAGGACTAGTTGGAGTAGTACCTAAACCAGTACCTGTTCCTAAGCCTGGACTTACAGAAGGAGTAGTGGTGCCTGCACTTGTACCAGGAGTTCCTGTCATTGGAGAGGGTGTCCCTTGGTTTGGTGTGGTTCTAGTCGTCGGAGATGTCTGTCCAGTTCTTCCGGGCATACCAGAGGTTGTGTTAGGACTACCGGTATTCGTAGTTCCGGTTGTCCCAGTTGTATTATTTGGGGAGCCTATCATCTGTGAATTTAAATTATTTGGCATTTGGAACGGTCTTCGGTTGCCATAATATCTACCACTTGTATATGACATGTTAGTGCTCCTAAGCTTTTTTATATTAGTATATGCAGCTTGGAGAGAATGTGAAAAAGGAATTATTAAATTCCCTCAAGATTATTAATATAAAAATAAAATTTATAATAATTGGGTTGTACTATGGATGAAAAGACATTAAAATATATTGTGGTAAGTTCAAGATTAAATGGTTGTAACATAATGCAAAATAGAATGGATAAATAAAATGGATAATGCAATTTATAAATTATTTGAAGAAATATTAAATAAAGAATTAGTAAGCATCGTTATTAGTAATTCAACGGACAAAGAAAAGGTGTCTAAAATCAAGATACGTCCATTATTACTTAAGGGAAACTTATGCTTTCAGGCCTCTGAATATATCGGGGTTAAGATATATCATATTAATTATTCCAAGGAGGAACTGCTGTTAAAATTAAGTGATTGGTTTGAAGGTCTATTTCATCAGGCTGAGATAAACACGCAGTCCGGTAAGGCAACTCTTTTAATTAGTAAAAAGGGAAAAGTAACAATACAAAATAAAATAGGAAAATCCGCGGCAGGGATTAGTAATGACCAGTATCGTGGTAAAGTACCTGAAAATTTGTTATTACATAACAAGAAAAAGAATTATATTTTAGAAGAAGGTACGGCTTTACCATTTTTAATTGATCTTGGTGTTATGACGAAGGAAGGTCTGGTTGTAAAGTCAAAATCTGATAAATTTAGGCAGATCAACCGTTTCCTGGAGTATATTGAAGATATTCTTCCTTATTTGGAGAAGGGAAGAGAACTTACAATATTGGACTTTGGCTGTGGCAAATCTTATTTGACCTTTGCTATGTACTACTATTTGAAGATTTTAAAGGGATATCAAGTTAATATTATTGGTCTGGATCTCAAGAAGGACGTAATTGCGCATTGTAATACCTTAACTGAAAAATACGGCTATGATAAGCTCCATTTTATGGAAGGAGATATTGCGTCCTATTCGGGAAGTAATACGATTGATATGGTGGTGACTTTACATGCCTGTGATACCGCTACTGATCATGCGCTGTATAAGGCGGTAGCGTGGGATGCGAGGGTGATTCTTTCTGTACCGTGCTGCCAGCATGAACTGAATAGGCAGATCAAAAATGATATCTTAAAGCCAGTATTAAAGCATGGTATAATTAAGGAACGAATGTCTGCCTTAATAACAGATGCACTCCGGGCTGAAATTTTAGAAACCCAGGGATATCGGGTACAATTGTTAGAGTTTATTGATATTGAACATACACCTAAGAATATATTGATACGTGCTGTAAAGAAGGATAAGCAGGGAAAGGGAGATCGTTTAGACAACGAAGAGCTGGAGTCCTGTATGAACTTTCTTGGTGTATCACCATGTCTGAAGGAACTGTTGAAGGATTTAAAATAGTAGCTGAGGAATAAGAATTTGTAGCAGTATAGAGAATGCTGGATGCATGGAGGTTAACGTGCTAAAACAATTATATCGAATAATTATTTTAATCATAGTTTTTATAGCTTCTCTTTATTATTTTAGCCGAGATATTAAAGAGGTAGTATTTGATATTGATAATACTACAAAAATGGAAGCAGCATCATTTCCATTAGTTACGATTAAAACAGGGGGTAATACCATTAATCTTCTGCATGGCTACAGTAGTAATCTGGATGCTAATAAGGTTAGGGAAACTGTAATTCCCATGGGTCTTGATCAAACCTTTGAGGTATTGATTAATGAGGAGAATTATGATATAAAGAAACTGAATTATGAGGTACGTGAGTTTAAAGGTAATTCTCTAATAGAATCAGATTCTATCAGCGTATTTGAGGAAGCAGGAGAACTAAAAACTGCAAAGATTAAATTGCAGTCCTTACTACAGGAAGAAAAGGAATATGCGATTAAGATATCCTTAATTACCAGTAAGAGTGAGAAAATGTACTTTTATCAGAGAATTAAAATGTATGATAATGCTCACTTAAAGGAAAAGCTAGATTTTGTTCTTAACTTCCATCATTCCATTATGGATAAAGTAAAGGCAGAAGAGGTGTCGAGGTATTTAGAAACCTCAAATGATGCAGATAATACCTCACTTGCCTATGTAAATATCAATTCTAGCTTAGAGCTAGTTACCTGGGGAAATTTAAAACCCACCATACTCACAGACATCGTCCCGGAGGTCATAGAAATTTATGAGGATACTGCTTCCATAACACTGAATTATTTCGTTTCGGCGGAAGTGGCAGGTCAAATGGAAACTTATCGGGTAACGGAATTTTACAGAGTACGATATGCTACTGATCGCATGTACCTTCTTAATTATGAGAGGCATATGGAATCAATTTTTGATATTAAGCTTGCAAGTGTGTCGCAAAATGAGTTGAAGCTTGGGATTACCACCGATTTGGAATTGCCTTACACAGCAGGTGAAGATAAAACAAAGCTGGCCTTTATTAGAAACAGGGAATTATGGTTTTATGATCTGACCAGTAATGAAATTACCAAGGTGTTTTCCTTCCGTCAGGAGAAAACGGATTATATGAGGGATTTATACGATCAGCATAATATCCGTATTCTGAACATGGATGTTGAGGGAAATATTGATTTCATGGTATATGGATATATGAATCGCGGACAATATGAAGGAAAGGTTGCTATCATATTGTATCGATTTATAAGAGCGGAAAGCAGAATAGAAGAATTGGTATATATACCGGTGGATGAGCCTTACCAGTTATTAAAAGAAAGTCTGGGTAATCTATCTTATTTAAACGCAAAGGAAGTATTTTATTTTCAAGTTTATAATGCGATTTATTCCTTTGATCTGATTACGAAAGAGCTGAATTTAATCTCTGATCATGTAGGCCGGGAACAGGTAATGGTACTGGAAGATGTTAATTATGTAGTATGGCAGGAAACAGCTGATGTTTCTAAGTCGAAACAGATTAATATTATGAATTTGGAATCAGGGGACATTGACAACATCAGTGCAAAAGAGGGATACAATATAAGGTTGTTGGGAATGATAGATTCCAATATCATATATGGATATGTGAAGTCTGGGGATATTTCCTCCATGGTTGACGGAAGTATTTTGGTTCCACTTAGTACCCTTGAAATTGCATCTATTGATAAAAAGGTTCTAAAAAGCTATAATAAAGATGGTTATTATGTAAGTGGAATCGAAGTCAAAGATAATATTATTGAACTTCGAAGAGTAAAACGCTTAAATGAGGGTGGAGTAAAATATTTTACCTCTGCAGAACCAGATTACATTATGAACCAGGAAAGTGAAGACACTGCTCTTATTAGCAGCAATTACAGAGTAACGGATCAAGCTCTAAAGGAATATTATATGACTCTGCCAAACGGTTTTGTTATGGCAGTCGAGCCTAAGGTGCTTTCTACCGTGAATACAGTAATAGCTGAGGATCCAACCGTAAGATTAGATCATACGGAGCAGTCGAGTCTTACCTATTTTGCTTATATTGAGGGAGGCATTAAAGGAGCATATGAGAATGCTTCAGAGGCAATAGAAGCTGCAAGAGATGGAATTGGAGTAGTTCTTAATAGTAATAATCAAATTGTCTGGGAACGCGGAGTAAAGCTAACAAAAAATACGGTATCACGGTTTGAAACTATGTCCTATCAGGCTACACCAGCTCAAACTGTTGAAAATTGTTTACAGCAAATGCTTATATATCAAGGAGTTACAGTTACAAGAGATCAACTTAGTATCAAGAATAGCTCTGCCTATGAGGTGTTGAAGCAATATTCAAAAAACACACCCGTAAGATTAACAGGCATAACACTTGATGATGCTTTATATTATGTATCAAAAGGGCGTCCTGTACTAGCTATGACAGACTCAGATGATGCGATACTGATCTATGGTTATGATACCTTTAATATCATGGTTGTGAATCCTGCAACCGGCAGCAGAGTAAAAATAGGTATTCAAGATAGTACCCAAATGTTTGAAGAAGCGGGTAATGTCTTTTTATCCTATCTTGAAGAATAAATAAATCTAATAATACAAGGAGACAAAACAATGGATGAGAGAATAAAAGTATTGGCAAAATCTTTAGTTAATTATTCAATGGAAGTTAAAAAAGGGGATAAGGTATATGTACACTACATCGGAGCCTCCACTCAGGATCTGGCAAGACAGATTGTAAAAGAGGTTTATATCGCAGGTGGAGTGCCATTTGTTCATTATACGGATCAGGTTATATTAAGAGAACAGCTACTTCATTGTACAGAGGAGCAGATGTCCCTTGCAGCTAAAATCGATGCTGCAGAGATGGATCAGATGGATTGTTACGTAGCAATTCGCGGAACAGACAATGTATCCGAGCTTGCAGATGTCCCTTCAGAGAAAATGAGATTGTATGAGACTTATTATCAGACACCAGTTCATCATGATATCCGTGTAAAAAAGACCAGGTGGGTTGTTCTACGCTATCCTAACTCCGCAATGGCCCAGCTTTCTAATACAAGTACAGAAGCCTTTGAGGACTTTTATTTCAATGTATGCAACTTAGATTATGCAAAAATGGGTAAATCCATGCAGCACCTTGTAGAGTATATGAACCGTACAGATAAGGTGAGAATTGTTGGACCTGGCACAGATTTAAGCTTTTCTATTAAGAACATACCGGCAGTTCCCTGCGCAGGCGATCGTAATATCCCGGATGGAGAAGTGTATACAGCTCCAGTTAGAGATTCTATCAATGGAACACTTTCCTACAATACACCTGCAGTGTTTCAAGGCTTTACTTACGAAAATATTAAATTCCGTTTTGAAAATGGAAAGATTGTGGAAGCAACCGCAAATGATACAACAAGAATTAACAGCGTTATGAATACAGATGAAGGCGCGCGTTATATCGGTGAGTTTGCCATCGGAGTAAATCCTTATATCCTAAAGCCAATGAAGGATACTCTGTTTGATGAGAAAATTATGGGATCTTTCCACTTTACACCTGGTAATTGCTATGAGGAAGCTCCAAATGGAAATCATTCAGCAATTCATTGGGATTTAGTATGCATCCAAACACCTGAATTCGGCGGAGGGGAGATCTATTTTGACGATGTACTAATTCGTAAGGATGGCCGCTTTGTAGTACCAGAATTAGAGTGCTTAAACCCTGAGAATTTGATCTAAGAAATAAAATGAACCATTTTACTGATTCATTTGATGGTAGTGACTGAATGAAAATATCACATGATTTTGTGAGGAGGAAGGAATGAAACTATTAACGGCAGCAATACCCTGCTATAATTCAGCAGCTTATATGAGTCATGCAATTGAAACTCTATTATCCGGTGGGGATGAAATGGAAATCATCATAGTAAATGATGGTTCTTCCGATGATACTCAAAGAATTGCAGAAGAATACCAGTCGAAGTATCCAACCATAATTAAGGCTATACAACAGGAAAACGGTGGACATGGCGAGGCAGTAAATACAGGGCTTGCCAATGCGACAGGCTTGTATTTCAAAGTAGTGGATAGCGATGACTGGGTAAATGAAAATGCTTTGAAACAAGTAATGGAGACTTTAAAGGAGTTAATCGCAGAAGGTAAAAGCCCGGATTTATTCTTGTCTAATTATGTATATGAAAAAGTGGATGCCAAAAGAAAAAAAGTAATTAACTATAACTGGGCACTACCTAAGAATCAGATATTTACCTGGGATGATATCATGCATTTTAGACAAAGTCAGAATATCCTGATGCACTCCACAATTTACCGCACAAAACTATTGCAAAGTTGTGGATTACGCTTACCAAAGCATACCTTCTATGTGGATAACATTTTTGTATATCAGCCGCTTCCTTTTGTGAAGACACTGTATTATTTGGATGTTAATCTATATCGTTATTACATCGGAAGGGCAGATCAATCCGTAAATGAGCAGGTTATGATCCGACGAATTGACCAACAGCTTAAGGTGAATAAAATACTGATTGAATGCCATGATGTATTTCAAATTAAGAGTAAAAAACTTCACAATTATATGATTAAATATATTGCCATGATTACCACGGTCAGCAGCGTTTTGTTAATCAGAGAGGGAAGCGACGAGAGTCTTGCTAAAAAGGAAGAACTCTGGGAGTACTTGAAAAACTATGACAAACGTCTGTATAAAAAAGTGAAATCTCATATCCTGGGAAGGTCTATGAATCTGCCAGGAAAGTTTGGTAATAAAGTTGTAGAGATGGGATATAAGATTGCCCAGAAGATTTACGGATTTAATTAAAAAAAATATTATTATCCTATAAAACTAAAAGTAAGATGAGTCAGCTACGCTGACTCATCTTACTTTTAAACGTCTACGCAGTTTATCCGCTTGCAATGAATTAAGCCAGCTTCAACACAGATATGTGCTTTGGCTGGCTCTCTCATTATGGGTAAAGCTGGGATATCTAATAAATCAAAATTTTAAATCAAAATTTCGTCTGTACTAGATGTTTGACAAACGCTCTCTGCGAGCTCTTCTAGCTGCAATGATCTTATTCCAGTCAGGAACATAAACGATAAAGTACATTGCAATGTTGAGAGCAACTGCTCCGAAGATATCCAGAACAGAATGCTGCTTTAAAAGTACGGTTGACATACAAATTAAAATCGTAAGAATCAGAGCAGAGTTCTGAATCCATTTATATTTTTTCAGCCGTTCACTCTTACTGATGGCTAAATAGGATGCAATAGAGTTAAATACATGTATACTGGGGAATACATTGGTTGCTGTATCTACAGTATAAATATAGGATAATAATTGAGTAAAGATATTTGATCTTCCAAGAGAATGCAAATCTACTCTGAGGTGATGCCCGTTAGGCCAAATGGTATAAATAATAAGGCAAACGGTCATACCAATAAAAATGTTTGCACAGAATTTATAAAAATCGTTCTTTGAAGCAAACAAAAAGTATATGATGGTGACACCGATATAAAAAAACCACAGAAAATAAGGGATGATAAATACCTCACAGAAGGGGATATAATCATCTAATTTTGAGTAGATTGTGTTGAAATGCGTTGTTACGGTGTGCTCCAGTTTGAAAAACCAGATCAGATATACAAAAAAGTATAATAATATGAAACCATGCTTATATTTTAAAATAAAATCTTTAATAGCGCCCAAGGGCTTCATGTTTGCACGACCTTTCCCTAAAAACAGTGCGTTTTAATGACCTTTTCAACTTCGTAAATTATATCATGAATCCCGTATGATAACAACATTTTTATTTGCAATGGGATTAATGGTTATAGTAAATAGTATATGAATCACATCATAAATTATAACGAAAATACAAGATAATGTTCTTCAACTTTCAAGAAATAAGATAAAAATAATTCATATCCAGACCGGAGCTTGGGAAACAATAAGAGAGGATGGACAATGGATGGAAATATAATTATAATAGATAATATAAATGAGCAAAGTTAATACCTGAGTAAAACATTACTTATTGATAATATGATTAAATAAGGAGGAATCGAAATGAAACGAGTTTTTATTGTAGTTTTAGATAGCGTAGGAATCGGGGATTTACCGGATGCAGCCCTTTATGGCGATGAAGGCAGCCATACCCTGTATTCCGCGTCCACAAGTACGTATTTTAATATGCCTAATATGGAGAAATTAGGACTATTTCATATTGAGGGTGTAAAAGAGAAATTCCCCCAGATTAAGGATGATCAGGCCTTTGAAGGAAGCGTTGCCAGAATGGAAGAGCTTTCTAAGGGAAAGGATACTACCACAGGGCACTGGGAGATTGCAGGAATTATATCAGAACAACCATTCCCTACCTATCCCAATGGATTTCCAGAAGAGATATTAAAACCTTTTGAAGAGAAAACAGGAAGAAAAGTTCTTTGTAATCTTCCTTATTCAGGTACGGACGTTATTCGTGACTATGGAAAAGAGCATGTAGAAACAGGGGCTCTGATTGTATATACCTCAGCAGACAGTGTATTTCAGATTGCAGCACATGAAGATGTTGTTTCGGTGGAGGAGTTATATCGTTACTGTGAGATTGCCCGTGAATTATTAAGCGGGGAGCATGCCGTAGGCCGAGTAATAGCTAGACCATTCACCGGTGAATATCCGGACTATAAACGGACTTCAAATCGCCATGATTTCTCCTTAGAGCCATCAACCACTATGATGGATCAGTTAAAGGACAAAGGTTTTGATACCCTTGCGGTAGGAAAAATATATGATATCTTTGCAGGAAAGGGTATTACAGACACCGTACGTACCCACGACAATGCAGAGGGTATTGAGAAACTGATAGAACGTACTAAACAGGATTTTGAAGGACTGTGCTTTGTAAATCTAGTAGATACCGACATGATCTACGGACATAGAAATGATATTGATGGCTATGCAAGAGCTTTAACTTATTTTGATGAACAATTGCCAAGAGTGCTTGAGGGGCTGCGAGAGGATGATATTTTTATTGTAACCGCAGATCATGGGTGCGATCCTGGAACTCCTTCAACTGACCACTCCAGAGAGCATATTCCGCTTGTGATTTATGGAGCTAAGATTAAACAGAATAACAACCTTGGTACCAGAAGTACATTTTCAGATATTGCAGCTACTGTACTTGATTATTTTGGAGTAGAGAGTAAAGTGGCAGGAACCTCCCTTTTACCGGAGATCTTAAAATAATCAGCAAGGAGATATGGTTTGAATGGAAAGAATTGAACATCCAATACCGCCATTATACAATAAGGATTCCAAAATCTTGATTTTGGGATCCTTTCCCTCAGTTAAATCCAGAGAAGGTCAATTTTTTTATCATCATCCCCAGAATCGGTTCTGGAAGGTAATCAGCGCTATTTATAACTTACCTATACCAACAACCATTGAAGAAAAACGAAGTATGCTTCATTCATGCCATATTGCTGTATGGGATGTCATCCAAAGCTGTGAAATTGTCGGATCATCCGATAGCAGCATTAAGAATGTTGTTCCCAATGATTTATCAGTTATTTTAAATAGTGCGGATATTACACAGATTTTTTCGAATGGAAATGCTTCCTATGAGCTGTATATGAAGTATATTTACCCCACGACAGAGATAAAAGTAATAAAACTGCCCTCGACCAGCCCTGCAAATGCAACCAGCAGGCTTGAGGGATTAATCGAGAAGTGGTCAATGATTAAGGAGTATACAGACAGGTAGAATGATCTTAAAGATAAGTAAGATTATTTGAATTCGTCTGAATCTTAATCGGCTTAATCATAAATGGAAGCTTTACTACGAGATAAAATGAAAGGCAAAGGATCAAGGCATGAGAATAGTCATACAGAGAGTTTCGGAAGCTCAGGTAAGGGTCGATAATCAGATTACAGGATCAATTGGTCGGGGATTTTTAATATTATTAGGTATTGGCTCAGAAGATACTAAGGAAATTGCAGATAAGTATATCGATAAGATCCTAAAACTCCGAATTTTTGAAGATGAAAATGGGAAAACAAATCTTTCCCTGCAGGATGTGGGAGGAGAGATATTGGTTGTATCCCAGTTTACTTTATATGCTGACTGTAAAAAAGGAAGTCGACCTGCCTTTACTAACGCTGGAAATCCAGCATTGGCTCAGGAGCTTTATGAATATTTCCTGGAAAGGGTTAAGGAAAGCTTAGGTAGTGTCCAAGCAGGTAAATTCGGTGCAGATATGAAGGTTTCTCTAATTAATGATGGGCCATTTACAATAGTGCTTGATGAGAAATTTTTAGGATAGGAATGCAAAGAAAGTCAATTTAAATAATTCTTTGAAATATATGTATAAACTTCCCCATATTACAAACAATATTAACAGATAATATAGTGATAACAATTGTTTGAATATCTAAATTACTTAAATGGAGGAAGATCATGTATGAAAGCAACTGGTATTGTAAGAAGAATAGATGACCTGGGACGTGTTGTAGTGCCGAAAGAGATTCGACGCACCTTAAGGATCCGCGAAGGAGATCCCTTGGAGATATTTACAGATCGAGAAGGAGAAATCATATTAAAGAAATATTCACCTATTGGTGAGTTGGGACAATTTGCGAAGCAATACGCAGATTCTCTAGCACAAACCACAGGGAACATCGTAGCGATCGCAGATAAGGATCAATTTATTGCTGTGGCAGGACCAACGAAGAAGGATATTATAGCAAAAAGCATTAGTCATGAGTTGGAAGAAGTGATTAATGAAAGAGAGACCGTTACTGCTGCAAAAGAGGATAAGAATTTTGTGAGAATTATGAATGAAGATGATTCTGAATTTACATTCCAGGTTATTACCCCTATTATCAGCGAGGGTGATGCGATTGGAGCTGTTATTCTCTTAACCAAGGATGCTAAGACCAAATTTGGTGAGATGGAAGTAAAGCTTGCCAGTACAGCTTCTGCGTTCTTAGGCAGACAAATGGAACAATAGGAAATAGAGTACCCTAAACTGTATTGGAAGAATCGAATGCGGAAGGGTACTTTTTTCATGTAGCCTCTTTTTTGAGTTGTATGCTGGAAGAATATTGGTTATAATACATTCCATAATAAGAAATTGCAAAATAGCAGTAGTATTTGAGTTTCGCAATTACTTAAAATACAAAAGGAGGACAAATCCTCCAAGAAAGGAGGATTAGGTTGGCTGCTTATACCTTTGAGGAATTTATGGATATCATACGAAAGCTTCGCAGTGAAGAGGGATGTCCCTGGGATCGGGAGCAGACTCATGAGAGCTTGAAGAATTGCTTGATAGAAGAATGTTATGAAACCATAGAAGCAATTAATAATAAGGATAATGAAAATCTGTGTGAGGAACTGGGCGATGTTCTTCTACAGGTAGCTCTTCATAGTGTGATAGCCGAAGAGAGCGATGAGTTTACTATAAAAGAGGTTGTTTCCGAAGTGGCTGAAAAAATGATTCGTAGACATCCGCATGTCTTTGGTGATGTGGTTGTGGAAAACTCAGAGGGTGTTATACGTAACTGGGATGAGATTAAAAAAACGGAAAAGAAGACGGTGAATGCTGCTCAGGAACTACTTCAGGTACCGAAGGCTCTCCCGGCTAATATCAGAGCGGAAAAAATTCAGCGAAAGGCTGCCAAAGCAGGAATGGATTTTGAGGATGTTCCCCAAGTCTTAAATAAGGTGGAAGAAGAGTTGAAAGAACTCTCGGAAGCTATTGAAATTGGGGATAAAAGCAAGATAGATGAGGAATTTGGTGACCTTATGTTCTCATTAGTTAATTTGTCTCGGTTTTTACAATTAAATGCAGAAAATTCCTTGACAAATGCCACTAATAAGTTTATAAATAGATTTGTAGATGTCTTTGCTCTAGCGGAGAGTAGGGGCCAGAATCTATGTGAACTCCCCCCTACAGCGCTGGATGAATTGTGGCGGGAAGTAAAATATTATTAAGACGAAAAAATTTTTAATACTTTAGAGGAGGAGCAATCCATGAACAAAGCAGAATTAGTAGCAGCAATTGCTGAGAAGACAGAGTTTTCTAAGAAGGATTCAGAGAAAGCATTAAAGGCTTTCATTGATGTAGTTACAGAGGAATTAACAAAAGGTGAGAAGGTTCAATTAGTTGGTTTCGGTACTTTCGAAGTATCTGAAAGACCTGCTAGAACCGGTAGAAATCCTTTAACAAAGGAAACTATCACAATCGCTGCTTCTAAAGCACCTAAATTTAAGGCTGGTAAGGCTTTAAAGGACGTTATCAACGCATAGTTAATTGAGAACGAAGGCTGTTTTAATTCTGTAACTTCAAAAGTGATAGAATTAAATACAGCCTTTTTTATAATAGGTGGTGAAAGCAGGGATATGCTTGACCATTTTTCAAGCCCTCCTAAACTGAGGTGTGGTTACAGGGGCTGTATTCATGGATTGTAGGACTTCCGACAAGTATGTGGAGGTAATAATGAGATTAGATAAGTTTTTAAAGGTATCACGAATCATCAAACGCCGTACGGTAGCAAACGATGCTTGTGATGCGGGTAGAGTAACGATAAATGGGAAGCCGGCCAAAGCATCAGCAACGGTAAAGGTTGGAGATGTCATAGAGATTGGCTTTGGTGCAAAAGCAGTGAAGGTGGAAGTTCTGGATGTAGCAGAAACCACAAAGAAAGATGATGCAAAAGAGCTTTATAAATATTTATAAATTTTAGTTTCACCCAAAGTATCATGAAATTGATAACATGAGTTTGCTTTGATAATATAAGCAGGAAGATGATTTTCTTCCTGTAATATACAGCTTGTAATAAATTGTACGTCATGAAGTAGCAAGTCTCCTCATATACTTAAGAAGATAAATGAATACCGTTAACAACGGGATATCTTCGTAAGGATATGAGGAGGTTTTTTAATGGATGAGAGACAACCAATTTTAAAAGGGCATAAACTAAATATTAATGCAAGAAAAACAGCGGCTATCACTGGAGTTAATGATGTATTATCCTTTGATGCAGGTGAAGTATTATTGCAGACGGAGCAGGGTGTCCTGATGATTCGTGGCAATGAGCTGCATGTTAACCGTCTTACCCTGGAAAAGGGTGAAGTGGATATTGATGGAAGGATTGACAGCTTGACCTATTCCGATACCTCCACTATGGGCAAATCTTCTGAGAATATATTCGGCAGGCTTTTCAAATAGGAGGCCTGTATGAATGAAGAAATCATAATGCAATTACAGTTTTTTGCGATATCTATTTTATGGGGTGGGATCATACTGCTTATCTATGATGTTCTCCGTATCTTTCGAAGGTTAAAAAAGCATGGGAATATTATGATTGCTGCCCAAGATATATTATTCTGGATTGCAGCCAGTATCTTTATATTTGTTATGATATATCAAGTCAATAATGGAATTATTCGTGGTTTTTGCGTTATGGGGATGGCAATTGGTATGGTAATATACCACTTTATAATAAGCGAGCTCTTTGTGGAAATGGTCACAAGGCTGTTTCGGTTATTGCTGAAGCCATTTGGGATTGCATTTGGCTTTATCAGGAAGGCTGGAAGAGCAGTAGGAACTAGAGGTAAGAAAGCTGTAAAGTTCATAAAAAGTCAATTGAAAAAAGGGATGAAATCGGTTAAAATATCAGGTGAAAAAAGTAAAAAGGAATAAGCGTTTTATTTAGAGGACATATAATGATGAGAAAAAGGCGTAAAAATAGTACAGGCTTTGGAATCATAGCTATGGTAGTATTTATTTTGGCTGCAATAGTGTCTTATAGCAGGATTGGTCTTCAGGAGAGATATGATGAAGCTGAAGTCAAAATTGAAAGACTGCAAGGGAAGATTAATGAGCAAAAGGAACGTGCTCTTGATATCAGTAACCTAAAAGCATATGTACAAACCAAAGCGTATATTGAAGAGATGGCTAGAGAGAAGCTAGGATTAGTTTATCCTGATGAGATTATTTTTACTCCGGAAGAGGATAACTGATTATAGGGCTTGCATCTAGGATTCTGTAACAATACATAGGAGATGAATTACATTTTGGATGGTTCACTCACCGGTAAAAGTAAGAATTTTATGGGTGGGGTTAATTCCCTTGTGTTTTTATAAAGAAAGTGATTGACAATCTATAAGAAAGCAGATATAATAAAGTTCGTCACTTCGGCGAAGTAGCTCAGTTGGCGAGAGCACGCGGTTCATACCCGCGGTGTCGGCGGTTCAAATCCGTCCTTCGCTATTATGGTATATTGTATAAAAAGGCTGTAATTTCACTAACTTCAGGTTAGAGAGATTACAGCCTTTTTGACCTTACGTAAGAAAGACAAGGGAATCAGTCTGCTGATTCCCTTGTCTTAAAATAATGATAATAAATAATGAATTTAAATTTTAAACTTCTGTATGAGAGCATTTAAGCTTTCTGCTATTTCAGATTGCTTGCTGGCCATGGTTGAAATTTTATCTACTGACTGAGAGGTTTTGCTCATACTGTTTAATATTTCTTCTGAGCTGTAGGTAGTGCTTTGCATGTTATTAGCAATACTTTGGATAACGCTGCTGATTTCCTCTGTAGAAGCATTCATCTCCTGTGACATAGAAGCGGTATCTTGTGAAAATTCATTAACAAAGATTGCATCATGGTCATAGCTTTCACCGGTGCTAACTAAAAGGTCATAATCAGAACGAACCTGCTGGTCAATAAAGTTCAACAAATCCATAGAACTCTCTTCTAAATCATGAAAGGCTTCTTGAACATCAGTAATGACATGATTGATTTCATTTGCATATTCCGTTGATTTTTCCGCAAGTTTACGAATTTCATTGGCTACCACTGCAAAGCCTTTTCCTGCTTCTCCCGCTCTCGCCGATTCGATGGAGGCATTCAGAGAAAGGAGATTCGTCTGCTCTGCAATGTTGGAAATGGCATTTAAAATCGATAGAATTTCTTCTACAACTTTACCCTGTTTAATGGCCTTGATCATACTATCTTGTTTATCAGCATAGATTTGGTCAGCCAATTGCTTGGATTTAATACCTTGAGACTTAATGCTATCGGCTCTTTTTCTAATTTCGTTGGACTGCTCATGACCGTTGTCTGCAATGGAGGATAACTGTGTAATGCCAGAATCTACTTGTTCAATAGTTGCTGACAATTCTTCGGTAACTGCGTTGATATCCATAACATCCCTAACGATATTCTCAGTGTTATCGTTGATGCTGTTAAAATCACTTGATAACTCATCAATGGTTGCAGATAACTCTTGGCTGGAGGCAGATACCTGATGAGATTCAGTCATAATTTCAATTAGGAGTTGCTTCAGATTTTCCTGGGATTTGTTCAGAGCATTAAGTAAGGTACCGAACTCATCCTTGTTCTTATATTTAAGCTGAAGAGTTAGATCACCGTTACCGATCGATTCTGCTAATAGGATTCCTTTATTTAGAGAATTCTTAATATATCTTGACATTAGAAGCCCCAGAATAATTGACAAGGCAAAACTGATTGCAAGTGCAAAATACATAAAACGAACGGAGGTGTAGGAATAGGCCTCATTTTCTTCATGGGAACTGTCAGCTCTTTGAATATTATCACTAATTAAAGAATCCAGGGATTTTTCCATATCAAATCGAGTATAGGTGACATTTGGCAAGATGTGGTTTGCACTACTAAGATCACCATCAGCTGCAAATTTTATTAGCTTTCCGGTTTCCTCTTTGTAGCGTATTAAACTTTTTTGAAATAGCTCCCAAGTAGTTATATCTTTTTCGTCAACAATACGACTGCTTAAGTCACTAATAAGACCGGAGATATCCTCCATGACAATGTTAATTTTTTGAGCATTGGATTGAACGGTATGAGGGTTATCCGTATTAAGTAGTTCAATAAGATATTCTCTGACTACTAAAAGATCCTCCTTAATGAGATGAAAATCATTAATATTTTGCAGATGGACGTTATACATGGTATTGGTATTGCGTCCCATTTCTTTTATGCAAGATATACCGATTAAGCAAACAGCACTCATTATAATACTTGTTATTAGAAAGCTAACAATTAATTTGACTCTAACCGAAAGTTTAACTGATTTCTTTTTTGTACTCGTATTTAATGTTTCATTTAAATTCTTATTTGCTTTCTTGTTTAAGCTTTTGTTTAATTTCCTAGCTGCTTTCTTATCTAATTCTTTTTTTGATTTCTTGTCAAGCTTCTCTCTTAATTTCTCATTCTCTTTTGATCTTTTGTTAGATTCCTTATTTAATTCCTGATCCGATTTCTTGATTGATTTTTTTATTACCATAGTTTCTCCAATCTGACAATGCAATTCTAATGTGGTAAAATCTTATTTTTCTGATTATATCAAGTAATTCGAGTTTTTTCTATATTTAATTCCATAAATTACAAGGACTTAGACTTATTTTAATTAAGCATTTATTCGAGGTACCCTAATAATATTTAAGTCAAGTAGATAATCACCTTTATTTAACTATTATTTACATGCTGACAGGGCTGCATTTTCTTGGCTATAGGGACTCGGAAATTAGATCATGCTTCTGACAATAGGCGCTGCATTTGTGACATCAATTTCGAAGATTAGAATAAGACTGGGTGCTTTTCATATGAAATGATAGTTGATATGAAAGAGCTTGCCTTAGGAGAAGCTTATGGTCTTAACAAAAATGAGGGTTTTTTTTATGAGGAATTTCGATGTTTCATGGTTTTCTTGTCAGAAAGTTTTCAGAAAATGGGGATATGTTTTGACAAAGATTTTAAAAGTCACTTCCTATAATTACAGCACAACCCTCTTGCATCAACTTGGCGGAGGGGCAATCAGAATGTTGTATGCATTTGCACCTTAGTGAATCAGGAGGAGAGTATGTAGTATGAAAGGTATTAGCAGCAAAGCACTTTTAGTTTATCTAATTGGATTTATGGTAGCCAGAGCATCTTTTTATGGTATTGATCCTTTGGCAATTGCATATTTTATGGCGGTTTGTGCGACCGGCCTTAGTAAAGGAATCGGTGGTGTTGTTGTTTTTCTTGGACTTGTTACCGTATTAGAACCAATGCAGGTAGTGAAATATACCTTAGCAATGGTTGCAACCATCATTTTTCTAGAATCTCCCTTGCTTAAAAATCGGAATATACCAAAAGGAATTTATTACTGTGTGGCACCCATATTTTTAGAGCTTATGTCATTGGTAGATTTGTTTTCCCAAGGAGCAGCTGGCAGTAGGATTGGTTTCATCCTGTTGGAGGGTATTGTCGCTGTAATAGGTACCTTTATCTTCAAGCAGGGCATTGATTATATACTGCAAAGCGGAAAAGGTTATAGGATGACCAATGAGCAGATGGTCAGTGTGGCTGTACTAATGGCTATTGTCATCTACGCGATACCTCAGTATCAGAATAGTTTTTTCTCACCCTTAGAAACGGTTGTTTATTTTATTGTGTTATTTTTTACCTATAAATACGGGGTAGGACAGGGAACAATTACAGGCGCAGTATGTGGCTTTGCATTATTTCTAAGAGGAGCAAATGTAGCAGATATCGGTATGTATACAATGATGGGCATTATCGCAGCAATTTTCCGTGAAATGGGCAGGTTCCCAACAGCCATGATTTATATGATGATGGCAGCGATTATGGGCGTTGTCAATAAAGACATGGAACTTTCAATTCCAGAGATAAGTGCTTTGGTATCTGCTGTGATTGCTTTTCTACTTATTCCTTCCAACTTAATCTATAGAGTAGATGCAGCAGGCGGCACTGGACGGCAGGAGCAGCTAGCAGCTCAGAATCTAAAAAAAATTGCAAAGGCAAGAATGAAGATATTTTCTGAGTCGTTTTTGAAGCTTTCTAAAACTCTGGATACCATAGCAGAGCAACAGACAAAGATAAAACAACAAGAGGTGAATCGAATATTTGAGGATATCTCGGAGAAGCTTTGTAAAAACTGTGAGCAGTGCAGTGATTGTTGGGAACATAATTTTCAACAAACATATCAGGCAGCGAGCTTAATGTTTGAAAAGGCTCAGGAAAAGGGAACTCTTGGTGTAGAGGACATCCCATTGGAGTTTCTGTCGGATTGCATTAGCGCAGAAGATTTTATTGCAGAGACAAACCGTGGATTTGAGATTGCAAAGCTTAATCGAATCTGGCATCACCGTATCTCGGAAAGCAGGGAAGTAATTGCAGAACAGCTGAAAGAAGTTTCCACAGTAATTCAGGAGATAACGGGAGATATCTATGAAACCTCTCAGGGGGCTAGATCCGATGAAGAACGAGTAATTCGTGCCCTTCGGGCTGAGCATATTCATGTAAAGGAAATCACAATTTTCGAGCGGGGAGACAATCGAAAAGAGGTGTATATAATGGCTGCCTGTCAGGGTGGACGCTGTGTGACGACCAAAGAAACAGCAGCTATTATTTCAGAGGTATTAGATAATAAATTGAAGGTATCAGAAGCATCTAAGTCAGTTATTACAAAGGACTATGATAGTTTTGCGTTTATGACTGATACCAAATTCAAAGTATTAACGGGAGTTTCCCGGGCGATGAAGGAGAATGTATCCGGGGATAACTTTTCTCTGCTTAAACTTGAATCTGGAGAATTTATGATCGCGATTTCTGATGGTATGGGAACGGGAGAGGAAGCTGCGAAGGAGAGTGAAACTGTAATGTCACTTTTGGAACAGATGATAGAAGCAGGATTTCGAGCGGAGACTGCGATTAAATTAATTAATTCCAGTTTGGTATTAAAGGCAGACCAACAGACCTTTTCTACGGTAGACTTGAATCTGATTAATCTTTTCTCCGGAATGTGTGAGTTTATTAAAATAGGCGCAGCAGCAACCTTTATTAAAAGGGACAATTGGGTAGAGACAATAACCTCTACTACCTTACCGATAGGCATGTTTGGAAATGTAGATTATGATACCGTGACTAAAAAGCTCTACGAAGGTGATATTATTATCATGGTGACGGATGGTGTATTGGATTGTATAGAAGAGGAGGATAAGGAGGCATATATGGAACATCTTATTATGGAGATAAAGAGTAATAATGTTCAAGAAATTGCAAACCGTATTCTGGAAGCAACACTTTCTAAAAGTAATTATGTTCCGAGGGATGATATGACTGTAATAACTGCAGGAATTTGGTTAAAATAGAAATAGCGCTTGAAAAACCGTTGAAATATCATAATAAATGGATTATGATACTACAAGGTGAAAGTGTGAAATATAAAACATTTCACATCCGACATCCGGTGACCTCACGGTCAAATGATCGTTATTAAGTGTTTGTTTCTAAAGGCCTATTCAATTTTTGATCGGGCTTCAAAAATTGAAAGGCATGGGTGTCAAAATGATCAGTAAGGTACGCGACTATACTAAGAAACATCATATGATAAATCAGGGGGATAGAATCGTCGTTGGTGTATCCGGGGGCGCTGATTCTGTCTGCCTTTTGTATGTGCTTTGGAGACTTTGTGATGAACTTGGATTCTCGATCATCGTTGTACATGTAAATCATGGTATCCGTGGAGAGGCTGCAGATTGTGACGAGCAATATGTAAAGGAGCTTTGTTTACGACTTAGTATCCCGTTCTATCCGTTTCATGTTGATGTTAGGAGCATGGCGAAAAAGCAGGGGTTATCTGAGGAGGAGGCAGGAAGAAATGCCAGGTATCAGGCATTTACTCAGATATGCAAGGAGACTCAGTGTAATAAAATAGCAGTTGCACATAATAAGAACGATAACGCGGAGACGATTTTATTTCATTTGTTTCGTGGGGCAGGCATGAAAGGCCTTTCCGGCATTGAGCCAAAGCGTAATTTAAAAGTGGATGGATGGAATGTGTTACTAATACGGCCCTTGCTGCATATAGAAAGATATGAAATAGAAAATTACCTTCTTAAGGAAGGCATCACATATCGGACGGATGCCACGAATCTTACAGAGGATTATAGTCGAAATAAAATCCGCAATGTTATATTATCCTATGCGGTAAAAGAAATAAATGCAGCAGCAATCAGTCATATCAATGAATCTGCTTCAAAAATTGGGGAGGCATTGGAGTTTATTGATTCCTTCGTAGCACTTTTATTTCTTCAAGTGGTTAGGCAAGAGCAGGATAGTTATTTTATTAATATAGAGGCATTAGAAAAAGAGGCCAAAGTAATTCAAAAAGGACTTCTTCGTAAAGTAATGGAGCAACTCTCAGGACATCTTAAGGATCTGGAAGCAAAGCATTTGGAAGCTGTTTTAGAGCTCACGGGAAAGCAGGTAGGAAAGGTTATCCATTTACCTTATGATATAATAGCAAGGCGAGAATATAAGGAAATCAGACTTTATCAAAAAGAAGAGCCTACTGATAGAACGGAACAAAAAACCATGGCTCCGATTCAAATCAGCAGCCCGGGAAGACATTTTATTCCCCAGAATGGATGGTATTTAGAGACTCAAATAATAAATTTTGAAAAAAACATGCCAATCCCGAAAAATAGTTGTATGAAATGGTTTGATTATGATAAAATAGAAAATGCTGTTGAAATACGAAACCGTAGGGAAGGCGACTATATTCAGATTAATTCGATGGGTGGAAGAAAAAAGCTGAAGGATTACTTCATTGATCAAAAGATTCCCAAAACCCTTAGAGATAGTCAAATCCTAATTGCAGATGGAAGTCATATTATGTGGATCCCTTTTGAAGGGGAGCGTATGAGTGAAAAATATAAAGTGGACGAATCCACTGTGAAGGTACTTTCGATGAAATTGATTGATTTGGAGGAAAACAAGAATGACAGGTAAAGTTAGAGAAATGATATCAGAGGTACAGGTAAATGCGAGAATTAAGGAATTAGCAGAGCAGATTAGCGAAGATTATAAAGGCAAGGGTATTCACCTGATTTGTATTTTAAAGGGTAGTATATTTTTTACCTGTGAGCTGGCTAAGAGACTCACAATTCCAGTAACAATAGATTTTATGTCCGTATCAAGCTATGGCAGTGAGACAGTTAGTTCAGGAAGAGTTCGTATTTTAAAAGATTTAGATGAATCTATTCAAGGAAAAGACATATTAATTATAGAGGATATTATTGACTCCGGTAATACTTTGTCCTATTTAAAGGATTTACTTGGAACCAGAGCACCAAAGACCTTAGAGATCTGTACTTTATTAGATAAGCCGGATCGTAGAGTTACCAATGTGGATGTAAAATATGTTGGTTTTGTAATTCCGGATGAATTTGTGGTAGGCTATGGACTTGATTATGATCAATATTACAGAAACCTTCCTTTTGTTGGAGTAGTTGAGCAATAGGGAATATGATTGATTTATCCCTATAATGTTGAAGGAACATGTTGAAAAATGTAATATGGTGTAATATAGTTAAATTAGGATAAATTAACAGCAAGAGAATGCATTAATAAGGAGGTTGTTTAGTGAGAAAACAGATGAAAGGATATGGTTTCTATATCATTATTCTGCTGATAGTGATAGCTACGGTCTATTTATCCCAAAGTTTTGAGTTTAGCAACACGGATGAATACTCTTCTTCCCAGTTTGTGGATGATATAGACAAGGGAAATATTAAATCCATTGAAATCAATCAGAACCAAGAGGTTCCAACGGGTAGTGTAACGGTCACCTTAACAAATGATTCAACGAAGACATTCTATGTACCCGATGTAAAGGAAATTACAACGCTTGCAACGGAACATGATATCATCTACCATACGAATGATGTTCCGCAGCAGAACTGGTTTTTAACCTCGGTATTACCTTATATTCTTGTATTCATTATTATCATAGTACTGTTTTCCTTCTTGTCAAATCAGGCATCCGTGGGTGGAGGCAATAGCAAGGTTATGAACTTTGGTAAAAGCCGTGCGAAGATGACAACAGAAGAAAACAAAACTACAACATTTAAAAATGTAGCAGGTTTAGATGAGGAAAAGGATGAGCTGAAGGAAATCGTAGATTTCTTAAAATCTCCAAAGAAATATATTCAGGTAGGAGCAAGAATTCCTAAAGGAGTACTTTTAGTTGGCCCTCCCGGAACTGGTAAGACCCTGCTTGCAAAAGCAGTAGCTGGTGAAGCTGGTGTACCATTCTTCTCAATCTCCGGTTCAGACTTCGTAGAGATGTTTGTTGGTGTTGGTGCATCCAGAGTTAGAGATTTGTTTGAGGAAGCAAAGAAGAATTCACCTTGTATCGTATTTATTGATGAGATTGATGCAGTAGCAAGACGTAGAGGTACCGGACTTGGTGGCGGTCATGATGAAAGAGAACAGACCTTAAACCAATTATTGGTTGAGATGGATGGCTTCGGTGTAAATGAGGGCATCATTGTTATGGCAGCTACTAACCGAGTGGATATTCTTGACCCAGCTATTTTGCGTCCCGGCCGTTTTGACCGCAAGGTAACGGTTGGTCGTCCTGATGTTAAGGGAAGAGAAGAAATTCTAGCGGTACATGCAAAAGGCAAGCCCTTAGGTGATGATGTGGACCTAAAGCAGGTTGCTCAGACTACAGCAGGCTTTACGGGTGCGGATCTGGAGAATTTATTAAACGAAGCAGCAATTGGTGCTGCCAGAGATAACCGCAGTTATATTAATGATGAGGACATTAAGAAATCCTTTATCAAGGTTGGAATAGGTACAGAGAAAAAAAGCAAGGTTATCTCAGAGAAAGAAAAGAGAATTACGGCATATCATGAAGCCGGTCATGCAATACTGTTCCATAAGCTTCCTGATGTTGGCCCGGTTTATACAGTTTCTATTATTCCTACCGGAAATGGAGCGGCTGGTTTTACGATGCCATTACCGGAGAAGGATGAAATGTTCCATACAAAGGGTCGAATGAGGCAGGAAATTATCGTAGATCTTGGCGGAAGGGTTGCAGAAGAGTTGATATTTGATGATGTTACTACGGGAGCATCCCAGGATATTAAGGTTGCAACATCAACAGCAAGAGCAATGATCACCCGCTATGGTTTCTCAGAGGCTATTGGTATGGTAAACTATGAGAACGATGATGATGAAGTCTTCATCGGAAGGGATCTGGCTCATACCAGAAGCTATAGCGAAAGCGTAGCAAACCGTATTGATGAAGAGGTTCGGAGTATTATTGATGAATGCTATGCGGAAGCTAAGCGTATTCTGATTGAGAATAAGGATGTTTTGGAAGCTTGTGCAACTCTCTTAATTCAAAAGGAGAGAATCACGAGAGAGGAATTTGAAGCTCTGTTCGAGAGTAGAGCAATTGCTGAAAATAGTCAGGCATAAAATAGTTGGTCATTGATTGTGCAATGTGACGAAAAAAAGAGTGATATTTTGTGAAGTTTGTGCACACTTATTTTAAGGAACATGCTATAATATGTTTGTAAACCCCAATACATTATATAGTTTTTGCTACACCCCCATAAGTAACAAAAATACCTTCTCCGAAAAAGGGCAGTCCCATAACTGCCCTTTTTTACGTTGTGGAAAAGTTAATGCGATGGTGAAAAGTGCCCACATTCATCGTTAATGGTTTTGTGGCTTTTGACTCTCAAATCTGATCTAGTTCTCGCTTGTTGCATTTTGCATAAGAATTAAAGAGCTTGTATGACCTAAGATTAAATGAAAGAGTTGTTATGGAGTAGGTTCGAAAGAAAGCAAGCATTTAGTTTGGATCAGGAGCGAAAGGTTAATGAAGAGACTGGATAGCTAAAATGCTTTAAAAAAGATCGGCCGTAGGTACTTGGCCGATCTTTGTAATTCATGGGATAAGTAGTAGGATTTCCTACTATTTATAAATATATTAGTTTTTTGTTTATATGATATACGTTACGGTATCAGGATACAGTTCTTATCGAGCAGCTGTATTGGGTGATAGGATAGTTTTGAAGTACGTAGTCCCAGGTCACCGACATCCTCTTCACGGTTGATATATTGAATATCAAAGGAATTCATCATATCGCTGGAGAACTCCTTTACGATCATCTGATAAGAACCTTCATATTCGCGATTGGCTTTTTCGATGTGAGTGTATAGAGTATCTTTAACGACTTCTCCGATTGACATGGCAACGATGGTTCCCTCAACTTCTATAAAACCACCGGGAAGCTTGAATTTTTCCAGATAGGGGAGTAGTTCTAGGGTTCTGGATAGCTCTTCCTGAGCGAGAGAGGCTTCTTTCGCATGATTTTTTTCATAGTCCATTAGGAAATCAATAATTCTAGGCAGGTTTTCAGTTGTGATCCTTTGATAGTTGTAGTTTGGATAAAGCTTCTTAAACTTGTTAATATGATTTCTTTGCCCACTGTATCTTCTGCCTGCCATGTTTGCCAGGTCAGTGGCATTATACAGATAGTCCGCCCAGTCTCGGCTTGGTGGACATGGCATACTTCCATTAAAATCATCTACTAAAATCTTAGCAGCTTCATCAGGTACAGTACAAAACCATAAAGGGATTTGTTGCTCCTGAGTATATTCCTTAAGTGCATCCATTGCATTTTTTAACGAACCTCCGCCGATTGGCAGAGTAAATGCAGTATGGTCGATAAACTTTACCTTAAACATCAGCATATCGTCATAAATAGCAAAATGGGACTGGTAAAAGTCCCGCCACATATATAAAGCACCGATCGTATAGTCACTGGTGCGACTGATTCTGTATTTAAAAAATTCAGCGGTCTTTAAAATGTTATTTGCGTTAATTGGTTCAAATGTAAGCATAAGTATCCTCCATGTGACTGTTTGGCAGTCACTTTTTTCGTGACAAATGAATCAGCAGTCTGATTCATCCTTGTGGGTCAATTCGTTCTATTCGACCCCTTCTGTATGATGACTGTTCTTTCACTATTCATAGATTCAAACTAACTTCTTGTACTATCAGTAACAAATGTGGGTAGAATATCAATAGACATTCAATTATTACGATAGAACAATTTAGTTTAAAACAATTTAGTTTGTAGCATATAAACTATATCATATGATAGGATTTCTGTCTAGACGACATCAATCGCTTTCTTAGGATATCATTCCACCAAGCTATTTTACTTATCCATCCCCTTGTTAAATCCAGCTAAGCCGGATTCTCCTTGTGAGGAAATGGTTTTATATTAAAATTAATAAATAGGGTAGCTTACGAATTGTTAGTTGTGTTAAAATAATATAAATAGTGCTTTTTAAAGCATAGAAATAACTGTTGTAAATAAAAATATAAATTCGTGACAAGGAAGTGGCTTGCCAGCTTAATCTTGTTAAATAAAGCGGTAGAATTGAGGAAGTATGAAAATATCACTGATTGCCTTGAATGCAAAATACATCCATTCCAATCTGGCTGTTCACAGTTTGGTATCATTTGCAAAAAAGTATAAAGCTAAAATTAGTTTAACTGAAATGACAATTAATCATTCAGAAGAAGATATATTGAAGGAAATTTATAAGGAAAAGGCCGGTGTGGTAGCATTTTCCTGTTATATCTGGAATATCAGCATGATTCGCAGATTATCTACGGAATTGAAAAAGATTGCGCCCGGGGTAAAGATATGGTTTGGCGGTCCGGAGGTATCCTTTGATATGGAGCAGTGCCTACGAGAGAATCCTCAGTTGGATGGTATTATGTTTGGAGAAGGGGAGCAGACCTTTTTGGGACTGACACAATACTATACAGAAGAAAAGGGAAGGCTTGAGGACATTCGTGGTCTGGTTTTTAGAGAAAGCGCCAAGCTGGTTAAAGATTTTAACCCCGATCAGCTGCCTGGACTGATAATCAGAAATACTCCTGGGGAGCCCATGAGGATGGATGACATTCCATTTCCATATGAAGACATGGAGACTTTTCGCAATCGTATTATTTACTATGAGAGTAGCAGAGGATGCCCATTTTCCTGTAGCTATTGCTTATCCTCTGTAGATAAGAAGGTTAGATTTCGTGACCTGAACCTCGTGAAGAAAGAATTAAAGATTTTCCTTGATTATCAAGTGCCTCAAGTGAAGTTTGTAGATCGAACCTTTAATTGCAGTAAGAAGCATGCAATGGGTATATGGGAATTCATCAAAGAACAGGATAACGGGATAACTAATTTTCATTTTGAAATCGCAGCGGATCTTCTGGAGGAGGATGAAATTGCATTTTTAGCAACCCTAAGACCGGGACAGGTTCAGTTTGAGATAGGGGTGCAATCTACGAATCCTGATACAGTAGAGGCAATTCGGAGAAAAATGGATTTTAATAAGGTGGCAGGGAATGTCAGGAAAATAAGTTCAGGAGGAAATATACATCAGCATCTTGATTTAATCGCTGGCCTGCCTTTGGAGGATTACGAATCCTTTGAAAAATCCTTTCAAGAAGTATATGCACTAAAACCAGATCAGCTCCAACTAGGATTTTTAAAAATATTAAAAGGTTCACCCATGGAAATTGATAAAGGAAATTATGGCATCGTGTTTCGTGATACAGCTCCCTACGAGGTGTTGTTTACCAATCATCTTTCCTATGAGGAAATGCTAAGGATTAAAGGCGTATGTGAGATGGTTGAAGTTTATTATAATAGTGGACAATTTGTATATTCCATTCAATTCTTGGAGCATTTTTATTCTTCGCCGATGAAGCTTTATCAAAGCCTCAGTGAC
Source organism: Bacillota bacterium (assembly GCA_023386815.1). Classification (GTDB taxonomy): domain Bacteria; phylum Bacillota; class Clostridia; order Lachnospirales; family Lachnospiraceae; genus Mobilitalea. The sequence continues at coordinate 125,309 of JAEWIZ010000032.1, forward strand.
TATTACGAAAGTACCGGAAAGACGATGTTGGCACATAATAGGATAAAAAGGTATGAAATACTACTAGATTTCTTTGAAGAAGTCGTGTTAGAATCAGTTACTGAAGTGGATTGTCTTATCCGGGTGTTTACGGAGATCTTAATACTGGATCTATACCTGAGAGAGGACATGAAATCCAGGCCAGCATTTTCCTCACTAAAACCATCACCGAATGAGCTTCGTGATCTTTATGATAAACATAAAACTAATCATAAAATGATTCATATTGAAAAATTTATGTTTGATGTCCTTGGGTCTGCAGCTAGTGGAAAAGCTATACAAAAGGATACAATAATTTTATTTGATTATGCAAACCGCAACCTGCTTAGCAGGGCAGCTAATATAATGGTATTGGATCTGCAGTAGGAAAAACTGGTAATAGCTGACACGATTGTTTCGTCTTAAGATAGAAAGAAAAGGGGGATCACCTTGGCAAAAAGAAGAATAAGCAGGAAAGAAAAAGAGCGCACGGATCGTATTATACAGGCATTAAATCAGGAGTACTCCATGGAGTACCGGTGCTTTTTAAATCATGAGACACCATGGCAGCTTCTAATCGCGACCATCTTAAGTGCACAGTGTACAGATGAACGAGTTAATATGGTTACCAAAGATTTATTTCAAAAATACAAGAGTCTTAAGGATTTTGCACAAGCAGAGCAGGCACAGCTGGAGCGTGATATCCATTCTACCGGGTTTTATCGTAATAAAGCAAAGAATATTATAGCCTGTGCAAATCAATTAATTGATGAACATAACGCAGAGGTACCAAATGATATTGAGGCCTTAACAAAGCTGGCAGGAGTCGGGAGAAAAACGGCAAATGTTATTCGTGGTAATATTTATCACGAGCCAAGTATTGTAGTAGATACTCATGTGAAAAGAATCTCCAAAAGACTGGGATTTACGAAGGAAGATGACCCGGTAAAGATTGAATTTGAATTGATGGATCGACTTCCCAGAGAACAATGGATCTTGTATAATTTACAAATTATTACGCATGGAAGAACCATATGTATGGCAAGAAATCCGAAATGTGAAGAATGCTTCTTAAAGGAAGATTGTGTATATTATAACGGGCGGAAGAAAAAAGAGAAAAGCCTTGCTACATCAGACAAAATGTCATAGAATATTCCATACATTCCAAGGCATTTTCGAGGTTTTTCTGTATAGGACAAAGGGCATGGGATCATAATATAGGTCTAGAAAACTGAATAGCCTTTAAGTCAGTGATTAATTTATCCTGGTCGTGTATCGCTAATTCGGATACGGTTTTGATTAAAGCATCAATTTTTTCTGGAGTTTCCTGTTTTCTATATATCTCTGCTAGGAGTTTATAGGTGTTTGTTACGTCGGAGCCAATGCTTATGGCGTATTCCAGGACAGCTTTAGCTTCCTGAATATCACCCTTGTGAGAAAGACGTTCGGCCCATTTTTGCAGTATGCTTACAAGTATGGTATAATTATTATCATATTCTAGGAGCTGTGGGAAGTTTGCTGCACCGTATTTATTTTTAAGATCGGTATTCGTACACCCGGAAAGGTTTAATATCTTTTTATTTGCTAAGCCTAGGATAATATCGCGGTAGGAGTTTATCGTTTCATCCTCATTCTCGTTCAAAGGCAGTTCTTCAGAATGAATGGTGATATAATTAAGACCTGATATATCAGCGCGACGAACAAGGTTAGATTTATTTTCCTTATCCCAGAAGGAGTCGGAGGCAATTTTTGAACTTTTTGAGGATTTCCTGAGTTCATATTGAAGCCATAAGATGAAAATAATTACGAATGCTGATAATACTGGAATCGGCATAGAATCACAACCTTTCTTTTTGGAAAACAAGTAAAATTAGCTGCCCAAGGCAGTAGACTGGAGGTAATATATGAATTTTCATAACAAAAAAACTCAAAGAGTTATTTCATCTATTATTGTTGTAGTAATGATATTAACTTTCGTAGCTTCCTATGTTTTGAGCGTACTGAATTAGTAGCTAGTTAAGGAATGCTAGGCTTCATTCATTGCAGTTTAATATAATATAAACAATAAGAAAGCAAATGTCAATGAAGGAAAGATTTTCTTGAATAATCTTAGGTTTATGATAAAATAGGAAGAAGTTACATAAATACTACAGATAATTATAGGAAAGATTATTGTTAATAGAAAAGGAGGATGTACGAGCATGAATAGAAAGCTATTTTCAGCGATATTAGTTTTATCGCTTTCCTTAATTCTAGGGAATGCTATGTATGCATCTGCGGAAGAAGAGAAAACTATTTGCCAGGGAGTTACGATAGATGATGTAGATGTCAGCGGGATGACAAAGGCTCAGGCAGAAGAAGCAGTGAAAGGTTTTGTTGAGGCCTTACAAGCAAAAGGAGTTGCGGTTAGAGTACATGATAATACGATATATGCTACTTTGGGTGATTTAGGTTACACAACGGATTATAGTGGCATCGTTGATCAGGCACTGGACTTAGGCCAATCGGGAAACCTAATAAAGAGATACAAGGATTTGAAGGATATTGAACAGGGAAATCATACGTATTCTCTGGAATTTACCTACGATACGGAGAAAATTAAGAAGCTGGTAGCGAAAGAAGTCAGCTCCTATAATATTGATCCGGTAAGTGCAACAGTGACAAGAGAAAGTGGGAATTTTGTTTATACAGATCATGTTGTAGGCAGCAAAGTAAATGTTGAGAAGACAGTTAAATTAATTGAAGATGCAATTAATAACTGGGATAGGCAGGACATCCTGGTGGATGCTGTTGTAGAAGAAGACTTGCCAAAATACACCCTTGAGGATGTTAAAAAATGTAATACAGTAATTGGCTCCTATACAACGGAGTATACGACATCCGCACAGGGAAGAGCAGCAAACCTGGCGAATGGTGCTAGATTAATCAATAATACAGTTTTATACCCGGGAGATGTATTTAATTCCTATGATAAGTTGACACCATTTACTGAGAAAAATGGGTATTTTATTGCAGGCGCATACCTGAATGGCGTTGTAGTAGATAGCGTAGGCGGCGGTGCTTGTCAGGTTACAACTACTTTATATAACGCTGTATTGGAAGCTGAGTTAGAAGTAGTGGAACGTTTTCCTCACTCGATGACGATTAGCTATGTAGACTTGTCCAGAGATGCAGCAATCGCTGGAACCTATAAAAACTTTCAGTTTAAGAATAATACAGATGCACCGATATTAGTAGAAGCAACCACAAGGGATAGAAGGATTACCTTTAAGCTCTGGGGTCAGGAAACAAGAGATACGGAGAAACGAAAGGTGAAGTACGTAACAGAAGTGCTTTCAAAAACGAATCCTCCAGCAGACGTCATCTCAAAAGATCCGACTCAACCAACAACTTATCGTCAAGTAACACAGACTGCTCATATTGGATATAAAGCAAAGCTGTGGAAGGTAGTATACGAAAATGGAAAAGAGGTAAGCCGTGAATTAGTTAATACCAGTAACTATGCAGCTGCTCCTCAATATGTGACAATTGGTACAAAGGAAGAGGAGCCGGAACCAACGGTAGAACCGACCAAGGCACCAACAAAAACACCGACCAAGGCTCCTACAAAAGCACCGACTAAGGCGCCAACAAATCCGGATGATAATACCGACGATACAAACACAGAGGTAGAAGAGTAATATACTTGAAAGAAAACATTATTGGAGATAAATCATGAACCTTGGTAAAGTACCCGAAACAATCCTTAAAAGGTCAATACTCAATCAAATAAAGCATAGACGTGAAGAAGTGCTGGTAGGTCCAGGTATCGGTGAGGATTGCAGTGTTCTTACTGTTGCTGAGGATGAGGTCCTGGTCATGTCAACGGATCCTATTACCGGAACCGTCCAGGACATTGGTACACTTGCTGTCCATATTACCGCTAATGATATTGCTTCTAACGGTGCTGAGATTATCGGAATAATGTTAACGATCCTACTGCCCGAGGGAACCTTAGAAGCGGATCTAAGGGCTATGATGCAGGAGATTGAAGCTGTCTGCAGTAAGCTGAAGATAGATGTTATTGGTGGACATACTGAGATTACGAAGGCAGTTAACCAATCAATTGTTACAGTTACCGGAGTTGGTAAAATGAAGCGCAGTGAAGTAATTAAAACAGCAGGTGCAAAGCCGGGACAGGAAATCGTAATGACGAAATGGGCTGGCATAGAAGGCACCGCCATTATAGCTGCAGCGAAGGAAGAGGAGCTTAAGACAAAATACAGTGCAAGCTTCATTGAAGGAGCGAAAAAACTGATTGAGCATATCAGTGTTGTACCGGAAGCGATGATAGCTAGAAGTGCCGGTGTAACTTCAATGCATGATATCACTGAAGGCGGAATATTCGGTGCTTTATGGGAAATTGGAGTAGCTTCAAAGGTTGGATTAGAAGTAGATTTAAAGAAAATACCACTAAAACAGGAAACAGTAGAAATCTGTGAGTTTTATGATATTAATCCATATATGTTGATTTCCAGCGGATGTATGTTGATTATTACTGATAAAGCGAATCAATTAGTGGATCAATTAATATCAAACGGAATTAAAAGTGCCGTTATTGGACGTATTACGGAAGGAAATGACCGTATTATAATCAATGAGGACGAAAGACGTTATCTGGAACCACCGAAAAGTGATGAGTTATATAAGGTAATGTGATATCGCTATAACATAGGAGGCCAAAGCCTCCAAAATCAGGAGGCCAAAGCCTCCCCAAATCAGGAGGCCAAAGCCTCCCCAAATCAGGAGGCTTGCGATGAAAGAGAAAATCTTAACAGCGATTGATAAAAACAGTAAGATATCAACCGCAGATCTGGCCATTATGTTAGGAGCAACAGAGGAAGAAATTGTTGCCTTAATTAAGCAAATGGAAGAAGAATCAGTTATTTGTGGATATCCAACTCTGATTAATTGGGATAAGATAGAATGTGAAAGAGTGACCGCTTTGATTGAGTTGAAGGTGACACCACAGCGTGGCCTTGGATTTGATAAAATTGCAGAACGTATTTATCAATTTGATGAGGTACAATCCGTTTATCTGATGTCAGGAGGGTTTGATCTGACTGTGATTTTGGAAGGTAGAACCATGAGAGAGGTTGCGAACTTTGTATCAGAAAAGCTGGCTCCGATGGATGCTATTCTAAGCACTGCAACACATTTTGTATTAAAGAAATACAAGGAACATGGATTACCGCTGGTACAAACCAAACATGATGAAAGGATGCTGATTACGCCTTGAAAAACCCATTAGCAAAAGTAGTTGTCGATATGCCGCCCTCCGGTATACGTAAGTTTTTCGATATTGTTAGCGAGATGAAGGATGCAATATCTCTGGGTGTTGGTGAGCCAGACTTTGATACGCCTTGGCATATTAGGGAAGAGGGAATCTATTCCCTGGAGAAGGGAAAGACTTTCTATACATCAAATGCAGGCTTAAAAGAGTTAAAGCAGGAAATCTGTAACTATTTAAAAAGACGTTTTGATTTGGACTATGACTATAATAAAGAGACTATCGTTACAGTAGGCGGTAGTGAGGCTATCGATATTGCAATGCGGGCTATGCTTGAGCCGGGAGATGAGGTGTTAATACCTCAGCCCTGCTATGTCTCCTACCATCCTTGTACCGTATTAGCTGGTGGAACACCTGTAGTGATTGAGTTGAAGGGTGAAAATGACTTCAAGCTAACAAGACAGGAGTTGTTAGATGCTATTACAGACAGGACAAAGATTTTAGTTCTGGCATTTCCAAATAATCCTACGGGTGCCATTATGGATTATGATGATTTAAAGGATATTGTAGATGTAATTATTGAACATGATATTGTTGTTATTTCTGACGAAATTTACTCTGAGCTTACCTATGGTAAGGAGCACGTTTCCATCGCATCTTTTCCCGGAATGAAGGAACGGACTATTGTAATCAATGGATTTTCAAAATCATATGCGATGACTGGCTGGAGACTGGGATATGCAGTAGGACCAGCTTTAATTATTGAACAAATGATTAAGATTCATCAATTTGCAATTATGTGTGCTCCAACAACTAGCCAGTATGCAGGTGTTGAAGCTCTAAAAAATGGTGATACCGATGTTGCTATGATGCGTGACGCATACGATAAACGACGCAGATATGTTATCCATTCCTTGCGTAATATGGGCTTGGAATGTTTTGAACCTTACGGTGCCTTCTATGTATTTCCCTGTATTAAGAGCTTGGGTATGTCTTCAGAGGAGTTCGCGACACAACTATTACAGGAAGAGAAGGTAGCAGTTGTTCCCGGTACGGCCTTTGGTGACTGTGGTGAGGGTTACTTAAGAATTTCTTATGCATATTCCATAGAGAATTTAAAGATTGCATTGGAGAGAATAGAACGATTTGTAGCACGTCATAAACAATAAACAAGCCAGTAGCAGCCGGAAAGCTTACTTAAGTCAGCTTTAGGCTGCTGTCTATTTTTTTAGAGATCAAAATTACGAGTGATATAATAGTAATAATTGTTTGAAAAAGATGACGAATTAAGACGGAAACGCACGATATTTTGACTATAATAGTTGAAATACAAATGCAATATGTGTTACAATGGGAAAAGAGACAAAAGTGATACTAGGAGGTGTTGTAATGCCCAATGTTAATGTTGAACATATTAATCCATTCTTAATGGCATCAACAAAGGTACTAAAGGATATGTGCTTTATCGATGCCAAAGTTGGTAAACCATATATAAAAAATCCAGCATTTTTTGAAGATACGTTAATTATTTTAATCGGCTTCACCGGTGAGATGAAGGGACAAGCGCTTATCGCGTTTAGTAATGAAGTTGCTTGCGATATAGCTTCAAAAATGATAATGATGCCGATTACGGTAATGGATGAATTAGCAAAAAGTGCAATCAGTGAATTAGGTAATATGATTATGGGCAATACAGCAACGATATTCTCTACAAAGGGAATTGCAATTGATATAACACCCCCGACGGTAGCAAATGGATCCATGTCCTTTACAACAAACTATGCATCCAATATTTGTGTTCCGTTAATCTATGAAGAGAACAAAACAATTGAGATTAATATAGCAATAAAAGGTGATTAGTTCACCTTTTTTCTTTTCGTTTTTACTAGTTAAAAGAATGAAATAAAAGAATAGAGTACGGAGGTTAGAATAATGAATATCGTATTATTAGAGCCTGAAATACCTGCTAATACAGGTAATATCGGCAGAACCTGTGTGGCTACAGGAACGAAGCTTCATCTTATCGAACCAATGGGATTTCGCTTAAGTGAGAAAGAGATCAAACGTGCCGGTTTGGACTACTGGAAGGATCTTGATGTAACTGTCTATGATAATTATCAGGATTTCCTGGATCGGAATCCAAATGCTAAAATTTACATGGCCACCACCAAAGCCCAGCATTCCTATACCCATGTGGAGTATGATCCGGACTGTTATATTATGTTCGGTAAGGAAAGTGCAGGAATACCTGAGGAATTACTACTTGCCAATAAAGAGAATACCATTCGAATTCCTATGGTTGGTGATATTAGATCTTTAAACCTGGGAAATTCGGTTGCAATTATTCTTTACGAAGCATTAAGGCAGAATAATTTTGAAGGAATGCGGATGGAAGGTAAGCTGCATAAGTATAGTTGGGATGAGGCGTAATCCTTGTATTTCATAGAATATAAGTCTAAATAACGGCTAAAAGATAATGTAATGAAGAAAGGGTGCTTGATTAACAAGCACCCTTATTTTCTGGTTCTATATTTTCTGGCTCAAATATATTATTCAGCTGTTTTAGTTAGTGAGAATACGAACTCAGTACCAACTCCTTCTGTACTGATAACATTGATATTCTCATTATGGGCTTGGATGATTTCCTTAGTAATTGACAAACCCAGTCCTGTTCCACGTTTATCCTTTCCCCTGGAGGGATCGGTTTTATAAAAGCGTTCCCAAATTTTCTTAATAGATTCTTTTGGTATCCCAACACCATAATCTTTGACCGAGATAAATACTTTATCACCCTTTTCCTCTGTGGAAACCCTAATTTTAGAGTTGGAATGACTAAACTTAATGGCATTATCAATTAGATTATAAAGTACCTGCTGGATTTTTCCCATATCAGCATCCACTGACATTTCCTTGGATGAGAAGATTAGATTTAATGTAATCTTCTTATCACGGCAGCGGCCTTCGAAGCTTGCAGCTGTCTTTTTTATGATATTATTAATATCAAAGGAAGTTATATCAAGGAAGTTGCCATTACCCTTTGTCTCAAAGCTATTTAATTCCAATAGATTTGAGGTTAGTTTTGTTAATCGTTCTGTTTCAAATAAAATAATATCTAAATATTTATCCTGCATTTCATGAGGGATGGTACCATCCTTAATCGCCTCTGCGAAGCCTTTAATTGAAGTTAAGGGCGAACGAAAATCGTGGGAGATATTCGCAACAAACTTCTTCTGATAATCATCCAGCTTACCAAGCTCCCCTGCCATATAAGATATGGCATCACCAAGATCGCGATATTCACTAAGACCCTTTTGTTTTAAAGAATAATTATAGTTTCCGGAACTATATTTCATGGCAGCCTTTGTTAGATTACGAAGTGGAATGGCAGTGATATAGTACAGATAAAGAAACATTAAAAAAAGCAAGGGAAGGAATACTAAAATGCAGATATTTACAACATCTATATATTTGTTGGTATCTTTAGTAATTCCGTTTTGTGAGGTAAACAAGACAATATAACCACGAATTCGTTGGTTATAATCTAAGGTCTTTGTATAACTGAGCATTGGTTCGCTAAAGATTCCACTAAAATAAGTGTTTTCATTAATGATACGATCTAAAAAATCTGGTTTCATATCAAGAATATTCTTTCCCAATGCCCGGTTGGAAGTGGAGGAATCAGCAACGACATCACCACCGGTATTTACAATCCATACACGAATACCAAGAAACGTCTCAATGGATTTTAATTGTGTCTTTAAATCCTCTAAAGTTAGCTTATTATCATAATAATTATTAATATACTCTACGGATATGAGTTTAGCTTCCCTCTCGAGTAGAATCAGTTTTTCGGCTCTTAATCGCTTTTCCAGGAAATTAACACCATATGTATTCAAAAGCAAGAAAACTAATACCCCTACGAACAAGAAGCATATGATTAGCCTTGACCATAAGGTTTTTTTCATGGAAACACCAGCCCTTCTATCTCTTTGTAGTCTTTGCTTCGAATTTGTAACCGATTCCCCAAACGGTTGCTAAACTCCACTGTTGATGATCTTTGATTTTCTCTCTAAGACGCTTGATATGAACATCCACGGTTCTGGTATCACCAAAATATTCATAGCCCCAGATATGATCCAAAAGCTGTTCTCTGGTAAATACCTGGTTAGGGTTGGACGCTAAAAAGTATAGAAGCTCCAACTCTTTTGGGGGCATTTCTATATCAGCACCATAATAAGCAACGGAATAATTACTGAGGTTAATGATTAAGTCGGGATATGCTACATAGTTACCGGTAGGAGCAGGGGCAGCTACTTCCTCTTCCTTGATTTCTGGCTGAAACCGCCTTAAGACTGCTCTAGCCCGTGCTACCAGCTCTTTGGAATCAAAAGGCTTAATGATATAATCGTCTGCACCTAGCTCAAGTCCGAGAACCTTATCAAAAATCTCTCCTTTTGCAGACAGCATTATAATTGGTACCTTTGAGGTTTTACGTATTTCGCGACATACCTCGTAGCCGTCAATGCCGGGCAACATTAGATCCAGTAATACCAGATTCGGCTGGTAGACGGCAAATTGCTTAATTGCCGCCTCTCCATCATTTACAATCAAGGTATCAAAGCACTCCTTTGTTAAATAGAGCGATATAAGTTCTGCGATATTCACATCATCATCAACAACCATAATTTTCTGCTTTGCGATCATGAACTGCTCCTTTCCAACTACTTAAATTCAACAATCGTAACACCGTGGTCACCTTCACCAAAGCCGCCAACCCGGTAAGATTTCACATACTTTAACTTCTTAAGATGAGCGTGGACTGCGTTCTTTAATGCACCAGTACCCCGGCCATGGATTATGGTAACTTGAGGTAAATGTGCTAAATAGGCATCATCTAAATATTTATCCAGCTCAGGCAGAGCTTCATCCACTGTCTTTCCAATTAAGTTGATATCCGGATGAATGCTGGATGATTTTGACATTTTAATCTTTCCGCTTTGAGTTTTGTTGTAGCTTGGTTCATTGTTAATCTCTTCCTCAAGAAGTTCGATATCTTTAAGATTCACCTGGGATCTTAAAATACCCATCTGAACATAGAGGTCGCCCTTAGCATTTGGAAGAGTACTAATAGTACCCTTGAGACCAAGGCTGATGACATTAACCGGATCACCAATCTTAAGATCCCTTACTTGAGCCTTTTTGTTTTGCTTTGCGGCCTTCTTAAACTGAGAAGCCTGCTGGTCATTTAACTTTTCACGCAAAGAGCCTCGCTCGGACTCCATGTCCTTAATATTTCCGCCTTCCTGCATCCATTTATTATACTTACGTATACTTTGGTCGGCATAGTCCTTGGCATCATTTAATATCTTAGCTGCCTGTTCCTTTGCTTCATTTAACATACGTTCACGACTTGCATCAAAGGATTCATTTTTTCTGGCAAGGCTTTTCTTTAATTGTTCGATTTCAGCTTTATACTTGGCAATAGCATCCTGTTCCTTCTCAATCGTAATGCGGCTGGATTCCAGATCACTAATGACATCCTCGAAGCTCTTATCCTGGGTGCCGATGCGCTCTTTCGCGTCTCCAATAATATAATCTGGGAGACCGAGTTTAGAGGAGATAGCAAAGGCATTACTTTTTCCGGGAATACCAATTAATAAACGATAGGTTGGTCTTAAGGTCTCGATATCAAACTCACAGGAGGCGTTGGTTACACCCGGTGTGGATAGAGCGTAGATCTTTAACTCACTATAGTGTGTCGTCGCCAGAGCACGGATATTTCGTTTGTGCAGATGCGAGAGAATGGACATGGCGAGAGCAGCACCCTCGGTTGGATCCGTTCCAGCACCTAACTCATCAAATAAAACCAGAGAACGGTCATCTGCCTGATCAAGGATCTTAACAATGTTTGTCATATGAGAGGAGAAGGTACTTAAGCTCTGTTCGATGCTTTGTTCATCACCGATGTCCGCGTAAACCTCTTCAAATACAGCAAGTTCGGAACCGTCAAACGCAGGAACGTGAAGTCCGGCCTGTCCCATCAAGGTGAGTAATCCCACGGTCTTTAAGGTAACAGTCTTACCGCCGGTATTAGGGCCGGTGATAATTAGCATGGTGAAATCCTTACCGAGATGAATATCAATGGGCACCACTTTTTTAGAATCGATTAAGGGGTGTCGACCTTTTTTGATGTTAATCATCCCTTTAGAATTAAACATAGGCTCCGAGCCTTTCATCTGCTTTGAGAGAGAGGCTCTTGCAAATATAAAATCAAGTTCTGATAAGGTGGAGAAGTTATATTCTAGATTCTCTGCATATTCTGCTGCTGTATTACTTAAATCAGCCAGTATCTTCTCTATCTCTTCCTGCTCCTTAATGGAGAGCTCTTTCAATTCGTTGTTCAGACGAACAATTGCAATAGGCTCTACAAATAAAGTGGAGCCGGTAGAGGACTGATCATGGATCATTCCCTGGAACTGACTTTTGAATTCAGCACGGACAGGAAGACAGTAACGGCCATTTCTCATTGTGATAATATTATCCTGCAGCATAGTTCTGGAGGAATTTAGAATAGAGGATAACTCGCTATGAATACGGTCATTCGCTACACGAATGGATCTACGAATGGATTTTAAGGTAGGGCTGGCATCGTCTGCAATCTCTTCTTCTGATATAATGCAACGCTTGATCTCGTTATTTAAAGGGGTAAGAGGCTCAAGATTAGAAAAATACTCCGTAAGAGAATCTTCCGTCTGCTCCTCGCTATCCTTTCCGGTATAACCACCATAGGCCTTCAACCGAAGTGTCGCATCCAGATCGGAACTGATATGAAGAAGCTCTATTGCAGATAACGCAGAGCCAACCTTTAATCGCATAAGGGAAGGTCTGATATCATGTATTCCGCTAAAAGAAACACTGCCCCGTCGAAGATTTCGGGAGAGTGCATCGGAGGTTTCCTTTTGAAGCCGCTTAATCTCACTGATATCTGAGGAAGGTAAGAGGTTCTTACATAACTCCCTGCCAAAGCTGGTACCGGCAAGAGAGGCTAATTTATCTATAATTTTATTGTATTCTAAGGTTCTTAATGCTTTTTCATTCATAACTTTATAAAAGCCTTTCCGAATTTTATTCCTACTCAGTCCTCCAGGATCATAGAGTTTAAGTTAAGTAGTACTATCTCTATTCTACCTTATGTTGTAAGAAAATAAAACATAAAAATAAGGAAATTATTTTGTGAAAGTCCTAGAAAATAATGCAGTGGCTTCATTATAATTATTCTCAGGCGTAAAGGAGGGAGAAGTTTCAGTGGATTATTTTATAGTTCTATGGTAATATAAGTTTGTTATGTTATATATGGTAAAATATAACAATTATTGATAAGAAACGGTTTAGTTATTTATTTCCAAGGGACTTATAGCCTAGTGTTTACAATTAATTCATAATATGTTCATATGTAAGATGTATAATAAATCTTACGCATTAGTTATAAAAGTATAGAGAATAACCAGTTCCATAAGGAGAAAGTAAATGTCTGAGATTGATAAAGACAATAAAAACTTCGAATTTATTAAAGAACAAGTAATTGAAAATAAGCGCAGGAAATTGAAAAAAAGACTGTTTCCTCTTGTTATGACAATTTCCCTGGCAATTCTCTTTGGAGTTATTGCAGCAGCTACGTTTGTGTTGGCCGCACCTAAATTATATAAGATTCTAAACGGAGATGTTGAGGCAAAAACTCCGGTAGATTTTCCAACCATATCCCCAGAAGCTGAAATTGAGACAGTGAATGGTACGATTGATACAGAGAATGAAGATCCTAAAAATACAACGAGTAAACCCGCAGAATCCTCGCAAACGGTAACGAATACAGTGATTCAAAAGCTGGATGTGAGTGTGGAAGATTATGTAGCAATGTATGATAATATCAATGAAATGGTAACTAAAATTGATAAGTCGATTGTTACAATTACAAGCACCTTCCCTGTGGAGGATTGGTTTGGAGATTCGGAAAAAACAGTTAATACAACCGGTGTTATTGTTGCAAGCAACACATCGGACTACTTAATTCTAGTTAGTCTTGACAGAGTGAAGGGCGCAGATAGTATTCGTGTTAAATTCTCAGATATCAATTATGTTGATGTCGTACTTCAGGATTATGAAACTGACTTAAACATTGGAATGCTTGCCCTTAAAATAATGGACATACCTGATCTATATGCGGAGGGCTTAGAAGTTGCAGATATTGGCGAATCCTATGGGTTATCCGTGGGTAATCCGGTAATCGCTATTGGCAACCCCAACGGTCATATTAACTCCATGGATGTAGGCATTGTGACTAGCAAAGGGAGCTGTGTTTGCATAACAGATAATAGATTAGAGTTATTTAATACTAATATGGAAGCCAATGAAAATAGTGATGGAATCATTCTTAACTTTGACGGTGAGATTGTGGGATTAATTACAAGAACCTTAAAAGAGGATTTGAATGATGATTTAAGCACAGTGATTGGTATCAGCAGAATTAAGTCAATTATTATCCAGATGGGTATTCAAGAATCAAGAATGTATTTTGGCGTGAAAGCAGATGAAATGTCAGAGGATATAAAAAAGCAGAAATCCGTTACGAACGGTATATACATCAATGAAGTACTCGCTGACTCGCCGGCTTTTAAGGCTGGACTTCGAGATGGGGACATCATTCTTAGCATTGATGACCAAACGGTACTGAATACTAATAATTTCTATAATATCATATCTTCCTACAAGGCTGGAGATAAGATAACAGTGGTTACTAAACGTACTTCCGGGAATGTAGAAAAAGAAATGGAAGTAGAGGTTGTAATGGCAGAGAAAGTACAGTGATAGTAATAACAATACAAATAATAACATAAGAGAATAAATGTTGTAAATCGAAGGAACGGGCATGGAGAACCAGGCGTTGGATTAATTCGGTTTACAACATTTTTTCTATTAAGATTCGAGTGTCAAAAGCCTGATTCAGGTTATACAGATGGATATGAGCACATATCCATCTATACAGTGTAATAAAGGCTTTTGACACTCGAATCCTCGCAAAGAATTGGGAGGTTTTTAAATCTTATGTTAATTTATACTTTATCTATCTGTCCGTGTGGGTTATAATAAGGTTGCTTAAAAGGATAAATCATAACAATAAATATAGAAATATTTAAATTTGTTGTGTTAAGAATAGGCTATTAATGAATTGAAAGGCATAGGTACTAGAATGAGATTTATACAGGAATTACGGGAAAATGATTTTATAAAAAATGAGATATATTTATGTAAGTCAAAGCAGGTGTTAACTGGAAAGAGCGGTAAAAGCTATGTTTCACTAATGTTGCAGGATAAGACGGGGATGATTGATGCTAAGATATGGGATTTTAATGCTGAGATAGAGCAGTATGAATCCATGGACTTTGTACATATCGATGCTCGTGTAACCAGCTTTCAGGATGCCTTACAGCTGAATGTCAGCAAGATATACAAAGCCAGAGAAGGGGAATACTATCCAGAGGATTATTTTCCTGTAACAACAAAGAATGTGGATGGGATGTATAAAGAAGTTAAGGAGTTTATTGCATCCATTAAAGAGCCGAACTTGAGAACTTTGGCAGAGGACTTCTTTGTAAATGACTCGGATTTTGTGAAAAGCTTCCGTTACCATTCAGCAGCAAAGGCAGTTCACCACAGCTTTGTAGGAGGACTGCTGGAGCATACCTTAAGCGTGGTAAAACTTTGTGATTTTTATGCAGTGAATTATCCGATATTAAATAGGGATATACTGATTACAGCAGCTTTATTTCATGATGTTGGTAAAATGCAAGAGCTGTCAACTTTTCCGGAAAATGATTATACAGACGATGGTCAGCTATTAGGACATATTTTTATTGGAGCTAATATTGTAAGTAATTATATTAAGAAGGCAAATAAGTTTCCGGCAAAGCTGGCAAATGAGCTAATTCATTGCATCTTGGCTCACCATGGAGAGCTGGAGTATGGTTCTCCCAAAAAACCTGCGACAGCGGAAGCGTTGGCGTTGCATTTTGCTGATAACCTAGATGCAAAGATGCAAACAATGACAGAGTTATTTGCCTCAGCAGATAAGAAGTTGGAATGGGTGGGCTACCAAAAGCTATTTGAATCAAATATTAAACGCAGTACAAAAATGAAGGAATAACATATGCAGTCAAGATTGAAGAAAAACGATCAGGTTGAAATAAGTATAGAGGATATTGGTTCCGAAGGAGAAGGGATTGGCAAGTATGAGGGGTATACTCTGTTTGTCAAGGATACCATGATGGGTGACAGGGCTCTGGTGCAGGTGATGAAGACCGGTAAGAGCTATGGTTATGCCAGACTGGTTAAGCTAATAGAGCCTTCCCAGTTCCGGGTAGAACCAAGATGTCCGATTGCTGCAAAATGCGGAGGCTGCCAGCTAATGCATGTGGATTATCGAAAGCAGTTGGAATATAAGGAAAACAAAGTGCGTAATTGTCTGACTAGAATCGGTGGGTTTACGGATTTTGTGATGGAACCCATTAGTGGCATGGAGGAACCTTATTACTATCGCAATAAATCCCAGTATCCGGTAGGAAGGAATAAGGATGGAAGTATTGCTATTGGCTTTTATGCCGGCCGTACTCACTCCATCATTGATACAAAGCATTGCTACATCGGAGCGAGAGTGAATGAAGAGATCCTGGCGTTCTTACGCTCTTTTGTTGAGGAGAAGCAGATTGAGCCGTATGATGAAGAGGGGCATAAGGGGTTACTGCGACATATCCTGATTCGTATGGGTTTTAGCAGTGGTGAGATTATGGTCTGTCTCGTGATCAATGGAACGAAATTGCCCTATCAGGAGGAGCTTGTCGAAGGCCTTCGTAGGATATCTGGCATGAAGAGTATTTGTCTAAATGTGAATAAAGAGAAAACCAATGTTATTCTTGGAAATAAAATAATTCCACTCTGGGGCTATCCATATATTACCGACTCCATTGGAGAGGTCAAATATCAAATTTCACCCTTGTCCTTCTATCAGGTGAATCCGGTTCAGACGAAGAAATTATATGAGCTGGCTTTGGAGTATGCCCAGTTAAGCGGTGATGAGATCGTATGGGATTTGTATTGCGGTATTGGAACCATTTCTCTGTTTCTGGCGCAGAGGGCCAAGCAGGTATATGGTGTTGAGATAATTCCACAGGCGATTGAGGATGCGAAGAAGAATGCGCATTTAAATGATATTAAAAATGCTGACTTCTTTGTGGGAGCTGCTGAAGAGGTTCTTCCTAAAAAATATAAGGAAGAGAATATTAAGGCTGATGTTATTGTTGTAGATCCACCAAGAAAGGGCTGTGATCAGAGTTTGCTGGATACGATTCTAGCCATGGCACCAAAGAGAGTGGTGTATGTATCCTGTGACCCGGCAACACTGGCGAGGGATTTGAAATATCTTTGTGATAAAGGGTATGAATTAACCAGGGTTAGGGCAGTGGATCAGTTTAGTCACTCGACCCATGTGGAGAGTGTGATACTACTACATCGAAAAAATATCTAAGAATCCTTGATTTTAGGCACTTTGAGAGGTTTTTTCAGTTTTCACAAAGTGACCGAAAAGGGAAGAAAAAAGCAATTTCTGACGGTGTGAACGTGTCAGTGGTTCTTGATATGGT
>JAEWIZ010000034.1 GCA_023386815.1 Bacillota bacterium
CTTCTTGATCAACCTTCCTGTAACTTAGTTTGTAAGGTGAAAATCTATACTCACCTTTACAATATATATTTTAATAATCTCAGCGTAAATCAACTAATTAATATGGAATTTCGATTTACAATTGAGGTTTCTCAGTAGGCACTTAATACATGTTTTTACATAATTAATTTAATGAAAAGTGAGAGTGATTTAATTGTATGACATTATCATAATCGGGCTTGGCCCAGCCGGAGCAACACTGGCACGACTTTTAAACAAGAAATATTCCGTTGCTGTAATAGATAAAAAGTGCTCCAAGGAGAAAGGGTTTCGTAAGCCCTGCGGAGGGCTGTTGGCAACAGATGCGCAAAAAGCGTTATCTCGGTTTGATCTGACTCTGCCAAAAAAAGTTCTGGTTGACCCACAGATATTTGCAGTGCGGACGATAGATCTAGATACGGGTAATACCCAGCATTACCAGCGATTTTATATTAATCTGGATCGACATAAGTTTGATCTATGGCTAAAGTCTTTAATTCCTGATCATGTAGAAATATTTGATCACTGTTCATGTACCGGATTTAAGAAGCAGAAAGACCATTATGACGTTGAATTTGTGCAGGAGGATCATAAACATGTTATATCTGGAAGATATATTGTTGGAGCGGATGGAGCCAATTCTATTGTGAGGAGATACCTATACCCAAATAAAAAAATAAGGAGTTATGTCTCGATACAGCAATGGTTTAGTGAAACGAATCACACACCATTTTATTCCTGTATCTTTGATTCCAAGAATACGGATTGTTACTCCTGGACAATTTCAAAGGATGGACATTTTATCTTTGGAGGAGCATATCCAAAACAAAGATGCCGGGAGCGCTTTGAGAATCAGAAAAAACAGCTTGAGAAATTAGGGATACGTTTTGGGAATGTGTTAAAGACAGAAAGCTGTGTTGTTCTTCGCCCTTCAAAATTCAATGACTTTTGTACAGGTGAGGAAAATGTGTTTCTTATAGGTGAGGCAGCTGGATTTATTAGTCCCAGTTCCTTAGAAGGGATCAGCAGCGCAATCAATACGGGCTATTATTTGAGTAAAATATTAAACTCCAATCCTCCAGACCCATGTAAAGCTTACCGACGAAAGACTCTTGGTCTAAGGTTAAAATTATATTTGAAGGTGTTAAAGTCTCCGTTTATGTACTTTCCACCCTTAAGAAAGCTTGTTATGGCTTCGGGTATTAATCGATTAAAAATGATAAAAAAAGTTGGAGTGGATTGAACTGCCAGTTTATCGGTATAATCCTTGAACTGAAAGTGGCCTTTCTATCTGGAATAATTTTTTGTAGGATGGTAGATATTCTAAAGTAGTTACGATATACTTAGGAAAGGACACAAAATTCCAATTAGGTTTTCTAAATAGGTAGATAGAAGGGAGGAAGATTATGTGTGGCAGATATAATTTCACGCTAGAAGAGAGCGAGGAGATAATGGAGATTCTCGAAAAATTAAATGCGAAATTTCAGGATAAAGAAATTCGGACAGGGGAGATATTTCCGACAAACCAGGCGCCAATTCTAATAGAAGAAAGAAAAAATATATCGCCTACCCTAAGTGCTTGGGGCTTTCCAAAATTTGATGGAAAAGGGGTTATTATTAATGCAAGATCTGAGACAGCCTTTGAGAAAAAGACCTTCCGTGACAGTCTTTTGAACCGACGCTGTATTATACCCTCAACTGGATTTTATGAATGGAATAGTCAGAAGAAGAAATACTTATTCAATTTGGAAGGTACGAGTATGCTTTATATGGCGGGGCTCTATAGCTACTATCGTGATGAGCTGCGTTTTGTAGTTTTGACAACAGATGCCAACGAATCCATGCAGGAAATTCATAATCGTATGCCGCTCATTATTCCAAAAGATGAGATAGAAACATGGATAATGGATGATCAATTGACAAATGATCTTCTTCACCGAATCCCTCCACAGGTAGTTAAAACAGCAATGTTTTAAATTGTGATATAGAATGCTTTAAACTGCAAAATTGAATGTTAAAGCTAACAATAAACAGGAAAAAATTTTATTAGTTTTAACTTGACTTAAGAGATAAATTTAGAGGATAGCAAATGAAATCGTTTGCTATCTTTTTTAAAAAATAAAAATGTAAAATACACTTGACATTTAAGGTAAAGCTAGCTATACTAAATAGGCAAAGCTAACTAGACATTATAGAGGTGGTGAAAGTGTGCAAAACAAAATACAAGAATTGCGCAAAGCAAAGAAAGTAACGCAGAGTGAACTTGCCGATGCAGTTTCCGTAACCAGGCAGACGATTATATCTTTAGAAAACGGTAAGTATAACGCATCATTAATATTAGCGCATAAGATAGCGCAGTTCTTTGGAGTATCGATGGAAGAAATATTTATATTTGATCAGGAGGATGAGAATTTATGAGTGGATTTTTAAAAAGTTCAATTGCAACTACAAATGAAGAGTATAAGAAAGTAATAAAAAAGAGAATGAACACTATGATCGCTTTAGCAATGACCGGTATATTAACGATTGGTGTAGCGATATTAACAGAATTCAGTCATTGGATCAATGTGAATGAAGACATGTTAAAATATTATATCTACTTTGGGGCTGGATTAATAGGCAGTTCAGCAGCCTTGTGGATAAAAAACAGCCGATTGCTAATGGATGAGGATAAAATTAAAAGAAGCAGAATTGCAAATTCGGATGAAAGAATACGGGAGATCAGTAGCCGTGCATATCATATTGCGACAGTAATCTTAGTTATTACAATGTATGTTATCGCATTATTTGGCGGGTTATTTATACCGATTCTTGCAAAAGTCTTAATGTGTCTGATCAGCTTTTTTGTACTTGTTTACTTGGTAAGTTATAAGATATTAGAAAAAAGTATGTAGTGAAAGAGCAGCAGTTTATCGAATAATGAACACAAAGTATATAAGATTTTGCGGTTCAACATATCGATAATCTGCTGTTTATTCGTCATATCATAGTTTTGTTGAACCGTTTATTCTGTAAGTGGATTACAAGAGACATGTCTCCAATAACTTTTATGAAGAATTGTTAACGTAATAAATCATGATACTTAAAATTTCTTCTGTGATTTTGTAAAATAAAATAGTATAATATAAGAAAGTTTTTACAATATTTTTAATGTCAATAAATAGAACGATGTAATGATATATTATAATACGGGAATATTGAAAGGTAGAAAAATGGGACAAGATTTGATTGATTTAAAGGAGAAAGTTAAGAATTTTTGTGAAGATAGAGATTGGGATCAATATCATAACCCGAAGGACTTGGCCATTGGTTTGTCAACGGAGGCTAATGAGTTACTTGATCTTTTTAGATTTAAAACGGAGCTTCAATTGAGAGATATGTTACATGATAGCAAAAAAAGAGAACGAATATCTGAAGAATTAGCGGACGTATTGTTTTTTCTTTTAAGATTCTCACAAATGTACGATTTCGATTTGGAAAAGGCACTGGATGATAAAATTGAGAAGAATAATATGAAATATCCGATCGATAAATCAAAAGGTAAGAATGACAAATATACGGAGATTTAGAGGCTATCATATGTTTGAAATAATAGAAAGAAACTTTAAAAGTATTGATTATGGTGCAAATAAGAAATAGCTTTATTCAATGAGGACTGAATTCAGATAAAGTAGTCATCTACAAGTGTTTTTCACTATAGATGACTACTTTTTTGTTTGAAAGGTATATTGAACCACTACTATTTCAACTTACTCTTTCGATATTCACTCGCAGAGGTTTTATAATACTGCTTAAAGGCATAAGCAAAGTGCTCAATGGAAGAGTAATTCAGCCGGTTGGCAATTTCAGATATGGATAGGGTCGGATCATTTAAGTAAATCTTAGCCATAGACATCTTGGCTTCTGTTTTTTTCTGCAGAAAGGTCTTGCCATAATACTCTTTTAAGCACCGCTCTGTTTGACGATTGCTTAAGCCTAGGCGCTTTGCCAGAGTTTCCAGGGTAAGAATTTCATAATCATATAGAAAGCTTTCCTCAATAATCAGATATTTACTATCCACCAAATTAGAGGATGGAGCGTGAGATTCTGGCTCCCTGGCATTCTCATAATTTCGCACGGTCTTTACGATGCATTGCTGAAGCAGAGCTTCTACCTGTAGCCTATAACCGGTATATTGATGCTCCAGCTCCTCGAATAGCTGGGTCATAATTGATTGAATGGACTGAGAATCCTGACCGTACCAGAAATGAGTTTTTTCAAAGAGTGAAACAGTCGTCATCTTTGAGCGTTTACCGGGCACTGGGTTACTTTGCAGCTTGAAGTAGATACAATACTCTGCCATAGGATCCTCTTTTGCTGGGATTTGCTCATGCTCCACATGGGGCCCGGTCATATAGAGTGTATTAGGAGTTACCTCATATACCGTATCATCAATATTCACGGTTCCCTGCCCATGAGGAATGTAGTGGAGTTCATAGCTGTTATTGCCATGACTATGTCTGGGCATGGGGCGTTTAAAATGTTCAAACACAATCTGCAATACATGAAATGTAGTATCATCAATCATTATCTTAATATCTAAATCTGTATATGCCGTACGCATGTCATCACTCCTATCTACCTAATTTCATCTATGGGTTAATTACGCGAAAAACAATATAATTAGTGAAAAATAGCATTAGTTTCTGAGCTTCGAAAAATATGTTCATTAGACTATGGCGATGGATATGTGTGTATCTGTGTTCAGATGGTAAGGCAAGTCCAGATGAATACTGATACACACATATTCATCTCAATACTTATTATAATTTTCCACCCTGATTTCAGTGTATCAATTCCCAAATAACAAGTCAATATCCTGACCAACTTTAGACCTTCGATAATGCGACATGAAAGATATCGAATTGTCTTGTATCTCTCTTACTTTTTGCCTAATAAAATATATAATGAAGATAGTTAAATTAATCAGGAGTTAATAAGGAGGATAAGAATATGCCATTAGTTGATTCGAAAAATATGTTGTTAGCAGCCCAGAAAGGCGGATATGCAGTAGGGGCCTTCAATGCAGAGAACATGGAAATGATAAAGGCAATTATTGCTGCAGCAGAAGAGCTGAAAGCACCGGTTATGATACAGACAACACCTTCCACCATCCGTTATGGTACAAGTGCAACCTATGCAGGAATTGTGAAGGCAGAAGCAGCAAGAGCGAAGGTTCCGGTAAGTTTACACTTAGATCATGGCAGCAGCTATGAACTTGTTGTTGAATGTATCAAGGATGGTTATACATCTGTTATGATTGATGGTTCCCATGAAAGCTTTGAAGATAATATAGCAATTACCAAGAAGGTAGTTGACTATGCAAAAGAAAATGGAATTCCGGTTGAGGCAGAATTAGGCAAGGTTGGCGGTAAAGAGGATGATCTTGAGACTGAGGCAGATACCAATACAGATCCAATGCAGGCAAAGGAATTCGTAGAGAGAACCGGAGTAGATTCCCTAGCGGTTGCTATCGGTACTGCTCATGGATTTTATGCTGGTATACCGGTACTTGACAAAGAGAGATTATCTGAGATTGCAAAGGTAGTTTCTATTCCATTAGTACTTCACGGAGCTTCCGGCATCAGTGATGAAGAGGTTATGGATTGTGTAAGAAGAGGTATCTGTAAAGTTAATTTTGCGACAGAGCTTCGAGTTGCCTTTACAGAAGGTTGGAATCAGTTATATAAGGAGAATACAAAGCAGTATGATCCTAAGGCCTATGGAAAAGCAAGTATGGCAGCAGTAAAAGCTTTAGTTATGAACCGCATGAAGGTATGTGGATGTGCCGGAAAGGCAGAATAAGATAGAGTACACCTGAATTTCGAAATAAGGTAAGGATCCAGTATCAGAATGGAGAAACCCAGATGAAAAATTTATTATTAGGTATTGATATCGGAACAAGCGCCTGCAAAGTGGCTGTTTTTGATAAAAGTGGATCGGTAATTGCAAGCTGCACCGGTGATTACAATGTTTACTATCCAAAGCCCGGCTGGGCGGAACAAAATCCGGAGGAATGGTGGCAGGCTGTATGTAAGGCTATTAAACAAATATTATCCGAGGGAAAGGTAAAGGCTGAGGATATCGCCGGAATCGGTGTTGATGGACAGAGTTGGTCAGCGATTCCTATTGATAAAGCTGGTAACGTATTAGCAAATACTCCGATCTGGATGGATACCAGAGCGAAGGATATCTGCGATAAGCTTAATCAAAGCATTGGCGCTGAGCAGATCTTTGAGGTAGCGGGCAATTCCCTGCAGCCATCCTATTCTACAGCAAAGATTCTATGGTATAAAGAAAACCTGCCGGACGTGTATGATAAGATAGATAAAATACTCCAGTCCAATGCTTTTATCGTTTACCGAATGACCGGAATCTGTTCCCACGATATGTCACAGGGCTATGGAATGCATTGCTTTGACATGAGAACAGGTACCTGGAATATGGAAATGTGTGAGAAGTTAGGAATCCCCTTCTCCTTCATGTCCGACCTATATCAGTGTCATGAGGTGGTAGGAACGGTAACAAAAACAGCTGCTTTGGAAACCGGGCTAATGATTGGAACTCCCGTCGTAGCCGGAGGGCTGGATGCAGCCTGTGGTACCCTCGGTGCAGGTGTTCTTCATGCAGGAGAGACCCAGGAGCAAGGCGGTCAGGCTGGAGGCATGAGCATCTGTATTGACCAGTATGCGGCAGACCCAAGAATGATTCTCAGCTTCCACGCAGCTCCAAACAGGTGGCTGTTACAGGGCGGTACGACTGGAGGCGGCGGTGTAATGCGCTGGCTGGAACAGGAGCTGGGTGATTATGAAAGAAGTGTAGCGAAGGAAAAAGGTAAGTCCTCTCTCATACAATTTAATGAAATCGCTCAGGACATCCCTGCAGGAAGTGATGGCCTTATATTCCTGCCTTATATGGCGGGAGAACGCTCACCTATTTGGGATCCGAATGCCAAAGGAGTGTTCTATGGACTGGATTTTAGTAAAACCAAAGGTCATATGATTCGCGCAGCAATGGAAGGTGTAGCCTTTTCCCTGAAACATAACCTAGATATTGCGGAAGCAACCGGAGCCAAGGCAGAAGAACTCTGGGCAATGGGAGGTAGTGCAAATTCCCTGTTATGGACTCAGATTAAATCGGATATAACCGGCAAGCCAATTGCAGTACCCTCCTCGGATACAGCAACCACCCTTGGAGCCGCGATTCTGGCGGGAGTTGGTGTAGGAATTTATGAGGATTTTGAGGAAGCGATTAGTACCACAGTAAAAGTAACCAGAAGACATGAGCCAAACCGGGAGAATCAGGAATGCTATCAGAAAAATTATGATACATACTTAGAATTGTACCGGAACTTAAAGGATTTAATGAGCAAAAACGGAGGTAGCAAGTAGATGAAAGCTGGAGTCGTATATGCAAAAAATGATATTCGTTATGATGATATTGAAAAACCAAGCCCTAAGGCAGGACAGGTTTTAATTAAAGTGAAATATACCGGAATCTGCGGATCCGATGTTCCCCGTGTTAACGGAGATGCCTGCCACTTTTTCCCCAATGTACTCGGACATGAGTTCTCTGGTGTTGTGGAAGAGCTGGGAGAAGGAGTTGCCTCTTTGAAGGTCGGAGACCGAGTAGCAGGTGTTCCACTAGTTCCCTGTATGAAATGCGAGGATTGTCTCAAAGGCAATTATTCCCTTTGTAAGCATTACAGCTTTATCGGTTCCAGAGAATTTGGAAGCTTTGCAGAATACGTAGCAATACCAGAGAAGAATGCTGTTAAGTTTGATGATGAAGTTAGCTTCGAACAGGGAGCTTTCTTTGAACCAGCAACGGTTGCATTACATGGTTTGCAAAGACTAAATTATCAGGGTGGAAAGAGCGTTGCAATCTTAGGCGGAGGAACCATTGGATTATTTACCATGCAGTGGGCCAAAATCTATGGCGCAAAGGAAGTTGTGGTATTCGATATCTCAGACGAACGTTTGGAGCTGGCAAAGGCTCTTGGGGCTACTGGAGTAATCAATACGCTGGATCCTGACTTTATGAAAAAGGCGAAGGAGCTTACCGGTGGAAAAGGTTACGATTATGTTTACGAAACAGCAGGCAATACCATTACCATGAAAATGGCCTTCCCTCTGGCAGCAAATAAAGCAGGTATTTGCTTTATCGGAACTCCTACAAAGGAATTGACCTTTAGCGTGGAAGAATGGGAGAATATGAACCGTAAGGAATTTACGTTAACCGGTTCCTGGATGTCCTATAGCGCACCATTCCCAGGTGAGGAATGGGAGCTGACAGCTCATTATTTTAAGAGTGGAGATTTAAAGTTCGATGAATCCCTAATCTTTAAGAAGATTCCTCTTAGCCAAATCGCTAATGCCTTTGAAATGTATAAGGTAAGCGGAGCAGTGAAAGGGAAGATATTGATTGATAGTGAAGCATAGGAAATCGTGATTGGCTCGGCAAATGAGGGAGTTAGGCTGTGAGGTGAATCTGGATGCATCGAGCGAACCATGATTTGATTTGAATAATTAGAATTCATATGACTGTGGTACGATAGGAATGGAGGATTACTATGATTTTGACAGTGACGCTGAATGCGGCAATTGATAAGCGTTATGTCGTGGAAGACGCCAAAATGGGTGAAGTAAATAGGGTGCTTGAGTGCTCCTATACTCCGGGAGGTAAAGGCTTAAATGTATCGAAACCGGCTTCCATAGCAGGAGCTAAGGTGGTTGCCACTGGTTTCGTCGGAGGGCATGCAGGTAATTTCATTGTAGATGCCTTGAAGGATTTTGGAATTCAGAGTGAATTCTATCATGTAGCGGCGGAAAGCCGTACCTGCATCAATATTTGGGACAGCGTTCATAAGGTGCAAACTGAATATCTGGAGCCGGGCTTTGCGGTATCGAGAGAGGAATGGGACGGCTTTGTAGCGAAATTTAGCGAGTTAGTTAAGAAAGCTGATGTAGTTGCCATATCTGGAAGTGTTCCGAAGGGGCTTGATACCTCTTCCTATCAGAAACTGGTGTCTATTACTAAGGCAGCAGGAAAAAAGGTGATTCTTGATACAAGCGGTGAACTCTTAAGGGCAGGAATTGATGCGAAGCCTACATTGGTTAAGCCAAATATTGATGAGATTCGCTTCCTAACCGGGAAGACTTGTGATACAAGAGAAGAGCTTATTGAAGCGGCTAAGAAGATCCATGCACAGGGTGTTGAAACAGTAGTTATCTCCCTTGGAGCGGATGGATCCCTCATAGTCTGCCAGGAAGGTATCTATCAGGCAGTGGTTCCGAGAATTGATGCAGTAAATACCGTAGGCTGCGGAGATTCCATGATCGCTGGCTTTGCACTTGGCTTTGAGAGAGGGCTTTCGATTCAGGAAACCTTAAGATTAGCCAGTGCCATTTCTGCAGCAGCAGCTCTTAGAGAAGAAACTGGATTCTTTATAAAAGAAGACATGGAACAACTATTTGATAAAATTCAGATTCTAAAGATAGAGGGGTAAACTGATGAACTACGAGCTGAAGAATCAAAAACTGACGGTGCAGTTTACGACTAACGGAGGTTCACTGACCTCAATTAAGGATATGAATGGATTAGAATACTTATGGCAGGGAGATGCAAAGTTCTGGAGTGGGCAGTCTCCAGTGCTATTCCCAATCTGCGGAAGCTTAAGAGATGATAAAGCAGTTTTAAAGAATGGGCTTTTAGCCTCTATGCCCCGTCATGGAATTGTAAGGAAGAAGGAGTTTGAGCTTAAAAAGCTAAGTAATGATAGCATCTGCTTTTATTTTGACAGTGATTTGGATACAAAGAAAGCATTTCCCTTTGACTTCCGCCTTTCCATTGAATACAAGCTGCTTGAGGATGGGGTATCAGTAACCTATCAAATCTACAATAAAAGTGCAAGAACCATGCCATTTTCCATCGGAGGTCACCCGGGATTTCACTGTCCTTTGCAGGAAGGGGAGGAGTATTCCGATTATCTGTTGGAATTTGAACAGGAAGAATACTGCACGGTACCTACACCAGTCACAGCTACGGGGTTGATTGATATGGAACATAGGAGTTTGTTTCTGAATCATCAGAAAACCATTGGCTTAAGTCATGCGATGTTTGAGGTGGACGCTGTTATTCTGGATGAGCTACAATCACGAAAGGTGAAGGTATATCACAAATCCACCAAAAAAGGAATTGCTGTAGAATTCGAGGATTTCCCTTATCTGATTCTATGGTCTACCCAGAATCATGGTCCGTTTATAGCAATTGAACCTTGGTCGGGTCTGTCAACCTGCAGTGATGAGGATGACAATTTTGAAGGCAAACGTAATATGATGTTTGCAGAGCCAGAGGAAGAAAAGGAATTAACCTTTACCATTCGTCTGCTATAACATAGTTTGTAATATGGCAATAGCGAAATCGTTATAACGATATATAGTAACCTATTAAGAATAATATGAAAAAGAAAAGGAGAATCATTATGAGTCAATTTATTGATCCAACTATTGTACCAAAAGTAAAACTTTATACCGGAGAGGAAATTCCATGCATCGGTATGGGAACCTTCGGCTCCGACCGCTTTACTCCAGAGCAGGTTTCTGCTGCTGTAGGTGGAGCAATCCGTTGTGGTTACCGTATGTTTGACTGTGCGGCTTGCTACGGTAATGAGTCACAGATTGGTGAGGTATTCCAGGCAGCTTACGATGAAGGCGTGGTTGAGCGTAAAGACCTTTATATCATGACAAAGGTTTGGAATGATATGCATGACAGAGTAGAGGAATCCTGCAGAAAAAGTATCGCAGACTTAAAAAGTGATTATATCGATTTATTCTTTATCCACTGGCCTTTC
The DNA here is from genome assembly GCA_023386815.1 of Bacillota bacterium. GTDB lineage: Bacteria > Bacillota > Clostridia > Lachnospirales > Lachnospiraceae > Mobilitalea. The sequence continues at coordinate 10,910 of JAEWIZ010000034.1, forward strand.
CCTAACTATCATGCACCAGGCTGTGATGTAGATTCCCGTAATCCAGATTCCAAACCCTTCAGCCCGGAACGTTTTATTAGCACCTATAGACAATGCGAAGAGTTGGTAGAGAAAGGATTGATTAAATCCATCGGTATCTCCAACATGACCATTCCTAAATTAGAAGCAGTATTACCAATGATGAAGATTATGCCGGTTGCATGTGAGATGGAGATTCATCCTTGCTTCCAGCAGCAGGAACTCTTTGACTATCTTGTAGCACATAAGATTCAGCCAATCGGTTTCATGCCAATCGGATCTCCTACCAGACCGGAGCGTGATATGACACCAGAAGATATTGCTGATATCCAACTTCCTGAGATGCAGGCAATCGCACAAGCACATGGTATCCATCCTGCAGTGGTAGCATTAAAATGGGCAGTACAACGTGGACAGATTCCGATTCCTTTCTCTGTAAAAGAGATGGAATATGTAAGCAACTTAAAGTGCACAACAGAAGATCCTTTAACAGAAGATGAGATGGCTAGTATAGCTACTCTGGAAAGAAACAACCGTCTGGTAAAAGGACAGGTATTCCTATGGGAAGGTGCAAAGGACTGGCATGATCTTTGGGATGAGGAAGGCTTCATTGTTCAGTAATTGATTGTTATTAGGAATTGGCACAGTATGATTAAAATAAGGAAAAGGGGAACCTTTTCGAGAAAGATCTAACATAGGAATAATGAGTAAAAGAATCTGTAAACCACAGCGATTACTGAGGTTTGCAGATTCTTTTTTAGGTGTACAAGACGATTGCACATTTTCACAGCAAAAGACAAAATCATGTAAAATTTGGGCAATAGAGAACATTGCAAAATATTGTCGCTTATTGTAGAATTGAAATAGGATTCAAGTGTTAAGAGGCAGATTTACATATTCATCATTTCAATATAACGGATGCGCTGGCACTTAAATCATGATAGACAATTGCAAAACGATAGCATTCCTAAGTTGTTTATACAAAGGATGTAAAATGCTTCTTCCTATGCTGTAAATATCCCCAGTGGCACAGGCAAATTTTATACATCGTTTGGCATAAATATCCAAGTTAAATGAGTTTGGCAGTTATCTATGTGGAATTAATAGTAAGCAGTGCAATAAATAAAGATTTTATTAGGAAGAATCATATTATGAAATGGAGGATTATGGATGAAGAGAATTAGCCTAAAAAATATGAAGGTTAGAACGAAGGTAGTACTGTTAGCAACCTTTCTACTATTCGTAATGGCGATGATCGCAGGAATTTCAATTTATCAGGAGATTCAATCTAATGCGAAAAAGCTGGAGGAGATTGAAAGTAGTATACGGACAAGCTATGATAATAGCATAAAAACCCAAGTACAGAATGTAGTTTCTTTAATAGCTACCATTGATGCAAAAAGAGAAAAGGGTGAGTATACCCTGGAAGAAGCAAAACAGCATGCAGCAGATTTGGTAAGGGAGCTCCGTTATGGAGATAACGGATATTTTTGGATTGATACCTACGAGGGAGATAATATCGTTTTATTGGGTGATGAGAAAACTGAAGGTACCAATCGAATGGAAAAGCAGGATGTCAATGGTTTTTATTTAATCAAAGCTTTAATAGCAGCGGGACAACAAGAAGGCGGCGGTTTTACTGATTATTATTATCCAAAAGCTGATGGGGCCGAACCGCTACCGAAAAGGGGATATACTCTGGCTTATGAGCCTTATCAATGGGTTATTGGAACCGGCAATTATACAGATTATATCGATATTGAGGTTCAAGCAGTTAAGGATCAGGGAAATAAAGAGTTATATGCAGATGTTATTGGTTTTAGCATTATCCTGGGCGTGGCTATTATTCTATCAATCCTAATAACAATCCTTTTTTCACGTTCGTTAAATAAAGATTTTAAAATCCTGGGTAACTATTTTAATACTTTAGCAACGGGAAACTTTAAGGTAAGTTTACCGGAAGGATACACGAAACGAAAGGATGACTTTGGAATTCTGGGAAATGAAATTGAAACCATGAAGGAGTCCGTCGCAAAGCTGGTAGGAAGTGCGAAGATTGAGGCTGACAAGATAATTTCAGTAGTTGCAAACGTGAACGGAAATATGAAGGAGCTCAATACGAATATTGAAGATGTTGCAGCTACGACCGAGGAGTTGGCAGCTAGCATGGAGGAAACAGCAGCATCTGCAGAGGCCATGACCACTACCTCCAATGAGATTGAGACCGCCAGTCGAAGTATCGCTAAGAAATCGCAGGAAGCTGCATTACAGGTAATTGAGATCAGCAAACGTGCTAAGGATACAAAAAAAGATGTACAGCTTTCCAAGGAGCAGGCTAATGCGATTGGGCTAGAAATAGAAGGGAAATTAAAGCTGGCCTTAGAGCAATCCAAGGTGGTAGCACAGATTGGGGTACTGACGGAATCTATCATGAGTATCACCGAGCAGACAAATCTATTAGCCTTGAATGCATCCATCGAAGCTGCGAGAGCGGGAGAAAGCGGAAAGGGCTTTGCAGTAGTTGCAAACGAAATACGCCATTTAGCGGATCAATCCAAAACAGCGGTTGGAAAAATTGGGGAGGTTACTACCGAAGTAACAGAGGCCGTATCAAATCTTTCCGAGAGCTCAAGTGCGCTGCTTCATTATGTATCCACTGATATTAATAACAGCTTACAGAGAATGCTGGAGGTTGCAGATGCCTATAAGGAGGATGCAGCTTATGTCGATGAATTAATAACAGAGTTCAGTGCTACTTCAGAAGAACTGTTAGCCTCCATTGAGAGTATGCTTGGTTCAGTAAGTGAAGTTGCCCAGGCCGCAACAGAGGGAGCAATTGGAACGGGAGAGATTGCAGAGAAGATCGCTAATATAACGGATAAATCCGCTGGGGTGACGGAGCAGGTTGAGATATCAAGAGAAAGTTCAATGCTATTGCAGGAGGAGATTTCTAGCTTTACTGTTTAACTGAAGGAAGAAGACGTTTAGGTATATAAAGGGAACTGATTCGAGATGGAAAGTACGGGATAAAACCTGTCAACTTGAAACAGTTCTCTTTCTTTTTCGAAAAATAAACAATGGTTTAATCATGTTTATATTAGGAACTTGTTATATTATCACGGGGTTTTTATTCTATTGGTTCCAATATTCTAATATGGTAGTATCTATATGTTATTTATTTCGCTTTTTTACTATATGGGGAAGTAAGATTTAGAATAAAATCATAATAGATCCGAGGAGTAAATCACTTATCCAAAAAAAAACTAGGACTGCATCCGGATGGAAAGCCAGAACATGACTTAACATCTTGATGCAGCCCTATTTCATTTATCTAGTCAAAGTTCATCACGAGCGAGTCAGCTAGTTAGTTAATATAATGAGATATATAAGGGGAATAAGAAATAGACGAGGTATTATTGATACTTTTTCTCCAGCTCTTCTACCAGCTTCATATAATACTGCTGTGTTCCTTTTATAGTAGCGGCGGCTTCAAAATCAATGGTTTCCCTGTTTACCTTTTCTATGATATCAGAGGATAATTGACGTTGCGCAAAGGTATAAACTACAGTATCCTCTTTCTCAATGTGTCTCTTAAGAAGATGAGTGTAACTGATGGCATTTGCAATAACATCCAAACGACTTTCTTCATCACCTGCTTTGACACGAGCCAGTGCTTCTTCTAATTCTCTGATGAATAGTCTTCCAGAGTCGTGCTCTACGAGCATTCCATGAGTGATTAACTTATTACCCAGACTTCCCAGATGAACCACCATTTCATTAAAAAGCATTTTTTCTTCCTTACCATGGTGATGAGCATCTGCATAACTCCGGATGAAGTCGATCATCTTTTCGAAGTCCTCATAATTAATATCTTCACCATGCATAACGCCGTAACAAGCCTTACGGACAACCGCCAGCATACGCAGGATGTATTTGTGTTCTTCCATCATTAATTTAATACTGTCCATAACTTATACCTCCAATCAAATCAATTTATGTTCTTACCAGTATGCTTAAGCTACTATGGAATAAGTAGCATCTTCTGTTTTTTCAAAGCTATACCCAAGTTCCTTAACCAGGGATTCGATCCAAGCATCACGCAGCTCATAATAAATCTTAATGTCGCCGCCAACTTCTGCCCAGTAATTACTGTGAACGCAAAGGGTGCGAATCCAGGTTACCTTGTCAGCACTCTTGCCGAGCACACGATTAGCGTGATCACAGGGCATACCATCCAGAAGATTATCTTCAATTACCTTGAATATTCCTGCTGCATCCAGTGAGTATTCCTTTAAGGAAGCGGCCAGATTTGTTGCATTACCGGCAACAATGCCGGTAATAGAGGCTTTAAGCTCCGGATTCTTTTCTAACAGCTTTGTAATACAATAAGCATATTTATACTCAACCTGGGATACGCGTTCTTGCAGCCACCCATGGATATTTCCGTGGTCAATCATTTCTTCCAGAGGTTTATTTTCAAAGGTGCCGTAAAGGTCATTGCACTGCGCTTCCAGAGATAACGCATTTTTCTCACCTAAAACATAGAGTTCATCTACAATTGCCTGCTGTTGCTGAATTTTGTTATATAGCCAATAATGGATCGGTCCTAAAAAAGCACTCATTGTACTTCCTCCTTTTTCTTTCTAAGAGCCGTCTGACTCATTTGATTAGAATAAAAATCTACTGGATAAAGAACGTTAATTATGTTGTTACCCAGTAGATTTTCCTTTTTACTTTGATTTATTACATATGATTACCTAATTTTTATGATTTAATAAATGGAACTACTATTTTGGGTGTTTGTGACAACAACCCCGTCCCTCTGTCACTACATTGCCATGAATAATTCGATATCATCTTCTACTGTGCCAATGCCTGCGATACCAAAGGTTTCTACAAGAACCTTTGCTACATTTGGAGAAAGGAATGCTGGTAGTGTAGGTCCTAAGTGGATATTCTTTACGCCTAAGTAGAGAAGGGAAAGGAGTACGATAACTGCCTTCTGCTCATACCAAGCGATGTTGAAAGCGATTGGAAGCTCATTAATATCCTGAAGCTCGAATACTTCTTTTAACTTAAGAGCGATTAAAGCTAAGGAGTAGGAGTCGTTACACTGACCTGCATCAAGTACTCTTGGAATACCGCCGATATCACCTAAATCAAGCTTGTTGTATTTGTATTTTGCACAGCCTGCGGTAAGAATAACCGTATCCTTTGGAAGAGCCTTAGCAAAGTCTGTGTAGTAGTTTCTGGACTTCTGACGTCCATCGCAACCAGCCATAACGAAGAATTTCTTAATTGCACCGGATTTAACAGCGTCTACTACAGTGTCTGCAAGAGCAAGTACCTGGTTGTGTGCAAAACCACCAACGATTTCACCCTTCTCTAACTCGATTGGAGCTTCACAGGTTTTTGCTAATTCAATGATCTGAGAGAAGTCTTTTAAGCCATTCTCATCTCTTTCAATATGTGCGCAACCAGCAACACCGGTAGCACCTGTTGTAAATAATCTGTCTTTGTAAGAGGCTGCAGGAGGAACGACACAGTTAGTTGTCATTAAGATTGGGCCACGGAAAGCTTCGAATTCTTCCTTCTGTTTCCACCAAGCATTACCGTAGTTACCTACAAAGTTATCATATTTCTTGAATGCAGGATAGTAGTGAGCAGGAAGCATCTCGGAGTGAGTATATACGTCAACGCCGGTTCCCTTGGTCTGCTCTAATAACTGCTCTAAATCTCTTAAATCATGTCCGGAAATTAAGATACCAGGTCTTGAACCAACACCAATGTTAACCTTTGTAATCTCAGGATTTCCATATGTTCCAGTATTAGCGGAGTCAAGAAGTGCCATACCATCAACACCGAATTTACCTGTTTCTAAAGTAAGTGCTATAAGATCGTTAGCGCTTAAGCTGTTATCAAGAGTAGCTGCGAGAGCTTTTTGCATAAATGCAGCAACTTCTTCGTTATCATATTTTAATTCATTTGCATGCTTTAAGTAAGCGGCAAGACCCTTTAAACCATAGATAATTAACTCACGAAGGCTTCTTACGTCTTCATTTTCAGTAGCCAGAACACCAACGAAAGCGGACTTTGCATCCATTTCTTCTCTGGAGGTTGTTGACCATAATGCAGCTTCAGGAAGAGAAGTAGTATCTTTTACATTAGCAAGCAATTTGTTTTTGATTTCAAGAGTCTCAGCAACTCTCTTATAGAAGATCTCATCATCAAAGTTTGCATTTGTGATGGTTGTAAATAAATTGATGGTAACATAGTGATTCACTTCTGCGGAGATTGTATCACCCTGTGCTCTAAGAGCAGTAGTTACAGCGCTCAGTCCCTTTGTTGTGTAGATTAATAAATCCTGAATTTTTGATAACTCAGGGGATTTACCACAGACACCAACCTTAGTGCATCCTGTGCAGCCTGCAGTTTCTTGACATTGATAGCAAAACATTTTGTTTTCCATACCCATTCTCCTTATAATTATAATTTTTATTGTTCTATATTTTAAAAAATGAATTTACAGTTCCAAGTGAAGATTTCTATACTCTTTCGTAGTTGACTTCTTGGGAACAAGATGAGTATAATACAGATACATCGACAGAAGTGTAGCTACAGCTACAAAACAAAAAAAGAGTTTTAAATCATGGATCCAGATAAATAAAAAAGCTACCTAAGGTAAAAGAGCTTGTTTTCACAAGCTTTTAGGAAGGAGGAAGAATGGAGCTTAATTATGCTGTTCTAAAAAACTGCGCCCTGTTTCGCAGAATGGATGACAGGGAAATTGAATCCTTAATGCAATGTTTAGGTGTTCAGGTGAAAAGCTTTAAATCAGATGAGTATGTCTTTTTCTCCGGAGATCAGGTAAATTATGTGGGAATTGTTTTATCAGGAATGGTTGAGGTTATGAAGGAGAACCTGGCTGGTAATAAGCACATTGTTGCAATCCTGGGTGCGTCTGATATGTTTGCAGAGGGGATTGTATGTACGGCGCGCCGCATTTCACCTGTAACGGTTAGAGTGAAAGAGGAGGGTAAAGTTCTATTTATTCCATATGAAAGAATTATAAAATCCTGTGGAAATAGCTGCACCTTCCATGTTGGACTGATTCAAAATATGATGGTAGTTCTTGGAGAGAAGAATGTTAATTTAAATCGTAAACTGGAGCTTTTAACGTTGAAGGGAATGAGGGAGAAGATTTCCAGCTTCTTATTAAATGAAGCAAATGAGAAAAGCACTAATATGTTTCAGATTATGTTAAACCGTACGGAAATGGCCGATTATCTGAATGTGTCCCGTACCTCCATGTGCCGTGAGCTGGCGAGGATGAAGGAGGAGGGCTTAATTGATTTTTACGGGAACAGTTTTAAACTAGTGAATAAAGAAGAGTTGGCTCATTTCTTGGAGTAAAAGCTTGAGAGAAGACAGAAGAATTTTGGCATAATGAAAGGATGAGCTGCACTAAGAATTCATAATTGTTACAATATAATAAATTTATAAAATGCTCTTATTGCAGAAAAACAGATTTATACAACCTGTTTTTCTACAATAAGAGCTTTGCTATTGTGCTAATTTATCGATGAGAGCCTGAGCATTCCGATTCAATCTTTGGTTTTTGTTCGAAGCCAGTACAATTGTACTCTGTATCTTCTCTTCTAATGGAATCATTGCAACCTTCTCATGCAGGAAGACGCCGATATTCTTTTTCAGGAGCAGGCTGATAGCTTCATTCTCAGCCACAGCACTCAGAATGGATTCTACTCTTGCAGTGCGAATAACATTTGGTGTGAAGCCATTGGCGATACAGGCATTTATACATAAGCCATAGATGCTAATATGCTTATTCATTAAGATAAATGGTTCATGCTCTAATTCCTTAAGAGAGACCATAGTCCGGGAAGCAAGAGGATGCTCCAGGGAAGTGACTAGCACCAGCTCATCGGTTGCAAGTGGAAAGATCCTATAATTATCCTTTAACAAACAGTCCTTTCGGGTGATGGCTAAATCACAGGTGCCGTTATCCAATTCTTGAAGAATCCTCAGATCCTCCATTTCATCAATCATTAATTCAATTCCTTGATTCTCAGTAGTAAATTCCTTGAGTAAGCTTGTAAGATTATATTGAGCCAGAACTGGCAGGGTAGCTAGACGAACTGCGCCATGCAGAGAGGAGGAGACTTGTTTTAGCTCTAGCATGGTCTCCTTATAGTTTTCCAATATTTTTAAAGCTCCTTGATATAGAACCCGGCCTTCCTCTGTCAAGGAACAGGACCGTTTTGATCGGTCAAACAGCTTAACGCCCAGCTCTTCTTCTAAGCGCTGAAGACTCTTAGAAAGGGAGGATTGGGATAAATTAACGACCTCACCGGCTTCTAAAAAGCTCTTATTTTCCGCAGCAGCTACAAAATATGTTAATTGGTTCATTGTCATATAGGAACCCCCCCCATGAGTTAATATTCCATTCTGGAATATATCATAACACAATGAGAATTGATTGTATAGAGGAGATGTCTTATAGTTGTTTCAAAGTATCAGTGAAAAGGTAGGGAGAGAAATGGAACATGATATATATGACTTACGAGCTGCGATCCAAGTTTTAAAAGAAATAAAAGGACAATTAATCGAGACAGATCGAGAGATAGATCCAATGGCAGAGCTGGCGGGAGTCTACCGATATGTTGGAGCAGGTGGAACGGTAATTCGTCCAACGCAAGAAGGGCCGGCTATGATATTTAATAAGGTGAAAGGATTTTCAGATGCAAGGGTAGTAATTGGTGTATTGGCAAGCCGGCAGCGAGTAGCCAGGTTATTAAACGCAAAAGCAGAGGAGCTGGGACATTTACTTCGTAATTCAGTGAATTCTCCGATTGAGCCTGTTGTTATTGAGATAAAGGATGTACCTTGTCAACAGGTAGTACATTTAGCAACGGATTCCGGCTTTGATTTGAGAGCAATAGTACCTGCACCAACGAATACTCCTCAGGATGCAGGGCCTTATATTACCTTAGGAATGTGCTATGCGACCCATCCTGATTCCAAGGTATCCGATGTAACCATTCATCGTCTGTGTGTACAGGGGAAGGATGAGCTTAGCATCTTCTTCACTCCAGGAGCGAGGCATATCGGTGCAATGGCAAAACGAGCAGAGGAACTGGGAATTAATTTGCCCATTTCCATCAGCATTGGTGTTGACCCGGCGATTGAGATTGCTTCCTGCTTTGAGCCACCTACAACCCCCCTCGGGTTTAATGAACTTTCCATCGCAGGCGCATTAAGACATAAGGCTGTTGAGTTAGCGCCCTGCATCACAATAGCTGAGAACGCTATCGCTAATGCAGAATATGTCATTGAAGGAGAGATTATAGCGGGGGTACGTGTCCGAGAGGATCAGAACTCGAATACCGGTTATGCAATGCCGGAATTTCCGGGGTATACAGGAGAAGCATCCCACCAGTGTTCCTTAATCAAAGTGAGAGCGGTAACCCATCGACGCAATCCGATTATGCAGACCTGCATTGGACCCAGTGAAGAACATGTTAGTATGGCAGGAATTCCAACAGAGGCAAGTATTCTGGATATGGTGGAACGGGCAATGCCGGGAAGATTAAAGAATGTCTATGCCCATAGTGCCGGTGGAGGCAAGTATATGGCGGTCTTACAGTTTCAAAAGCAGGATGCCAGCGATGAAGGAAGACAGAGACAGGCAGCCTTGTTAGCCTTCTCCGCCTTTTCAGAATTAAAAAATATTATACTGGTAGATGAGGATGTGGATCCCTTCGACTCCAATGATGTGCTTTGGGCAATGAACACAAGGTTCCAAGGCGATATGGATACAATCTTTATCCCCGGTGTCCGGTGTCACCCCCTAGATCCCTCACAGTCACCAGAATATTATCCTGGCATAACCGAAAAGGGAATCAGCTGTAAGACCATTTTTGATTGTACGGTTCCTTATCATTTAAAGGATAAATTCAGGCGCGCACAGTTTTTGGAGATAAATCCGAAGCCTTTTGCACCAGAGTTATTTTAATCGTAATGGAGGATCGAATGAAACGAATTGTCGTTGGAATCAGCGGAGCAAGCGGGGCTCCCATTGCAGTTGAATTATTAAAGCACCTAAAGGAAATAGAAGAGATCGAGACTCATCTGGTGTACTCATCAGGAGCAGAACGAACCCTGCACCAGGAGACGGACTGTTCTTTGGAGCAGCTTCATGAACTTGCAGATCTAGTATATGATAATTCCAATGTCGGTGCGGCTATTGCAAGTGGTTCCTACCAGACCACCGCCATGGTTATTGTGCCTTGCAGTATGAAGACGGTAGCAGGAGTGGCCTCTGGCTATAGCGATAATCTTCTGCTGCGAGCGGCGGATGTTATCTTAAAGGAACGAAGGAAGCTGATTCTTGTGACCAGAGAATGTCCCTTAAGCAGCATTCATCTTAAGAATATGCTGGAGCTTTCTAATCTTGGGGTGGTCATCCTGCCTCCCGTATTGACCTATTACAATTATCCAAAGACAATACAGGATGCTACAACACACATCGTGGGAAAGATTCTGGATCAGCTGGGCTATGAAATGAGAGAGTATAAAAGGTGGTCGTGATGATGGAACAAGGGGAAATAAGACTGCAGCGGGAGTGCCTGGGAAGCATGATATCAGTGACACTTCATTTTAGCGGCAGAGATTTGAATGTTGTAATTGCCGGAGGCGACAAAGAGCACATTGGCAGTGTGAGCATTGCAGCTCCCAGAGAAAGTCTATCAGGAGAAGGAAAAAGTGCTACGGTATCCACCTATGTCTATTCAGGACATAAGGATGACGTTGTCGGTAATGAATTTGCACAGGTTTTATGTAAGAAATTACAATGCAAGGTGGTAGTCTGTTGTGGAATACACTATGATAATATAGATCAGGAAAAGCTAAATATGATTGTGAATACTTGTAATGAACTATTAATCAATGTAATGAAAAGAATATAGCTTTTAAAATGAGATTACTTCACTCAGGCGTCATAGTTAGATTACACGATAAAAAAGAAGGAACCGAGTGACTATGTGTTCATTTGGTGCAGACCGTATATAGTGGTTATCAGTGCTTGGTGACCACTGTATGGTTGGATAAGAGCAGATGAATACATAGACACCGGGTTACTCTGGGTATCTACCTATGACCTCTGTCACAGAATATAGTTAGATAACTACTTCATGTACAGCGATCTCAGTATCGCCAATGGACAATGCCTGAAGCTTTGGAAGGATTGTCTTAAAATGCTTTGTCTGCATATGAGCATCCAAACTTTCTTTACTTTCCCACTTCTCCACGAAGGCAAATATGTTTTTATTCTCAATGCCACGGACCAATTCATAACTGATGTTTCCGGGTTCTTTTCTGGTTTCTTCGATCAATCCCTTTGCACATTCCAGAAATTGAGCAGCATTTTTTTCTACTACAATACATTTTGCATAAACGGCTAACATATGAATTCTCCTTTATTTCATTACTTTTGTATTATCGTATAAATATTATCGTATTAATATTTATTGTATCAATTGTATTAAATAGAAATGAAAGATTCAAGTGTATTAAAGATTATAATTACTGTTAATACTGTTAATATGGAAATACCCCCAAATAGTCGTAGTTACATAAGCATTATGTGGAGCCTCACGTGTTTCCACCTTTTTCTAGCATTCGCTTGTTATCTGATAGTATGAAAACCAGTCCCAAGGTCACAAAAACCACACCCAATAACTTACCAAAGGAAAAGCGATCCTCAAGGAAGGCATCCAGGATCAGAGCTGCCAACATTTGACCCACAAATAATAGTAAAGTCATATTGATGGAGGGGATTTTCACAACCACAACGTTGAGGAGAAAAACAACTCCTACACTTAAAATACCACCGAGTAACATCCAGCTCTTGATATTAGGGAGCTGATGATAAAAATGAAAGGTGTTCGTAATTAGTAGGAGCAGGCAGGATGTAATAAGTCCAAAGGTAAAATTATAAACAGTACTTCTCATAGTACCCACTTTTGCAGATAGCTCTGCATTAATCGATCTTGAAACAACCTTTGTAACTCCTGTTAAAAAAGCAAATAAAATAGCAAGATACATGATAAACCCCCTTTCAGAAAATAATCATTACTGTAATACCTGCAATAATCCAGAGTAGTCCAATGATTTTTCTTTTGTTAAGCTTTTGAACGGCTGCTCCGAAAAGACCGTACTGGTCAATCAACAAGGCGGTCATGCTTTCTCCAAGTAAGCTAAGAGCAAGAATCACTGAAATACTGATGATTCCAAAAGCTAGATTTGTAAACAGTGTTGTACCGACACCGACGACACCTCCCAGGAATAAAGAGAATGGGATTTTTGCCAGTGAGGGTCTTTTTTCACGCTTGATAATTAAAAGAACAATACTAATCATCAATCCGACAATATGGATGATGACTGTTGCAGGATAACTTCCAATGGCAGCAGAGAGTTCCCCGTTAAATACCACCATGGCAGCAATTACGGCACCAATAAAAATAGACACTATATTATACACACGAATTCCTCCCTGACTTTTTTACTTTTTGCATGTACTGTTAATGAATTGATAACTCAATTTTATATAAACCCATTGAAAATAAATATGACATATGTCATACTTATGTAAAAATTAAGGAGGAGATTAAGGTTGAGGTTATTAAAGGTGAATAAGGAGCATCTTGATTTTCTTGCAGCCAATGGGCTGGAATTTGTTAGTGCGGATTACATTTATCTCCGTGCCTATCATAAAGGAGAATATCTATTCCATCAGGGAGAGCAGATAAACTGCATTTATCTTCTTTATAATGGTAAGGTAAATGTAAGCGTAACTGCGAATAACGGCAAAACATTATTATTATCGATCTGCAAAAATCCCACCTTATTGGGCGAGATCGAGTTTTTCACGGATGGCTTAGCTACCACCAGCGCTCTGGCAATGAGCCGTTCCTTGCTGCTTATCACTCCCTTTGCACAGGTACGTAATGTGGAAGGGAATGAGAGATTTCTATCTTTTCTAGGATTGTCACTAGCAAAGAAATTAACACGTACTGTCCAAAATAATACCTTAAATATTCTTAATCTTGCAGATACCAAGGTGTCTTCTTATATTTTACTTACCAATGTAGAGGGGAGATTTCAAGCGAATCTAACAAAAGTTGCCGAGTTATTAGGTATCAGTTATCGACATCTTTTAAGAACCTTGGAGACGTTATGTAAAGAGGGAATCCTGGAGAAAGATAAACATACCTATGTTATAAAGGATATGGATGGACTTGAGGCGCTGGCTCAGGATTGTTATGCGCCAATGGAATTATGGAATTAAATAATAGGCAGTAGAGCTCAGGAGCAATCATTTAAATAAATCGCTCCTGATGCATCATGGAGAAGCCACCGCTTTTCACATCGGTGATATCCAGTATGTTATCGATCACGTCAACCTGACTTAGTTTTTTAACAACACCATAGGGTTTTTTCAAGGAAAGACCTTCCCCTCGACCGGAGATAACCCACAATACCTGATATCCACGTGGAATTACGCTAAGCTTATCTTCACCCTTACCATCTGTGAAATACACCAGCAAATTCATCTTCTGCCGATTGGCATATTCGAATACAGGACTGAATTTGGTAGCCCCTTTTTTATGAAGCCTGTCTTTTAGATCCTTTACTGACTTAACCGGATAGACCCGGCGTATTTCATTATCGCATTCAATGATCGTGATTTCATGATTGTAATTCTTGACAATACCCAGAACCTCGTTCAGTGCTTGCCTAAATTCTTCATCGCTGATACTTGCACTTATGTCAATGGCTACTGCAATATTAGCCTTATGGCTTCTAAGCTCGCCTCTTAAATCTAAACGATCCGGCTGCCTTCTATTCCTTCTGGTAATGGTCTTCTTTGGATTGCTTTCCACTGTTCCCATTAACCGGTTTAAATATAGATTCCAGGGTAATTCAGCTTTGCTGCTTTTTAGTAAATCAATTAAAACTTTTACATGAGTAGGAAGTTCACCCTTTTTGGAGAGCTGAAGAAGCTTTTCAGTAAATTCCTGCTGTGTTTTCTCGTCAAGGATATCGGATTCATCCCAGATCTCATGTGTTTTTCCTGCCTCATATTCCGTCTTAAAAAGATCCTCAGTCTCACGGTTTTTCTTAGATTTATCATTTTCTTCCTTCGGGAAATCTATGGAGGAATTAAGTTCCTCCACATAATACTCAAAGGGCTGATAGGGTTTGAGCGTGAGAGAGTATGTCTTGTTCACCCAGTCTAAGGTAGTGGCGTAGGGAGGCATATGATCTAAATATACGTTGACAACAATATCCATAGCTATTTCAATTGCTAAGCTGTGATAGTAGTTGTTTTTCAGCTTTCGGGCTCTTATCAAATGTTGGGATAAGATATGGAGTATTTCATGCTGAATAGAGCTTTGCATTTGTTTTAGATTTAGTTTTAAGAACATCAGGGGGTTAAAATAAATAACATAGCGCGCCCCTTTGAAATTAACTGCTGTTGGGCTGCTGATGTCATATCGGATCTCTTTCGACATTTGAAATAGAAAATACCCATAAAAATTATTCTCGTCCTCCATCAGGCTAAGATTAACCTGGTCAACGAGACTGAAAAATTCTCTTTGAAAATCCCCCGGCATTGTTACCTGGAATTTTTCAGCCTGATTACTAGCTTTTGAGAAGGTCTGAATTAATCGATTGGATTTTCTAATCAGCTCTTGTATTTGATGGTCAAGATAATTATCCATTATTAGTCCACTCCTTGGAAAAACCGTAGGATTCATAATACAAATTTACAAAGGCCTCATTTTCAATGGCATATTTATATATTTCCTGATAATTATTTTTGATATCCTTCATGATTCCAATTCTTAAGTCCGCAGGATACAGCGATAAAAACTCAATCAAGCGATTAACATAAAAGCTTTGGTTTTGATCCTTACTTTTCATGGTAAGCTCTAAACTTTTTAATAGATTCTTTGCCAGAAGATAGAGCCTGGTGTGAGTCTCTTTTGATATTTGCAGGATAGTCGCTTCCGAGATTGTCTCCTCTGAAAAAACATCGTCATAGGTTAGTAATGGGTTATGATTGGATTCCATGAAGCTGATGAACTCTTGTGCAATTAAGGTTCCGACATTACCTTTGATTACATTTAAGAAAACGGATTTTGGTATGGAGTCTTTGCGTTCCTTATAAAGGGTATAGGTCTTTGAGATACGTTCATAGCTTCTTGGAGTTGCTCGGATACTGTCTTCGTCTATTTTATGTAGATACTCCGGAAATGTCTGAATAAATTCAATCACCTTTTGTTCCAGGCCAGCATCAATAGCCCAGTCCAGCCACTGCAGATAATCCGGTTCCATAAAGAGCCAAACAAACCGATTCTCTTGCGCCGCATCCATATCCACAACCTGATAATCAAAATCTGAACCATATTTACTGGAAGGATTCATAGCGGCAATAATCTTAACGCTCTTATCTAACTGATAGCCGTTGATTTCCCGGTTCAGGATCAAATTCATAAGCTCCTGCTGAACCGTATGCTCGCAGCGGTTGATTTCATCAATAAATAGGAGAACGGTATTTCCTCTAGCTAACTCGTTATCAATTTCCCTTAACTTATGGTGAACTGCATATATGGTAGCTTTTTTTTGTATTGTTTCACCCTTATCATTCACCTCAGTATAGGTATCTATCGTTGGCAGGCCACCGATTTCACCCTCCTTTAGAAGATTGCCATCAATAACAATTAGACTCCAATGGTTTGTCTTCGCGAGCTCCTTGGCCAAGGCTGTTTTTCCGATTCCGCTTTCGCCGACAATTAGTGGTACTTCATCTGCGTGGAGTACCAATTCAACACTTTTTAATGTATCTGTAAAATTCATTCTTACCTCCGTGACAATGCTGCAAAATTAGCCTAACTAAATCTATTAATTCAGTTTTAGCTTTTCATCCACTGCAATTTTTTTAGCTTTTTTACTTCCGTATTGATAAAGAAACAGCATTTTATTCATGTCTTTAATATCGCTGTGATCAATGGTATTATAATTTAAGAAATCCCGAACATATTTTTCTTCCACATCTTCCTTTGATAACACATCTTTTAATACTCCTTCCAGCTCAGCCTTTGTGATCTCTTTCATCACATATTTAAGAACCAGAAAATTAACCTTTAAAAATTCCAATATCTTATTCTTATCTGGGTTATTAATAAACTTAACTGCACTTTCATTACTTCTTACCGCAATCAGTTCTGCCCTATCGCTGGGGGAAGTGATGAATCTCAAGGCTTCATAATTAATTGATACAGCTTCCTCCTGGACACTCTCATAGGGCTCCTTTATAAATTTAATAGAGTCATAATTTTTCCTTACGGCTAATAGCTGCAATTCCTCGCTGGGATAATCAATATAACGGATTGCCCAACCGGCTTGCTGTATTGCTAATTTTATTACCTGATCCGTCGGATGCTTCAGATATTCTAAATTAGTCCATCCACTCTGGATGGCTCTGATCATCATATCCTCCGTAGGGTTCTTAATGAATTTGATGGCACGGATATTATTATCTAGCGCTAACTCCTGCATTTCCATCGTTGGATTTTCAAAATACTCCAGTAAAAGTCCATTTCTTTTTAGAGCAGCTAATTTCAGCTCCTCGGAGGGCTGATGAAGGGTTTTGATAGCGTTAGGGTTATTCCTTATCATTTCTAAAAGCTGTGTTTGATTCATGGGTTTTAGTCCTTAATAATATTTATTTAGTCAATTAAATCAATAGTTATGTAAAGGTCAGTGAAACAGATTGATTATAACATGATATTTCTAAAAAATCATCAATTAGAACTTTGAAAAATAAATGAAAGCAAATCAAAAAATAACAAAATAAGTAATTGACAAAAAGCATATACTGTATATAATGGTGTATATACAGTATATGCTTTGCAAAGTGAAACGTCTATGATATTACTGCAGAATATCATACGATGTACTGGAGGTACTATGAAGATATTAATATCGAATCAGTCTGAACTACCGATTTATGCCCAGATCAAGGAACAGATCAAGGAACAGATACTAAATGGCCAGATAGAGGAGGGGACAGAGCTTCCATCAATCCGTAAGCTGGCAAAAGAACTGGGTGTGAGTGTTATTACCACCACCCGGGCTTATAACGACCTTGAGGAAGAAGGATTTATTACATCCATGCAAGGAAAAGGCAGCATGGTGTTATCAAAAGAAAATGAATTTTTAAAGGAAAAATACTTATTACGCATTGAAGATGGTATGGGAACAGCGGTTGAGACAGCAAAGAGAATTGGAATGAAGGAAGATGAACTTATAAACTTATTGCATAGGTTGTGGAAAGAGTGAGACAATGGAGCTATTAGAAGTAAAGGGTTTAACCAAACGGTACAAAGGATTTTTACTGGATGATATATCTTTTTCTTTGCCCAAAGGATATATCCTGGGGTATGTTGGACAAAATGGGGCAGGGAAGACAACGACAATCAACTGTATCAATCAGATCTGTCATGCTAACAGTGGGACGGTATATGTAAATGGTCGTAGGTACAGTGATGATCCGATTCAATACAAGGAAGAAATCGGTTTTATCGGAGACGAGTCCTATTTTCCAAAGGAATTGAGGATTTCAGATATTCGCAGTATACAAAAGATGTTTTATGAAAGCTTTCAAGAAGATAAGTTTAATCAGCTGATAGCAAGATTTAAGCTTCCCGAGAAGCAGAAAATCCAAGAATTTTCCAGAGGAATGAAAGTAAAGCTGATGTTTGCAGTAGCCCTATCCAGGGACACCAAGCTACTCATATTAGATGAGGCTACCAATGGACTTGATCCGGTAATGCGATCAGAAGTGTTACAAATTCTTCAAGATTATATCTCCGACGGTGAGAGAAGTATTCTCTTCTCAACCCATATGTTGGAGGATCTGGAGCAGATCGCAGACTATATCGTCTTTATCGATCAGGGAAAAATAATTATTAATGAGACCAAGGATGATCTGCTGGAATCCTATCTTATCCTTAAGGGAGACTATAAAGAGCTTACAACAGAACTAAGAAGTCGGCTGATCGGAATAGAGAAGAAGGAATTCGGATTTGAGGCCTTGATTAAGAGCGATGAAGCAAGATATGTTCCGAAAGGATTTGTCATTAACAAACCATCGATAGATAAGATCATGGTACATTTAATTCGTAACAAATTGGAGGGAGAGTAGAATGAAGGCATTAAAGTTCTTAAAAGTGGATTGGATTAGGTGTAAAACGCAATTAAGAATCCTGGTGCTGTTTCCAATCATATCAGCAGTATTGGTCTTCGGCGGCATGGAGAATGAGTTGTTTATCAATGCCTATGTAGTATTCGGTGCCATCATATTTTCAGCACAGCCCTTTAATATGGAGCATATGTCTGAGTCAGGCTTTATCAATATGCTGCCGGGAACGAAGAGAGATCGGGTGGCTGGAAGATACTTATTCGCATTTGTTCTGATTGTACTGTCAGTACTCGTGGGGCTAGGCGTGGTGGCGGTATATAATCTTCAAAAAGGTATAAGTCTTGCTCCGGTGGTTTCAGTATCCTGTATTCTATTTGGGTGGGCAATGGTAATCTGCTCCCTGCAATATATTCTCTTCTATTCCTTAGGTAAGGGTAAGAGTAATCAGATGATGGCGATGATCCGTATGATACCGGCGTTTATTATGTTCTTTTTAGGCACCTACTTGTCAGATTGGCTAAAGGGTGGAGATGGGGCTAATCTTAGATGGGTATTGAATCGTGAGGTGGAGCTTTCACTTTTGTGTGTATTAATTGGGCTTTTTGTGTTTTTTGTTGGGATATCGATATCTAGCCGGATTATTGAGCATAAGGATTATGCTTGATGCGATGGCTTTGCGTTAAGGATAGGAGTAACTAGATTCCATTTACCGTTTTTGGAGAGCATTTTCTAGACTGGATTATTGTAAGTTGAATTGTGAAGAATGTTAGCTAAAAATGTTATAGTGCTTAGAGATAAGATTTTCGATATAACACATAAAACAAAGGGATTCAGAAGCTATAAAAATCTGAATCCCTTTGTTTAATAAGTAATGCAGTTGAGGGGACTTGAACCCCTACCCAGTTACCCGGACTAGAACCTGAATCTAGCGCGTATGCCAATTCCGCCACAACTGCAGACAAGTTACCGAACTTACGGAACGAAATAAATTATAACATACCCAATATCTAATTTCAACTAAAATATTTTATTTTGCCCGCCATTTAATAAGATTCACCTCGAACTTCGCAAATTGCATAAAATATATATTTAAATTGAATTATAATGCACAAAAGGCAAAATTATCAAACGAAAGGACTTGACAGAACCTGGCTATGGTATTAAAATAGTTAACATATTCCTCGATAGCTCAATGGTAGAGCACACGGCTGTTAACCGTGGGGTTGTAGGTTCGAGCCCTACTCGGGGAGTTATTTTTTTGCCTTTTAGCTTATGATGGACGCGAGAGCACGCTGATACACGGTGAGTCTGCGTAAATCATAAGCTTTTTTTGTAAACAGATAATTTCATAATTCTGTAACCCTACTTTCCACACCAAATGTATAAATTTTTCTTCTTACGGAAAATCTAACCTTGAGACGATGTAGAATTTAACTGCATAAGCGCAAGAAAAGAGGCTGTTATGAATACGATTTGGCGAGAGAATGGTACTGTAGAAAGCACAGGTAAAGAACGAGGAGAATCCCTGTGGGTCCAGAAGCAATTCCGTTATGATAATCAGCAAATAAAGGAGCAGGTGCAACGACCCAAGCTGCAAGAAGATATCACTACGGATGTGGTAGTAATTGGTGCAGGTATGGCAGGTGTGCTTATTGCTCACATGCTTCAAAAGAATGGCTTCTCTGTAGTTCTGGTAGATTATAAAGAAGTAGGTAGTGGTATAACAAAGAATACAACGGCAAAGATTAGCTCACAGCATAATTTAATATATCATAAATTAATAACCAATAAGGGGCAGGAACGTGCTTGGGAGTATGCTACTTCCAACCAGAAAGCGATTGAGATGTTTGAAGAAATGATCTCTTCGCAGGGAATCGATTGTGATTTTCAGATCCAACCCAGCTATATTTACACCCTTGATAATGAGGAGAGGATTAAGCAGGAGGTAGAGGCGGCTAGAAAATTGGGAATCTCTGCGGTACTAACAAAAGAGACCACGCTTCCCTTTCCGGTGAAAGCAGCGGTGCGTTTTGATCATCAGGCACAGTTTCATCCACTAAAATTCTTAGATGGAATAGCGAAATACCTAACAATATATGAACACACCCGTATCACAGAGGTACGAGATGATGGAGTCGTTATTACGGAACAGGGGCGAATTAAAGCAAAGTCCATCGTAATTGCTACACATTACCCGTTCATCAATGCACCTGGTTTCTATTTCTTTCGCATGCATCAAGATCGACAATATGTGGTAGCGCTGGAGGGCGAGGACATCAATAAAAAAGCTCATCTGGATGGAATGTACTTGGACGCAGATCCCCAAGGATATTCTTTTCGAAATTACAAGGACTTTTTGCTCCTAGGCGGTGCCAATCACCGATCCGGAAAAAGTAATCCACCGGATGCTTATGCACAACTGGAAGCGGCAGCGGGAAAGTGGTATCCGAATGCCAAGATTGCATATTCTTGGTCAAATCAGGATTGTATGACTCCGGATTCCATTCCCTATATCGGAAGATACTCCTCTAGAACTTCAAATATCTATGTGGCCACAGGCTTTAATAAATGGGGTATGACCAGTGCTATGGTATCAGCAATGATTATTAGTGATATGATTGCAGGCAGAAAGAATGAATACCAGAAAGTCTTTTATCCCCGCAGATTACAGTTTTCCGGAAGCAAGGAATTAATAAAGGATGCAGCGGTTGTAACCATTAACCTATTATCAGAGCATTTAAGGATTACTCATGATAAGCTAAGGGACATCGGACCTGGAGAAGCAGGAACTGTTCTAAAGGATGGAATGAAGATAGGAGTCTACCGGGATAAATATGATAAATACTATTTTGTTACAACAAAATGTCCTCATTTAGGCTGCAGCTTGGAATGGAATCAGAATGAGCTTACCTGGGATTGTCCCTGCCATGGCTCCAGATTCGATTATCGTGGTAATCTAATCAGTAATCCGGCTATGAGGGATGTATTTGATGCATGCCAGAGAAAAAAGAAATAGATTGAAACAATACTACTTACTTGTCATAAGTAAAAAAGGTGAGCGTACACAAAGTTACCCTTGTGTACGCTCACCTTAATTATTTTATTATAGGGAACTCTAACAATTCATTACTGAATCATTTTGTTAAGGCAGAGAAATCAGGAATTCTCAAAAGAAAAAATTCCACAATATCAGGTCAAACTTAGCAGATCACTTCTATTTCACATAGGTTATCACAAATTTAGCATAAGGCTCACCCGCAAATACAATCATACCATCCTTCGGTAATGTAACTGTGGTGCCCTTTGTAATCCAAGAATTGAAGATACAATTATCGTTTGAATCGTACACAGCAAATGCAGCATTTTTAGGAACCGTTACCTTAAGCTTGCGGTTTTCTGATTTTTCACTGATCTTATACCATTTAGCATATCCATCCCCACCGACTTGGAAGGATACACCTGACCAGGTAAACAAGGAACGGATATTATCCTCCGACTTTAAGACATAGCTGCCATAATTTAAGTATTCTGTTTTTCCTTTTTTATAGAAGGTATAGTCACTTAGGTCCCTGCCATAGACGCCGGGAATCTGGAGATATGCTTTTGCATGATTCTCATCAATAATCTCAGCATTATTACAATAGCCTTTCAAATCCTCTGAAAGCGAAACCTGTAAAGCCATTCCGCCATTTGCATAAGATTGTGAAGAGTATTTTTCATTTATAATATAATACTTTTTATCCTTACGGGCATCCCAAGCAGCTTGAACCGTCTTGGTTAAGGTTTTGTCATCCACCTTCTCACACTGATATCCGGAAGAAGTTACCGGGCCTAAGCTTGGAAGATTACTATAGCCGGATACATAAAAATATGTCTTGCCGTTTGCTTCCTCGGTAAATTTAATATAATTACTTCCATCAGGGGAATAGTATTTACCGTTACCAGTATAGACATATCTGAGTGTTGAACCGGAGCTGAATAAATCCGATAAGGTAAGTGTGCCATCATCGCTCAGAGCAACCTTAATCGCACCCAAAGCTGCTAGATAGACACCCTCGTATTTCTTTTGATCGGTCGGTAAGTCCATCTTTGTGGGTTTTACAGGAGTTGGGGTAGCTTTTATTTCAGTAATGGTGCCTTTTTCCTTTAAAGCAGAGAGCAAGACCTCCTGAGCCATTATTTGATTATAGGTACTGGCAGCACCTGAGGTGAATACGGCCATAGCCATACCTTCCTCCGGTAATACAATCAGGCTGCTATGGTAAAGTAAAGTATCTCCACCCTTTACCAAAGCCTTGATCTTATATTCTGTAAAAGGTTCAGTAATTACACTATCCCAGCCAAGACCGTAAGTGAGAGAGGAGGCTTCTTTAAACTTCATAAGTCCATTAAGATATTCCGGGTTTTCCATAGCTTTTGCAGAATCTGATGATAAGACTGTTGACTTTGAGTCCCTCATGAAAATCTGTGAAAACCGGCATAAATCTTCAGCAGATGAATAAATACCGCCGGCACCCACTACACTGAGACTTTCGGTAGGAAGTGCATTTTTAAATGCAGGTATATAAGTTTTAGCAAGTAAATCAGATGTAAATTCCTCATATGGTGTCTTTGTATGACTCATATTAAGAGGTGTTGAGATATAATCTTTCAGATAGGTGGTAAAATCCTTACCAGTGACCTTCTCCACAAGAAGCTGTGCTAAGGAGAAGCCGTCGTTACAATAAACGGAGAAATCTCCGGGAGCGGCTTTTAATCTTGAGGTCTTCAAAGCGTCCAATAGATTATTATAACCCACCTGATCCTTATCATTAAATAACATGGAATTATTAAAAGAAGAGCCCAGGAGTCCGGAAGAATGATTTAGCAGCATTCTTACCGTGATATCCTTGTAACGTTCGTCAGCCATGGTAAATTCAGGTATGTAATCAACCACAGGGTTGTCTAATTTAACTTTTCCCTGCTCCACCAACTGCATCACAGCGACGGTTGTAAATACTTTACTGATGGAACCAATACCATACATCGTATCCTTCGTAAGCGCAGTAGAAGCTTCTTTGCTGTAGACACCGGACTGTCCCGATGCGATAATCTTACCATCAGCGATGAAAGCATATTGAACACTGGTGGCACCGTAAAAGGAGCTTAGTACAGAAGCCTTTTTCTTTGCTAATGCTACTGTTTCTTTGTAGTCTGCAGTACTTGAGCTGTTGGTTGTAACTTCAGCTGATGTAATCACTGCAGTACTATAGGGAGTAACTTCATTGGATTGTGCGTATGCAACCGGGCTAAAGCTATTTACAAATAGCAGAGCTAATACGATTGCAATTAGTTTCTTCGGATAATGTCTTATCATTAACTTCCCTCCATGGATCTTATTCTGAATAAAGAATCAGTTAAATGAAGTATAACATACCAAGGCAGGAAATCAATTCCGGTAATGTTATTTTAATCAAATTCTTAACAAAATAAGGTGGTCAAACTTCGGGATATGGTATATACTTACATGTACATGAAAGAATAATCATAAGGGAGGATATTTAATTAATGAGATTATCAAAACTTTTTAAAGCGTGTGCAATAGCGTTAACACTAGCTGTTGTGACACCATCAATCGCACCGATGAACAATGTTGCAGTAGCAGAGGCGGCAACAGCAATCAAACTGAATAAGACCAAGCTCACTTTGAATGTTGGAGATACATCGAAGCTTAAGATAAGTGGTACCAAGAGCAAGGTTACCTGGGCAACCAACAAAAAGACCGTAGCTACTGTAGATAAGACTGGAAAGGTCACAGCAGTTAAAGCGGGATCAGCTATCATCACAGCAACTGTGAATAAGAAAAAATACACCTGTAAGGTTACAGTAAAAGCTCTGAATCCTAACATTGCTAAGGCTCCTTTTACGGCACAGGAAGTAGTGTTCGGAGATTTAAAGGGTGTGATTCCAAAGGATTGGACAAATCAAGTTGCAGTAAATGCTCAAGGTGTTTATTCATCTGCAATCTATCCCAAAACAGCAGATATAGAAACATTAGTATCAGGTGTTCAGTTAACAGTTCAGTATAATGGAACTCCTAAGGGCGATTATAATGAAATTAAAGATTATCTTAAAGCTGCAATTACGGAAGAACTTATCAATTCTCAATTAGCTGCTCAAGGTATCGATGTAACAGTAACCGATTTTAAAACAAGCGATTTTGAATCAACATTAGGAACTGCATTTAAAACGGAATATAAAATGAATATAGAAGGTCTTGAGGTATCTCAGGCTATCTATAATGTTTATATTGATAATTATTTAATCCAGGTAACTGTAGCAAGTGATTCCGAGGGTACAACTCCGGATGCTTATGTAGTTGGAGAATATTTACTTAATACATTAGAATTAGCAAAATAAGATTTATAAGAATTATATTTCATGGTATATTTGGATAGTTTAATTCATTGTTGAATCAACACTTGTCAAAATATATTTATTACAAAGCCTCAGGTTATTTTAACTGAGGCTTTATTAATTGAAAAGGTTTATACAATTACTTTAACTCAAGATAATCAGAGGTAAAGCCTTTCTCTCCTATATTAATCTGTCCGTTAAAAGTATGAAATACCCATTGGTCGTCATCATTCTTCTGATAGTGGTATTCTCGAAACCAGTCCTTTAACCTACGATCCTTGCCTAAATATTCCTCTCGAATAATCAAGGTGCTGGAGGTAAGCGTCTCATCCTGATAAAAGGCATTTTCTATCTGAGCAGACACAATTTCAATGTCCCTATGATAGATCGTTGGATAAAAAGTATCTTTACTCAACTGAAGAGTTGTAATATTTTTATCCTCAATCTCTGCATTACTAAAAAATAGATACATCCACTGAACTTCTTCATAGTTATCATATGCTTGATCAATGTCAATGATAAATTGATCAAACTCTTCTCGGGTTGCGGTATCCTTGATAGAGATGTCTGCAATGAGTTTTTCTCCACTTTGAATCATCTGTGTGGCTGATTTAATATCGAAATCAATTGTATCAATTCGTAAAGGTTCTATCTGTCTTCCTCTGTTAGTACAAGAACAAAACATCATGGTAAAACAAAGGATGGGGATGATTAATAAAATTTTTTTCAAGCTAGTCCTCCTTGTGCTTCTTTGGAAGAATTCATTTTATATTGGCTGGTTGTAAGTCGGTACATTTTTGTATCATAAGAGGTAACTCCATCAAACTTTGTATGTATCTCATTTCTCAGGTATTCAAAACCACACTTTTCCAACACTCTGCCTGATGCAGGATTTTCCACTGCATGCCAGGCAATAAAGTTATTTTTATTTAATTCCTTTACCGCAAAATTTAAGATTGCTTCCACTGCTTCTGTTGTGTATCCATGATTCCAGCATTTGTACATGATGTTATAACCAAGCTCAAAGGCTTTTTCTGTCTCATTATAGTTAAGACCTCCAGAGCCAAATAAGTAGGAAGAGTCTTTTAATACAAAGCCCCATAGATAGACGTTGTCGCTTAAAATATTATGCTCTTCCATACACAACCAATCCGTTGTTTCTTTACTATCTTTATGTGTACTCCATCTAACATACCTGGAAACTCTATCATCTGATGTCCAGCGGTCATAGATTACTTCTGCATCCTGAATGGAAAGAGGTCTAAGTATAAGTCTCTCGGTCTCGAGTATTGGTGTTATCATCATTTTCCGCCTTTCTTACCTTTATATAAAGGTCATACCGGTATTTAATCGTTGTTTAGTACATTACATTTCCGTCTGAGTCTAAGAAATCATATTCTGCTGGTATCTCTTTAAAATAGTATAAAAAAGGAAGGTTTCCAACTTCAATCATTTGTATCTTTCCATCTGCTGACGTTATTTGAAGTTTTTTACACTTAGAGTTATTGACGACGAAGGCATAACCCTCTTTCCATGAAAGTACAGATATATCCATACCCCTGTTCATGGGTTTATACATCCTTTCAAATTTATACTTATCACCAGGAATTATCTGAAATTCTAATGGGAAATAGCTATGGCTCTGATACTCATTTCCTGTCATAAAATAAACTAAACTTCTCTTTTCATTATCAACGGAACCAATGATTTGGATATCAATGGTATCAGCATCAGAAATAGGAATTACGTTTCGAGCAATTTTTATCATGTCGTCACTATCATTAGCTGTTTTTCTATTGTTATCTAGGAATAATAACATGAATGATATGATTGCTAAGGCTATGAACACTAATATTCTCTTTTTCATAATTGGGTTTCCTTTTACTAATCAATGAATGGGGTTTTTGAAAAAACATTTCCTCGGAACTTTGCTTACGAGTAGTCACAGCTGGTAATGGTAAATTATAGAAACTAATATGATTATACGTCTAGGATACCATTAATGCTACCGTGAATTTACATCTATTGTTTCAATAGGTCAATAAATACCTGTACAGCTTTAGAGGGAATGATACCTTTGGGTAAAATATATGAAAAAGCACGAGTATATTCATGAGGGGTTTTTAGGATAGAAAGTTCTTTGTCATTCAAAGAAGACTCTACAACCATGGAAGATATAAATGTTATCCCTAGGTTGTTTTTTACAGCTTCCTTTATGGAGAAGTTGCTACCAAAGACAATCACGTTTTTCGCATTAATATTATTTGTGGATAGGAAATATTCTAAATATTCTCTTGTGCCAGAACCACGTTCACGACTTATCCAGGTTTGATTCCTTAGTTCTTCAATCGAATAGTTCTGATTCATTAAATAATGATTATATGGAACTGCCAGAACCATGTTATCCTCGTAAAAATGATGGATTTCATAATTTGATGATGTAACGCTTCCTTCAATCAATGCGATGTCCACCTGATAGTTATTCATTTTTTCACAGATATTATGCGTATTTTCAATAATAACCTCTAATTCTAAGTCGGGGTATCGCTTATTGAATTGTCCTAAAAAAGAGGGTAAGAAATATTCACCAATGGTGAAGCTAGCGCCAATACGCAACTTACCTTTTATAATATTTGAATAATCTAAGAAATCATCTTTTGTATCTTCGAGAATTCTAATGATTTGTTTGGAACGTTCGTAAAGCAAATTTCCTGCTTCGGTTATATAAATCGTCTTTTGTTTGACAGAACGTTGTATTAGTATTGTGCCAAAATATTCTTCTAGATGCCTGATGTGCAAGCTTACACTTGGCTGTGATAAATGAATTGCCTCTGCAGCCTTCGTAAAATTTTTATGTTCAACAACTGCAATAAAAGTCATTAATTCTTCAATCATATAATTAAATCCTTTCAGAATCATCAAAATAATTAATGGTTAATATCAGATATACCAATTTTACTTATGGTTATATTGCTATTATACTCATGTAGGAAAAGAAAAACCATTTATATTTGATAATATCTGAAAGGCTGGTTACATGCGAAAGATTTTAATGGCAACTAAAAAAGCTGTTTTAAACAGGTTCAATAAAATGATAAATATTTTACCGGGACTTAGTATCTGTGTAATAATTGCTTTGATAGCAAAAATGATTGGAAATTATCTTACAAGTATTGGTGGTGCTTCTATAGCTATTTTTATAGGTATGGCAGTAGGCAATACGTTTGGAAACAATAGAAGATATGCGGCTGGTACAAAGTTTGCTGAAAGTGATTTATTGTCGTATTCAATCGTTCTGCTTGGTGGTACATTAAGCGTACAAACACTTATGAAGCTAGGTGTCTCAGGGGTAGTATATATTATGCTGCAAATGATAACAACGATAGGTTTTGCAATCATGTTAGGTAAAAGACTTGGCTTTTCGGAAAACTATGGTTTTTTGATGGCAAGTGGAAATGCGGTATGTGGGTCTTCTGCCATTGCTGCAACAGCGCCTGTTATTGGAGCAGATGAGAATGAGAAAGGAATTGCAATTACAATTGTAAATGTTACTGGAACGGTATTAATGCTTGCACTACCCTTCCTCGCAAGTTTAATATACGCATCAGAGACAATAAAAACTTCTGCGTTGATCGGAGGAATACTACAGTCCGTAGGTCAAGTGGTTGCGAGTGGTAGTTTAGTGAGTGAGGATGTAAAGGATCTGTCTACCATATTTAAAATAGTTCGTATTATTTTTTTGATATTTGTAGTATTAAGCTTTGGAGCAATGAAAAGTAGGTCTAATAGGTCTAAGGAAGCGACTTTAAATGTAAAAGCAAAAGTTCCGTGGTATGTCATCGGATTGTTTATCATGTGTGCGTTATTTACAACAGGAATAATCTCTTCCCAGGTATCACAGATATTTAAAGTTATTAGCAATAACTTTGAAGTTATTGCGCTTGCCGGGATTGGAATGAGAGTTAACTTCAGAGAACTTATCAAGCAGGGAGCAAGAGTTTCTGCGTATGCATTAGGAATTGCAACGATGCAAATTATTTCTGCTATTCTTTTGATATGGATCATGAAACTATAATAGTAGCTTTAATGTAGAAATAGAAGGGGATACCTATGATGGGAGAGATAGTAGGTCCCTTAGGTAACATGTTTTTATTGATAAGGAATCATGTAAAAGTTAAATGTGATAAGGAATAAAAAAAATTAATTTAGGTATTGCAATTTTTCTATATCCTTGTTATAATTTAATTCGTTCGCTAGACATAATCCAGCGAAGAAGTCAGCATAATATCTAATGCATATGTATTGGAAATGCCTGATTTAATGTGTTTTTGCAGTCGTGGCGGAATTGGCATACGCGCTAGACTAAGGATCTAGTCCGGGTTTCTGGGTAGGGGTTCAAGTCCCCTCGACTGCACTATAAAAATGAGAATCAAACTTTCGGGTTTGGTTCTTTTTTTTGTATTGAAGTCGAGTACGAAACCGTACTCATCGCGATGATAGTTATTTTCCATAGCTTTACTATAACGGCTTACAATATTTACCAAAACTTCTTGTTATTACCATAGGACAAGTGATATAATCAAAGAGTAAATTATTTTATTTCAGGAGGTGCAATCCATGAAAAGAGTTTGCAGATTGATTATTTCACTGGTACTGGTCTTAGCCATGACATTTGGCTTGTTGCCGGGAGGTGTGGCTGCCATTGCCGCCAGCAAGACATCCAATCGCAGCAATATTGCTATTATCTACACAAATGACGTACACTGTGGTGTAAATCAGATCAAGAGTGAGGATGGGGCTGTCACAAATATTGGCTATGCCGGTCTTGCAGCCTATAAGAAGAAAATGGAGAAAGAATTTGGTAAGAATTATGTTACTCTGGTTGATGCCGGTGACGCAGTACAAGGAGATGCTATTGGTACACTTTCGCAGGGGCAGTACCTGGTTGACATTATGAATCAGGTCGGTTATGACATCTTTGTACCTGGAAACCATGAGTTCGATTACGGTATGGATCGTATGCAGGAGTTGATGAAGAACCTTGATGCGAAGGTGATTTCCTGCAACTTTGCCGATTTAAGAACCAAAAAACTTGTTTACCAACCTTATACCATTGTCACCTATGGTAAAGGTGCCAATGCAACAAAAGTGGCTTTTGTAGGTATTACGACACCGGAATCATTTACAAAGTCTACACCCGCATATTTCCAGGATAAAAATGGAGAATTTATCTATAACTTCAAAGAGGGAAATAATGGGAAAGAACTGTATCAAGCCGTTCAGAAGGCGGTGAACGATGCTAAAAAGAAAGGTGCGCATTATGTCATAGCCATGGGACATCTGGGTATTGACGCACAGTCCAGTCCGTGGCGCTCTACCGACGTTATCGAAAATACCACTGGAATTGATGCCTTCATAGATGCACATTCCCACAGCACCGTTGTGGGTGACGTTGTACAAAATAAAGACGGTAAAGACGTCATTCTTACTCAGACCGGAACGAAGATGGCCACCATAGGACGCTTGGTGATTAAGGGTAAAGACGGCAGTATGACCACTAGTCTGATCAGTGGTTATGCAGAGCAGGATGAGGCTACTACCAGCTTTATTGCAGATATAGAAAAAAGTTTTGCAGATGATTTGGCAGCCAAGGTAGGTAAGACCGAAGTAGCGCTGACGGTTATTGATCCTGCGACGAGTAAACGTATGGTACGAAGCCGGGAGACTAACCTGGGAGATCTGTGTGCTGACGCTTATCGCTATGTTCTGGGTAATGGCAAGTCAGGGGCGGAGAGCGGCCCGGCTGATATAGCCTTTGTGAATGGCGGTGGTATCAGGGCTGATATCAATGCCGGCGATATAACCTTCGGTGAAGTCATCGCAGTACATCCATTTAATAATGTTGGTTGCGTTGTGAAAGCGACTGGTCAGGAAATACTTGATGCATTGGAAATGGCTGCGCGCGTGGCTCCGGAGGAGAATGGTGGATTTTTGCAGGTTTCCGGACTGACTTACACCATTGATACTTCCGTTGCATCTACAGTAGTGGTTGATGACAAGAAGAATTTTGTAAAGGTCGCAGGTGGCTACCGAGTCAAGGACGTTAAAGTAGGAGGCGAAGCCCTCAATCTAAACAAAACCTATACATTGGCATCACATAACTATATGCTGTTGAACGGAGGAGACGGAATCAATATGTTCCGCGATAACGAAATCGTTGTACAGCCTGTCATGCTGGATAATCAGATTTTAATCAGTTATATCCAGAATTATCTGAACGGCATAGTCGGTGATACATATTCTAACCCTTACGGACAAGGTCGCATTCAAATAAAGGAAGTTGATACTGTTTCGCAGACAGTAAATTACTGGGTGGCCAAGGCAATTGGCTTTACACAGGAATGGTTCGCTAAAAGAGCAAAGCAATAACCAAGTCCCCTCGACTGCACTATAAAAATGAGAATCAAACTTTAGGGTTTGGTTCTCTTTTTATGACTTTAATTTCCTGAAAGTTAAAAATCATTCATACTTACATTTTTGTTCAAAAATAGTTATAATAAGATTACATTTTGGAAATCTGAAGTATGAGAATAGTGAGTTATAACATAAAGATTATATACCTCCTGAATTATGACAAGCTCAGGAGGCTGATTGTACGTTTCTACTCTGAAATTGTCAGATGGAAAAATCAATTAATATAACATGGATAGAAAGAATAAAAATGTGGAATGAATACTAAATATTGATGATCAGAAAAAGCATTAGGGACGCTGATGAATATTTATGTAACAGTTTTATTATTTTGTTGTATCCATTATATGATATAATGTGCTATAAAGCAACAATTATTGCAAAATATTTCATAATTATACAAGTATTTACAGCTAAAACTGCACTAGACTGTATAGTTCGTCTTTTTGATCTTGGTTGATACCGATGTATCTTAGCGTTATACTAGGTGAGCTGTGATTAAAGGTATCCATGATCAGACCAACGTTATAATTGGATAATTTATAAGTCCAATAACCCCAGGTTTTCCTTAAACTGTGTGTTCCAAAATTCTCAAGTCCGATATGATCCGCGGCATCCTTTAAGACCCGATATGCCTGAATCCTGCCTAAATAGTCGCCTTTGCGGCTTTTGAACAAGTAGCTGTCATGAGCTAAATTGTTTGACTCTATATATTTCTTAATCTCCTTGGAAAGTGCATCATTTATTTTTATCTTTTTCTCTTTTCCCGTCTTTTTTTCATTTAGAACAAAATATTCCCGAAATTGTCCTTCCTGAGTTAGAACATCTTCAAGCTGAATTGGTAATATGTCGCTAATTCTTAGTCCGGTGTTTAGGCCAAATTTAAATAATAAACCGTATTTTAGATCCTTATTGGCTAAATAATAATACATTTGATCGATCTTTCCCTTGTCTCTGATAGGTTCTACTGTCATCAAAATACCTTCTTTCTTAATTTTATGCCAAACTCTATTAATGTACCAACTCAGAAATGTACCAAAACGCCGTAAAGTGTGATAATTACCTTCTTCGTTCGCTGTCATAAATGACATTATACAATTATATATCCGAACTAGATAAAAATCATCAGATTTCCCATGTTAATGTAACAAAATAATAAAACTGTTACATTAGACCTAAGCCAATTAGCTAGCCAATCAAAATGGGCGTATATCTGGGTTCTGATGGAATGGAAATATAATCATTTACAAAGGGAAAGGGGTGAAAGAATGGCGGAACAAAGCATGAAGCTTGAACAGGCGGAAGAAGATACACAAAAAGGTAGGTTTCTAACCTTTGCTTTAGATAATGAAACCTATGGTATTGAAATTCAGCATGTAATAGAAATCATTGGAATTCAGGCGATCACATTAATTCCAGAAATGCCGGACTACATCAAAGGTATCATAAATCTAAGGGGGAAGATCATTCCTTTAATGGACGTAAGAATACGTTTTAAAAAGGCAGCAGTGGAATATAATGATCGAACCTGTGTAATCGTGGTTGATATTGACCAAATGTCAGTCGGTCTTATAGTTGATCGTGTGTCTGAGGTACTGACGATTACGGATGATAATATTGTAGAGCCTCCACAGATGAATATGGGCTATCCTAATCGGTATCTTAAAAAGATTGGAAAAGTCGGCAGCGAAGTTAAGCTGCTGCTGGATTGTACTAAGTTATTAACGGAAGAAGAACAAATGAACTTAACGCAGGCTATTTAGATCATGCATAAGAAAGGGTAAATCACATGAAATGGTTTCTAAACTTAAAAATCGCTGTGAAATTAATATCCAGCTTTATTCTGGTAGCTCTTATTGCCGGACTGGTTGGTGTAATAGGTTTAATTAACATCAATAGAATTAATCAGGAAGATACGCAGCTGTTTGTTGAAAATACAATGGGCATTAAAACAATTGGAGAAGCCGATATTGCTTATCAGAGGCTTCGGTATAACACAGCAAAAATCATAATGGATCCTCAAAATAAAGATTCTTATATTGAAAAAATCGATCAATATATCGATGATGTTGGGAACAGTCTGGATACCTATGAAGAAAGTATTTTTGATCAGAAGGATCGAGAGCTTTTTGATGGATTAAAGGTAGAATGGAACGTATTTTATCAACAGCTCAAGGAGATAAGGGGTTATATAGATAACGAGAATCTAGATGCAGCTAAGAGCATGATTCTAGGAGATCTCCAAATCACAGGGGATAATCTTCAGGCATCTTTTGACTCCATCTTTGAATTAAATGCTATATCTGCACAAAACAAATCCAACAGTAATAATGAATTAGCCTTCCAATCCTCTGTTACCATGATCATCGTAATAATAATTGGTGCTCTGATTGCAGTTGTACTCGGTGTTGTGATATCAAGCATCATCAGTAATCCGATTAAAAAGCTGGTTAAGGCAGCTGATCAGTTAGCAGTTGGCGATATTGATGTTAACCTTGAGGCAAATACGAAGGATGAGGTCGGTATGCTGATGGAAGCCTTTGACCGCATGACAGCAAGTATACGAGAACAGGCACTGGCTGCAGAGAAGATAGCCGATGGTGATCTGACCGTTAAAATCAATGTTAGATCCGACCATGACCTGTTGGGTAAAAAGCTTTACGAGATGGTGGAAAAAAACAACGAGGTACTCAATAGAATTGCTGTCGCATCTGATCAGGTTGCTAACGGAGCAAAACAAATATCTGATTCCGGCATAGCATTATCCCAGGGCGCAACGGAACAAGCGAGTGTAATTGAAGAATTAACTGCATCATTAGAAGAGATATCCAGCCAAACAAATCTCAATGCACAAAATGCAAATCAAGCCAATGAACTTGCTGAAATTGCAAGATTGAACGCAACCGAGGGTAATGCCCAGATGAAGAACATGCAAAAAGCCATGCTGGACATTAATGATTCCTCTGCAAATATATCTAAAATTATTAAAGTGATTGATGAAATTGCTTTCCAGACAAACATATTAGCATTAAATGCAGCAGTTGAGGCTGCAAGAGCAGGTCAGCACGGAAAAGGCTTCGCCGTAGTTGCTGAGGAGGTTAGAAATCTGGCAGCTAGATCTGCGAATGCTGCTAAGGAAACAACGGAACTGATTGAAGGTACGATTAAGAAGGTTGATGTCGGTACGAAAATTGCCAATGAGACCGCGGAAGCATTGAATAAAATTGTTGAGGATGTATCGAAAGCTGCTACTTTGGTCAGCGGAATAACAGCGGCCTCCAACGAACAGGCAATCGGAATATCCCAAATAAATGAGGGGATTATGCAGGTCTCCGAAGTAGTGATGACTAATTCTGCTTCCTCAGAGGAAAGTGCAGCCGCCAGCGAAGAGTTATCAGGTCAGGCAGAGCTTCTAAAGGAAACAGTAGGAAAGTTTAAGCTGATGCAATCAGATCAATATTATAGCAGAGTGGATAGCTTGTATCGGGGGATATAGCAAAGGAATTCATATAGCTTTTGATGAAATGGTTACCCCGGGAGGAATGAGATGAGATGACAAATCAAAATAGTAATGAATCAATGCTGGATATCTACCTGTTTGAGACCTTTCAGATGATCGAGCAGCTTGAGAAAATAATTCTGGGCATTGAAAAGGAAAGCCTTTTTTCACCGGATACAATCAATGAAATATTTCGAATTATGCACACAATCAAAGGGTCATCTGCAATGATGATGTTTCAGAGTATTTCGGAGCTGGCGCATGCGATGGAAGACCTTTTCTACTATCTGAGGGAAGAAGCACCTCAGATAGTAGATTATACAACAATAATCGACCTCTCCTTGGAGGGGATAGACTTTATCAGAATTGAAGCAGAGAAGATTAAAAATGGACTCCAAACGAATGGCAATGCAGCAAACCTGATCAGCCAGTTTCATGGTTTGCTTGAGATTTTACGAGGTGAGGACAAGAACTGTTTGGGAGTAAAGGAGAATGTGGAAGACGCGAGGCAGACGATGGATGGGCTAAGCGAACTGGAGCCGGAATCAATGTTAGATACCTATACAGCTCTCATTTTTTTTGATGAGGGCTGTCAGATGGAACATATCAGAGCATTTACCGTTTTATATAAGATGCGGGAGTTCTCAAGTGTATGCTACAGTATTCCGGAAGAAAAACAGCTTACGCAGGAAGATAGCTCAGACTTTATCAGGCAGCAAGGCTTCTGGGTTTGTTTTAAAACCAGCCTGGATTTGGAAAGCATCAATGATTTCTTCTACAGCACTATTTTCTTAAGAAGTCTGAAATTAGAGGCAGCTGGTAACCAAAGTCCACCGAAAGGAGTTACAAGGCTACAGCCTTCAAAAGAGAGTGCTTCTATGGCATTTGCTAATGGTAGTAAGTGTCTTGATAATACAGAAGTAGCTACGACGTCTGTAAAGTCTCAGGGTATCATCAGTGTTAGTCTGGATAAATTAGATATATTAATGGATTTAGTAGGTGAGATGGTAATTGCCAAGGCAATGGTAATTCAAAATCCCGATCTGAATGGTCTGGAGCTTGAAAATTTTCATAAAGCAGCCAGTCAGCTGAATAAAATCACAGACGAAATTCAAGATATGGTAATGTCAATTCGTATGATTCCATTAGAGGCAACCTTTCAGAAAATGAATCGTATCGTTCGAGATATGTGCAAGAAGCTGGGTAAGGAAGTGCAGCTGGAGATCATCGGTGAGGAAACAGAGGTTGATAAGAATATTATTGAACATTTATCGGATCCTTTGATGCACCTGGTAAGAAATGCACTGGATCATGGAATTGAGACCCCGGAGGAAAGAATATCAAAGGGGAAGGCTGCAATCGGAACTATAACCTTGGAAGCAAAGAACGCCGGCAGCGACGTTGTTATTACGGTTAAAGATGACGGAAGAGGCTTGGATAAGAATAAAATATACCAAACAGCTCTTAATCACGGACTGATTTACAGTAACCTAGAGGATTGTTCGGACAAAGAATTATTTCGGCTGATATTACGTCCTGGATTCTCAACGAATGAGAATGTCACAGAATATTCAGGGCGCGGTGTAGGAATGGATGTAGTTGCCAATAATATTGAGTCGATTGGCGGAGCTCTGACTGTAGACAGTGAAGAAGGGTTAGGTACAGTGTTTACCATAAAGATTCCGTTGACCCTGGCAATCATTGATGGTATGAATATCGGGATAGGTGAGTCTTGCTATACGATTCCAGTTACTTCGGTGAAAGAGACCTTTCGTCCTCTAGGGAAGGATATCATACGTGATCCGGATGGAAATATAATGATTATGGTAAGGGGAGAATGTTATCCACTGATCAGATTATATGAAATATATAACATCAAAACAGAGATAACGGATATTTGTAAGGGGATTGTAATCATGCTGGAACAAAATGAGAGAATTGTCTGCATTTTGGCAGATCAACTAATTGGTATGCAGCAGGTAGTAGTGAAAGCACTTCCTAGATATATACAGAGTTTAAGACGATCCAGGAATATCGCAGGATGCACGCTTTTGGGAGATGGAAGTATAAGCCTGATTATTGATATCGAAGGTCTGATCTCATCTAGTGTATATTGCTAAACTAAATTATTCTATGGCAGGGATATGTAATGTGTATAAAAAGCATCGATGTATTATTTTGTAATGAGGGTGATGTTTTGGCTACAGATATCTACAAAAAGGATGGAAGTACGCTGCTTATCACCAAGGATACCGTACTAAATGATTATATCAAGAATAGCCTGGTGAAGCATGGTGTACATACTATAAATATTTATGATACCGACATAGATAACGAGCTGGTAGGCTTTACAGATATGTATATAAGTACTGTAAATGAGACGAAGAAGATATTTCGCAATATTATTACCACAGGCACGGTAAAAGCCCAGCAGCTCATTGATATTGCGGATCATATCTACGGTAATATCAACCGGAATCAAGAGATTATCAAATGTATGTCCTGTGTGCGGAGTATAGACGAGTATACCTATATACACAGTGTTAATGTAGCTTTCTATTCCATGATGTTAGCAAAATGGCTGAACCTTTCTAATGCAGAGATTAATGAGGCTATTCTGGCAGGGCTTTTGCATGATGTGGGAAAGATGAAGATTCCGCAGGAAATCCTGAATAAGGCCGCTAAGCTTTCTAAGGATGAGTTTGAAATTATGAAACAGCACACGCTATATGGCTATGAGTTAGTTCATAATATAAAGGGCTTGAACCAAGAGATAAAGAAGGCTATACTGCTTCATCATGAGAGGATGGATGGTTCGGGATATCCATTTGGGTGTCGGGCAGATAAGCTGAATATATATGCTAAAATCGTTGCAATTGCTGATGTATTTGATGCTATGACAGCTGAAAGGGTGTATAAGAGTCAGAGCACACCTTTTGAGGCTTTTGAGATGTTTCTGACAGAGGGTGCCAGAACCTTTGATATTACAATGTTAAATACCTTTATGAGTAGAATGCCCAGCTACCTTACCGGCATTAAGGTATTGCTTAGCAATGGAGAAGCAGGAGATATCGTATTTGTTCCCTTGCAAAGTATAACCTGTCCAATTATTAAAATTAAAGATGACTATATCGATCTCTCCAGTATACAAACAATAAAAATTGATAAACTTATCTAGACATCAATCTCCATATAAAAAATCTCAGTTCCTATTGCTTTGATTTCTTGATCATGATATATTAATGTGCGGAAACTTCAAAATTACATTCATATGCAGGATTTGCTTAGAACTGAGGAATAAGAAAATGAAATACAAGATGATAGCCCTCGATTTAGATGGTACGTTAAACAACGACCAGAAGAAAATAACGGCGAGGACAAAAGAAGCATTAATTGCTGTTCAAAAAAAGGGTGTGAAGGTGGTGCTTGCTTCCGGCCGCCCGATCACAGGACTAAAGCGGGAATGCGAGGCGCTGGAGCTGGAGAAATATAACGGTATCCTCTTATCTTATAATGGCGGTAAAGTAGTCGATGCGACGACGAAGAAGGTGCTTTATGAGAAAAGTCTGCCAAGGGAGACAGCGGTTCGATTATTAAGACACATAGAAGAGTATCCGGTGACTCCGATTGTTGATAACGGGAAAGATTATGTTACCACAAGCAGGGACGAGTTTATGATAGAGGCAGAGAGTAAGTTGAATAATCTGGGAATTAGGGAAGTGGATAATATTGCCGCGTCGGTAGATTTCAACCCAGTAAAGGTTCTTATGGCTGCGCCAAAGGAAGTGCTGGATCCAACGATAGAAAAGATTATGGAACCCTTTCAGCAGGAGATATCCTTTGTACAGTCTTCACCGATATTCCTTGAGGCTATGATGAAAGGGATTAATAAGGCAAGCTCCTTGCAGGCGGTATGTGATAGGCTGGATATCAAACCGGAGGAAGTGATAGCCTTTGGGGATGAGAAGAATGATATAAGAATGATTCAATTTGCCGGACTGGGTGTAGCAATGGGAAATGCCTGTGAACCGTTGAAGGAAATTGCTGATGAGATTACGTTATCAAATAATGAAGATGGAATTGCTCATGTATTAGAGAAGTATTATGATCTCTAATATGAAATAAATGTAAGTGGTGTGAATAATTATTTCATATTGAAAAATAATAGGAACCAGGATAATCATTTGATATGCCCAAATTTAGGTGGATCGGATTGATTGTTCTGGTTTAATTTTGTTTTGAAGAGTGAATTATCTTACTGGTTCCTTTGTTATGATTGAATTTTTGGTAAGTTTATCAATTTTATGGATAATTTTATGAAATATTTATATATATAGAAGCGTAAACAGTGCTATAATAAAGATATAAAAGTGAGGCAGTTTCACTTTAGACTGAAACAATGTCCTCTGTCTGATTCAAAACTCAAAAGGCACAGGTGAGAATTAGACCTGGGATGAATTTAAATATTTGGAAGATGAAGGAGTGAGGCGCGATGGAGCATATCAAAAAGCAGGCATTTAATCCGTATTTACCAAGTTATGAATACATCCCTGATGGGGAACCCTATGTATTCGGAGACAGGGTGTATGTGTTCGGTTCCCACGACAGATTTGGCGGCAAAGCTTTTTGTATGAATGATTATGTATGTTGGTCAGCACCCGTAACAGATTTGGCTGATTGGCGTTATGAAGGAGTTATTTACAAGAAGACACAGGATCCCATGAATAAAGATGGAAAGCATATGCTGTATGCACCGGATGTTGCCAAGGGGATAGATGGAAGATATTATCTTTATTATGTTTTTGACTTTCTGAGTGTTATGGCAGTGGCAGTATGTGATACTCCTGCTGGAAAATACGAATTTTATGGTTATATAAAAAATCCGGACGGATCAATTCTATGGCAGAAGGATGGGGATCCCTTCTTGTTTGATCCCGGGGTCTTAGTTGACGATGATGGAAGAGTATATCTTTATTCTGGCTTTGCTCCAAAAAGCGGAGTCTTTTCATTGTTATCTAACAGGAATCGCCGAATGGATGGCGGTTATGTCATAGAACTGGAAGCTGATATGAAGACAGTAAAAGGGAAGCCGAAGAAGCTCTTTTTGAAAGCGGGAGAAGCACAGGGAACCGGGTTTGAAGGACATGAGTTTTTTGAGGCCAGTTCAATTCGAAAGATTAAGGATACCTATTACTTTATCTATTCCTCGATTAACGGCCATGAGCTTTGCTATGCGACAAGTAAAAGCCCAACAGAAGGGTTTGTGTATGGCGGAACGATCATCAGTAACGGTGAACTTTATCTGAATGGTCATACGAAGGATACGAAAGCCTATAACTATATCGGAAACAATCACGGAAGTATTGTTGAAATAAACGGTCAGTGGTATGTATTCCATCACAGACAGACCAATCGCCATATGTTCTCCAGGCAGGGTATGGCAGAGCCAATTACCATTCTGCCCGATGGCTCCATACCACAGGTAGAGCTGACCAGCTGTGGTTTAAACGGAGGACCCCTTCTGGGAGAAGGCGTATACGAGGCCAGAATAGCATGCCATATGAGATATGCATTCGGTGCAGGTCGCTATGGTTTTGGATTGCAGAACCTGGTATTTTACAGACATCCTTACTTTACCCAGGAGGGTGAAGACAGAGAAGATAATCCAAATCAATACATTGCGAATATGCATAATGGGGCTTGGGTTGGCTTTAAGTATTTTGAAATCAATGGGCTAAGGTCTATTGCTGTGAAGATACGTGGAAAGGCAAACGGAAGACTTCAGGTGTTTGATGGTATGAGAGGGAAGTTGGTTGGAGAAGTTATTGTGAAGCCTACGACACGTTGGACCATATTTAAGGCTTTGCTTAAGATATCGAGTGGAAAGAAAGCACTATATTTCGTTTATCGCGGTAGTGGTGCTATTGATTTTAAAGAATTCCAATTGAAAAAATAAGTAAAACAAAAAGCCAGTATAGAAGTATTGAAAAAATGCTTCTGCACTGGCTTTGGTTTATTAAGCATATTGATAAATGCTAGAATTAGCAGTAGTATGCTTATGTTTAAATACTTGCTACACTCTCTCTTATCTCTAAGGTCGTATTTAAAGCAATCTTAAAGGATGCATCATTAGGATCATTAATTTTCTCGATTAATCTGATAACAGCCCGTATTCCTAGCATTTCTTTTGCAACACGTATAGTTGTCAGTTTAGGTGAGGTGACATAGGCCATAGGTGTATCGTCAAAGCCTACAATAGAAATATCCTGAGGTATCTTATAGCCGGCTTCCTTCAGGGCGCGCATACAGGAGATGGCAATTATATCATTATCAGCAAAAAATGCGGTAGGTAAGTTCGGCCTTTTCTCAAGAAATGCCTTCATATCCTCATAAGCGCCTTCCGTGGTAGGACGCAGGCGGATAGTGTTATAAATACTGTCGCAGGTTTTGGAGGAGCGGTTCACTGCCTTAACAAAGCCTTCGTGACGTTCCTTGAAATTGTTGATTTCAACAGAGGATGCTAAGTGACCAATTCGGGAATGCCCATGATCAATCAGATGACTAGTTGCGAGGTAGGCACCCTGGATATTATCTATTACAATACAATCTAAATTATAGTTTTCGAAATAACTGTCAAGTACCACAACGGAGCGGTTGGCAGACGAAAACCACTTAATATCTTCTTCCGACATTTCTGTAGCCAGTAATATAAGCCCCGCACATTCGGATAGATTCAAGGAGCGCAGCTGTTCCTTACGATCTTGGTTGCCATAGAGATAGGTGACCAGAAGACTGTAACCGACTTTTTTAACTTGCTTACTGATGCCTTCAATTACTGCTGAGAAGAAAGGGGTATCTCCATAAACCATACCATGCTTTTTAAAAATAACTAAATTGATAAACAGGGAGCGGGTCTTCCCGGTGCTTGGTTTGTCTGATTTATGAATCCCGTATTCCTTGGCTGCCTTTAAAATCCTTTCACGGGTGTCCGGGCTAATGCCCTCTTTATGATTTAAGGCGATCGATATGGCAGAGGGAGATACGCCAAGGATTGCCGCAAGTTCTTTGGATGAAATGGCCATAGTTAATTCTCCGATTCTTAATCTGTATTTCTGATTTGAATTTTAGTGGATTACGATTTTTTTGTCAACAATTTATGCTAAATAATTTAAATAAATTACTAGAATTTAATTACTAAATAATTAACTAAATTATATACTAAATAAGTGGCTAGAAACCATGAATAGATAATTAATTGTTGTATATATGTGATAATTGCTAGTATTATTCCTTGGGTATTGTGCAGATTATACAATGGGATCTTGACTGTGCTGAGCTCTAGATTTACAATTAAATATATAAATTGAGTTGCAAACAAGAAAATAAAATTATCACTGCATTTTATCACTACATGATAGAAAGCTTCTAAAGAAATATCTACAGTACACCAACACAGGGTAAAAACGTGTTGTTTCACTATATTCAATCCAAAAAACTGATAGGAAAGAGGAGTATTTATCTATGAAAAGGAATGAGATATTGGCTAGACTTGGATTTACTGTTCCGAATTTAAAGAAAAAACGGGTTATTATCCACTCTGATGTGAGAAATGAAGCAGATGACCCCTTTGCAATTATGCACCACCTATTAACACCTTCTGTCGAAGTGAAAGGAATTGTTGCCGGACATTTCGAATGGATTGCAAGAATGCTGCCTACGATGGCAAAACTGCAGGGTCTAACTTTAGAACAGCTACAAACTTCCAATAATAATATGTTTGCAGCGAGGGGAACCAGTATGGAGTTAAGCTACCAGGAAGGTAAGAGGATCCTTGATCTGGCTGAAATTGATGATATTCCGTTGATTCGCGGTTCTAAGTACGAGCTTACCGACCTGAGTCAGCTGCCGGAGAGCGAAGGTGCTGATTTTATTATACAGGAAGCTATGAAAGAAGATGACAGGCCGCTTTATGTTGCACTTATGGGGTGTATGACAGATTTAGCTATCGCCTATCTGAAGGAGCCAAGAATTGCTGATCGTGTCATTGCCATCTGGATTGGAGGAGGTGCTTATC
The DNA here is from genome assembly GCA_023386815.1 of Bacillota bacterium. Classification (GTDB taxonomy): domain Bacteria; phylum Bacillota; class Clostridia; order Lachnospirales; family Lachnospiraceae; genus Mobilitalea. The sequence goes on from JAEWIZ010000034.1 coordinate 53,657, forward strand.
CGGCTGGTGAGGATGAATTCAATTTGAAACAGGATATCAAAGCAGCTAATGTGGTATTTGAAAGTCCGATTGAAGTATGGCAGGTACCTAAGAATACATATAAGACAATTGAGATTAGTTTCGCAGAGCTTATAAAATATGTAAAGCCTTGTGGAGCCCTGGGAGAATACTTATGTGAGCAGATGTTTGCACTCAATGATAAACTGGGGAATTCTCCGCATATGGCTAACCGGGCGTTTCCTCATGGGGAGACCTGGTGTATTGGAGATAATCCGACACTTACCGTTCTTATGCAGAATGGAGAACGAATATCCTGGCATATGGAAAAGGCACCTCACATTGAGGAGGATACAACTTATACGCCGAATCCGGAAGGAAAAGAGATTCGAGTATATGATTCCATTGATACAAGAATGAGCATCAGTGACTTATTTGCAAAATTAGATCTTTGCTATGGTAATAAGAAATAATTACTTTTAGAGAAGTAATAACAATGCTTTATTCATAAAACACGATATAACTACAATTGCGGAGGTAACACAATGTTAAAAGAAAAGCCGATTCCATTTCCATTTGAAAAAGGATTAAGAGTTATTGTTGACACTGATTGTAACTGCGAATGCGATGACCAGTATGCAGTGGCACATTTTCTTATGACCCCGAAGCTAGATATTAAGGCAATCATAGCTACACATTATGGGGAAGAAAACTCGGAGCAGGAAAGCTATGATGAAATTGTCAAGGTGACAGAGCTGATGGGTTTAAAGGGTGAAGTGAATATTCTTCATGGAGCACCAACAGCACTCGTGGATGAACATACTGCGATTGATAATGAAGGAGCAAGATTCATCATTGAAGAGGCGATGAAGGAGGATCCGAGGCCACTATTTGTATGTCATCAGGGTGCGGTAACAAATCTTGCTTGTGCCTATCTTATGGAACCTAAGATTGCAGAGCGCTTGACCGTAATATGGATCGGCGGCGGTGCTTACCCTCAGGGAGGCAGAGAATTTAATCAGAACAACGACTTAAAGGCAGCTAGAATCCTGTTTAAATCAGACCTGAAGCTATGGCAGGTGCCTATGAATGTATATACTACCATGAGATTTTCCTTTATGGAGATTTTAACTAGAATCTACCCCTGCGGAGAGCTAGGTAAATACCTATATGAGAACACCATGGTCAAAGGAAAAAAAATCATGAATGGTATTCGTGCTATTGTATCTTCAAGCTTAGAGGAATCGAAAGGTGAAATTGATCCTGATGCTCCAAGCTTTATGAGAATGGATGCTACGGATCTAGAAGTATTTTGTAATGCAGAATCCTGGTCTTTGGGTGATTCCCCCTGCGTTGGACTTCTTCATAATCCCAGTATTGGGAAATGGCATATGGCCTCTGCCCCCTATGATCTCTTACCAGATGGAAGCTATGACCTATCGAAGCCCGGCAGCAGGATGATCCGTATCTATGAAGAAGTTGATGCAAGATTTATTTTGGATGATATGTGTGCAAAGTTTAAATATTACTTTGGTTAATGGATTCGAACTGGTGATTAATATTAGAAAAGGATGAGGCAGATGGATTTAAAAAAAATAGCATTTGATAGAAGATTAGAAGTCTTAGACATGATATACAGTAAAAAATCCGGCCATATTGGCGGCAGCATGTCCTGTATGGATATTCTGACTAGCTTATACTACTGCGTTATGGATGTACAAAAGATCAAGGAGCATCATGAAGATCGAGACCGCTTTATCCTGAGTAAGGGTCATTGCTCTGAGGCTCTGTATACGGTATTAGCAGACTGTGGTTTCTACGATAAGGCAGAGCTTGAAACCTATACCAGATTCGGAACAAAGTTTGCAGAGCATCCGACAAAGGGTATTAACGGAATTGAAATAGCAACAGGAGCCCTTGGACATGGTTTGTCTGCAGGAGTTGGAATGGCAATCTCTCTTAAGAATAGGAAGTCTGAGGCACATGTTTATGTACTCATGGGCGATGGTGAGCAAGCGGAAGGCTCTATTTGGGAAGCCACTATGGCAGCATCGAAGTATGAATTAGACAATTTGACTATGATAATTGATCGAAATAGACTTCAAATCAGCGGCGGTACAGAGGATGTCATGCCTCTGGATAATCTGGCAGAGAAGTATCAAGCTTTTGGATGTCATGTTGTAACCTGTGACGGACATAATTATGAGGAATTACTTCCGGCACTGAAGGAACGTAAAGCTAAACAACCGACAGTGGTTGTTGCAAATACAATTAAAGGCTATGGCTCCTCTATTATGGCAAATAAAGCGGATTGGCATCACAACATTCCAAATACAGAGGAATATGAGCAGCTAAAATCGGATTTAACTAAGAAAGGGATGGAGGTGTCGTAATATGGCAAAGGTATCCTGCAGAAAAGCATTTACAGGAAAATTACTTGAGTTGGCAAGAGACAATGAAAAAATATATGCTGTAGCGACGGACTCCAGAGGCAGCGTAACCATAGGAAAGTTCGCAGAGGAGTTTCCAAATCGTTTTATTGAATGTGGTATTGCAGAGCAGAACGCAGTTGGTGTAGCCAGCGGTCTGGCAAAGGATGGAAATAATGTGTTTGTTACAGGTCCTGCCTGTTTCCTGGCGGCACGTGCCTTTGAACAGGTAAAGGTAGACGTTGCCTATAATAAAACCAATGTTAAGATTGTGGGCGTTAGCTCCGGTGTCAGCTACGGACCCCTTGGCGGAACCCATACCTCCCTTCACGATTATGCAAGTATGAGGGCTTTGGCAAATATGCTTGTACTGGCTCCTTCGGATAATATACAGACAGAGTACCTTACAGAGTACCTGGCAAATACCCATCAGCCAACCTATATGCGTATGGGACGCGGGGATGTGGAAAGTGTATATGAAGCCGGCGAAAGCTTTGAGATTGGAAAAGCAAAGCAGGTTTATGACGGTACCGATATCACTATCATTGCCTGCGGTGAGATGGTAATTGTAGCAAAGAAAACTGCAGAGAAGCTAAAGGAACAGGGAATTAGTGCAAGGGTTCTTGATATGTTCACAATAAAGCCTCTAGACGCTGAAAGTGTTGTTAAAGCTGCCAGGGAAACAAAGGGAATTATTACATTGGAAGAGCATAGTATCTATGGTGGACTTGGTGAAGCTGTTACTCATGTGGTAAGTGAACTGGCTCCAACAAGAGTTAAGATTCTTGGATTCCCGGATGAGGAAATTAAGATTGGTAATTCAAAAGAGCTCTTTGAGCATTACGGATTAACTCCGGAGAATGTGGCTAGTGTAGCTGAGAAAATGCTGCAATAAGCAGCAAACGAGCAGAATTAATAAAATGAGTGGAAGGACTGGCATGTAACGACAATGCTTGATGCCTAGACTTCCTTATCAACAAGGAAGGATGCTAATAACGGAGGAACCTATGTATATTCTTTCAATTGATCAAAGTACAGCAGGAACGAAAGCTATCCTGTTCACAGCTGAGGGAGAATTAATTTCCCGTACTGACCTCCCTCACCGTCAGATTACCAATGAAAAGGGCTGGGTTGAGCATGACCCGGTGGAAATATATCAAAATACAATAAAGGCCTGTAAAAAGGTAGTAGAAGAAAGTAAGCTGGATAAATCCCTGATTAAAGCAGTAGGAATCTCAAATCAGCGTGAAACATCAGTATGCTGGAACAAAGAGACGGGCGAGCCGGTATACAATGCCATTGTATGGCAATGTGGCCGTGCGGTTGATATCACAGAGGAGATCAGGAAAGCCGGTAAGGATCAGTTGGTACGCCGAGTTACAGGACTGAACCTTTCCCCCTTCTTCTCCGCACCAAAGTTCTCTTGGATCATACGAAATGTATCAAAAGCCAATGAGCTTCTGCAGGAAGATAAGCTTTATTGCGGCAATGTGGATGCCTGGCTGTTATATAAACTGACCGAAGGAAAAGAGTTTAAAACAGACTACTCCAATGCCTCAAGAACAGAATTATTAAATCTGGATACCCTGCAGTGGGATAAGGATATGATTGAGCTCTTTAACATAAGGGAATCTGCCCTCCCAAAGATTGAGTATAGTGACAGTATCTTTGGATATACAACTCTGGAAGGTTTATTTGATACACCAATCCCGATTCATGCAATGATGGGAGATAGCCATGCGGCACTTTATGCAAATGGCTGCCACAGCTCCTTTACTGCAAAGGCTACCTTTGGAACGGGAACCTCTGTTATGATGAATGCCGGGTTAGAACGTCCTACAGTAACCTCAAAAGGGGTAGTGGAATCCCTGGCCTGGGGAATTGACGGAAAGGTAAACTATTCCCTGGAAGGCAATATCAACTATAGCGGAGCCATTATCAAATGGCTGGTAGATGATATCAAACTGATTGCAAATGCCAAAGAATCGGAAGAAATAGCAGCTTCCACCGAAAGCACCCATGGCGTGTATCTGGTTCCCGCATTTTCCGGACTCGGAGCACCCTACTGGAATAATGAAGCTAGGGCAATCATTTGTGGAATGTCAGCATCCACAAAAAAAGAACATATAGTACGTGCAGCCCTCGAAGCTATCGCATTTCAAATAAAAGACATCGTAGAGGAATTAAACACCTGTTGCCAAAACCCTCTGCATAAGCTTTCCGTAGATGGCGGAGCAACCAAGAACCAGCTCCTGATGCAGTTCGTAGCAGACATACTAAACGTAGACCTGGCAGTATCAAAAATCGAAGAGCTATCCGCAGCAGGTGTAGCCTACTTAGCCTCCATTGCCTTCGGATGCACCACTTCAGAAACCATCTTCGCCCGTGATCTTCACACCCCCATGAAACCAATCATGGCTCCAGAACAAAGAGAAAATCACTACAAAGGCTGGAAAAACGCAGTAAACATGCTAATAAAATAAATATGATACCATGTTTAAATTAGAAAAGCCCATCCCCAATCAAATAGTTAACGAACCCAACCAATCTATTATTACATAAGATTTAATACCCAAATATTAATACAAAGTTTCAAAGTCAATATTTAACCATCAAATTAATAATTAATACCTATATCCCTGAAACTTCGCAGTTCACAACATCAACCAAGCTTGATTCATCAGCTCCAAAACCTACAGAAAAGCCATCCATCGGAGTATTTTCCAGCGCGCGCCTATTAACAATTGGCCAATTCACTTATGGAGTTTTCCTATGGTATCGAGCTGAAAAAAAGCATGTTTGACGAGCGAAACGAGGAGTTTGCGTTTTTCAGCTCGGCTTTACCATAGGAAAACCCCATTAGTGAATTCCAATTGTTAATCGAAGCAAGCGGAAAATACTCCGGTGGATGGTTTCTCCAATACCAAGAAAGCTGATTAATCAAGCCTTCCACAAGCTCCACCTGCGAAGTTTCAGCACAATACCAATAAAAATAATATAAATTCAGTGGAGGTAACTATGAAAAAACAAACCTTTGGTGTAATTGTTACAACAAGAGGCTTTTTCCCATCCCATTTGGTAAAGACAGCACGTGAAAAGATCACAGCACTTTTAGACTCCATGGGTCATGACTATGTTATGGTAGGTGAAAACGACACAGAATATGGTGCAATTGTAACCTATGATGAAGCAAAAGTATGTGCAAACTTATTTAAGAAAAACAGAGATATCATCGATGGAATTATCGTGATTCTTCCCAACTTTGGTGAAGAGCTCGGTGTTGCAGATGCAATTGAGCTGTCAGGACTTGACGTGCCAATCTTAATCCAGGCTTGTGATGATGATTGGGATAAGATGGACATGAGCAACCGCCGTGATGCCTTCTGCGGCAAGCTGTCTCTTTGCAACAACCTGTATCAGAGAAATATTAAATATTCCTTAACAGAGCTTCATACCTGCAAGATTGAAAGTGAAGAATTTAAGAAGGATCTTCAGAAGTTCGTAGGTGTCTGTCGTGTAGTTAATGGCTTAAAGGGTTCCCGTATTGCTATGCTGGGAGCACGTCCAATCGCCTTTAATACCGTTCGCTTCTCAGAAAAGATTCTGCAAAAACACCGAATTGCTGTTCAGACTGTAGACTTCTCAGAGATCATCTTTAAAGCAATGAGCTATGGTGATCAGGAGAAGATTGCTGCTAAAATGGAAGAAATTAAAGCATATGGAAATATTCCTGAGTTTATTAACAATCAATTAATTGAACGTCAGGCGAAGCTTTGTATTGTATTAGAGGATACCGTTGACGCTCTGGATTGTGACGCTTCTACAGTACAATGCTGGGATAGTGTTGAAAATAACTATGGCTGTGCGACCTGTCTTGCTATGAGTATGATGGGGGATAAAGGAAAACCATCCGCCTGTGAAAGTGATGTTACCGGTGCTGTATCCATGCTGACAGCTTATCTGGCAGCAGGCTCCGCTCCAGCACTGATGGATTGGAATAATAATATTCGTGAAGAGCGTGATACCTGCGTATCCCTCCACTGCTCCAATTTCCCTAAGAGCTTCTTTAATACTGAGATTGAGATCGAATGCTTAGACGTACTAGGCAGTACCTTAGGAAAAGAAAACTGCTTCGGCGCATGTAAGGGACAGGTAGCACCAGGGGATATGACCTATTTCCGTGTTACTACCGATGACCAGAAGGGCATTATGAAGGCTTACCTTGGAGAAGGTCGCTTCCAGGAGGAAGAGATCCCAACTAAGGGTGGTCTTGCAAACTGCTATGTTCCTGAATTACAGAAGCTGATGCAGTATATGTGCAAAAATGGTTTTGAGCATCATGTTTGCTTTGTACGCGGACATGTGGCTGATGTCATAGAAGAAGCATTTACAAACTATATGGGTGTAGAGGTATATAGACACAGCTAAGCTTTCACACTCAAATGAGATAAGTAATATCGTAGGATAAAGGGTTACTATAAAAATAAGAAATATAATGGTAATATCAGCCCCCCCATAGACTTTAAGTCCCACTGAAAAATGTGGTATTTAAAGTCTTCTTTATTACAAGAGGAATGAAAGTCTATAGGGCTGATTTCAATTGTATTTTTGCTAACATTAACAGCGCTCTTTGGTTTCCTACAAACCGAAAGGGCGCTAACTGTTTAGAAAAGAGAGAGATAAATGATTCTAATTATGACACACTTGCACAAGCCTATTGATCTTCAAAGTAGAAAGAAAGAATAGCTAAGGTTTGATTAGAGGATTGTATAATCAGTGAAGAAGAATACAATGTTAGATATAAGGAGTGGTGTAAGAATATACGGGAGGGCATGAAAATGAAGAGCATGACAAAGAATTTGTTAACAGAAGAACAGATTAGAAATCTGGTAAAGGTTAACTTTGGTGATAACTGCAGTGTGGGTAATATTACTGAGCTAAAGGGAGGGATGTTTAATTCAGCATATCTAATTGAACGCCCAGGGGAGAAGGACAGTATTGTTTTAAAGGTCTCATTAAAGCCGGGGACAAAGACTCTAACCTATGAAAAAGATCCAATGCCAACTGAGGTAGCAGTATTTCAATTAGTGGAAGAAAAGACTACAATTCCGACACCACGGGTGTTAGACTATGACTTTAGTAAAAAACATATCCCTAGTAACTATTTCTTTATGACTGTCCTAGAGGGAACTGCGATGCATAAGGTACAAAAAAAAGATGACTAAGGAAAACGCAGTAGAATTAAAAAAAGAGCTGGCTGGTTATCTGGCGCAGCTTCATCAAATAAAAGGGGAGTATTTTGGTTATTTCACAGAGGACAGGAACAATCAGCATAAGACCTGGAAGGAAGCCTTTTTAAGTATGATGTCTATGATTTTAGAAGACGGCAAAAAGAATGGCACGAAGCTGCCTTATGATCGCTATGAGAAGGTATTAAAAGAGAAATTAAACTATCTGGAAGCGGTGAAGGAGCCTTCCTTAGTAGACTATGATTTATGGGCGGGAAATGTATTTGTAAAGCAGCAGGGAGAGAACTATGTGCTGGAGGGGATTATTGATTTTGAGCGTGCCTTCTGGGGAGACCCTCTGGCGGATTTCGGAGGAAGTGTCATGTTACTTGACAATATTTATGAGGAGCCTGACATTTGGAGGGTGTATCAGGAAAAAGCAGAATTTGGACGCGAGTTGTCAAAAGAAGATCAGATCAGAAGAGCCTTCTATGGGCTGTATATCTATACGATTATGGCAGCAGAGACCTTTCGGTATGACTTTCTCTATAGCCGTATCCAAGGGTTTTTTGCCATGAAAAATATCAAAAAATACCTAAAAATATTGGAGGAGGCATAAGACGGAGGAGTATTCATGGATGAAAAGCATAATCAAGAATCTTTGCTGGAAAAGACTCCGGTAAGCAAGTTAATCTGGAAGCTTTCTATCCCCTCTGTGATTGGCATTCTCTCTTATAATTTATATCACATTATAAATACGATCTATATCTCTAGAGGGGTGGGTGCTTATGCGGCAGGTGGCCTTGCAATCACGCTTCCACTATTCATCTTACTATCAGCCCTCAGCAGCACCATGGGTGCAGGTGCAGCCTCTATCATATCCAGGGCAATTGGAAATAAGGATCTAGAGAGGGCGAATAGAGTGGCTGCTAATACCTTTGTGGTATTTTGGGCAATGGCGCTGCTCATCACAATCATCGGCTTATGCTATCTGGAGGAAATGCTCTATGCGATGGGTGTAACAGACAAACTGCTGCCTTACGCGAAAGAGTATTCAAGAATCATTCTTATAGGGGCAATCACCAGCACGGGATTCTCCAGTTTAATCCGGGCAGAGGGCAGCAGTAAATATGCCATGTATCAATGGATAATTCCAGTGGCTGCAAACATGATACTGGATCCAATCTTTATTTTCTTGTTACACCAGGGGATTCAAGGGGCTGCGATGGCCACAGTTCTTTCCCAATGTATCTCAGTAGCAATGTTTATCTATTACTTCTTTTTCTCAGGAAGAAGCAGTTTGAAGCTAAGACCAAATCATTTTCTGCCGGATATCAGAGTAATAGGTGAAATACTTTTGATTGGCATGCCTTCTTTTATACAGATGGCAAGTCAGAGCTTAACCATTATTATCATTAATAATGTACTTAGGAAATACGGGGGAGAGTTAAATATCAGTACCTATGGAATAACCAATAGAATTACCATGTTTCTATTGATTCCTCTTCAAGGAATCGTACAAGGAATTCAGCCGATGATAGGCTATAATTATGGTGCTGGAATAAAAGCAAGGGTAGGGGAGACCTTAAAAACCGCTTCTATCATAGCAGGCTGTTATGGGCTTATCATTTCTTTATTCACAGTTCTATTATCAAAGGTGTTTCTATATCCGTTTACTTCAGATGCAGAGGTTGTTCAGATTGGCAGCGGTATTTTGAAGATAACCAGCCTGGGACTGGTTTTCTCAGGAATTCATATGATGCAGTTAGCTTATTTTCAAGCAATAGGCAAATCAAAAATATCTCTAGTGCTGTCCCTTTGTAATTACATCCTGTGCTTTGTACCAGTCTTACTAGTACTTTCCTCGCTGTTAGGAGTGAGGGGGGTATGGCTTTCTTTTCCCCTGTCGGGTATAATTACATTAGCGATCTCCTCAATCTGTGTAATAAATCAGACGCGAAGAGAAAATACAAAATCAGTAGAGGGTGGTGAAAATGCGACAGGAGGATTTGGTAAGAGTAATTGAACAGCAGGATGAAAAGAATACGAGACTTGTAAAAGAGAATTTCCGGCAAATGATAGAGGATGAATTCGTGCTGGGCAATGTCTTCTTAAGTTATTTAGATTTTATAGAGAAAAATAATAATCCGGAACTCTATCAGGGTGACATGAATGAGCTTATGAAGAAGGGCGGGCCTCCAACCAAGAAGCTAAAGGATTTTGATATCAGCAAGCAGATGACAGGCCAGGGTATGTATTTACACAAACACACTTATATTGAGGTAGACTATGTATACCAGGGCTGTTGTACCTACTATATTGATAATGAGACTAATGGATTTCATCTAAAGGAAAAGGAACTGTGCATCGTGAATCAGAATGTGGTTCATGGAATTGACACCCAGGGAACAGATAATATTGTTATTAAGTGTATGATACCCTTTGAGTATATCGACATAGATCAATTTCCGCCACCGGGGCAGGAAATGGCGTTAATGAACTTCCTGCAGCATGCAGTAAATGAGAATGTTACAAAACCCTCTTACCTAATTTTTCACATAGAAAATACAGAACTTATAGAGGAATTAATCTATCATATTTTCTGTGAATTTCTGGAGAAAGCTTACGGCTGGAGACAGGCGGTGAAGAATCACTTATCAAACCTGTTCCTATATCTTGCACGTGTAAAAGGGGAAGAGCTTTTACACGCCATTGAACTAGAGGAAGAAAACCTCAACATCACAAAGGTGCTGGATTGTATCCGTAAAAATTATCAGTATATTACGTTAAAGGATTTGGCGAAGGATTTTCATTTTCATGAGAATTACCTTAGCAGAATGATAAAGCAGCATTGTCAGAAGAGTTTCCGGGATCTATTATGTGAGATTAGATTAAAGGAAGCACAAAAACTGCTTATGGATACAGATCTATCAGTTACAGAGATAGCAGCGAGGATTGGTTACTATAAACCAAATTTCTTTTTTAAACTTTTTAAGGATCATTGTGGAAAGACTCCGTTAGAATTTAGGAATGAGTATAAATAACCAATATAAATGACCAATAAGAACCAATAGAAAGAGCATAAAGGATCAATAAAAGATTAATATAAAAGATCAATATGAAAGATCAATATAGAAGGAGCTATATCAAATAAAAGGATTTATATAAGAAAAATGGATTCATATTAAAGTTGGTGTTCTGATATAAAAGTTATATTTATATATATTTAATAAAATCCATTTTGACTTAAAACTGGGAATGTGATATATTAACCTGCATGAATATTATTAATCGCTTAGGATAAAGCTTACAGCATGGCGATTCAGAGCAGCGAAAGCAAAGTGGAATAAGCTGTATGAATCAGCGATTAGGCAAGCAAAAAATTCTCTAAATACAAAGGTGTAGGTGAAAAGACATGATAAATCCCGCAAAATTATTTAAAATAAAAGGTGCATGGAATCAATTTGTAAAAAATCATCCGAGATTTCCACAATTCATGGATGCCGTAAAAAATACAGGGATTGAAGCCGGGACAATTATTGATATAACCATAACCACTCCGGAAGGAAGAAATTTAAGTACAAATATCAAGGTAACGCCTTCGGATAAGGAACTATTAGAGGAATTAAATGATTTACTTCGCAATAGCTAATAGAAAGAAGGTAGAGATTAAGGATGTCTGATTCTCTGATTACAAAAAAGGCAATCGCGGCAGGTCTTAAGGAGCTTACGAAGCAAAAAAGCTTTGATAAGATCACCGTCTCGGATATCACTCAAATCTGTGGTCTGAACCGGCAGACCTTTTATTATCATTTTCAGGATAAGTTTGAGTTGGCGGACTGGATTTATTATAACGAAGCAATCTCTATTATTGTAAATGATATGGATAATGACAACTGGGAAGAGAAAGTCCTACTGTTCTTAAAGAGACTGAAGGAAGAGGATTATTTTTATATCAGTACCCTGAAGGCTTCTGTAGAAAATGAGTTCCGGGAATACTTATTTAAAATCATAGTCAAGCTATTATGTGACATGTTCAGTGAGGTGGCGATACAAGCGAAGGATCGTGAAAAGGATATTCGTTTTATTGCGGAATTTTATGCCTATGGATTTATCGGTGGAATTGTTTCCTGGGCTCATAATGGCATGAAGGAAACACCGGAATATTTGGCAGAAAGGCTAAAGATGCTGCTAATAGGCACGGAGAAATATCTGCCTGTGTTCACCAAAAATGTATAATTGCTGCGTTTTCCTTAGAAGCTGCAGTATATATGAGGTATAGCATTTTATGCTGTATTAATATGATAAGCTACATCATCACTTAATAGACATTTTATTAAGAGTAGAAGTTTTATCTGGAGTTTTCGTTAATAAAACAGGAGATAAATAACTCCTTCGTTTTTATAGGATCCTTGGCTTTACAGGCTGATAGGAATTCCTCTTGAATCAGAGGATGCTCCTCCTTTGTAAAACGATTTGGAAACGCATTGATGCCAAGCTCAGTTATATTACGGGCACATCGCTTGGGAGAGCGGTTCATTCGTTTTAAAGCAATATCTACAGCTGCAAGCACTGCAGCTTTTTTTATTTCCTGACGGATTAGCCGTCTCTTTGATTCCTTTACTTCCGAATCATTCGAATACATATCCTGCTGCATTACTTCCTCCATTTCCACCGTTCAAGATTTGGCATAACTTGGTCCGATTATGATAATATGCTAACCCTATTCTAGTATGACCGGATAAGTCTTCCTATAGACAAATTTAATAATTTGTCGTGTTTTTTGCCAAAGAAAGTCCAGTGTCTAAAAACTCGACAACGATTTAGAAGTGTCTAATTACAACTAACTATGGTGGTGCTATACTTCCCGATATGATTTAGGCGGATTGAGATTAGTTCCGCTTGATCCTTAGACATAATAAATTGAGGAGTGAAGCAGATGAAAAAGAACGTAACAAAGAAGAGGATATTAAAAGTACTGCTGGTAATTGGTGTTATCGTGATACCGGTACTTTATAGCTATTTTTATCTGGGTGCCTTCTGGGATCCATATTCCAGACTGGACACCTTGCCGGTGGCGGTAGTTAATAATGATGTGGGTGCCACCATGAATGGAGAAAATCGCAATCTAGGGGAAGAACTTTGTCAGGAACTAAAGGACAGTGGTGAATTAAAATTTGTCTTTACCGATGAGGCAGCTGCTAAAAAGGGGACAGAGGGCAAAGATTATTATGCCATGATCCTAATACCGGAAGAGTTTTCAAAAAATATAGCATCAGCTGAGACCGTTGATAAGCAAATGGCAACAATCACTTATAGTGCAAATGAGAAAAGGAATTATCTCGCCAGTCAGATTTTAAGCAGAGCTATGCTGGAGATCGAAGAATCGTTACAATCAAAGGTTAATCAGGAAATAGTACAGAAATTAGCTGATTCTATCAATGAGGTTCCTGATCAGATGGATGAGCTATCTGAAGGTTTAACAAAGCTGCAGGAGGGCTCTGGAGAGCTTTTCAATGGTACGCATACATTAGCTGAGGGTGCAAATACCTTCTCAGATAAATTCGATCAGTATCAGGAGGGTGTTACAGCACTAAAGGATGGATCAGATACCTTAAGCTCTGGTGCAGCATCTTTGGATAATGGGCTTACCAAGTTACTGGATGGTGCCAATAAGCTAAGTGCATCCACAGAAAATATCGGGGACTTAACAGAGGGAGCGAAGAGTCTTGCTGCTGGAGCACAGCAGTTAAATGATGGTTTGATCCAATATACAGCTGGGGTAGATACCTTGATTTCAACAGTTGATAGTACCTCCAGCTTTTTAAAGCAATATGTAACAAAGGTAAATCCAAGTATTATGAAAGATCCGGTATTTGCGGCGTTTATTACCAAGATGTCAGATCCGGCTAATGCACAAAGCATCGAGACGCTTCAGAAAGCAAGTAGCAAATTAAAGCAGGCATCGAAGCAAATCAATACAGGTGCTGCAGCACTATCGGAAGGTTCTGGCAGTCTGCCAGAGCTAAAAGCTGCCATAGTAACACTATCGGAAGGGCTTAAGAGTGCAAAAGCAGGTTCGGCCCAGCTTGCAGAGGGTTCGAAAGCTCTATCCGAGGGGGTTAATACGGTAAATAGCGCAACGACCAAGTTATCGGATGCAGCTGATGACCTTACAGAGGGAGCTATTAAAGTAAATGATGGTACGGCAACTCTAAAGGATGGTATTACAGAAGCAAAGGATGGAGTTGCTGATGCGATTACAGATACCAATGAGCAACTGGACAGCTTGAATGGTCTTGCTACTTATGCAAAGGATCCGGTAGAGATAGTAACTGATAATGTAGTATCAGTGCCTAACTATGGTACGGCTTTTGCTCCTTACTTCATGTCTCTCTCCCTTTGGGTAGGAGCATTAATTATGTTTGTAGGGATCTATATGGATTCTAAATCCAAGTTTAAAATTTTGACAGAGAATTCAGAGCATAAAATGGCAAGAGGTTTTATTTACCTGGGAATTGGCTTTGCACAGGCGATTATACTTGCATGGATACTGCAATATTCGCTGGGACTTGAAGTTGCACACCCGGTATACTATTATGGAGCTTGCTGCTTAGTATCCATGGTATTTATTGCAATCGTGCAATTTTTGATGGTGTACTTAAAAGATATTGGCAAGTTCCTAACCATATTACTGCTGATTTTACAATTAACCTCTTGTGGAGGTACCTTCCCAATGGAAACAGTGCCAGGATTCTTTAATATACTGTATCCATATATGCCGATGACCTACTCCGTAGGATTATTCAAGGAAGTGATCAGCGGATCGATTGGTACAGAAGCTAGAAATAACACAATTGTTCTGTTAAGCATCCTGGTTGTATTCATGGTATTAACCTCAGTATTTGCCAGAGGTAAGAATAAAAGAGAGGCGAGCGTAAAACAGAACGAGCTACTCGAAGGATAGAAAGAACTGTTATTGAGGCAATAATTAAGAGATATAGATGTATCGTTAGAAAAGGCACTAAGATTATTAAAAATGTAATCCTTAGTGCTTTTTTTGTTACCCTGGGCATAGATAGAAGGTAGACAGAACAATTTTAGTGGAATATAATAATGACAAAGAGAAGGACTTGTGATAAGTAAGACAAGGCTCGATGATATCAAAAATTATTGTGGGAGGTAATTGGTTGGTATGGAGAATAAAAAGATCAAATTAAAGTGCACAAAGCTGCAAATATTTTTAGAAGTCATCAGTATTCTTATATTAATGGCGATGTTTGCTGTTTTATATTTTAATTGGAGTAATATACCAGAGAAAATCCCAGGCCATTATAATGCATTAGGTGAAATTGACCGTTGGGGAAATAAATCGGAACTATTCTTATTGCCCATTATTAGTAGCTTTTTGTATCTTTTGCTGACGGTTGTTTGCCGCTTTCCGTCCATATGGAATGTGCCTACGCAGATTACCGATAAGAATAGAACCTTTGTGTACTCAAACCTATTAACAATGATGATATTATTAAAAGCCTTGGTCTTAATGATCTTCTTTTTTCTAAATTATAATAGCATGCAGGCAAAGGCATTACCGGTATATTTTCTTCCCATATTTATCATTGCTGTATTTGCCATCATTATATTTTTTACGGTAAGAACTATGCGGATAGCGAAAAAATTAGGTTAATATGAGGTTGATTCATTGCATACAGCAAAGGCTGTCTGGAGCGTATTTTGTATATAAAATACCTTCCGGACAGCCTTTTAGTTTATAATAGTGTATTAATTCACAGCATCATCTTGTTTGATATGCTCAGATCTTTACCAGAAATTATTATATGAACGGTAGGTGGAGCCCGGTTGCCGTTGACTTCTGATATGAGTCTGAATTTGACCTTGGTTCTGTGTTATGTTTTGACCTTGGTTCTGAACTGTGTTTTGACCTTGGTTTTGGCTCAGAGTTTGGTTCAGACCTGGATTCAAAGATTTATTTGCGACTTGATCCGGATTCTGATTGATACCCTGGTTCTGATTTCTATTCGGATTTTGATTTAAATATAAATAAGGTGTTTGTGTTTGATTTTGTTGTCTATAATAGGCTTCTCGATCCTCCTGTCCAAAGGATTCTTCAAGGGACGGCAGACCATCCTGGCTCGTATTAGTCGTTATATTCTTAGTCTTTTTCTCTTTGGCTTGCCGATTTCTAAGACTGCCAAATAAAAAACCAAGAAGGAAAAATATAATCATAAGTGCAATCATAACGACAAAGAAGTTTGCTTGTGTGATTAAACTAAACAACATAGGGATCCCTTCCTTTCCATGTGCTTACTATCTATATATGCTGAATATCGACAGAAAGTGACAACATAAGTTAATTAATGTAAATTTTCAAAAAAGGTCCAATCTCCTAGATGATAAGCTATTGACATATATATTGTGGTTGCATATAATATTGATACAACATATTGTACATAAAGTCTTGAGCATATGGAAATAATAGTATTAAGACGAGTAATTGAATTGGATTAATAATGGAGTAAATACCGTGATTTCACGGGTAGAATGGAGAATTTTATGGAACAGCTGCTATCAAATAAATTTTTAAAAGGATATGAGAATATAGAGAGTCCACTAAGTCATTTGGGAGAGTTCGTTTATCTACGAACCTATTCCAGATATATGGATGATAAAAAAAGAAGAGAACGGTGGTGGGAAACCGTTCGTCGAACCACAGAGTATAATGTGGAGTTAGGAATCCGATTCAAACAGAAGAATGGTCTTGAGATAGATTGGGATCAGGAGATGAAAGAGGCCAAGATGCTATATGACCAGTTGTTTCAACTTAGAACATTTACTTCTGGTAGAACGCTATATATGGGTGGTACAGAGATAGTAAAGGAATATCCTCTATCCAATTACAATTGTGCCTTTACTGACATAGAGTGTATGAGGGATTTGGTGGACGTATTTTATCTGTTAATGGTAGGCAGCGGAGTAGGAATTCGAATTGACAAAGCACATGTGAAAGCGTTACCCTCGGTGAGACATCTTGATATGGAAGGTGTGTACGATGTGGAGGCACGGCGATATACCCCCAAAGAGGAAATGGAACACACACAACTCATTATTCGTGAAGAGGAACCTGTGGAGGCAATTCTAAAGGTGGGTGACAGTAAGGAGGGCTGGTGTGAAGCCCTGGAGACCTATTTTGAACTCGTTACCCTAGAGCAGTATAGTCATATTCAAAAAATTGTACTTGACTATAGTTATGTGAGACCGGAGGGTGAACGTCTGAAGAGATTTGGTGGCAGAGCCTCAGGGCATACCTCAATCAAGCGCATGTTTGAAAAGATAAACCGTGTATTTTTAAGAAGAGAGGACAGAAGGCTTAAGAGTATAGATGTTCTTGATATAGCTACCATAATCAGTGAAAATGTGGTGTCCGGTGGTGTAAGGCGAAGTGCCATGATGGTGATCTGTGATGAAGATGATGAAGAAGTGATTCGTGCTAAAAGGAATATTTACAAGGTGGTGGATGGAAATTGGATTGAAGATAAAGAGATTTCTCATCGCAAGATGAGTAATAACTCAATTCTCTATACACACAGACCTTCCCTTAACCGCATCACAGAAATTATCAACTCCATAAAAATCAATGGTGAACCAGGATTTATTAATGGGGCGGAAGCATTTAGAAGAAAGCCAACCTTCCGTGGCTGTAATCCCTGCGGCGAGATATTACTCCAGTCGAAGCAGTGCTGTAATCTTACGACGAATAACTTGATGGCCTTTGTAAAAGAAGATAAGCTCGATAAAGAAAGCTTAATAGAAGTTATTAAGCTCTCCACAAGAGTTGCCATAAGAATGACTCTAGTGGAGGTTGAGTTGCCTCAGTGGAATAAAGTAATGCAGGAAGATCGTATTATCGGTGTTTCTCTTACCGGAATGATGGATATGCTAAACCGTACGGGAATGAGTTATGAGGACTTGGCAGAATTGTTATCGCAGCTGCGACAAGTGGTACATCAGGAAGGGTATCGGTATTGCAAGGAACTTGGAATTAAGGCGCCTCAGCTTATGACTACGATTAAACCAGAGGGGAGCTTATCCACGCTTCCTTGTGTAAGCTCCGGTATTCATTTTGCCCATTCCAATTATTACATCAGAAGAATTCGAATTGCTGCTACAGATCCGCTTTACAAAATGATAGCAGAACAGGGCTCCTATCCGATTTATAATGAAGTAGGCCAGTCGGATGAGGATTGTTCGATTAAGGTAATTGAATTCCCGATTAAAGCTCCAGAGGGAAGAACGAAGTATGAAGTAGGTGCCATTGAACAGTTAGAGCTTTATAAGCTTAGTATGCTATACTGGTCAGATCATAATTCCTCTATTACAGTCCATGTTCGTGAGAATGAATGGGAGGATGTAACTCAGTGGATTTATCATAATTTTGAGTACGTGGTTGGTATTACCTTGCTACCTCTGCTGGAAGAAACCTATCCTTTGTTACCCTATGAGTGTACCACGAAGGAAGACTACGAAAGCAGGGTAAAGAAGTTAAAGCCTATTGATTATGAACTTCTGGCTAAGTTAGATGATTCAGAAGAGCGGGAAATTATCGATAAAGAGTGTGCTACGGGTGCTTGCCCTATTCGGTAAATTAACAGCTATCAGAGCTATGACATCAAGGGATTGGTGCCATAGCTCTATTTAGTTTGTTAAATGTCTGTAAAACTTGAAAATATATATTTAAGAAAAACAGTGAATCAGAAGAACTTCCTTTTTAGTTAAGCTAAGAGATATTTATTTGCTTCGTCGATCATCTGCATAATTCCTGTTTAAATAATGTGGTTGAAATAGAGTCTGTTTTAACTGCATTTTTATTGCCACAAATATTAGATATTAAAATTGTGCATAATTAACAAATTTGGTCGTAATAATTCTATTTATTTCCATAATTGGATCTATTGTATTTTGTTCTTAGGACTACTATACTTTGAGATAACAAAACGTGATAAAACGTGACTAAACGTATTAAAAAGCAAGCAACTAGTCAAACATGGCAAAAGTTAATGAATTATAAGGGAGTGGAAACAGAAAAAAATAATTGGAGGATGATATTATGAAGCTTATAAAAAGGTTGATTTCACTATCTGTATTAGTTGCAATTTTATTTTCATTACTCTCCGTGAACGTCTTTGCAAAAACAACAACGAAATATTCATTGATGATATCAGCCGCAGCAAGCACAGCAGATGCGATGGAGGATATTGCAAGGCTATATCATAAAAAGTATCCGAATGTTACTTTGACCTTCAATTATGGCTCTTCAGGTTCTTTGCAAAAGCAGATCGAGCAAGGATCCCCAGCAGATGTATTTATTTCTGCAGCGACAAAGCAAATGAATGCACTAAAAGATGAAAAACTGTTATATAACAATACGATAAGAACCATTGCTTACAATAAGGTCGTGCTAATTGTACCAGAGGATTCTAGACTAAGCCTGAAGAAATTTTCCGACTTAACTAGCTCTGCTGTAGACATTGTCGCGTTGGGTGAGCCATCAAGTGTTCCAGCAGGACAATACGGACAGGAAGTACTTACATATTATGGAGTTCTTAACGCTGTAAAGAAAAAGGCTGTATATGCAAAGGATGTTACCGAGGTTCTGACTTGGGTGGAACGTGGGAATGCAGAGGCCGGAATTGTCTACCGTACCGATGCAATTAATTCCACAAAGGTAAAGATCGTAGCTACAGCACCTTCCTTCACCCATACCAAAGTAGAATATCCCGCAGCTGTTATAAAAGACAGTAAGCATCCCAAAGTAGCAAATACCTTCGTGAAGTTCTTGGACACTGTTGAGGCTCAGGAAGTATTAGATCACTATGGATTTACCTTTGACTAAAATAAGTAATAGAAAACTAATATAGCAATCGTAATAAGAATATTGATATGAGCAGATATCATAATCTTAAGAGCAAAAGAAGGTACTAGCTATGGCAGGTGCTCATTCTAATATACCTATGGAATCGAATTCTAGATAAGGAGCTGGAACTATGGAATTAGATATATCACCACTCTTTGTATCTGTAAAAACAACCTTAGCTGCAACGATAATTACCTTTGTGCTGGGATTATTGGCTGCTTATTGGATGGCAGGCTATCGAAAAAAGCTGAAGGGGTTCCTTGATGGCATCTTCATTCTTCCTATGGTTTTACCTCCAACTGTAGTAGGTTTTCTCTTGCTGGTACTGGTAGGCAGGAGAGGGCCAATAGGAAGGATAATGCAGTACTTTGATACCAACATTATATTTTCCTGGAGTGCAACGGTAATTGCGGCAGTAGTAGTTTCCTTCCCAATGATGTATAAAACGGCAAAGGGAGCTTTTGAACAGATTGACCCAAATATACTCTACGCGGCAAGAACCCTGGGGGTACCTGAGTGGAAGATTTTTATAAAGGTGAGCATACCGTTAGCTTGGCCGGGAATTGTAGCGGGAGGTATCCTCGCCTTTGCAAGAGCCTTGGGAGAGTTTGGAGCAACTATGATGCTGGCAGGAAATATTCCCGGAAGAACACAGACCATACCCATGGCAATTTATTTTGCGGTGGAGGGTGGCAATGAGAATCTGGCTTACCTATGGGTAGCATTGATTATGATAATCTCCTTCTTTGTGATTTTCCTTATGAACTACTGGCTGGAGTATCAACAGAAGTTTATCAGAGGAAGACAAGGGAAGTAAAAATAGTTGGCTGCAAAAGTCACTGCCAAAGATTGAACTATTTACACTCGAAGAATGTGAAAAGGTACTTCTTCTAAGAGTGTTTGAGTCTATTCATTAATAGGTTAACAAATGAAAGGCATGGGTGCTGGATTTGAGTTTAATAGTAAATATTAAAAAGAAATTGAAAGGCTTTCAACTCATGGTTGACTTTGAAGCGGATCATGATATTCTAGGTGTTTTGGGTGCCTCTGGCTCGGGGAAAAGTATGACCCTTCGCTGCATAGCAGGGATTGAAACTCCTGATGAAGGTAAAATAGTATTAAATGGCCGTACTCTGTTTGATTCTGAGAGAAGAATTAACCTATCCTGCCAGCAGCGAAAGGTTGGGTTCTTATTTCAGAATTATGCACTCTACCCCCATATGACAGTGGAGAAGAACATAGGATTTGCCTTAAGTGGATTAACTAGTGATCAAAGAGCAAAGAAGGTGCAAAAAGCGATAGAAATGATGCATCTAAAGAATCTGGAGAAACGATATCCGACGGAATTATCCGGGGGGCAGCAGCAGAGAGTTGCTTTAGCCAGAGCCCTAGTGGTTGAGCCGGAGGTATTATTATTGGATGAACCGTTCTCAGCACTTGATGAGTATTTAAGAAACCAGATGGTAAATCAATTAATGGAAACTCTCAGCGACTATCAGGGGGTGACTCTTTTTGTGACACACAACATGGAGGAGGCTTATCGTTTGTGTAAGCAAATTATGGTGATTGACCAAGGTAAAAAAGAGGCTTGCAAAGAAAGAGATGACATTTTCATGCATCCTACCACCTTGCCTGTAGCGCAGGTTACCGGTTGCAAAAACATTTCAACTGTAAGGATATTGCCGGATGGCAGGATTGAAGCCAACGAATGGGGAATTAAGCTGTGGACTCCAGGAAACTGCTCGAGAATAGCTCATGTGGGAATTCGGGCGAATCATATCAAGATGGCTGAGAAGGCCGGGAAAAATGTCTTCGAATTATGGCCGGTATATACCAATGAAGCACCATTTCGTATCACCGTATATCTGAGTAGAGTACAACCAAAGTCAAATTCCAGGGATTTCGTACTCCAGTGGGAGATGTCAAAAGATCGATGGGTAGAGTTGAAGGACTATCCCTTACCCTGGAAGGTATATTTTGATCCCGAAAAGTTAATTTGCATTTCTTAGAAACACATTCAAAGAATGAATATTTTAAAAAAAGGATATGAGTATTTAAGGATATTAATATTCAATAAGATAGATATCAGTAAGGTTATGTAAGAAAATGGGTTATTGTAAAATGTTGATTTTATTAAATCAGGATTTTACAACAGCCCATTTCAATTTAAATCTCTTCTATTTCACCGATTCGATCTAGTATATATCCACCTAAGCCAGACAATTCCTGTTTAAAATTCTTAGAATTTATTACATTGAGGATTGCTCTAAATTCAGGGCGATCCATGTCTTCTTTTCGGAACACGATATCCAATTGTTCCGCCTGCAGTGGGATAAAATCGATACCACTAACCTGGAGAGCTGATTTTTCATTCCCAAGGCCTATGTCTGCGCCTCCTCGTGCAACTGTACTTGCTATCGCGAGATGGGAGGTGCTTTCCCGGTGGTAACCTGGTATCGTATTTGCGTTAATGCCTAGCCTTTTTAGATGTCCGTCCAAAAGAATTCTGGTTCCGCTTCCTTTTTCCCGGTTAATCATAGTAATATCATTTCTCTTTAAATCCTCCCAGCCTTGGATCCCTTTTGGATTTCCTTTTGGGACGTAGAAACCTTGATACCTGCTGACCAGATGTACTAGTACGGAAGGTATGCCTGGAAGCAATCTTTTCACATAAGGTATATTATATTGATTTGATTCAGGATCCCAAAGGTGTACTGTTGTTAGATGAACCGACCCATGATACAGGGAATACAAGCCATTATAACTGCCCTCAAAGGAGCGTAAGACTGAGAAGCGCCCAGTGCCTGTTTCCAGATAGCGCGTGATGAGATCCAGTATGATGTCTTGGCCGCAAAGGATGACAGGAGCCGTTGTATTGTTGTTGACAGTTAATCCCTGGTATGTCTGTGGAGGTGAGGAGGGAAAGGAAGCTCCAATCTTGGCAGATGAAGGTGCTGTCTGGGTTCTCTCCTTATATTCCATCACATCCTTAAAGTCAATTCTCACCTTTTTTCCCACTTTATAAGAATTCAATTCACCGCGCTTAATCAATTCGTACACAGTATTCTTTGCAATTTTCAACATATCGGCTACTTCTTGCGTGGTCAGTACAGAGTTTTGATCCATGATAATCTCCCATTGTATTTAAGAATATTTAATGATCTGTTTGGTATTATAGCCTTTATTTCATATAAAATCAAATAATACTGAACAAACCAATGACCACTAGTGTAAATTGTGCAAAAACATCTTCTACCAGCCGTATAAATTTGACAAAACCATGTATTGAAAGTGTTATGTACTGATGATAGAATTGCAACCATAGAAATTATCCATCCGAAAGAAATGGTTCAAGAAGGAATGCTCCAATCGGGTAACTCTTCATCCTTCGGATATAACGAAGACCTCTATCAGACAGAGACGTCATTACAACTAATGTAATGACGTTTTTTTTGTTTAAGGCATAAATGTTTCAGCATTTGGACTCATTTGTTTCCCAAAGGGGTTTCGCATAATCTTTCTTACGGGTAATTCAGGAAAATTTACGTACAGATTTTCTTGTAGCTGTTACTTTGACAACGGAACAATATTAGGAGGTAAGGAATATGAGACAGGTTGCAATTTACGGAAAAGGCGGAATTGGTAAATCTACTACAACACAGAACCTAACAGCCGGCTTGGGAGAAATGGGAAAGAATATAATGATCGTTGGCTGTGATCCCAAAGCGGATTCTACCAGATTAATTCTAGGTGGTTTAGCGCAAAAGACAGTACTGGACACCCTTCGGGAGGAAGGTGAGGATATTGATCTTAGTTACATTATGAAAAACGGCTTTGCAAACATTCGTTGTGTGGAATCCGGTGGTCCGGAACCAGGAGTTGGATGCGCAGGACGCGGTATTATTACATCGATTAACCTGCTGGAGCAGTTGGGTGCCTACACTGACGACCTTGATTATGTATTCTACGATGTACTTGGTGACGTTGTATGCGGTGGTTTCGCAATGCCAATTCGTGAAGGAAAAGCACAGGAGATTTATATCGTTGCATCCGGGGAAATGATGGCGCTGTATGCGGCCAACAATATTTCCAAGGGAATTCAAAAGTATGCAAATACTGGTGGTGTCAGACTTGGAGGCATCATCTGTAACTCCAGAAAGGTAGATGGTGAGGCAGAGTTAGTATCAGCCTTTGCGAAGGAGTTGGGATCCCAGATGATCCACTTTGTTCCAAGAGATAATATGGTTCAAAGAGCGGAGATCAATAAGAAGACGGTAATTGACTTTGATGCTACGGTAAATCAGGCAGATGAGTATCGGCAGTTAGCACAGAAGATCGATGGTAATGATTTGTTCGTTATTCCAAAGCCAATGAAGCAGGAGCGATTGGAAGAACTGTTGATGGAGCATGGTATTTTGGATCTTTAAAATGATAGAGCAGATACCAAATTCATAGGGATCAGTAGAAGGGAGAATTTTATGTTATTAGTAAGAGCAATCATTCGTCCGGAAAAGGTAGGAACTGTATTATCGGAATTATTATCGGCAGGCTTTCCTGCGGTAACCAAGATGGATGTTTACGGACGCGGCAAACAAAAGGGTGTTAAGGTTGGCGAGGTGTTTTATGATGAAATACCAAAGGAAATGCTTTTAATGGTAGTAGATGAGAATGATAAGGATGATGTGGTTAAGATCATCATGAAATATGCAAGAACCGGAGATAACGGTAACTTTGGCGATGGTAGAATTTTCGTAAGCCCGGTAGAAGAGGCGTATACCATTAGTACCAAGAAAAAAGGCTTATAGTGTAAATTGTATAAATGGTGAAATTTTTCATGCAGTTGGTGTGAATCTGAGCTTCTCAATGAAAAGTTTTATTAGAAAGGAGGATTGGTCATGAAGGAAGTAATGGCTATTATCAGACAGAATAAAGTTAACGTTACAAAAGAAGCGTTAGCAAATGCCGGAGTACCCGCCTTTACCTGTAGAAAGGTTCTTGGAAGAGGTAAGAAGCTGATCGATATGGCGCTTTTAACCTCCATTGTAGATTCCGGTGAGATACCGGCAAATCACACGGGTGAGTATATCTCGGAATCACAGCGGTTAATTTCCAAGAGAGTATTTACCATGATTGTGGAAGAGGATGCAGTAGAGCGGGTTGTGAATACGATTATGGATGTGAACAGTACAGGTAATCCGGGTGATGGGAAGATATTTATTCTTCCAATTAATGAAAGTTACCGTGTGCGTAATGGAGAAGCAACGACAGAAGCATATTGATAAGGAGGTTGCTATGGATGTAATGAATAAGGTTCTGGATCAGTATAGCTCCAGAGTATATAAAAATCGTAAAGAACATATGGTGAATGTTAATCATAAGGAAAATAATAATGCGATTGCAGCTAATGTCCGCACCGTTCCCGGTATTATCACCCAGAGAGGCTGCTGCTTTGCAGGCTGCAAAGGCGTTGTAATAGGACCAATTAAAGATGCCTTTACCATTGTTCACGGCCCCATCGGATGTTCCTATTATACATGGGGAACAAGAAGACATAAAGCTAAGACGAAGGAGGGGGAGGATAATTACTTACAGTATTGCTTTTCCACCGACCTCCAGGAGCCGGATATCGTATTCGGCGGTGAGAAAAAGCTAAAGCAGGCAATCAGTGAGGCGATGGAATTATTCCATCCAAAGACAATTATGATATGCTCCACCTGTCCGGTTGGTTTGATCGGTGATGATATCCATGCGGTTGCTAAATGGGCTGAGAAGGAGTATGGCATTAAATGTATCGCTTTTAGCTGTGAGGGTTATAAAGGTGTTAGCCAGTCAGCAGGGCATCATATAGCGAATAATCAATTAATGAAGTTTGTCATCGGTGAAGGTGATCGCAAGATAGATAGCAAGTTTTCTATTAATCTGCTGGGGGAATATAACATTGGCGGAGACGGATGGGAAACGGAACGAATTTTAAAGAGAGTCGGCTATGAG
Organism: Bacillota bacterium; assembly: GCA_023386815.1. Taxonomy (GTDB): domain Bacteria; phylum Bacillota; class Clostridia; order Lachnospirales; family Lachnospiraceae; genus Mobilitalea. The sequence continues at coordinate 79,234 of JAEWIZ010000034.1, forward strand.
ATTGTATCTGTATTTACCGGGGGTGCCAGCGTGGATGACATTGCAAACTCTCATCAGGCAAATTTAAGTGTGGTTCAATGTCATCGTTCCATTAACTATATTGCTGAATTGATAGAAGCAAAGTATGGCACACCCTGGATGAAGGTCAACTTTGTTGGCGTTGCAGCAACCATCGAATCCTTAAGAAATATGGCAAAATTCTTTAACGACCCTGAACTGACAGCAAGAACTGAGGCGGTTATCGCTGATGAATTAGAACAAATCGATGAGGGAATGGCTTATTACAAAAGTAAGCTAAAGGGTAAGACGGCAGCTCTCTATGTTGGCGGTTCCAGAGCTCATCATTTCCAATTGCTGTTGAATGATCTTGGAATGCATACGGTCTTAGCTGGCTACGAGTTCGGACACCGAGAGGAATACGAGGGGCGTGAGGTAATTCCTTTTGTAAAGATAGATGCAGATAGTAAAAACATCGAGTCCATTACAGTCAATCCGGATCCTGAGAAATATCATGTTTATTTATCAGAAGAAGATTTAAATAAGCTTAAGGAAGAAAAGTTGATTGATTATTATGGCGGTATGGTGAAGGATATGCCAGATGGTACCTTTATGGTAGATGATTTAAATCATTTTGAGACAGAAGAATTCTTAAAGCTTTTAAAGCCGGATATTTTCTTCTCCGGTATTAAGGATAAGTACGTGGCACAGAAGGGCGGAATCTTATCCAGGCAGCTGCATTCCTATGATTACAGCGGACCTTATTCGGGCTTTCGTGGTGCAGTTAATTTTGCAAGAGACGTTACAATGGGCATTTATACCCCGGCTTGGAGTTATGTAAAGGCACCGTGGAAAACAACTCCAATTCTCAAAGGTACATTAGGAGGTGCGTAATTATGCTAGACTATACGACAAAAGAAATTACTCTAAGAAGTGCACTCAGAGTCAATCCGGCAAAGACCTGCCAACCGGTAGGTGCCATGTACGCTGCATTAGGTGTTCATGAGTGCATGCCTCATAGCCATGGATCTCAGGGCTGCTGCTCCTTCCATAGAATGTTTTTAACCAGACATTTTAAGGATCCGGCCATGGCTTCTACCAGTTCCTTCACGGAAGGTGCTTCCGTATTCGGGGGAGGCTCGAATTTAAAAACTTCTGCTAAGAATATTTTTGATATTTATAATCCGAAGATTATTGCGGTGCATACCACCTGTCTTTCTGAGACCATCGGGGATGACTTAAATTCCTTTATTCAGGATATTGAAGTACCGGAAGGGAAGTATATGGTTCACTGCAATACACCAAGCTACTATGGTTCCCATGTGACTGGTTTCAGTAACATGGTGGCAGGCTTTATCCGTTACTTATCCAAAGCCTCCGGCAAGAAAAATGGTAAGGTTGTCATTATGCCGGGCTTTGTGAATCCTGGAGATATGAGAGAGTTGAAGCGCATTGCGAAGGAAATGGGTGTGCCTTATACCATGTTACCGGATACCAGTGGTGTAATGGATGCTCCAATGACAGGAGTCTTTGAGCTATATCCAAAGGGAGGAACCACGGTGGAAGAGATCATCAACCTAGGTGATTGCAATCAGACCCTCGCTTTTGGTAAGTTTGCCAGTGAGGTTCCAGCGGAAACCTTATCCAAAAAATGCAGTGTCCCTTTTCAATTATTATCCTTACCGATTGGGATTGCCAGAACAGATGAATACATCATGGCTCTCCAGGAATATACCAAAAGTTCGGTGCCATATTCCTTAGAGGAAGAGCGGGGGCAATTGGTGGATGTGTTAATTGATATCCATCCCTATACCTATAATAAGAAGGTAGCCATCTTCGGAGACCCTGATACTGTCCTTAGCATTGCCGAATTTGTTCTTGAGATGGGTATGATTCCAAAGTATCTTGTGACCGGAACACCGGGTGATGCTTTTGAAAAAGCTGCTGAGGAAGTATTCATAAAATTCGGTGTGGAAGGCTGCAAAGCTAAGGCTGCAGGAGATCTTTTTGAGCTGCATCAATGGATTAAAGCGGACAGTGTGGATGTACTCATTGGAGGCACCCATGGAAAATACATTGCCAGAGCGGAGGATCTACCCTTTGTAAGAGCGGGATTCCCAATCATTGATCGATATATTCATTCCTATCTGCCCCTGGTTGGGTATAAAGGCGGCATGAGGCTGGCAGAGCTGATTACGAACGCACTCATGGATCGATTTGACAGAGACAGTACCGAAGAGGACTTTGAGATGGTAATGTAGTTGAAGGAAAGGCCATACCAATGAACCATAAAATTTCAGGAACTACATTATGAAGATTCGAGTGTCAAAAGCCTGATCCAGGTTATGCAGATGGATATGAGCGCATATCCATCCATACAGTTTAAAAAAGTCTTTTGACACTCTAATTTTAAGAATTAATCGTAAGAAAGGAAGAGTATCCTATGGAGAACACGAATGTTTTAGACGCACGAAAGGATTACATATTAAGGAAGCAGGATGGTTGCAGTGGAAATGGTCTGCGTTGTGACAGTAACAGCGTATCCGGCTCTGTCAGCCAGAGAGCCTGCGTCTTTTGTGGAGCCAGAGTTGTGCTAAATCCAATCACGGATGCCTTCCATATTGTTCATGGACCAATCGGATGTGCCAGCTATACCTGGGACATCCGGGGCAGCCTAAGTAGCGGGGATGATTTATACCGTAACAGCTTTTCAACAGATTTGCAGGAACAGGATGTTATTTTTGGCGGAGAAAAGAAGCTTCTTTCAGCAATAGAAGAGGTGGTAGAGCAGTATCATCCAAAGTTGATTTTTATCTATGCTACCTGCATTGTGGGAGTGATCGGGGACGATCTTGATGCTGTCTGTAAAGGCATGTCAAAGAAGTATGGTATCCGTGTTCTGCCCGTGAAATCCCCGGGATTCTCCGGGAATAAATCCGTTGGTTATAAAATGGCCTGCAATGCGATTATGGAGTTATTAAAGCCTCACCAGGAACAGAAGAAAAGATATGGAGTAAATATTCTAGGTGACTTTAATCTGGCAGGAGAGATCTGGATTGTAAAAGAGTACCTACGTCAAATCGGCATCCCTGTTATAGCAACCATTACCGGGGATTCCGACTATGAAACGCTGCTACAGGCACCAACCGCCCAGCTAAATATAGTACAGTGTGCCGGTTCCAGTACCTATTTGGCAAATCGCATGGAGGAGGAGATGGGCATTCCCTTTATTAAAATCAGTTTCTATGGAATGGAAGATACGGTACACTCTCTGATTAAGGTCGCGGATGCACTGAATGATGAAACAGCGAAGAGAAAAGCTCTTGCTATAGCGGAGGCGGAGATCTTAAGACTCTCAGACTTTCTTAGCCGGTATCGAAAGAACCTGGAAGGGAAAAGAGCAGCTATCTATGTCGGAGGCGGCTTTAAAGCAATTTCTCTGATTCATCAATTTAATTCTCTTGGAATGGAAACTGTGGTGGTTGGAACCCAGACCGGTAAAAAAGAGGATTATGAAATCATAGAGCAGCTTGTAAATAAGGACACCATCATTCTGGATGATGCTAACCCGGCAGAACTGGAAAAATTCATGAAAGAAAAGGGAGCCGATATCCTAGTGGGCGGTGTAAAGGAACGACCACTCGCCTATAAGCTGGGAATTGCCTTCTGTGATCATAATCATGAGAGAAAACATCCCCTCTGCGGCTTTGATGGGGCAGTGAATTTTATAAAGGAGATTAATTTGAGCATGAATCATCCAGTATGGAATTATATGGCTTCGGATATTATAAGCTAGCAGACAACCAATGTTTGCCGATCTGCGCCATCTGAACACAGTTACACGCAGATTCATAGCTCTAGGTAATGTTGCTTATCATCTTCGAACCTTGCGTAGCTATATTTAGACTCAAAATAAAAAAGCTGTAGTCGAGCTTGGAATGGAGGGATTCCTATGAGAGGAACTTTAGTTAATTTAACTGTTAATCCCTGTAAGATGTGCATGCCAATGGGTGTTATGTCGGCAATGTACGGAATCAAAAAATGTGTGTCAATTCTTCACGGCTCACAGGGCTGCAGCACTTATATCCGCAGGCATATGGCAACTCATTACAATGAACCTGTTGATATTGCCTCTTCCTCTTTAACGGAGGAAGGAACCGTATACGGTGGGGAAAAAAATCTGATCCAGGGACTACTTAATCTAATTCAGGTCTATCAACCGGAAGTAATCGGTGTAGCTACAACCTGTTTGGCTGAAACCATCGGAGAAGATATCGTCAGAATCATAGATAAGTTTTATGAAGAATATCCGGAGCATAGGGATGTCACGATTCTTGGAATACCCTCCCCAGGATATGCAGGCACACAATTTGAAGGATTTATGACAGCCCTATATCATATTGTTAAGTCTGTCCCGATGGATATAAGTAAAAATGATAAGATAAACATCATAACCAGCCAGCTGTCACCGGCAGATACCAGATATCTGAAGGAACTGCTGACAGAATTTGAGCTTGATTATATCCTGCTGCCAGACCTGTCGGACAATCTGGACGGCGGGCACTCAGATACCTATCAAAGGCTGCCCCAGTCAGGAACAGAACTGGCGGATATTAAGCAGATGGCTGGAGCAAGAATTACCCTGGAGCTTTCCTCTGTTTCTGAAGGAAAAAAATCCGCCGCCGGTTACCTCTATGAGACCTACGGAGTGCCCTATATGAAATGCAACCTGCCAGTAAGTCTCAGAGATAATGACGCACTTCTTAAAATACTAGAAAATATATCAGGCAAACCGATTCCGGAGAAGTTGAAAAAGGAGCGTCAACGGTATCTGGATGCCATGATTGATTCTCATAAGCATAATGCGGAAGCAAAGGTGGCTGTTTACGGTGAGCCGGATTTTGTAATCAGTACAGTTCGAATGTGTGTGGAAAATGGAATTATGCCCCTGATTACCGCCACCGGTTCAAAATGTCCAAAGCTAAAAGAGGTGTTAGAACAAGAAATACAAACCGTGGCAGATACATTCTTTTATCCAAAATTTATGCTTATGGATGAGGTGAATTTTCAAACAATTGAGGAAAACGCCAGGGAGTACGGAGTGAATTTACTCATCGGAAGCTCCGATGGCAGGAGAATTGCAGAAAAACTTGGCATCCCCCTGGTTCGCAGGAGCTTTCCAATTCATGACCGGATGGGCGGGCAGAGATTACGAAGCTTGGGGTATGTGGGCTCACTTACCTTTCTAGATGAGATCTCCAATGCAGTCCTGGATCGAAAAGAAACCACCTTCCGTGAAAGACTTTTTCAACAGTATAAAATGGATGAGGTAAAGTCCCTAACGATAGAAGAGAGGACCGCAACGCACCCCTGCTATCATTGCCAGGCGCATAAATACGCAAGAATGCACCTGCCCATTGCTCCGAAATGTAATATCAGCTGTAACTATTGTCTGCGTAAATACGACTGTCCCAATGAAAGCAGACCCGGGGTTACAACGAAGGTGCTAAATCCGGAGGAAGCATTCCAAAGGTATTTAGAAGTAAGAAGCAAGGTAGAAAACCTGACCGTAATAGGAATTGCAGGGCCGGGCGATGCACTGGCGAATTTCGAGGAGACCAAAAAAGTACTAACCCTGATACGGGAACATGATAAAAAAATTACCTTCTGCTTATCCACCAATGGCTTGATGCTACCCCAATATGCGAATGAATTGATTGAATTAGGGGTGACCCATGTAACAGTTACGTTGAATACAATACAGCCGAAAACAGGAGCAAGGATTTATAAATATATTGATTACATGGGTACGAAATACTACGATGAAATGGCAGCCTCCATCCTGCTGTCTAACCAGCTGGCAGGAATCAGCATGTTGACCAGTCGGGGAATCATCTGCAAGATAAATATCGTAGTGCTAAAGGGGATCAATGATCAGGAAATTCCTGAGGTAGTGGCAAAGGTAAAGGAACTTGGAGCAACAATCACAAATATTATGCAGCTGATACCCGTGAAAGGGAGTGCTTTTGAGGAGCTCCCCCTGGTTTCAAACAAAGAAATTATGGGGATTAGAAAATCCTGTGAAACCATCCTTATGCAAATGTACCACTGCAGGCAGTGTCGTGCGGATGCCATTGGAACTCTGGAGCATGACCGATCCTTAGAATTTCAGTCAGATAAAACCTTACATATGGCAGTGGCTACAAAAAGTGGAATGATTGTAGATCAGCATTTTGGTCAGGTTTCTGAATTTTATGTATATGAATACAGTAAGGGCAATGCAATCTTTAAGGAGAAAAGAAAAATAAAGAAATACTGCGACGGTGTCGAGGCGTGTGGGGAAGAACAGGATAAGATGGATGCCATTATCCATACAATTTCCGACTGTGACGCGGTCATTGCAATGAGAATCGGTGAGGTGCCAAAGTCCAAATTAATTCAGAAGGGAATTAAGATATTCACCACCTATGACAGAATTGAGGACTCTGTTATCTGGGCAGCGAAGGAGATGAACCAAAAAAGAGAGGCATATATCTGACAACTTGTAATTTTTAGAATAAACTGTTTACCTTGAAAGGAAGGGAGAATGCTATGGTAAGTGTAAAACATCATGTTTTTGTCTGCACCAGCTGTCGTGTGAACGGACAGCAGAAGGGTTATTGCTATTCGAAGGATTCTGTAGATATTGTTCAGAAATTCATGGAGGTTATTGAAGAAAATGATATGTCTGGAGATGTTATGATAACAAATACGGGGTGTTTTGGGATTTGTGAGAAAGGGCCGATTGCAGTGGTTTATCCGGAGGGGATTTGGTATGGGGATTTGTCGGAGGATGATGTGGAATCCATTGTGGAACAGCATTTCATTAACGGGTATCCGGTACAGGAGCTAGTAATTTAGAAAACATTATTAAGTATATGAGAAACGAATGATAGCTGGGAATGATTGAACAACGGACTAAATTGGTATAGAAGTAGCTGGGAGCTTTAATGGTTGTTAATCTTGGAAAAGGAGTGGTGGTAGAATGATTCATTTAATTGATAACACCCTGACCTCATTTGACCATAGTCTGCCATCAAAAGAAGAATTACATCAATTTTGTGAACTGCTGTTTACCATCGGTGTTGATGTAATTGAAGTGTCAACAGCGGCATACCGGAAGATGGAGTATCTGCCAGAGGGGCAGAAATTCATTCTGAACATTGAATTTGAGGATGAGGTCAACGAATTCCCTGGGTTTTTCCGTTATGTCTGTCGGCATGAGGGGAATTTGGAGAATTTGATTTTTGAACTTCAGTTAAATGACGCGAGAGAAATTATTAAGCTAAGATCCTTTCAAAAGCATAAACTCTTACGAATCGTTGGATTAGATGATCTTCTTTGTTATTCGGAATACGAAAAGGCTTTGGAGGAAATCCAAGGTTATCTGCCAAGTAGTACGGTAATTTTTTGCCCTGAGAATACCTATGGATGTGCCAATGCTTTGGCATTACAATGGGCAGCCTTTTATGGTAAAAATATCACCACCAGCTTTGCTGGCTGTAAGAATAATGCAGCGACGGAGGAGGTGTTAATGGCAATGCGCCTAGCCATGCGACATAAGCCAAATCGTGATTTAACGGTACTACCACAGTTGGTGTGGCTTTATGAAAGATTTACCGGTATACCCATTAGTAATAAAAAGCCTATTATCGGCAAGCGCATCTTCCAGGTGGAGGCCGGTATTCATGTAGACGGTATTCATAAGAACCCTGCCACTTACGAAGCTTATGCACCCAGCCTTGTAGGAGGCAGGTTTGAGTTGGTGATAGGGAAGCACTCTGGTTCCAAAGCTATTCACTTAAAGTTAAAAGAGCTAGAGGTTGAAATAAAGGATGAGCTAAACTTAGAAACAATATTAAGACGAGTAAAAGGCTTTTGTAACGAATATAGAAGAAGTCTGAGTGACGAAGAGTTTATGTCAATTGTAAAGGAGGTTACCCGGCATGAAAGAAATGAAACATATCATTGATACAACCTTACGGGATGGCGAGCAGTGCCCTGGAATTGCTCTTCGGGCAGAAGATAAGGTGAAAATTGCAAAATTTTTGGACGAAATCGGGGTATATGAGATTGAAGCAGGTACCCCTGTGCTTAGTGAGGAAGAGGAGGAGAGTATCCGAAGAATTATCGGAAATAAAAAGAATGCAAAAATCTCCGTATGGAGCAGAATGGATCTTTTGGATGTTAAAAAATCAATTGTCTGTAAACCGGATATCATTCATATTGGGACTCCTGTATCCTATGTCCAGATCTATAGCAAGTTAAAGAAAAACAAAAGCTGGGTAATTAAGAATGTATTAGAGTGTGTGTATGCTGCAAAAAGTCAGGAGGTAGATGTGACCGTGGGTCTTGAGGACGCCTCCCGATCGGATTTGGGATTTATTTTAAGTCTGACCAAGGAACTGCAAAAAAATGGTGTTGATGTCATTCGGGTAGCAGATACGGTGGGCACTCTAACCCCCTCCAAAACCAAGGAATTAATCGAGACCATCCGAGCGAATACGGATATGAGAATCGAGCTTCATGTTCATAATGACCTAGGAATGGCAGTTGCAAACTCTATTATCGGTGCTAAGGCAGGGGCGGATTTTATTGATTGCACCCTGTTCGGGATAGGAGAAAGAACAGGGAATTGTAATTTCTACGAGTTCATTCATGCCTGCGAATCGGTTTTTCATTTTGCCATGAGCAAAAAACAGGTCAAATACGTAGAACAAATGGTATATCAGGAACTAGAACGTGCTATGTAGTGATATCCTGTCCTATTGAAGAATATTCTCCATTTCTATCGCATATAGTGTGACAAGGAATCCTTAAAAAGGGAGGTATCTGAATGCTGGGAAATCAGATTACTGTTAGGGAGAAGGTACTGAAACAGGACTTATATTATAAAAATACAATGATTATGAAATACACCATTAAATATCCGCAATTCATATCAGAAGCATATCCGCAGGTTGTAAATAAACTGAACGCACTTTATCGAACAAAGGCGGTAATGTATGAGCGCTCCAACATTATGAACCTATATCAGATGGCTATGGTTGAGTACGAGTATTCAGTTGCAAACAACTATCCAATCCACGTTTTTGAAGCATATGTAGACTTTACGGTTACCTATAATCATAACTGTATCGTAAGCTTGTATTTTGACCAATATGAATATGCAGGAGGAGCGCATGGCTTGACAGTACGTAATTCGGATACTTGGGATTTCTCCAGAAGTAAGAAGCTGGATCTTGCAGACTTGTTTCCCAATCGTCCCAAATATCGGGAATATATGATCCAGTATATTAATCGTGAGATAGAAAAAAGTATGGCGCAGGATAGCTTTATGTATTTTGAAAATTATACCGCACTTGTAAATGAAAATTTTAAGGTAAACAATTTTTATTTAGAAGATGATGGGGTGGTGATCTATTTCCAACAATACGATATTGCTCCCTACGCCTCTGGTATTCCAACCTTTTTTATTCCCAGCAGTGAAAGTGGAATGTGTCTACCAAGATGTTAGTTTATTCTCCACCTGGGCCGCTCCGTGCAGGTCGTTTATCAGGAAATTGTGCACTCAGATCCTTCATTGATCCGTTTCCGCTTTTGCTAGAACCACTGGAATCATTTTTACTACTAGATGAGGTAGTGTTTTTACTACTATTCGAGGTAGTATTTTTGCTGCTATTCGAAGCTTTACTTTTCGAATTATTCTTGTTCTTAGCCATAATAATCTCCTTTCAAATTTAGAGTCACAATTATTATTTCTAACAAAACCAGAACTATACATATAAAGTAAAAATAAATAAAAAGACTATGAACTTCATTTACGAAAAGGTGAAGTTCATAGTCTTTTTGAAACCTATATAAAAATTCAGTGGTCAAAGCCTTACATACACTATATCGATGAATATGGGGAATATAAATCCAGATGGCGCAGACCGGCATCTTGGGATTGCCTTAGGAAATCCCTGGATGGTAAGGCAAGTCCAGATGGATTTATGTTCCCCATATTCATCTTCAAAGTCTATATACTTTTACACCCAAATCGCTGATTAATCAATCGTGATATTACCCATTTTCATTGATGCCAAGGCATTTTCGTTGGTACTGTATTCATGATTCTCTTTGATCGTATTATAGAAATCATCAAACTGTTTATTTTCTTCGGTAGAGATCTGACTTTTAACTTCATTATCATATGCCTCAGAGGAATTGTTATTTACCATTCTCACAACGTAATATCCGTCCTCAGCTTCATAGATCTCGCTTACATCACCGTTATTCATTGCCATCATCATTTTTTCCATATCCTCAGAGTAAGTAGTACCACTCTCCAGGAAATTGGTATCAGCATAAGTAACATCTTCTTCAGATTCAGGAAGCAGCTTGGACCAATCTTCTGTAGTTTTAGCTGTTTCATAGTATGATTTTAACTTATCATAAGCAGCAGCCTTTTCTTCGTCAGAAACTGCCGCGGTCTTGCCATCCTCATCCGTTGTATTTGTTGAGATGAATAAGGTTTCAATATCGTATTGTCTGTAATCATCATAATTAACACCAGCCTTAATAGCGGCATCATCAATATCAAAGGAATCAATCTTGTCTTGACGATAACGGGAAACTAAGGTAGTCTTCTCAAGTGCAGCAGTCAAAGAGCTTTTCGTGAATTTATTCTTTGTCTTTTCGCTGGAGGAAAGAGTATTTGTTAATAAGGAATCAACCTGAGTGCTAATGCTGGTTTTTTCTTCATCTGTTAAAGTGAGACCTGCTGCAACGGCTTCCTTATAAAGAATTTCGTTATAGATGCTATTGTCAACAGCTTCTGCCTTAGCCATATCACGAACGGTTTCTCCGGATTCCTCATCAAATACCATATCCCAATATGAGCCGCTTCCGCCAAACATCTGATCGTAGTAATCATATTGAGATTCTACAGCGTAGAAATAATAAGCTACATCACTCATTTTATATTTTTCTCCATCAACAGTAAGGATGGTCTTTTCATATAACTGATCAAATAACATAGCTCCAATCATAATAACAACAAGGACACCAAAAGCAATAATCCATGGTTTGGATATCTTGCTTAAGGGCTTTTGTTCAATCAGCCTGTCCTTTTTTTTCTCTTTTTTCGTCTTTAATTTTTTTGAATTGTTCACCTTTTGCTACCTCCATAGTATTCTCATAAGTTCAATTTTATCAATTTTAAAGGATAAGTCAATATAAATCAATTCAGTTCACAGAATTATCGTTAAATTCATTAACTTAAAAATTTTTTAATATAGATTTAATTGAATAATTCCTCTGCTATGATATAATGAACAATAACTTACAAAGATAGGAAGTGTATGACATATGGTGCCATTTCATGAGAAGACCATTCATATCATGGATGAAGTAGAAAAAGTAGTTATCGGTAAGAGAGTCATTATAGAAAAAGTACTTACAGCTATCTTAGCAAAGGGACATATCCTGCTGGAAGACAATCCGGGAGTGGGGAAGACCACCCTTGCAGTAGCATTTTCAAAAGCAATGGCACTGGATCACCGTCGATTGCAGTTTACTCCGGATGTTTTACCGACGGATGTCGTAGGTTTTCACCTATTAAGTAAAGATGGGGAAAGCTATCAATATAAACCGGGAGCTATTATTTGCAATCTTTTTTTGGCGGATGAAATTAATCGAACCTCTTCCAAAACCCAATCAGCCTTGTTGGAAGTTATGGAGGAAGGAAAGGTGACAGTAGATGGTATACCGAGAGATGTGCCCAAACCCTTTGTGGTAATGGCAACCCAGAATCCCATCGGTTCTGTTGGTACACAGATGCTGCCAGAATCCCAATTAGATCGTTTCATGGTAAAGCTTTCTATGGGCTATCCAGATCGAAAGAGTGAGATTGGAATATTGAAGGAACGTCATAGTGCCAATCCTATGGACTATGTAAAGCGTGTTGTGGAAAAAGAGGAAATCCTTAAAATGCAAAGCATGGTGGAAGAAGTCTTTGTCCATGATTCTATTTACGATTATATTACGAATTTAGTACAACATACAAGAGAGAACCCTTTGATTGAGTTGGGTGTAAGTCCCAGGGGATCCCTGGCAATCATGAATATGGTGAAGGCAACAGCTTTTTTAAATAACAGGGATTATGTAATACCTTCTGATATCCAGGCCATTTTCAAGGATGTTGCTGCACATCGGATGATTCTAAAGTCAAAGGCCAGAATTAATAATGTAACCGTGGACAACCTTCTGGAAGATATTTTGCGGGCTGTCAAGGCTCCGCGAATTACCTCCAAGGCTTGATCGAAGCGATAGCGTCAAGATAGCATCAATTTAGAAAGACAGGGATTTGGGAATGCTACGTAACCAATTGAAATATCTACTACTATTAGTGGTAGTAGGATTATTGGCGATTCTTTATAATACTTATTATATGGGAATATTATTTTTGGCAGTGCTGGGAATGCCTTTTTTCATGCTGCTTCTTCTATTCTATGCTTATACGAATGTACGTGCGGAGCTTGTTTCCTCGACGCATATCGTAAATCGTAATGAGCCGATACCCATTACGGTGCAGTTAAATAATCGCTCTATTTTTCCTATCACAAATATTAAGATTTATCTTACTTATCAAAATTCATACTCCAAAAGAAAATATAAAACAGAATATATGGTATCTCTGGATGCAAGGACGAATACACAGGTTACAGTATCGCTTAAATCGGAGCACGCAGGTAATCTGATCATTAGCATGAGGGGCATCCGTATTTACGATTACTTAAGGCTTTTCTCTTTAAGAAAAAGAAATCCGGGTGAAATAAAAGCTGCAGTCCTTCCAAATTATTATGAGTTACTGGAATTGAAATTCTCTGGGGGCTGCTCTAATCATATCGATAGTGATACCTATTCATTAACAAAAAGCGGTGATGATCCCTCTGAGATTTTTGCAATCAGAGAGTACCGGGAGGGGGATCGGCTTCAACGTATTCATTGGAAGCTGAGCAGAAAACAAGATCAGCTTATGATTAAAGAGTTTAGTGAACCGATTAGCTGCTCTATTTTGTTACTGGTTGACTTATATACACGAAAAAGTAAGGATTTGCTCCCTTTCGCTGATGCTATCCTGGAATGTGCACTTTCACTATCCTATACCTTGATACTCCAAAAGAAGATACATTATCTCGCTTGGTATGATGCTGAGCATAGAAGCTGTAGACGGATTAGAATAACCCAGGAGCAGGAATTATTTGAAGCAATCGATGCATTATTACAGGCTAAATTTTATAGAGAATTGGAAGATGTTCTTATGAATTACTCTGCGGAGTTTTCTAAGGATCAATATACGGAGCTTTTCTATCTGACAGGAGAAATTGAAGCGGTTAATCCAGGTTCTTTATCCCTACTGCGATCTCAGGAACGCCGGCTCATGTACATTTATGACGATGAGGAACAGGAGGAGGTACTTGAGAAATCTGTAAACTTGCAGGATTATGTTGATGGAAAGAATTTCGAATTTTGGCCGGTGGATCTAAACAATACAAAGAGGGATATAGAAGAATTATCGGCGGGTTAGAAATGGTGGTGAAGGAATGAGAAAAGAACGACGAGACGGATTGGTCATAAATAATAGAGTTATCATCACAGAAGATAAAAAGAAGAGTAGCATGATTCAGATTTTTCAAGCGGTTGCAGTTTTGATTGGATGTTTTGCGTTTCGCAGTTCATTTATGGAAGCAGTACCGTTAACGGAGCGTACCTTTGATATCATTTTTCTGGAGTTACTCTGGGCGGCCTGCGTATTTGCTCTTTGCCTTTGGAGAAAGTATGATAAAAGCAAGCTTCTAATTGGTGGCCTTTGCTATCTGGCATTTCTGACTTGGCAGTTGAAGTCTCTAAAGAATGGATTTTATCAACTTGAAAACATCATTTTAAAACGAGTTGATGATTACTATGGCTACCTTAGTACACAATTTATGGTTGATTATTCTACGGTGGAAAGGGATAGCTTTCTGCTAATGGTAATGATCTTGATTCCGGTCGTAGCCTTGCTGACAATTGCTATTGTCAGAAATCGATTTGTTGTATGGGCAAGTATTTTGCTGCTGCTGCCGGTAGCTGCAACATTTTTATTTGGTCTCGTGCCATCACCGACACACCTAATATCTTATATAATCATCACACTATATCTAAGCTGCGCTGGTAATATCGGTCACTATGCTATGGAGCGAAGGCAGAGAACCTTATTACATAGGATTAATAGCAAAGCAGCAGCTTGGTTAGGGATAATAGCTATTCTGCTTTTTTTCATTATGAGGTTATTTTTAACGCAGGAAGAATATGATGGTATTATAGAAATAAATAGAACGAAAGCGAAAATACAATCAGCTTTATTTGATTTTTCCTGGGAGGATTTTGTAAGCATTGCTACCTCCTTTGATTTTACCATGGATGGGGCTGCGGGCGGAATTAATGGCGGTAAGCTCGGTGGGGTTGATCGGGTAGAGTTTGATAACTCAGAGCAACTAGAGATATCCACTAATTATGCGGGAATCAAGGATGGAGTATATCTGAAGGGGTATGTAGGTAGTGTTTACACAGGACATCGATGGATTGGTCACTCAAAAGCTTCTGATAAGCTTTATGATGAGTTAGCTTCAAATTGGTATATGGATCCCTTTTTAATGGTAAATGATGAATTTAGACTTATTGGTGCACTAACGAAATCAGCATATCCTAATCGTGAATCAGCAGATGGGACGATGGCTACCGATTATTACACCTCTAAAATGTACGTCAAATATAAAGCAGCAAATCGTAAGTATCTGTATGTTCCATACTATCCAGAATATAATGGAATGACAAACATCAGTAATGTACAGGATATGTACAGTACCTTAGGGGGTAGAGGTAAGAACTACTCTATTTACTATTACCATTATCAATCAAGAGCAAAGGAATTGTTGATTGATCAAGACGGCAGTAGTGAGAGTCTTCATCCGAATCAACTGCGGGTAATGCAAGGTGGTTACACGAAAGAGCTGGAAGAAAAATATCGCCAATTTGTATATCAGGTATATACCCAGCTACCAGAAGAGGGTGTGGAGAAGTTAACCAGCGATTTTGGCCCCCTGAGGTTGGATAAAGAATATGATAGCGTATTCGAGAAGATTACCTATGTCAGGGATTATCTAAAGGATAACGTTGAGTATAGTCTTGAGCCGGGAAAAACACCTTGGAATAAGGACTTTGTAGAATATTTCTTATATGAGAATAAGAAGGGGTATTGTGCACATTTTGCATCAGCAGCGACGCTGATGCTAAGAGCTATGGGTGTACCTGCTAGGTATGTGGAGGGGTATGCAGTCAGCGCTAAGGATGTTACGAAAAATATGGTAACCTCAGAACAGGCCTATAGTTACTCCGGGCAAAATGGTGAGACACAGAATACCTCGGATGAATTTGCAGTGTCTTTTTCAAATGGTATAGAAGCAAGCTTTTCTCCCGGGAATGATGTGATTTTAATCGATGATAGCGAGAACGTGACGGTATCCGTAAAAGATTATAGTGCTCATTCCTGGGTGGAGGTTTATATGGAGGGCTGCGGCTGGATTCCAATCGACTTTACCCCAGGCTCTGACATGGGAATATCAGCTGCTTCAAACATCGGTAAACAGGCCAGTGAGGACAAAGCAGTAACACCTACTCCTAAGGCTGCAACCCCAACGCCAAGGCTGGAAAATAATACACAAAAGGAAGATGAAAAGCTCGACCAAACAGCTAAGGAAGGACAAAAGAAGAATAATATGGATGTAAAATGGATTGTATCAATTGTTGTGATAATCTGGATATTAGGTACAGGTATTGGATTTATCTCAATAAGGTTTATAAGTCGGATCTTAAGAAGACGAACAAAGGATCCGAATACAAAAGCAATTCTTGTTTATGAACAGATCGAATGCATACTGAAAGCAGGAAAGGCAACTGGAGGTGATCGAAATACGCTTCTGGAAGACAATACAGCTTATGTGAAGGAGCATTGCCCTTATCTGAAGGGAGATGAATTTGAGATCGTTATGGAGATTGTAAGGAGAGCAAGGTTTGGAAAGGTGACCATAACTTTGGAAGAGTTGCAACAAGTGAATGACTTTTACCTGGATTTGAAGAAAAAAGTATGGGAAGATCTGTCGATTTTTAAGAAGATGTATTTGAAATTAACACTATTCCTGTGAATTATCTGAAAAAACAGCTATGGTTGAAGGAAAATTTATGGTATACTTAAAGTGCATCAGGGCAGGAAAGATATACCAAAAGTTTTCCGGCTCCTGAAAAGAAGTTAAAAAATGATTTAATTGGTATCAATTTTATAATATAGTGTGAGGTGGCAGAAATGAAGAAAGTGATTACAATCAGTAGACAATATGGCAGTGGCGGAAGAGAAATTGGTGCGAAATTAGCACAGAAATTAGGTGTTCCGTTTTATGATGATGAACTGATAGCTAGGGCAGCAAAGGAAAGCGGCTTTGCGGAAGCTGCTTTTGATAATGTAGAGAAGAGAGCAACCAATAGCTTTTTATATTCCATTGCCATGGGTATGAATGCATATGGTAATCAGGACATTGGGTTTACGCATCTTTCTCTGGATGATCAGCTATATCTGGCGCAATCCAACATTATACGGAAGGTTGCTCAGGAAGGACCCTGTGTGATCGTTGGCCGCTGTGCAGATTATATTTTGCGTGATCAGGAGGATGTAGTAAATATTTTTATCTGGGCTGGTATGGAAGCTCGCAAGGAAAGAGTCATCCGCTTATATAACGTGGTTAAGAATAAAGCGGAGGATGAACTACTAAAGGCAGATAAAAGACGAGCAAATTACTATAATTATCATGCCAATGAGAAATGGGGCAAAGCTGAAAATTACCATTTGTCTCTGCGCAGTGATTCTATTGGCATTGATCATGCGGTGGAGGCCATCATACATTATTTAGAAAGCGCAGAAGGAGGAGTTGCAAGAATCTAATGAGGTGGAAGGACAAAATCAATCAAAAATATACACAAATATCGATCTATGTGATAATTACATGCCTAATAATTTATATACTGGGAGTTATCATTACAAAAATGCCTGAGATCACCCATGAGGTAATTGAAAAGCTCACCTGGGTTATGGCTGTGATTAAGCCGGTTATCATCGGATTTGCTTTTGCATACATCCTTAATCCGGTAGTTGACTTTTTCGAAAAACGATATCAAAAGCTGAAAGAGGTAAAGTTATTTGGCGGTATTGTAGCGCCAAGGAGTTGGGCGGTATTGACTGCAGTATTTGTGTTGCTAGTGGTTGTAGCAGGGCTAATCTCAGTGCTTGTATATACAGTCACAGATCAGATTAGATTGGCTAGTTTCGACGACTTGACAAATCTGGCACAAGTATATGGGAATAGCTTTAACTCTTTTATCAAATCAATTGGTGAATTACTAGATAAAATGAATTTAGAATCTCAGCAATTTAAGAAATATGTAGATGAACTTACAAATGCAATTGGTGCCGGTCTCATGAGTTTTGTGGATTCCACGGTTAACTCCGTAAAAAATATATCCGGACAGGTCACAACGATTGTTTTTGCCCTGATCATTGCATTCTACTTTTTATTAGACGGAAAAATCTTTACTAACTTTTTAAATAAGTTTATGAGAGCTATGTTTAGTGATAGTTTTAATGGTAAGGTGAAAAGAACACTTAATGATCTGGATGAAGTATTTTCGGGTTATATCAGAGGTCAGCTTACAGATGCTTTAGTAATGGCCTTTCTTATAAGCATAACACTAACCATTGTTGGTGTGAAGTTCGCAATTATCATAGGTATTTTGGCAGGTATCGGTAACCTGATCCCCTATGTAGGACCTGTGGTAGCTTATATTACTGCATCATTATCCTGCCTTGTAACAGGGGATATGAAAACCTGGATTATTGCAATGATAGCACTTTTTGCTATTCAGTTTATTGACGGCAATATTATTGGACCCAAGCTTTTGAGTAATTCAATTCAAATACACCCCTTGGTAGTTATTGTTTCTCTGATTGTTGGCAGCGCAATTGGGGGATTGCTTGGTATGTTACTTGCAGTACCCGTTGGTGCTTTTATTAAGCTTATTTTTGTACGTTTTGTTGATCAACGTTTGGAACATAGAGAACAAGAACAGAAAGAGCAGGTAAGTAACACACAGAATAAAAAGGCATAAAATTAACAAATTATAACATAAACTTAAGGAAAATTTAAGAAAATATGTAGTAAATTTGTAATCTATTTGCTGTATTATGAAATAAGGTTGTTTTTGTGAGAAGCGTATAAAAGGCTTTCATTATTCTTTATAGAATGCAAATAAGGCAGATGAGGTGCAATATGGATAACAATATATCCGAGAACATAATAGAAGTGAAGAATGTAAAAAAGGTTTACCGGATGGGAAAGGAACGAATCTGTGCAGTAGACGATGTGAGTTTTGTCATCAAAAGAGGTGAGTTCTGCTGTTTATATGGTGTATCCGGCTCTGGTAAGTCTACCTTGTTGAATCTTATGGCCGGAATTGAGAAGCTTTCTTCGGGACAAATAATTATTAAGGGTAGTAATGTTCATAAGATGGGAGAAAAGGGTCTAGCGAAATTTAGACAGAACAATCTGGGTTTTGTTTTCCAATCCTATAACCTGTTGAATATGATGACTGCCTTAGAGAATGTTGAGCTTCCGCTTATCTTTAAGAATATACCAGTTAAAAAAAGAAGGAAGATGGCAAGGGATATGTTGATCAAGGTTGGGCTCGGACCGAGATTGAGGCATAAACCAAAGGAAATGAGCGGTGGTCAACAGCAGAGAGTAGGAATTGCAAGAGCCTTTGTTTCAAATCCGGAGATCGTATTTGCCGATGAACCAACGGGAAATCTGGATTCTAAAACCTCGAAGGAAGTAATGGATCTAATCAAAGAGATGGCAAGAACGAATCACCAAACCATCGTTATGGTAACCCACGACCGAAAGTTGGCGGAATACGCGGATCGTATCATTCATATCCTTGATGGAAAAATAGAAAATATTGAAGTGGTACATAAGGAAGAACCGTCAAAAGAGGGATTAGAACAATCAAGTGTAATTGTAGATGAAGTATCATAATACTTGAATAATGAAATGAAAGGAAGCAAAGGGGTAGAAGGATGAGGATGAAAAAGTTTTTAGTTGCGCTATTAGTATTTATAATGGTGGCTTCGGGAATCACTGGTACAGATTATCAAGTAAAAGCAGCGAGTACAACAATTAAAGTAGTTGAGAATCAGGATTTAATAGCTAATCCGGGGCAAACAACGCATTTAAAAGTTCCGATTATAGCTGAAGGAGAATACATACCTTTACCAAAAATAGATTTTGTAGCTTCTGGGGACAAGACAGTACCTTTTACTACTACTACGCCATACTTAACGCAGGGAGATAGTAAAGTATTGCATGTCTCTAATGCAGTAAGAACAAACTTAGAATTTGATGTCAAAATGAGCGATACAGCTTCAATTGGTACCTATCCGATTAATGTCAGATTCAGATATGACAATGATTCTGACCGTGAAACAGACGATATTACAATAACTATAACGCTTAATATTAAGGTTACCGAGGAAAAAACGCCAATTCAGTTAACCCTTGGATCTCCATCCTTAAGCAGCTCTGCCATAGGAAGTGATTCAGAACTTTCATTTTCAGTTAGAAATGAAGGAGAAATTGATGCAAAAAGCGTTTATCTGACCATGAATTATGGGGATAGCATCGAGGAACTCTACACAGCAAAGCAAATTAAAGTCGGAGATCTAACAGCCGGTGCTAATAGTATCATCACACTGCCGGTTAGGATTCTATCTACTGCTACGGTAGGCAGAAAGAGTATCACTGCAAATTTTACATATAAGACACCGGATGGTGAGTCAAAGACAGCTACCTATAATGTATCTGTTAATTTAAGTCCAAATACGACTTATGATCAGTCACCCAAATTAATAGTAGAAGATGTTACATCACCTGATAGTCTAGATCCCGGAGATTCCTTTAAAATCAAATTAAACCTGCAAAATATCGGAGGAGAAAATGCGAAGAATGTTGTGGTTGATGTGGATAGTTCCAGTATTGACACAACGGGAATCTTAAAGAAATATTATACGGATGGTATTACAAGTGCAGATACCTTTGAACTAGAAGAGATAAAAACGGTTACGATTCCACTGTCGGTATCAAAATATGCAACAGGCGGATTAAAAACAGTTAAATTAGTTATTACCTATGCAGATGAGAAAGGAAATACCTACACCTTAACAAATAACGTTTACGTAGATGTAAAGGCAACTGGGACATCGGGCAGTACGGATATTGTTGTTAGCAATGTAACCCAATCTCCACTTCAGCCCAAGGCTGGAGAAAAGGTGGTAGTAACCTTTGATGTAAAGAATAAGGGTTCTGTTACGGTAAAGGATTTAAAGGTAGCTACCGAAGGACTTACCTCAGCAACCTTTATACCGGTATTGTCTGAGCCCTATCAATACTTTGAGGAATTACCCGCTGGCAAATCAGTTAAGGTGAAGGTTCCACTCATCGTGTCTGAAACCATTGTAGAGGGTGTTAATAATATAACAATTAAATACAGCTATAGCGGCGGGGACGGAACGGTTACGATTCCTGTACTTAACGTACAAAACGATGCTGTAAGTGTGAGTAAGCCAAAGCTTATCGTAAGCAAATATTATACAGACGCTGATGAACTTCGTGCTGGCTCAACCTTTAACTTTACCTTTGATTTATATAATACGAATGCGAAGGTAGCTGCCAAGAATATTACAGTTACCATTGCACAGGCGGATAATATTTTTAGTGTAACACAGGGAAGCAATAGCTTTTTTATTGAAAAAATGAGTCCAGGTGAGACTGTTTCTAAAACCCTGGAAATGAAGGTAAAGTCAGATGCAACCACCAAAGCATATCCTCTTGATATTACCATTGAGTATGAATTTGATGGTGCGGAACCTAACCCAACCACAGGTGAAATTGGTGAGTCCAAGACGGAGAAGTTGAATCTTCAAGCGGTTGAAAATGCAAGGCCGGTTGTTGATAATGTAAATGTTTATTCCTGGGATGGAAATGTTACAATGGGGAATCCGGCATATCTTTCCTTTGAATTTTATAATATGGGAAAGTCACAGTTAAATAATGTAGTTGCAACGGTGGAAGGTGACTTCGCAAAATCGGATGGCAACATGTATTTTATAGGAAATGTAGCAGCTGGAACCTCTTCCTATGTTGAATTTGAGGTTTTACCAAATATGCAGGGAACCGCCAGCGGAGTTCTGAAGATTAGCTATGAGGATAGTAATGGTGATACCGTTGAGTTTACAAAAGAATTTACAGCAGAGGTAATGGGTGCTGTAGTTATTGATCCAGGCATGCCAGGGGACGGTTCTGGTGAGGTATTTAATCCCACACCGGCTGTTAAAGCACCAATCCTGCCAGTATGGTTATTTGTTATTATACAAATTATCATCTTTGCACTAGCAGTGCCAATCACCAGAAAAATCATGATTAATTCTCACAGAGCAAAGCTTCGTAAAAAGGAAGAAGAACAGTATTAACAGAAGGCAAGAGTTCTGGACATAGAATGGAGGAGTAGAGAAGTATGGAGTTAAATATGACCGAATTAAACATAGCATCCATTACAGCAGTAGCCACAGAGGTAATAGCAACCAATGAGGGGATGCCTGCAGGGGACGGTGGCTATACAGAGGGCGGTATGAATACAGAGATAGGAGTACCATCGACGAAAGACCCATTGTTATCCTCATGGCCATTTGTAATAGGTATTTCAGCAGCCGTACTACTTGTTAGTGTTGCCCTGGGAATTTTGTTAGCTAAGAGAAAAATCAAAAAAGGAATTGAGCTTTATGAAGATTAGCGACTTATTCAAAATGGGTTTAAGGAGTTTGTCTCGTAGAAAGGCTAGAACAATATTAACGGTAATTGGCGTTATTATTGGTGCTCTATCCATTATTATCGTAATATCCATAGGAAAAGGGATGGAGAGCAATTTTGAATCACAGGTTATGCAGCAGGGTGGAATTACTACAATTACGGTGAGTACCTATGCTGACGTATTTGATGATGACGGCAAATGGATCAGTAATAAGGAGCAGAAGTTAAGTGATGATCTGGTAGAACAGATCAGAGGGATAGAGCATGTACGTGCAGTATCACCGGTGATTAATAAAAATGCGACTCTGTATAGCGGAAAGTACATGAGCTGGATTTATATTACTGCCATGGATATGAGTGTATTTGAGGCTTTTGACTTCCCTGAGCTTACCTATGGTACCTACCCATCTGAAGAGGATAACTCCCAGATTATTTTTGGATATACATCTCCTTATGGTTTTCAGGATCCAACCTCCAGAATGGGGCAACAAAAACAGATTGATCTCCAAAAGACGAAGGTAGAGCTTCGATTTGATGAATTTCAGACAGATTCGAAGAAAAAGGCCTTTAGTCTGCCATTAAAAAATATTTCTAAAATGGTTCAGACCAATGGAGAATTTGACTATAATACTTATATGGATATTAATTACTTTAAAGAAGTCTATATGAAGTATTGTAACACCCTGTCTTTGGAGGATCGTAAAAAAGCAATTAAAACAATTGAAGAGTATCAACAGATTAAGCTAAATGTTGATAATGTAAATAATGTAACAGAGGTACAGGATGCAATTGAGAAATTAGGATACCAGTCCTATAGTATGATGCAGTATTTGGAACCCTTGAAAAATGCATCCAAAACACTGCAAATTGTTATCGGTATTCTAGGGGCTGTTGCCATGGTAGTATCTGCAATTAATATCGCTAATACAATGATTATGTCAATCTATGAACGGACAAAAGAAATCGGTATTATGAAGGTATTGGGATGTACGATCAAAGATATTAGAAACCTGTTCCTGTTTGAAGCTGCGATGATTGGTTTATTCGGAGGACTCATAGGTGTTATTTTGGGCTATATTGCCTCCTTCCTGTTTAATACCTTCGGAGGGCCGGTGTTTAGTGTTCTAATGTCCGGCGGGGCGATGTATGATATGGAGAATACCAAGTTTTCCATCATACCAATCTATTTACCATTTGCCTCACTAGCAATTTCCGTAGCAGTAGGACTTCTGTCCGGTTACTTCCCGGCACTTCGTGCTACAAGGATTAGCGCAATTGAAGCTATGAAGACAGAAGGTTAAAATGTTTATTTCTAAAATTTGAATATAACAGATATGACCTAAAGCAAGTGTCTAAAGGAATAAAATCTTTTTGGACACTTGTTTTAGGTCTAAACTAAGATAAAAATTTGATTTTTAGGTGACATATGGTATAATATCGACAGATATTATACCAGTGCCGAACGAAGTGAGTGCACATCTTGGCACGGAGTGCCATAAGATGTAAGCTTGCTTACATCTTATAATATCGACAGATATTATACTTGTCTGCTTGCAGACAATGGTGCCGAACGAAGTGAGTGCACATCTTGGCACGGAGTGCCATATCATGTATACAAAATATAGGACGAGGTGATTGAGATGAAATGTAATGTTTGTGGAAGACAAACAATGAATGAAGAAGCTAATTTTTGTGAATACTGCGGAGGCTCCTTCCGAGAACATATGCAACAGCAGCCAATGAATCAAATGCCACCCTACAATCAAGGTAATTTGTATCATCAGGAAAATTCGTACCCTGCCGGACCGATGCCTAATATGATGCCAGGAGCTAATCCCCAGAGCAACCCTAATTTGGTACAACCGGAGAAACCAACCTCATTTTTGGATTGGCTGGGTACTTATGGAATTATGCTAATCCCTTGTGTGGGATGGCTGGTTTTTATTGTAATGCTATTCATTTGGGGATTTGGTAGCAAGGCTTCCACCAGTAAGAAGAACTGGGCAAGAGCGACACTAATCTTTGCTGGAGTACTATTGGTATTGGTGATTGCTTATTTAGCAATGATAATGCCGCTATATATGGATATCTATCAGCAGATGATGAATGGAACATTTGATATGAACAGCTACTATAACAGTTTACAGTAATGAAATGTACATCCTTGTGGGATAATTGATTGGTATATAAAGTTAAATGATATTAATAAAATGTGAGGTAGATTATGAGTACAATAAGAACAAGATTTGCGCCAAGCCCAACTGGAAGAATGCATGTTGGTAATTTGAGAACGGCGTTATACGAATATTTGATTGCTAAGCATGAAGGCGGTTCCTTTATCCTACGAATTGAAGATACGGATCAGGAACGTCTGGTAGAGGGTGCAGTGGATATTATCTATCGTACCATCAAGGGAACCGGATTAATTCATGATGAAGGTCCTGACAAAGATGGCGGCTATGGCCCATATGTACAAAGTGAACGTATGGCTAGCGGTATTTATCTTGAATATGCAAAGGAGCTAATAGAAAAGGGAGCAGCCTATTATTGCTTCTGTACGAAGGATCGTCTGGCTTCCTTAAAGACCGCAGTGGGTGGAAACTCAGAAGAGGAAGAGGAAGAGAAGGAAGTTAAGGAAATTATAAAATATGATAAGCACTGTCTCCATTTAACCAAGGAAGAAATTGCAGCAAATCTGGCAGCTGGATTACCTTATGTTATTCGTCAAAACAATCCA
The DNA here is from genome assembly GCA_023386815.1 of Bacillota bacterium. Classification (GTDB taxonomy): domain Bacteria; phylum Bacillota; class Clostridia; order Lachnospirales; family Lachnospiraceae; genus Mobilitalea. The sequence goes on from JAEWIZ010000034.1 coordinate 103,999, forward strand.
ACGGAGGGCTCAACAACCTTCCATGATGCAATATTTGGTGATATCACAGTGGATAATGAAGAACTTGATGATATGATATTAATTAAATCTGATGGTTATCCTACTTACAACTTTGCAAATGTTATCGATGACCATATGATGAAGATTACTCATGTTGTCAGAGGAAATGAATATCTTTCCTCCACACCAAAGTATACAAGATTATATCAGGATTTTGGCTGGGAAGAGCCAGTCTATGTACACCTTCCTTTAATCACAAATGAAGAGCATAAGAAATTAAGTAAGCGAAGCGGACATTCTTCTTATGAAGATTTATTAGAACAGGGCTTTGTGTCAGAAGCAATTATTAACTTTGTTGCTCTCCTAGGCTGGAGTTCTCCTAATAATACTGAAATTATGTCCCTAGAAGAACTGATTCGCGAGTTTGATTATACCCATATCAATAAGGCGCCAGCAGTGTTTGACGTGGTTAAGCTTCGTTGGATGAATGGCGAGTATTTAAAGAAAATGGACTTTGACCAGTACTATGAGCTGGCAATGCCTTATATAAAGGCAGTAATCACAAAGGAACTTGATTTAAAGAAGATAGCAGCATTAGTGAAAACCAGGATTGAGACCTTGGTGGATATCCAGGGAATGATCGATTTCTTTGAAGAATTGCCAGACTATGATATCGCAATGTTTACTCATAAGAAAATGAAAACGGATAGTGTAAGTTCACTCCAGGTATTAAAGGACTTATTGCCTCAGTTTGAAGCACTTGAAGACTATTCTGAAGCTAGTATAGAAGCACTTTTAATGGCCTATATTGCTGAGAAGGGCATTAAAAATGGACAAGGTCTATGGCCGATTAGAACAGCAGTGTCAGGTAAACAGTCCACACCTGGCGGTGCATATGAGATTATGAATATTCTTGGTAAGGAAGAAAGCCTGCGTCGTATTAAGGTGGCAATTGATAAACTTAGTTAAACGGACGGAGGGACTATGCAGATGAACGAAGCACAGCAGCGTGCTGTGCATCACGAGGACGGTCCCATGCTAGTGCTTGCCGGACCAGGCTCCGGCAAGACACTGGTAATTACGGAACGAACCAGATGGCTAATCAGCGAGAAGGGAGTTCCAGAGGATCAAATACTGGTAATAACTTTTACCAAAGCAGCAGCAAATGAGATGAAGGAACGATTTCTGGCTAAAACTCGCCAAAAAAGAACCAGAGTCAGCTTTGGTACTTTTCATGCGGTCTTTTTTACCATATTAAAACACGCCTATCGTTTTACCTCAGCCAATATTGTGCGGGAGGAAGTAAAACTCCAGTATATGAAGGAAATTATTCATCGTATGGAGAAGGAAGAGGGAGCTTCCTGGGAGTTTGAGGACGAGAAAGAGCTTATAGCAGATCTCTTCTCTGAGATTAGCCTGGTTAAGGGAAGCAGAATTGATCTCGAGAACTACTACTCCATTTCCTGCTCTGATGAGGTGTTTCGCTCTATTTATCAGGAGTATGATAAACGCTTAAGAAGGGCTAATCTAATTGATTTTGATGATATGCTGCTCATGTGCTACGAGCTGCTAACACAGCGTAAGGATATTCTATCTCTTTGGCAGAATAAGTTCAGATATATTTTGGTGGATGAATTTCAAGATATTAACCTGGTGCAATATGAGATAATTAAGCTTCTGGCAGCACCTCACAATAATCTATTTATTGTGGGGGATGATGACCAATCAATTTATCGCTTCCGCGGGGCAAAACCTGAAATTATGCTTGGATTTCCAACAGATTTTCCTGGAAGTGAAAAGCTGATTCTCGATACGAATTATCGTTCTTCATCCAGCATCTTAACGGTAGCAAATTCACTGGTGAAGAATAATGAAAATCGCTTTGAAAAGAAAGTCAGAGCAGTAAAAGATGCCGGTGAAGAGCCGGTAATTCGTCATTTTCCCACACTTTCTGAGGAGAATACTGCAGTAGCCAAAGAAATATTAAGCTTGTATAAAAAGGGAATACCTTTATCTCAAATGGCTATCTTGGTAAGAACTACTCTGGGTGCCGGTTCGCTGGTACATAAATTGATGGAATATAATATCCCTTTTCATATGAAAGATAATCTTCCAAATGTCTTTGATCATTGGATAACCCGGGATCTTCTTTGTTATATTCAGATCGCTTTGGGGAAGGCAGACCGAGGCTTATTTCTTCAAATTATTAATCGGCCGAAGCGCTATATTAGCCGGGACTCTTTTGATACCCCTGTGGTTGATTTAGATTGCGTTAAGGATTATTATGAGGATAAGAATTGGGTTCTGGAACGGATTGATCAGTTGGAATATGATCTCGCTTTATTGTCCACAATGAAGCCCTATGCCGCAGTTAACTATATTAGAAGGGGTATCGGCTATGAGGATTATCTGAAAGAGTATGCAGAATTTCGAAAGATTAAGGCAGAAGAGCTCATCGACCTTCTGGACGAGATTCAGGAGAGTGCAAGAGACTTTAAGTCCTATGAGGAATGGTTTGCTTATATGGAGGATTATAAGGAAGAGCTTAAGAAACAGGCAATTGATAACAAGGAGCTAAAAAAAGAAGGTGTAATGCTAGCCACGATGCACAGCGCAAAGGGGCTCGAGTTTGAAGCAGTTTTTATCGTAGATGCCAACGAGGGAATTACCCCACATAAGAAGGCTGTTTTAGCCGCTGATCTGGAAGAAGAACGTAGGCTATTCTATGTTGCCATGACGAGAGCTAAGAGCCTACTTTATATCTTCAGTGCCAAGGAACGCTATAATAAAACGGTACAGTGGTCTCGTTTTATTGATGAGATAAATGAAGATAATCAAAAAAGAAGTATGTAATATAAAACGCCCAGGTAGTTTATCAACTACCTGGGCATCCTTATTGTCTTGCCTTAGGAAGGAAGATTATTCTTCCTCTTCTTCCTCATCCTCATCGAATAATTCATCATATTCCATGGAATCTAAAAGCTCTTCAAAAGCATCAGCAACTGCTTCGAATTCATCATCGTCATCAATGTTAAGTAACTGAGGATCCTCGTCGCCTTCCTGAATGAAACGATATAAGAATACGTTATCTTCCTCTTCTTCACCTTCTTCTGGTTGAAGTGCGATGTATTCCTTGTCGTTTACTGTGAAAATTTCTAATACAACACAATTTAATTCAGTTCCGTCATCTAAAGATAATGTGATTGAATCATGTTCATGGTCGTGATCGTGATCATGTCCGCAGCCGCAGCCGTCACCGTGTTTATGCTCGCTCATTTTACTACCTCGCTTTTTATGATATTTTACACTGAATACTAAGGTAGGATTCAGCGTGAAGCCCTCTTGATTTTGAAAAGAGGAACATAAGTAGAATGTACCAGATTGAGGTAAAAAATGCAAGTAGTAAAAAGAACATAAGGCATTTCGGACAAGAAAAATTTTACAGATAGTACAGAATGCTTGTTCTTTAAAAAGGCATTGACATTAGTGATAAATACCTTAAAATATTAAGGGTGTATGTAAATTCAAAAGGATAGCTTAAGACAATAGAAAGCAAATTGAAATAATAAATAAGAAAGGAGCAAGGAGAATGCAGGAAAAGCCAAGGAATATTAAACTATCGGTGCGAAATCTGGTGGAATTCATCCTCTGCTCCGGTGATTTAGATAATACAAAGACAAGAAGTGATGCTGATGCCATGCAGGCCGGCAGTAAAATGCACCGTAAGCTGCAAAAGCAAATGGGGGCTAATTACACTGCTGAAGTACCTTTGAGCATTACGGTACCAGTGAGTAGGGAGGATATATCCTTTGAACTGACGATTGAGGGAAGAGCCGACGGCATCATTAATAATAAGAATATTCAGGAGGATTTTTCTGTACTGATCTTTGAAGAAGAGGAAGCGAATCCACCGGATATTGTTATCGACGAGATTAAAGGTGTATATTTGGAGCTTTCCCATTTGAATGCTCCAATTGGAGTTCATCGTGCCCAGGCAATGTGTTATGCATATATCTACGCTACAAAATATGAACAGCAACGGATTGGAATCCGCATGACCTACTGTAATCTGGAGACAGAGAATTTACGCTATTTTGAGGAGACCTTCCGTTATCAGGAATTAAGTGACTGGTTTAAGCACCTGGTGGAGGAATATGCAAAATGGGCTGTATGGCAAATTAAATGGTGTGATAAAAGAGATCTGGCTATTAAGACTATGGATTTTCCCTTCGAATATAGAGAAGGTCAGAAGGATCTGGTCACCGGTGTATATAAGACAATTCTTAGGAAAAAGAAGTTATTTATAGAAGCTCCCACCGGTGTTGGTAAGACAATCTCCACGGTGTTTCCGGCTATTAAGTCAATGGGTGAAGGACTGGCTGATAAGGTATTTTATCTGACTGCCAAGACGATTACCAGAACGGTAGCGGAGGAAACCTTTCGGATTTTGAGTGATAAAGGGCTTGATTTTAAGGTTGTAACAATTACAGCAAAGGAAAAGGTGTGTATCTTAGACAAACCGGATTGTAATCCGGGAGCCTGCCCCAGAGCTAAGGGGTATTTTGACCGCGTAAATGATGCAGTTTATGATTTGCTTACCAAGGAGAATGATATATCGAGAGACCTTATTATGGAATATGCCAAGAAACACTCTGTCTGCCCCTTTGAGATGGGGCTGGATGTGACCCTATGGTCTGATGCGATTATCTGCGATTATAATTATGTTTTTGACCCAAACGTATATTTAAGACGGTTCTTTAGCAATGATAAGCAGAACAATTATGTTTTTTTAATAGACGAAGCCCATAACCTGGTAGACAGGGCAAGAGAAATGTATAGTGCAGTGCTTTACAAAGAGGATTTTTTAGAGGTAAAGCGACTGGTAAAGGATAAAAGCGGTAAACTGGCAAAGCAATTGGACTATTGTAATAACGACTTATTACGATTAAAGCGTGAATGTGATGATTTTGAGGTTCTGGATAATGTGGATGGTTTATGTGTTCATCTGATGAGTCTGATGACGGAGTTTGAGACCTTTTTACAGGAAAGTTTTATCTCGGAGGGTAAGGAAACCATACTGGGGCTATTTCTAAATATTCGCCATTTCCTGAATATCTATGAAATCCATGATGACAATTACTCTATCTATACAGATTACGATGAGGATCGTTTTCGACTTAAGTTACAGTGTATGGATCCATCCAGAAACTTGCAAAATTGCATGGCAAGGGGAAGAAGTACAATTCTTTTCTCAGCAACCCTTCTTCCTATCGGATATTATATGGAACAGCTGGGCGGAAAGAAAGAAGAGGACTACGCTGTATATGCACCTTCCACTTTTCTGACAGAGAATCGTTTAATTATGGTAGGAAATGATGTTAGTACAAAATATACCCGAAGAAATGTTAGAGAATATGAGAAGATATACAGTTATATTAAGGATTTCACCGGAGCCAAAGTGGGGAATTATATGGTCTTCTTTCCCTCTTATCAGATGCTTCAAGAAATCGCGGAACTCGCTGGTGAAGAGCTGGATGGGCTAGTTATCCAGAGTAGCAGTATGACAGAAGAAGAGAAAGAATCATTTTTGGAGGAATTCGTAGAGAATCCCACGAGGAGTCGGATCGGCTTTTGTGTTATGGGTGGAATTTTTAGCGAGGGAATTGATTTAAAGAGCAATCGACTCATTGGAGCGGTCATCGTCGGAACGGGGCTGCCCATGGTCTGTAATGAACGGGAGTTATTCCGCGGCTATTTTGACCAGAAGAATGGTAGCGGCTTTGATTATGCATATCTTTATTCAGGAATGAATAAGGTACTCCAATCGGCAGGAAGAGTTATTCGCACGAAAGATGATCGAGGGGTTATCTTACTGCTGGATGAGCGATTTAATCAGAAGCAGTATTACAACCTGTTTCCAAGAGAATGGTTTCCGTATATTACAGTAAATCAGGCATCCATGAAATCCTATTTGCAGGATTTCTGGAATGCCTGATGGTAATTCTTTATAAAATCATACGGATTTGTTCCTTAACACAGCTAACTTTGATGTGGCGGCAAATAGAGAGTATTTCACCATCCGTATGCACTGCGGTAGCATTATCCATGATAATCTCAAGCTCGGAACAGTGGAAGGCTTCTACGCCCTTATGTTTAATGTGGGTACCGGTAAATATAGTAGGAAGCAAAAGAAAAGCTTTTAACCGACTCATGCTATGGACAAGGCAGATACTTAGTTTGCCATCACAGGAATCTGCGTGCGGAGCCATTAGTAATCCACCGCCTTCATATTTATGAATCATGTTTGAAACTAAGAACACCTTGTGATAGGTGTCTTTTTTTTGTCCGTCAACAATAATGGTTGCACTCAGGCTCTTTAACACCACTAATTGTTTAATAGCAATTGCTATGTAAACGAATTTTCCTGCGCCGATCCGATTCAGCCTCTTCTTAAGGGGCGAAGACTGAACCTCGTTACAAACACTGGCATCATACCCCATACCACTGGAGCAGATGAATTTTCTGGGAAGAAGGTCAGCATCTTGAAACTGAATAATACCGTAGTCTAAATATTTAAATTTTGTAGGCTTAAGGATATTATTAAGAGCCTCAATGGGATTCTTAGGTATCTTAAGACTTCTTGCAAGGTCATTGCTGGAACCGGAAGGGATATAACCAAGGAGTACCTTAGTGAAGTCATCAATGCCATTTAAGACTTCGTTCATGGTACCGTCACCGCCGAGGATAACAATATTTTTTATATCAGTACCATTGTTGCAGATTTGTTTTGTAAGCTCTGTAGCGTGTCCGGGCTGCTTTGTAAAGGAAACTGTATAAGGAACGTTTCTCTTATCTAATTCATCTTTTACCGTCCACCAGAAGCGAATGCCTCTTCCGGAGCTGGATTTTGGATTAACAATAAAATGATACATAGGAAAGACCCCTTTGATCGTGAAGTTTATGTTAGCTTTATATGTTAGTTTTATAAAATAATCTTATCTGATAACTGATTTAATGTCAATGTGAAGTCATTGGATAAATACTAGGATTCAACACAAATGGAAAAAATGCAATAAAATAGTAGTGCCATACAAGCACCGAATGGTCCGTCCTTCATAAGATATATAGAACAACATGAGAGAGAAAATGTTGCAGGTGTATTCAGAGGAACAGGAATGCCAGATAGAGAGTTATTAAAATTAAAATCGGGAACTGATGGGCAGATATTTAATGTCTCTTCTGAGGACACCAATTAAGAAAGGAGAGAATTATTTATGGATAGACGGACGTATCGTGGCAATATGGGCAATCGCAATATGCCTCCATATAGACCAATGGAACCTGTCTGCGGTGAAACTCCCAACTGTGGTTGTTATCGACCGGAGGATACCTGTGAAAGAGAGAAATATGATGGTAATATTGACAGGTTTCCAATCGGAATGTGCTATGTTCCATGGCAGTGCTTCCGCAATTTATACGAAAATGAGTTTGCAGCTCTTGCAAATGGAACACTCTTCAAGGAATTGGATTTAAAATGGTATGGGAGGAGCTGTAAATAATGGATAGTAATAGCAGAGAGAAATTATTTGCCTGCATCGAAGCTACAAGCTTTGTATGCGATGAGCTCAGATTGTTTTTAGATACACATCCGACGGACAGAGGTGCTTTGGATTATTGGGATAGAATATCGAAGGTGAGAAATGAAGCTGTTACGGAATATACGATGTGCTATGGCCCAATTGAATCATATCGTGTTGAGAATGATTGTAAATGGGCTTGGGTAGAAGATCCATGGCCATGGGAAGGAAGGTGCTAGTATATGTGGAGTTATGAGAGAAGATTACAACATCCGGTAAAAATTGACCGATGCAATCCAATGCTGGCTCAGGTTATCATGTCACAGTTCGGTGGCCCTGATGGTGAACTGGCAGCTTCCATGCGTTATTTATCACAGCGTTATGCTATGCCAAATAGAAAAGTAGCAGGCTTATTAACTGATATTGGAACGGAAGAGTTAGCTCACATGGAGATGGTTAGTGCCATTGTTCATCAGCTTACCAGAGATCTCACACCGGAACAGATTGTGGAAGGTGGATTTCAGAATTATTATGTAGACCATACCTTAGGACTCTGGCCGCAATCTGCAGGAGGAATACCTTTTAACAGCTGTTTCTTCCAGAGTAAAGGGGATCCGATCACGGATTTAGTGGAAGACATGGCAGCAGAACAAAAAGCTAGAACCACCTATGACAATATTCTTCGCCTGGTTCATGACCATGATGTATGCGATCCGATCAAGTTCCTGAGAGAGAGAGAAATTGTTCATTTCCAGAGATTTGGTGAAGCTTTAAGAATTATTCAGGATGAGTTAGATTCCAGAAACTTCTATGCAATCAATCCTGCTTTCCCGGCTGATCTTTGTAAGTAAAAGCTAGGGAATACCCTAAATTCATAATTTTAATGCCGTTCCTGTAATCAATAGAAACAAAATGGAACGGCATTTTAAAAAATAGTATTGACAAATCCTTAATCCGGTATTAATATTTAGACATCAATAACTGAAACCGTTGAGAAAGAAGAGTAAGCTTTAGCAGGACATTCCAGAGAGTCGCCGTTGGTGGGAGGCGATATGAAATCTTTAGCTGAATGGGCTTTTGAGGGCAACCCGAAATCATAGTAGGAGTTGACGGAAACCATAACCGTTATTATCATGGCATATATGTTCGTATATGAAAGAGCGGACAATGAATTGTATTCATTTGTCAAATTGAGTGGTACCGCGGATTTTATTCGTCTCAAGTATGAAGATACTTGGGATTTTTTTTATGCCTTTTGATGCAAATTAAGGTATAGGAAAAGATTCCTTAGGACACAAAGTTGCAGATGAGAGACGGTAAGAATCGAAACGGCTTTCTAAATTTCTTAAGCTTTGCGCCGCGAGCCGGCAGAATGGAGGATAATGATGAAGAAAGTATTATCAGTAGTATTAGTTGCGGTACTGGCAGTGAGCTTGATGGCTGGCTGTGGAACGAAGGGGGATAAAATTACCGTTGGTATCGGTCAATTTGCAGAGCATGCATCCCTTGATAACTGTAGAGAAGGCTTCCTTGCAGGTTTGGCGGAAAAAGGATATGTAGAAGGTGAGAACCTGAAAGTTGATTTTGAAAATGCTCAAGCAGATGGAGCTACTGCATCTCAGATAGCAAATAGTTTTGTGGCAAACAAGGTGGATCTAATCTGTTCCATAGCGACTCCAATGGCACAAAGTGCCTACGGTGCAGCTCAGGATTCAGATATTCCGGTGATCTTTACAGCAGTAACTGACCCTGTAGCAGCAGAGCTGGCAAATGCTGACCAGACACCGGCAGGTAATATTACCGGCACTAGCGATAAGCTTCCGGTAGAAATGCAGTTAGAAATGATTCGCAAGGTGCTTCCTAATGCAAAAACAATCGGTATCATGTACAGTACCAGTGAGGTGAATTCTGTATCTGCGATCGAAGAATATAAGGCAGCAGCGGCTAATTATGGTTTTGAGATAGTTGAGAGTGGAATTTCAACTACTGCAGATATTCCATTGGCCGCGGATAATTTATTAGAAAAAGTAGATTGTATTAATAACTTAACAGATAATACTGTGGTTAGCTCCTTGCCAGTTATTTTGGAAAAAGCAACCGCAAAAAATATTCCGGTTTTCGGCAGTGAGGTAGAACAGGTAAAGATAGGATGTCTTGCAGCAGTGGGCTTAGATTACTATGATCTTGGGAAGCAAACGGGACTGATGGCAGCACAGGTTCTTAGCGGAGAGAAAAAAGCTAGTGAGATAAAGTTTGAAGTAATTGAGGAAGCCGCATTTTATGGGAACACTGCTGTGGCTGATAATCTGGGGATTACATTACCAGAGGATTTGGTAAGCGGAGCAAAAGAAATGTTTGATACCATTAGTGAATAACAAAAGTTGGAGGTAGATTATGTCAGCAGTATTATCAATCATCTTAGGCGTATTGGAGGAAGGCCTGGTATATTCTATCATGGCGATGGGAGTATATATTACTTATAAAATACTGGACTTTCCCGATTTGTCCGTGGATGGAACATTCCCGCTAGGAAGTGCTGTTACAGCGGTATTAATTATAGCAGGGGTGAACCCGGTTCTGACACTATTTATCTCTTTCTTAATCGGAGCCTGTGCCGGAATGCTGACCGGACTGATCCATGTTAAATTAAAGGTAAGGGATTTATTATCAGGTATCATTATGATGACCGCACTATATTCTCTTAATTTAAGGATTGCTGGAAAAGCAAATTTGCCGATTTTCTCGCAGGAAACGATTTTTAAGAATAATTTTTTTAAAACAGTGGTTCCTAAAAGTCTTCAACCCTTTACCATGCTGGCGGTGCTCCTTATCATTGCTATTATTATGAAATTATTACTGGACGGATATTTGAAAACAAAATCAGGATATCTTTTACGAGCTGTGGGTGATAATGAGGTACTGGTAACAGCACTTGCAAAGGATAAAGGTACGGTGAAAATTATTGGCCTTGCGATTGCAAATGCTTTTGTAGCCCTGGCAGGAAGCATTTATGCTCAGAAGAGCGGATTCTTTGAAATATCCACCGGAACAGGAACTATTGTAATCGGGCTTGCCAGTGTAATTATAGGAACCAATTTATTTAAAAGAAGTCCCCTGATAAAGGCAAATGGAGTATTGAAACAGGGTATTACAGTAAAAGCTACAACAGCAGTTATAGTGGGAGCTATTTTATACAAAGCCTGCGTAGCATTGGCAATTGCGGCAGGAATGGAAGCTTCAGACCTAAAGCTGATTACGGCATTGTTATTCCTTATCATCTTGGTGGTTAGCAATGATCGTAAAAGGAGGGTAAAGGCAAATGATTAAACTGGAGAACATTAATAAATATTATAATCCGGGAACTGTCAATGAGATGTGTCTCTTTCGCAATTTCAATCTGGAGGTACAAGAGGGTGAGTTCATCTCTGTGGTCGGAAGTAATGGCTCAGGTAAAACCTCCATGTTAAATATTATTTGCGGTAGTATACCCGTTGATAGCGGTAAAATTGTGATTGGAGAGGAAGATATCACTCAAATGCCGGAGTACAAAAGGCAGAGGAGAATCGGCCGGGTTTATCAAAACCCCGCTATGGGAACCTGTCCATCCATGACAATTCTAGAGAATATGTCCCTTGCGGATAATAAGGGAAAGAAATTCAATCTGGCAAGAGGTACGGATAAAAAGAGATGTTCTTATTACAGGGAGATTCTTCAGTCCTTGAACCTGGGTTTAGAAGACAAGTTAGAGGTACCGGTAGGCAGTTTATCAGGAGGACAAAGACAGGCCTTATCCCTGATGATGGCTACAATGACGCCCATTGAATTCTTGATCTTAGATGAGCATACTGCAGCCCTGGATCCAAAGACAGCTGAATTAATTATGCAGGTGACAGATCAGGTGGTCAGAGAAAAAAAGCTGACAACTATTATGGTTACCCATAACCTGCGTTATGCAGTTGAATATGGCAGCCGCCTGATCATGATGCATCAGGGGGAAGTTGTAGTTGATAAGGCAGGAGAAGCGAAAACGGCTATCGGTATTGATGATATTCTGGATAAATTCAACCAAATTAGCATAGAATGTGGCAATTAAGCTATTTGACCTTGACAAAATGAGATTAACCTCATAAATTTATGATATACTTTAGTTGCATATGTAAGGCACAGAGTGATGATCTATCTAAGGAGGATAAAGTATGAGTAATTTATTAGTTGCTCAATCGGGCGGACCCACCGCTGCGATTAATGCAACTCTTGCAGGAGTATTACAAGGTGTTCGTGCAAGCGGTAAAATCGACAAGGTATATGGTGCAAAGAATGGCATTGAAGGGGCGATTAACAATCAGCTAATTGATTTGGATGAGGTTGTCAAAGACACCAAAGCAATGGATACACTCACTTACACACCATCCTCAGCACTTGGAACCTGCAGATATAAGATGAAGGATTGGCGTATTGATGATGAGCCATATAAGAAGATTGTAGATACTTTTTATCAAAATGATATTAAATACTTCATTTACATCGGTGGTAATGACTCTATGGATACGGTTGATAAACTAGCGCAGTATTGTGAACGGAATTCACATGATTTCATTATCATTGGAGCTCCTAAAACCATTGATAATGACTTGAATTTAACAGATCACAGCCCGGGCTTTGGTTCGGCGGCAAAATATATTGCAACAACTGTATCAGAATTGGCAGCAGATATTGGAGCTTTTAATCTTCCGGCAGTAACCATTGTAGAGATTATGGGTAGAAATGCCGGGTGGCTGACAGCAAGTGCAGCTCTCTCCAGAATAAACGGAGGCTCCGGTGCAGATTTGATCTATCTTTGTGAACAACCACTTGATGACGAGAAGTTTCTCTCAGATGTAAGAGAGAAATTAGCTCAGAAGCCGGGGATACTTGTTGCGGTAAGCGAGGGTGTTAAAGACAGCCAGGGTATCTATATTTCGGAGCATACCTCCAGCGGAGCAGTTGATAACTTCGGGCATAAATATATTGCAGGGGCAGGTCGTGCATTAGAGCAACTGATTCGAGATGAGATCGGCTGTAAGGTACGTTCAATTGAGCTGAACTTAATGCAGAGATCTGCAGCACATATTGCTAGTGAGACTGATATTATAGAATCGCTCATGCTTGGTCAAAAGGCACTTCATTGTGCGATAGCAGGTGAAACTGGAAGAATGGCTGCCATTATGAGATTAAGCAACTCGCCTTATCGTGTCGAGTTCACCTCCGTACCGGTACAAGAGGTGGCAAATCATGAAAAAACTGTTCCCCTGGAATGGATTACTCCTGATGGAACAGATGTGACAGAAGAAATGATGGAGTATCTGAAACCGTTGATTCAGGGAGAAACAAATATTAAATATGAAAATGGAATTCCAGTACAGATTAAATTATATTAAAGTATTATATGGAACCATTAATTTTCAAAGGGCTGTTGTGATGCAACAGCCCTTTGGTTCATTCAATTATAAAAAACAGCAACAAAAAAGCTGTACAGAAAGGAATTTGCGATAAAATCCTTTTCGTACAGCAATTAAAAGCATATCCATATAGAGTGACCTTGTCTTAATCACGTTCGTGCTCACGAATTGTTTGTTGAATTCTTGAGGCCACAAGTGTAGCAATTTCAGTGGATTTCATATCCTTGTAATCCTCATAATAAAGAGGCTGAAGATAATGAAGCTGAACCGTAAGCTTTTTAATCGAACTAGTGTCGAAAGCCTTAAAGGAATCAACTAAAGCCACCGGAACAATGGGACACTTTGCATTTATGGCACTTTTGAAACTTCCCCCTTTAAACTCAAGAAGATTATTTCCATTACGGGATCTTGTTCCTTCAGCAAAAATTAAAAAGTTCTCGCCTTCCTTTACACGGCGGGTCATATTCATAATAACCTGCATGGATTGTCGGATGTCCTCTCGGTCAATAACCTCAGCCTGGAGGAGTTGAATAATCTGTTTTAACAGTATGGTATCCTTCACTTCCTTTTTCATAACCGTTACAAAGGGACGCTCATGGGTTTCTAAAAATGCGAGTGCATCAAATAGACCCTGATGATTTGGAAACATTACATAACCGGTCTCCTTGGGAAGATTTTCGATACCGTGACATTCAATCATTACTCTGCCACGACGATTTACAAACTTTACAATCTTATGCAAATAAGCATAACGTGTTGCGGCATCATATTTTTGAATATTACACAATTGAAAAATACGGTAAAAATAAAAAGGAAGAACAAATATACTACGAATAGCCATTAAAGCAATTCTCTTCATGGTATTACTCCCTTCAACGGAAGGATTTAGATTAACTCATAACCCTTCAGCATCTTTGCGCGGCTTGGATGTCTTAGTTTTCTGAGCGCTTTAGCTTCTATCTGACGAATACGTTCACGTGTGACGTTGAATTCTTTACCAACCTCTTCTAATGTCCGGCTTCTTCCGTCCTTTAGGCCGAAGCGTAGGATAAGTACGCGCTGTTCTCTATCAGTTAAAGTATCTAACAATTTTGTGATTTGATCCTTTAAAATAGAATAGGATGCAGCGTCTTCAGGACCCATCATGGATTCATCGCTGATAAAGTCACCAAGGTGACTGTCGTCTTCTTCGCCGATTGGGGTATCCAATGAGATAGGATCGGCAGATACCTTTAAGATCTCTCGTACCTTTTCAATTGGAAGATTCATAGCATCAGCCAATTCCTGGTCAGAAGGCTCTCGTCCAAGCTCTTGAAGTAGATTTCTTGATACTCTATAGGTTTTGTTAATTACTTCTGACATATGTACGGGAATACGAATTGTTCTGGATTGATCAGCAATAGATCTGGTAATTGCCTGACGTATCCACCAGGTAGCATAGGTACTGAATTTATAACCCTTTGTATAGTCGAACTTTTCAACGGCTTTAATTAAGCCCAGATTACCTTCCTGAATTAAATCAAGGAAGGAAAGACCTCTTCCTACATAACGCTTTGCAATGCTTACAACGAGTCTTAAGTTAGATTCTGCGAGAACACGCTTGGCATCCTCATCACCCTCAGCTATCTTTTTGGCTAGCTCGATCTCATCTGTCATCGTAAGGAGCGGATAGTTACCGATTTCCTTAAGATAAAGATGAACCGGATCATCAGACATGCTATAGGACTGGGTTAAGGCTTCCACCTCAAGCTGTGCATCTTCTGCATCATCATCGAGCTCCAGCAGGATTTCCTCACTGGGTTCTTCTTCGCTCGTATGTAAGACAACAATATTGTATGCTTCCAGACGCTCATATATTTTATCAATTTGACTATTATCTAAATTCAGCTCACTGATTAGAGTATTTACCTTTTCAGCTTCCAAAATACCTTTTTGTTTGTTCGCAAAAGCTAGTAATTCTCGGAACTTGTCCTCTAATACATCATGATTAGCTTGATCGTTCATAATGGTTCCTCCATCTTTGGATTAAAAAATTGCACTAGCTAACATTATAACATATGGTTGTTAATAATGAAACATGAATTTTTATTTACCGGCATAAAAATAAAGGGAGCGATATTTTAGATGTAATTTTGGAGGTGGAACATTGAAAAAAATTGAGATTGTATTATTATCGGTATGCACCTTTTTAGCAGGTGTAGTAATGGGGTTTTTCCTTGCACCGATAAAAAAAGGCTTCGAAATTGGTAATAACAGCGGGAACACTAATAATTATAATTATGGTGACAATGAAGCTCAGGAGGAAGAAGAGTTAGATTAGGTTAAATACATAAGCATAAAATAGAAGGGTGAAGCCCGTACCATTTTTAGTAAGGTTTCACCCTCGTTAATCTATGTCATATTGAAAAAACGATAGGATTTGGACACATATTTGAAACACTAAAAACACTAAGTAGTTTAAGAATATAATTTCATACTCTCTTCAAGCGCTTCTCGGATCTTATCCCTAAGATGAGCGGGGCTTATAACCTTGGCACCAGAACCAAACTGCAAAATCCAGCGAACTAGCTCCTCAGTAACCGCAGTATTTCTCATGAAGATAATACCGGTGTCTGTTTCCTGAATCTCATCAGCCAAATCCACCTCATACTCCTTGATATATTTCGCCGTTTGCCCTTCAATAGCAATGGTGATGGGTTCTATTACATTACCGGACAGATGAATGAATTTGTTACGTGTACGTGTGAGATAATAATCCTCTGGTATGTGAAAGCTTTCCTCCAGTGCTATAATCCCTTTGATACGAGATACTCTAAAATCCCGGACTTCGTTTCGTAGTTCACAAAAACCTACGACATTTAAGGCTCCATCATTAATCAATAACTCATAAGGCTGAACAATTCGAATGGTATCTTCATCAGCGCCGAAACTGCGATACGTAATTTGTACCTTTCTCATACCTGTGATTGCACTTTGCAGGAGATCTTCTATCTCCGGATTGATTTCATCCGTGATATAATCATTCGTATTAATCGTAACCATACCATTAAAATGTTTGATAAATTCCCGGTTTAGATTTGTAGTATTGTCCAGTAGTTTATGGATTAATTCCCTGGCCTGCCTGCCCATGGTCATATATTGATAGGGCTTTAAAAGCTCCAGCAAGAAAGCTAAGGACACAAGCTCCGGTGAAGTGAAGGTTATGTCACGTAGGCGGAATTTATCAGCAGTGTAATAAGTTCGGCCATTTCGTTCTTCCTCAGAAATAAAGCAAATTCCGGATAAACTGTCAATGTCTCGGCTGATCGTTTTTTTATCTACGATAACATCCCATTTTTCCAAAGAAGCATGAATGTCATTAATCGTATAACCGCGCTTATTCTCGGACAGAAGAAGTAAAATAAAAATCTGACGCTCTGTTTGTGCCATATCTTTCATAACCTTTAACC
The DNA here is from genome assembly GCA_023386815.1 of Bacillota bacterium. GTDB lineage: Bacteria > Bacillota > Clostridia > Lachnospirales > Lachnospiraceae > Mobilitalea. Next base: position 120,463 of record JAEWIZ010000034.1, read on the forward strand.
TCCTGAGTAATGGCCTTTGTTTCTTCCTATTATAATAAGAGGATATATTTACATGTTTGATAATTTACCTTAATTATTCTATCTTACTATAGACAAACCGATTATTCAATGCATCTAAAAATATTTCTTGACAATTAATTCGTAAAAATATATAATCAATAAGCGTGCAGATTTCTGCATGTTATGTATTTTTTATGCGCATTTTGTGGATGCTATCTTATGTCCACGCGTATCATGAAAACCACAGAATTTTTAGTTTAATAAAGATGTAAAGGTTAAGTATGATGGCTTGACCATAATAATTTTCAGGAGGTGAAAAATTAATGCCCACATTTAACCAATTAGTAAGAAAAGGTAGACAGACCATGGAGAAGAAATCTACAGCTCCTGCTTTACAGAAAGGCTTCAACTCTTTAAGCAAGAAAGCTACTGACGTATCCGCTCCTCAGAAGAGAGGTGTTTGTACAGCAGTTAGAACAGCTACTCCTAAGAAACCTAACTCAGCGCTTCGTAAAATTGCCAGAGTTCGTTTATCAAACGGAATCGAAGTAACTAGCTATATTCCAGGTGAAGGCCACAACCTTCAGGAGCACAGCGTTGTACTGATCAGAGGTGGTAGAGTAAAGGATTTACCTGGTACTCGTTATCACATCATCAGAGGTACACTTGATACCGCAGGTGTTGCTAAGAGAAGACAGGCTCGTTCCAAATACGGTGCTAAGAGACCTAAGGCAACAACGAAATAATTCAAGTCAATTACAATCAATTTTGATTTAATTGCAAACAATAACCTAATTGAACAGTTAAGTGCCGGATTAATTTTTCATTCCCGTTTGATTTGTATTTTCTGTGGGTTCAAGTTAAAAAGCGGAAACGCTTAGTGATTGAAAAATCACTTACGGAAAAGAAGTTAAACTGAGCACGATCACAATAAAGCCTGTGCTTTTTTAAAAGAATTGTGAGTACCGTTGAATTAATAGACTGGCGAAAGAAAATTTTCGTTAAGTATCGTTAAGGAGGGAAGAAACGTGCCTAGAAAAGGACATATAGCAAGAAGAGATGTGTTACCGGATCCTTTATACAAAAGTAAAGTTGTAACAAAGCTGATCAACAATATCATGCTTGACGGTAAGAAGGGAACAGCCCAGAAGATCGTTTATGGTGCATTTGACAGAATTGCAGCTAAGACTGGTAAGGATGCAGTAGAAGTATTTGAAGAGGCAATGAACAATATCATGCCTGTATTAGAAGTAAAGGCTAGACGTATCGGTGGTGCAACATACCAGGTACCGATCGAAGTTAGACCTGAAAGAAGACAAACTCTTGCACTTCGTTGGATTACTATCTTTACTCGTAAAAGAGGCGAGAAGACAATGCAGGAGAGACTTGCAAATGAAATTATGGATGCAGCTAACAACACTGGTGCATCTGTGAAGAGAAAAGAAGATATGCATAAGATGGCAGACGCTAATAAGGCATTTGCACACTACAGATGGTAAGAATAAATTTATCATAGCATGCACTTCTAACATTATGACACCATGACCAAAGTGATTGATAATCCAAGGGGTTTTCAATCACTTGTGATAAATTAATATTTATCATTTTTTGTTAAAGCAAGATGAATTTTGCCAAAATAAATGAACTTTCATTTAATATCAAAAATTCACTTGTCAAGAATTAAGGAGGAATTATCCTTGGCAGGAAGACAATATCCGTTAGAGAGAACCAGAAATATCGGTATTATGGCGCATATTGACGCGGGTAAGACAACTCTTACCGAACGTATCTTGTACTATACCGGTGTTAATTACAAAATTGGTGATACTCACGAAGGTACTGCAACCATGGACTGGATGGAGCAGGAACAGGAGAGAGGTATCACAATTACATCAGCGGCTACAACATGTCATTGGACTCAAGAGTTTGAGCATAATAAGATCCCTGGCGCATTAGAGCATCGTATCAACATCATCGATACACCTGGACACGTAGACTTCACCGTTGAAGTTGAGCGTTCCTTACGTGTACTTGATAGTGCTGTTGGTGTATTCTGTGCTAAGGGCGGTGTTGAACCTCAGTCCGAGACAGTATGGCGTCAAGCTGATAAATACAACGTTCCGAGAATGGCTTTCGTTAATAAGATGGACATTTCCGGTGCAGATTTCTATAACGTTGTTGACATGATTAAAAGCAGATTAGGTAAGAATGCAGTTCCGATTCAGTTACCAATCGGTAAAGAAGACTTTTTCAAAGGAATCATCGATTTATTTGAAATGAAAGCTTATTATTATATTGATGATAAGGGCGAGCAGATCGAAATCAAAGAGATTCCTGATGATATGAAGGATGACGCAGAATTATACAGAGCAGCAATGATCGAATCCATCTGTGAAACAGATGATGAACTGATTGAGAAGTTCTTAGAAGGTGAAGAGCCTACGAATGAAGAATTAAAGGCAGCGCTAAGAAGAGCTACGATCGGAACAGAAATCATTCCTGTACTTTGCGGTTCTGCATACAGAAATAAGGGCGTTCAGAAGTTACTCGATGCTGTTCTTGAATTCATGCCAGCTCCTACCGATATCCCTGATATCAAAGGTGTTGATGAGGATGGTAATGAAATTCATAAGAAATCCTCTGATGAGGAACCTTTTGCAGCATTGGCATTTAAGATTATGGCTGACCCATTCGTTGGAAAACTTGCTTTCTTTAGAGTTTACTCCGGTACCTTAAACTCAGGTTCCTATGTATTGAACTCCACAAAGAACAAGAAGGAACGTGTTGGACGTATTCTTCAGATGCATGCTAATAAGAGAGAAGACCTTGAGAAAGTTTATTCAGGAGATATTGCAGCTGCAGTAGGCTTAAAGTCTACTACTACAGGTGATACACTTTGTGATGAAAAGCATTTCGTTATTCTTGAATCCATGGAGTTCCCTGAACCAGTTATTAACGTTGCAATTGAGCCTAAGACAAAAGCAGGTCAAGATAAGATGGGCGAATCTTTAGCAAAGCTTGCTGAAGAAGATCCTACATTCAGAACTTATACAGATGAAGAAACCGGTCAGACAATTATCGCAGGTATGGGAGAACTCCATCTTGAGATTATCGTAGACAGACTTCTTCGTGAGTATAAAGTAGAAGCTAACGTTGGTGCACCTCAGGTTGCATACAAGGAAGGCTTCACCAAGACCGTTGAGGTTGATAGCAAATATGCTAAGCAGTCCGGTGGTCGTGGTCAGTACGGTCATTGTAAGGTTCGTTTCGAGCCTATGGATGCAAATGCTGAGAAGACTTACGAGTTCGTTAACGCAATCGTTGGTGGTGCTATTCCTAAGGAATACATTCCAGCAGTTGATGCAGGTATCCAGGAAGCTACAAAAGCCGGCGTACTTGGCGGATATCCGGTACTTGGTATCAAAGCTACTTGCTATGATGGTTCTTACCATGAAGTCGATTCCAGTGAAATGGCGTTCAAGATTGCCGGTTCTATGGCGTTCAAGGATGCGATGCACAAAGGTGGAGCTGTACTTCTCGAGCCTATCATGAGAGTAGAAGTAACTGTTCCTGAAGATTACATGGGTGATGTTATCGGCGATATCAGCTCCCGTCGTGGTCGTATCGAAGGTACAGAAGACATTAATGGTACTAAGTTGATCAGAGGATTTGTTCCGTTGTCCGAGATGTTTGGATACTCTACAACCCTTCGTTCAAAGACACAGGGTCGTGGTGCTTACTCCATGTTCTTCGCATTATACGAGCCAGTTCCTAAGAGTGTACAAGAGAAAGTTTTATCTAATAAAACGAAATAAGTTGTAAACTAGTTAAAAATATGTGTATATCAATCTTTGTGCTTGAAAATATTTCATACTTGAAATATAATAGGGCATATGAGGCAATATAAACAAGCCCTTCCAGTGGAGGACGAAATTGTCTCCATGGGCATAAAAACATTTGCTAATAGCATAAATATTAAAGGAGGACGTTAAAAAATGGCTAAGGCTAAATTTAACAGATCAAAACCACATTGTAATATCGGTACCATCGGTCACGTTGACCATGGTAAAACAACCCTTACAGCAGCTATCACAAAAACTCTTCATGAGAGATTAGGTACTGGCGAGGTTATCGCATTCGACCAGATCGACAAGGCTCCAGAAGAGAAGGCAAGAGGAATCACAATATCTACAGCTCACGTTGAGTACGAGTCAAAAGCTCGTCACTATGCACACGTTGACTGCCCAGGACATGCTGACTACGTTAAGAACATGATCACTGGTGCTGCTCAGATGGACGGCGCTATCCTTGTAGTTGCTGCTACTGACGGTGTTATGGCTCAGACAAAAGAGCACATCTTACTTTCCCGTCAGGTAGGTGTACCTTATATCGTAGTATTCATGAACAAGTGTGATATGGTTGATGATCCAGAATTACTTGAATTAGTAGAGATGGAAGTTAGAGACCTTTTAAATGAATATGAGTTCCCAGGCGATGATACTCCTATCATCCAGGGTTCTGCTCTTAAAGCTCTTGAAGATCCTACTTGCCCTTGGGGTGACAAGATCCTTGAATTATTTGATGCAGTTGATACATGGATTCCAGATCCAGTTAGAGAGACAGATAAGCCTTTCTTAATGCCTGTAGAAGACGTATTCTCCATCACAGGTCGTGGTACTGTTGCTACCGGCCGTGTTGAGCGTGGTGTTCTTCATGTATCTGAAGAAGTTGAAATCGTTGGTATCAAAGAAGAAACACGTAAAGTTGTTTGTACTGGTATCGAGATGTTCCGTAAGCTTCTTGACGAGGCTCAGGCTGGTGATAACATTGGTGCACTTCTTCGTGGTGTTCAGAGAAACGAAATCGAAAGAGGACAGGTTCTTTGCAAACCAGGCTCAATCAAGTGCCACAAGAAATTCACAGCTCAGGTTTACGTTTTAACTAAAGAAGAAGGTGGACGTCATACTCCTTTCTTCAACAACTACAGACCTCAGTTCTACTTCAGAACAACTGACGTAACTGGTGTTTGTAACCTTCCTGCAGGTGTAGAGATGTGTATGCCTGGCGATAACATTGAGATGAACATCGAATTAATTCATCCAATCGCTATGGAGCAAGGTTTAGGCTTCGCTATCCGTGAAGGTGGAAGAACAGTAGGTTCCGGTAAGGTTGCTACTATTATTGAATAATTTTTGCGAATGCAAGTATCGAAACTGCTGCACGAATGTGCAGCAGTTTTTTTACGTAAATAAGGTCAAGTGTTGGAGTTTGTGGGACCTTTTTAATTGTTCTCAGAAGTTTTTAAAAAAGTTGATGGGCTCTTCTACCTATGGAATAATTTTATCATAGATAAAGTCTTAAGTAGATGGACAAATAAGCCGATATAACAAGAGTAAGTATCACCGGCTATTACTATATTTCTCGAAAAGTCTCGATTTTTAGCATATGTCGCTCGTAAAACAGCATAAAATCAAACTTTTGAAAATTTCCTTTGAAAAAATCATATATTATGTATATAATATACTCGTATATGTTTAAGTTGCCGAAGATTGGAAGAAAATAATAATATACATCTACCTGATTTCGTAATCATTAATTGTAATCTCGGCAGAAATCTAAGGAAGTTGCTTGTTCATGCAGATGCATGAAAAGGAAAGGAGATATATTATGTTGGGCAGTGATATCGGTATCGATTTAGGTACAGCCAGTGTATTAGTTTATATAAAGGGTAAGGGAGTTGTATTAAAAGAGCCATCTGTTGTAGCCTTTGACAGAGACTCTAATAAAATAAAAGCAATTGGTGAAGAGGCTAGATTAATGCTTGGTAGAACACCGGGCAATATTGTAGCAGTTCGTCCCTTAAGACAGGGTGTAATTTCTGATTACACAGTAACTGAAAAGATGTTAAAATATTTCATTCAGAAAGCAGTTGGCAAGCAAAGATTTAGAAAGCCTAGAATCAGTGTCTGTGTTCCTAGCGGTGTTACTGAGGTTGAGAAGAAGGCCGTAGAGGATGCTACTTATGCAGCTGGCGCGAGAGAGGTTGCTATTATTGAAGAGCCGATTGCTGCTGCAATAGGAGCAGGTATCGATATATCAAGACCTTGCGGAAATATGATAGTAGACATCGGTGGCGGCACTACAGATATTGCTGTAATATCCTTAGGAGGTACTGTAGTAAGTACATCCGTAAAGATTGCCGGTGATGACTTTGATGATGCTATTGTAAGGTATATGAGAAAGAAACACAATCTTCTGATTGGTGAAAGAACAGCAGAGGATATTAAGATAAAGATAGGTTCCGCATATCGCAGACCAGAGTCCATTTCTATGGAAGTGAGAGGACGTAATCTGGTAACAGGTTTACCAAAGACAATCGCAGTTAGTTCTGAGGAAACAGAAGAGGCTTTGAAGGAAACAACTTCACAGATTGTTGAAGCGGTTCACAGCGTATTAGAGAAGACTCCTCCGGAACTTGCAGCGGATATTGCTGACAGAGGTATTGTTTTGACCGGTGGTGGATGCCTGTTATATGGTTTGGAGCAGCTTATTGAAGAAAAGACTGGAATTACGACTATGACAGCGGAAGATCCCATGACAGCAGTCGCTATTGGTACAGGAAAATTTGTAGAGTTCCTTTCCGGTAAAAGAGATTAATAGATAAAGAATAATAGTAAAACGAAAATAGATGTAAATGGATTTACGTCATTGTAAATCCATTTTCTATTAGGCAACGATAAATGTGCAAATTGTAGGAAAGAGGTTAATCGTATGGTAAGGGGTCTATATACAGCTTATACAGGGATGGCTAATGAACAAAAGAGACTGGATATCATCTCAAATAATCTTGCTAATGCTGCTACTACAGGATACAAGGTGCAGAACGTTACAAGCCAATCGTTCGATAATCTACTTACAATTAAAGTTAAGGATTCGTCGGAAGCTTATAATGATAGACCGGTAGGATATATGAGTCTGGGAGTTAAGCTAGGAGAGACGTATACAGATCAATCTCAGGGGTCCTTAAGACAGACAGCAAATACCTATGATATGGCTTTAGAAGGAAAAGGCTTTTTTACCATGGAAGTGACCGATCGAGCGGGAAATGTAAGCACCGAGTACACACGAAATGGTTCCTTTACCATGACAAAGGATGGCGCCCTTGTAGATGAGGATGGAAATCACCTTATGGGTGAAAGCGGAGAAATCACGATTCCTACCGATGCAGCTGATGTTGTTATTGATACAACGGGGGCGATCTATGCCGATGGTGCATATGTTGATACCTTGAAAATAACTGATTTTGAAGATTATGACTATTTAACGAATGTAGGTGATACAAGATATGCGGCACTGGAAGGTGCGGTTGAAACAGTTGCAGCCGGATCGGTAAGACAAGGTTATTTAGAACAGTCCAATGTAAACGTAGTATCACAGATGGTAAATATGATCAGTATCACGAGAGCCTATGAAGCAAACCAGAAATTAATATCATCCATTGATAAAACACTCGATCTGGCTGCAAATTCGGTTGGCCGTGTTTAGAAAATGTGTGGAGGAAGATAGCTTATGATGAGAGCCTTATGGACAGCGGCGTCCGGAATGACAAGTCAGCAAACCAATGTTGATGTAATATCAAATAATTTGGCAAATATAAATACAACAGGATATAAGAAACAAACAGCCGAGTTTAAGTCCTTGTTATATCAAACCATACAGGATCAATCTACAGATAATAACGGTGATCCAAAGCCATCAGGCATTCAAGTAGGTCTTGGAGTTCGAAACTCCTCTATTACGACACAGTTTTCCCAAGGTGCATTTACAGAGACCGGGAACGATTTTGATCTTGCCATTAGTGGAAAAGGCTTTTTTATGGTACGAAATCAAGAGGGTGACATTGCATATACTCGTAATGGTTCCTTCCAGTTTGCAATTGGTACCGAAGGAATTACGTTTGTTACCACAGACGGATATCCTGTGTTAGATATAAATCAGGAGCCTATTATTTTAGAAGAAGGCTATAATGTATCAGATATTACCATCAATGAATATGGTGAGCTCAGCTATCCGGATGCAGAAGGGAATGCTACCTCGATCGGTAAACAGATTGGACTTGCACAGTTTAATAATTCCAACGGATTGGCTAAGCTTTCTAATAGTTTACTAAAGGATACAGATGCTTCTGGTGCAGCCCGGATAGAAACAGCAGATCCAGGAGTAAAAGCAAGTACGATTAAGCAAGGTTATCTGGAGGCATCCAATGTACAGACGGTGGATGAGATGGTAAACTTGATTGTGGCTCAAAGAGCTTACGAAATGAATTCTAAGGTTATCACAGCATCAGATGAGATGTTGCAGCAGGCGAATAATTTACGTTAAATTAAGTGGAGGGATACGGCATGAGTATTTCGATTGGCTCTGATTCATCATACTTTTCAAATATGCTAAACGGCACAGGTAAGACAGATAGTATTACCTCGACATTACAAAATAGTTCCGCTACGGATGAAGAACTCATGGAGGCGTGCAAAAGCTTTGAGTCCTATCTTTTGGAACAGGTTTTTAAGGGTATGGAGAAAACTGTGATGAAGGATGACGAGGAAGAGGAAAACGATTATCTTACTCAGTTTGGTGATATGCTTTATGAGAAATATGCAGAAGATACAACTGAAAATCAAAGTATAGGAATTGCTCAGATGCTTTATGAATCAATGAAACGCAATTCATAACTCAGTCTTAGCTGCATGATAATTATAATAAGCAGGTTCATAGAGGATATCATTTCCTTAGATATAGAACTTTTGAATAAGACCTATTGAGTCATTTCAATCTTAAGTCCAAAGAAAAGGGATCTGGTTGGGATGACTTTTTCATATAAAATTATAAGATTCAACTAGCAAATTAGATTTGATAGAATTTGTAACTGATACTATTACGGAGGAACTTATGGCAGAATTGGTGGAAGGATATATTGAGCGGCTCATTTATCGGAATGAAGACAATGGATATACGGTACTCAGTCTTCATATGGGTGAAGAGGAATTAACCTGCGTGGGAAACTTTCCATTTATCAGCGAGGGTGAATTCATTCAGGCCAAAGGCAGCTATACAGAACATGCCGTATATGGTCAACAATTTATAATAGAGAGCTTTGATATAAAACAACCGGAAGATTTGTTTTCTGTCGAGAGATACTTGGGTTCCGGTGCTATCAAAGGAATCGGGGAGGCATTGGCGGCAAGAATCGTTAAAAAGTTTAAATTAGATACCTTTCGTATTATTGAAGAGGAACCGGAACGCTTAGTGGAAATAAAAGGTATCAGCGAACGTATGGCGAAGGATATCTATCAGCAATTCGAAGAGAAACGAGATATGAGAAATGCCATGATGTTCCTGCAACAATACAATATCACAGGTAATCTGGCAGTAAAGATATTTTCTGAATATGGACCCAGGATGTATGACATATTAAAGGAAAATCCTTATAGGCTAGCAGAGGATATTGCAGGAGTAGGCTTTAAGACGGCAGATGAGATAGCAAGAAGAGCTGGCATTGGAAATGACTCTGCCTATCGCATTAAGGCAGGGATTCTTTATGTTCTGTTACAAGCCAGTGGCGAAGGACATGTATATTTACCGGAGCAGGAGTTGCTTGGACGTTCTAAAGCTTTATTATTTGCAGACCAGGATATGGTTTTAAAGCAGTTAAATGAATTAATGCTGGAGAAGAAGGTTATTATAAAAGAAGAAGACTCTAGACTGATCTATTCCTCGGTATACTATTATATGGAGCTTAATATTGCTCGTATGCTCCATGACCTGAATATTAGGTATGATGTTACTAGTAAAAAATTACGTGATAAAGTTACATCAATTGAGCAGCAATTTAAGATAGAACTCGAAGAGCAGCAGAGAATCGCAGTCACGGAAGCGGCAGGGAATGGCCTTCTTATCGTAACTGGAGGACCAGGGACAGGAAAAACCACAACCATTAATGCAATTATAAAATTCTTTGAATCCGAGGGGATGGATATCTTACTGGCAGCCCCTACCGGAAGAGCAGCCAAAAGAATGACAGAAACTACCGGCTATGAAGCAAAAACAATTCATCGTCTACTGGAGCTATCTAAAATGAGTGATGATGGAGAGAATCGATTCTCCTTTGAGAGAAATGAAATAAATCCACTGGAAAGTGATGTACTCATTATAGACGAGATGTCCATGGTTGACATAAGTTTGATGCATGCGTTATTAAAGGCAGTAGCCGTAGGTACAAGGTTGATATTAGTAGGAGATGTTAATCAGTTACCCAGTGTTGGCCCAGGGAATGTACTGCGTGACGTTATCAATTCCCATAGTTTTAATGTGGTGAAGCTCTCAAAGATTTTCCGGCAGGCGGCAGATAGTGATATTATCGTTAATGCTCACAAAATTAACGATGGTGAACATATTCGATTGGATAACAAAAGCAAGGACTTCTTTTTCCTAAAGAGGGTGGATGCTAATGTAATTGCGGCAGTAATGGTGAATTTAATTAAGAATAAACTACCTAACTATGTAAATGCCAGGCCTTTTGACATTCAAGTGCTTACACCGATGCGAAAAGGTGAACTGGGAGTGGATCGTTTGAATCAAATACTCCAGCAGGCTTTAAATCCACCTTCCAAAGAGAAAAGAGAGAAAGAATATCATGATGTAAGATTTCGAGAAGGCGACAAGGTAATGCAGATTAAGAATAATTACCAGATCACCTGGGAAATTAGAAACCAGTTTGGGATCGTCTCTCAGAATGGGACTGGAGTGTTCAATGGAGATGCGGGAGAGATTAAGGAGATCAATCTTTTCTCAGAACATGTGCTGGTGGAGTTTGATGATAACCGTTTGGTGGAATATAGTTTTAGCCAATTGGATGAGCTGGAATTAGCCTATGCTGTAACCATTCATAAATCCCAAGGAAGTGAATACCCAGCAGTAATTTTACCAGTGCTGGATGGCCCTAGATTATTATTTAACCGGAACCTTCTTTATACTGCGGTTACAAGAGCGAAAAGCTGTGTTACGATTGTTGGTAGTGATTCTATGTTACAATTCATGATTGATAACAAAAGCGAACAAAGTCGTTATTCAGGACTATGCCAGCGAATTAAGGAGTTTAGATAGACTGTACTGGGATTTACAAAAATGAGTCAATAAAAGGAAGCTTGATAAAATTGGTAACCCTAGGTATAATGTTCTTACCAGTGCATTGTCTTGTTGATACACAAGTGAAAGTGAACGAATTAGGTTGACGAAAAGAATGAATTAGATTTGGAGGAGATATCGTGGCAGACACAACATTAGTAATCATGGCAGCAGGTATGGGTAGTAGATTTGGAGGTATCAAACAACTTGAGCCCGTTGGTCCAAGTGGTGAGATTATTATGGATTATTCCATTTACGATGCGATGAGAGCTGGCTTTAATAAGGTTGTATTTATTATACGCAAGGATTTAGAGAAGGATTTTAAAGAGATTATCGGAAATCGTATTGAGAAACTAATTAAGGTGGAATATGTATTTCAAGAGCTTGATCAACTGCCAGAAGGCTTCGTAAAACCTTCTGAGAGAACAAAGCCTTGGGGAACCGGACAGGCAGTGCTATGTTGTAAGGATATTGTTAAAGAGCCTTTTGCTGTTATTAATGCAGATGATTATTACGGAAAAGAAGCTTTTAAGATCGTATATGATTTCCTGGAAGATTCTTCCTATACAAGTAATCAATATTGCATGGCAGGATTTATCTTAGGTAATACCTTAAGTGAGAACGGGGCTGTTACCCGTGGCGTATGCAAAGTAAATGAAGCCGGAAAACTGGTTGATATCGTTGAGACAGCAGGAATCATACCGGAGGGAGACCATGCTGCTGCGAAGAACAGTAACGGCGAGGATATTACAATTGATTTGCAAAGTGTAGTATCTATGAATATGTGGGGCTTTAAACCAGAGCTTTTTGGATATTTAGAAACCGGCTTTGTGTCATTTTTATCTGCACTGGGAGAGAATGAACTGAAAAAGGAATATCTCTTACCAACTAAAGTAGGTGAACTTGTACATGCAAATGAGGTGGAAGTATCTGTATTAACTACAAATGACCGTTGGTTTGGAGTAACCTATAAAGAGGATAAGGAAGTAGTAGTGAATTCAATCCAGGCATTGATTGAAAAAGGTGACTATCCTCAAAAGTTATTCGCATAAGATAGGATTAAACTTGTTTCAGGAAATTCTTGATATCATATATCCGGTAAGATGCCCCTTGTGTGGAGATATTGTTGTCCCCAAGGGTAATCAGATTTGCCCCACTTGTAGGGAGAAGCTGCCATATATTCAGGAACCTAGATGTATGAAGTGCAGTAAACCCTTAGAGCAGGAAGAGAAGGAATACTGCAAGGACTGTGAAAGAAAGTTATACCATTTTGATAAAGGGTATGCAGTCTGGACTTATAATGATAGAATGAAACAGTCTGTTGCTAACTTTAAGTATCATAATAAAAAAGAATATGCAAAGTTTTATATTGAAGAAGTGATACACAACTATGCGATTAAGATAAGCAGGATGAATGTGGATGTTATTGTACCGATACCGATTCATCGAAGTAAATATCTGGAACGTGGCTATAACCAGGCGGATATTCTTGCAAAGGGCATAGGTAAGAGATTAGGTATCACAGTGATTTCTGATCTGCTTTTGCGTAACAGAAAAACAATGCCCCAAAAGGAACTAAGTGATGTTGAGCGACTAAGAAATCTTACTGGTGCATTTGGGTGGAATGAGGCAGCTGCTAAAAGGTATAACCGCGTAGTGGAAAGAGTTTTGTTAATTGATGATATCTATACCACAGGCAGTACAATTGAGGCATGCAGCAGTATTTTAAAAGCCCATGGTGTATTAGAGGTTTATTTTATCGTTTTATGCATAGGAAAAGGTTTTTAGGTAGCAATATACAAATTGATATACCTAAAATGTAATTACGAAGGAGGGTAATTATGGAAGTTAGAAACTGTAAAAGCTGTGGTAAATTATTTAATTATATGTCTGGACCTCCTCTGTGTCCCTCATGTATGTCAGCCTTAGATGTAAAGTTTGAACAAGTAAAGGAGTACATCTATGATCATCCTCGGGTAGGAATTCAAGAAGTTGCAGAAGAGATGGAAGTTAGTATTCCGATTATCAAGCAATGGATTCGAGAAGAGAGACTTTCCTTTGCGGAAGATTCTATGATTGGACTTGAATGTGAGGGCTGTGGCGTTACGATCAAGACCGGGCGTTTTTGTAAGGCCTGCAAGGATAAATTAGCGAAAGGGCTTACGAATTTATATCCTACAGAGAAGTCCGTACAGCAACAAAATAGGGACCCTAAAGAGAGTCCCAAGATGCGTTTCTTAGATAAGAATGGTAATCGTTAAAAGATGCAATAAACTACGTAAAGCAGGTATTATTTTATTAACTGGATTCCTTTATCGGTTATTAGGATTGTACCTGCTTTGTATAATTTACCGATGGCTCTTTTAAAAGCATTTTTACTCAATTTAAATTCTGACTTAATTTCCTCCGGTGATGAATTATCACTAAAGGGAAGGAAACCGTCGGCAGCTTTTAGCTTGGTTAACACCAGTTCGGAATCCGAATCCATTTGCAGATATGATTTTTCCCTCAAACTCAAGTTGAGCTTTCCGTCTTCACGAACGTTGATTACACGTGCAGTAACGGTATCCCCGATTTTGATGGAAGGGAAAAGTTCATTTTTGGGTATCATAGCGGAATATTTATTATCCACAGCCACAAAGACACCAAAGGTATCGATGGAGTCATAGACGATACCTGTTACCTGGTCATCCTTTTTATAATCGGAATCCGTGGAAAGAAGTTCATAAACCTTCATCGTTGCACAAAGGCGGTTACTCTTATCGATGTAAAGAGTTACTAGAACATTATCTCCTTCTTCAACTTTTGTAGTCTGCTCCTTATAAGGAAGAAGTAAGTCTTTCATTAAACCCCAATCCAAAAAGGCACCTATGGTGCTGACTTCCTTTACTCTTAATACAGCAAGTTCGCCGATAGTTAGAGGAACCTGTGCAGTAGTGGCGATTTCACGATCTTCGGAATCCTTATAAATAAATACGTTTAATTTATCGTCTAATGCACAGTCTTTTGGTACTTCCTTCAAAGGAAGTAGGATGGTATGCTTCGCATCTCCTCCGGATTCCCCTAAATATAAACCAAAGTCTGTTTTTTTAACTACTTCTAACGTTTGATATTTTCCTAATTCTATCATTATTTTATCCTTTCTATTTTGAAATCCTGACAATTGAAATCCTGACAATTGAAATCCTGACATTTGATATCTTGACATTTGATATCTTGATTTGAAATCTTGGCATTTGAGATCCTGACATTTGATGATCCCGACAAATTATAGCCTGTTAAAATAAAATGCATTTATACTCCTTATTCATCGCATGACTTTCCTCGGAATTCTACGATTGCATAGGGATTATGTTGTTCATCAGCTAATGAAATAGTATAGTAATTATTATGAATTGCAAGTAACGGAATTATTACTTTTCCTAGTGTAGCTTGTGCTCGGTATTCGACACGCATACTCTGGGCAATAAAGTCATCTGGAAGGTATTCTTCTGCTAGTTTTACATATTGGCTATTATTCACGTGATGATAGGAATCAATATTTGATTTTGTCACTAAGAAAGGTGCTAATACCTCATAATTCTCCGGAAAATCGATTTTTCGATCTGCGTACTCCATTGGATAAGCCGGTTCGAATCCATAACCGGAGGTTATTGCATAATCCTTGGGAATACGTGCCGGTCTGCCAGTTATAGTATCCATATAGATCCATATGGAGTTCGCTACGGCAAGAACCTCGTCCGCATCATTTTTCATAATGAAATTACGGTAACCATAAAATCCTTTAAAATCGTATGCCCAGGTTCCGACAATAATATTATCACCTAGCTTGGCCGGTTTTAGTATATGAAGCTGCCAACTGCCCAGCATCCATACACGGTTTTCTGACTGAAGATATGCTAAACCACGATTCAAATCCTCGGATTGAAACGTACTGCAATCTTGAAAATAATTTATAATGGAGGAACAATCCAGTAGTTCATTCCTGTGATTTAGTTCGCTATATCGAACTCTGCTGTTAAAGCTGTACATATCAATCATGCCTTCCTTTATGCTGATCATTAGGAATAGGTGACACTCAAAATACTAGTGGAAGTAGCAACGGTATCCAAGTGTCGTGATTACCTAAATGTATTATAACATGAAGAGTATAACATTTATGGTAGAATTTTAACAGTTTTTTTTCAGACTCTCATACATTTTACAAAAATACTGGAATTCCTGTAGCATATTTGTTATAATAGCTATGTTTGAAAGAGGAGGGATAATTAATTGGACTCGATAGAGTATTATAATCAGAACGCTGCAGAGTATTTTGAACAAACTGTGGACATTGATATGCAGGAAAACTGGGACGAGTTTTCTGCTTTGTTACCCGAAGGAGGAAGCATTCTGGATCTTGGATGTGGTTCAGGAAGGGACAGTGCACATTTTATATCCTGTGGTTTTGATGTAACTGCAATGGATGCATCTGAGGAAATGTGTGAGTTAGCCAGCATACATATTGGACAGGATGTATTGCAGCTGTCGTTTGATGAGATTGACTTTAAAGAGGTGTTTGACGGAATATGGGCTTGTGCATCCTTATTGCATGTACCAGGCAGAAAAATAGATGATATACTTAACAAAGTAATTGACAGCTTGAAAGTTAACGGAGTTTTGTTCATGTCATTTCAATATGGCGATTTTGAAGGTGAGCGAAACGGACGATATTATAAAGATTATAGAACGAAAGATTTAAAGGAATTAATATTAAAGCATGAGAACCTGGAGCTGCTTGAACTTATGAAATGTGATGATTCAAGACAACATAGTGACAAGGTTTGGATCTATGCACTGGTTAGAAAGATTAGGTTAGAAGAATAAAAGTAGATCTTTTACGAAAAAATGACAATGATTGTATAATCATTGTCATATTTTTAAATCCTAACTAGATATTACTCAAATCTTCAAGTCTATATTGGTGCCAAGTTCAGGGTTAACAGATTGTTCCATCATTTTGATCATGCCCTGTCCAGAGGTCACAGCAGAATCTAATGCTTTTGATAACACAGCCATGCCTATTACGGGACTGCTAGCTTGCTGATACTGTGTAGTTGATACTGGTAAAGAAGCGATTTGCATAGTTACTCCTTTCTCACACTGTCAGTGAATAACTTAAGGTTAAAATACAATAAAATATAGTGTAAGTAGATTATAGCATAGAATCCCGAAGAAGTAAAAGCACATTTTGGGATAATAGGTAGAATTTACTCACATAAGGTTACTATTATTTGCTTTGTATATAGTTAATTATTAATTTCATCCAAGGAGGAATGATTTATGATTTATGATGTAATAATTATTGGTTCGGGGCCGGCAGGCTTATCAGCGGCAATCTATGCGAAAAGAGCCGAATTGAGTGTGATGGTGATAGAGAAGGCTGGTTTGAGCGGTGGACAGGTAATCAATACCTATGAAGTAGATAATTATCCTGGTATTCCAGGGATCGGCGGCTTTGAATTGAGCATCAAGTTTAGAGAACATGCAGATAAGTTGGGTGCTACTTTTGTAAATGGAGAAGTATCAGATTTTTCGTTGAATGGAGAAATTAAAAAAGTTACTCTTGATAATGGAACAAGTTACGAGGCTAATAGTGTAATTATTGCAACAGGTGGAACACCAAGGCTTTTGGATGTCCCTGGAGAGAAGGAGTTATCCGGTATGGGAGTGTCCTATTGCGCAACCTGTGACGGAGCATTCTTTAAAAATAAAAAAGTGGCAGTGATTGGTGGCGGAGATGTTGCAGTTGAAGATGCTATTTTTCTTGCAAGAATCTGCGAGCATGTTTACGTGATTCACCGTAGAGATCAATTCCGTGCATCCAGACATTTAGCGACAAGGCTTCAGGAGCTACCCAATGTTACGATTATTTGGGATAGTGTTGTTAGTAAAATAAACGGTGAAGATAAGGTGGAGTCCCTTGATATAAAGAACCTTAAAACGGAGGAGAAGACTAGTTATGACGTGGCCGGTGTATTTATCGCAGTAGGCTACATCCCGAATTCTGAGGCTTATAAGAAGGTTGTGGCGACTGATGGGGGCGGATATATTATTGCTGGCGAAAATTGTGAGACTAATATTCCGGGTATTTATGCAGCAGGAGACATTAGAACCAAGGATCTTAGACAAATTATTACGGCAGCTGCAGATGGAGCAAATGCAATTACAGCAGTAGAAAAGTATTTAAATCAGTTCTAAATCAAGAAAAGCCCGAGAAATCGGACTTTGTGTCGAAAATGGAAACCAAATAATTCTACAGTTTTAGTCTAAATCTCATTGACATAAAGTGTCATATATATTATAATTACCTCGATGATTGTAATAATTTCGTAACAATTCATCGATACATGGGACAATGTAATTAGAGTACGTATGATACTTAGGAGGTAGGGTACGTGAGAGGGAAAAAGGCTATTAAAACTGTAGTGTACATAGCATCAGCCGTAGCTTGTATTATGATTCCAACAGGCAGAGCCCATGCAGCAGAGTCGGTTTATGCTGAGCAGGGCGTAGCAGGAATAGCGGCTATTTTAGAGAATGCATCCGTTGAAGAGTTAGAGAGCGCATATAGCGCATCAATTGAAATATTAAGTAAAGAGATGGAATCACCTTACGCTAATCTTGGCGTATCAGTAGCAGATAATTATGTTAACATAAGAAAGGAACCATCGACAGAGAGTGAAGTAACAGGTAAGCTCTATCGTGGTTGCGCGGCAGATATACTGGACACCTTAGAGGGTGGTTGGGTTAAGATAAAATCAGGAGATGTAGAAGGTTACATTGCAATGGATTTCCTGGCAATTGGTGATGAGGCAGAGTCCATGGTAGATAAATATGCTACTAAGTGGGCAACGGTTAATACTCAAACCTTACGAGTCCGAGAAAAACAAAGTACTGAATCAACAATTTTGACACTGATTCCTATCGGCGAAAAATACATAGTAGTAAATGAACATGACGAGTGGATCGAAATTCTGCTTGGTACGGATGAAGAAACTGGTTCTGATTTTACTGGCTTTGTTAAGAAAGAGTTAGTGGATATCTCCGTGGATTTCAAATATGCGATATCAGTTGAAGAAGAGAATAGAATTATGAGGGAGCAGGCAGAAGCTGAAGCGGCTGAAGCACAACGAAAGTTGGAACTTGCTCAGGAAGAAGCAGAGAGAAAGGAAGCAGCAAGAAAAGAAGCGGAGCGAAAGGCTCAAGAAGCAGCACAGGCTCAGGAATCCAATTCTTCAAGCAGCTCCTCAGGTAACTCATCGAATAGCTCTTCCAGCAATAATTCCTCCTCCCAGAGTTCCTCCTCAGGATCTAATTCGGAATTAAGAAGTAAAGTAGTAAACTACGCGCTTAAGTTTGTTGGTAACCGATATGTATGGGGCGGTGAAAGTTTAACGAACGGAGCTGACTGTTCAGGCTTTGTACAATCAATTTATGGAGACTTTGGTTATTCACTTCCAAGAGTATCCAGAGATCAAGCCTCCTCAGCAGGTAAACGAGTAAGTGAGAGCGATATATTACCGGGCGATTTAGTGTTTTATGCAAATAGCAGTGGTTCTGTTAACCATGTTGCGATGTACATAGGTAATGGAATGATTGTTCATGCCGCAAATTCACGTCAGGGTATTATTACATCTCATTATAAATATCGTGATATATATTGCGTAAGAAGAGTTATTAACTAGGATGAGAGTAATAAGTTAAGAATAATAAATCAAGAATTATAAAACAATGCATGGATCAGGGAAGTCTAAAAGACTTCCCTGATTTGTTTTATTATTAGGAGAGCACGGTTTCTTCCTATCTAGATAGGAATTAGGCTTAGAATCTTAATTTGTAGGAAAGATAGTTGGAAAAAAGGATAATTTGTGTTAAGATTATTCTAATGATTTTAAGGTTATCAGGGATCTGAGACTAACTAGAAAAGGGGGATAAAAGTGCAAGCCAGAGATATCAGTGATCGCAGAAAGTATAAAAGAATCATGATTGATCTTCATATAGAAGTAGATGAAGTTTTCAAACAGGATTATGTAGTAATAAAGGATCTAAATGCGTCAGTTGAAGTATTTGATATATCGAAGGCCGGAATAGGTTTTGTGAGTGAAGCGAGTTTACCTTTAGGCTACTATTTCCGAGCAAGGATCAATCTGGGTGATGGGGAATTCTTTTTTGCAGTAATACGAATTGTGAGAGCACACATAACAGAGGATAATAAGATGGTTTATGGAGCGGAAT
Organism: Bacillota bacterium; assembly: GCA_023386815.1. Taxonomy (GTDB): domain Bacteria; phylum Bacillota; class Clostridia; order Lachnospirales; family Lachnospiraceae; genus Mobilitalea. The sequence continues at coordinate 139,924 of JAEWIZ010000034.1, forward strand.
TTATTGGGCTGGCTCCTTTTCTGGCAGATAAAGTAGATAAATATGAATCCAGATTAAACGATAATATAATAAATGAATAACAGATGAATTATATATGAACAGGCTATCAAGATCGAAGTATTCGATTTATGATAGCCTTTTTTACCCTCTCCTTTTTAAAATTTCTGTGGATAACTAAAATGTTGGTCTGAAAAAGATATTTTGTTTTTTGCTTTGAATTTTAAATATTATGATAAATATAGCAATAAAGGATAAATTGAATGGATTTGAGTTAATTTTCATGCATTTTTCATTTTGATAAAAATGTAGTAAAGACCTATTGACAATGATAAGCATGTACAAATTGCACAAAAGAGCGTCCTAAAAAAGAAAATTAAGGAAATCTACCAGTTGGATAAGTTGATTTATCAAGAAGTTATCCACAGGGCAGAAGGCCGATTTTTATGTAAAATGAAAGTTATACACGGGTTTATCCACATTATCCACAGAAAGTCACTACTTGTGTCGGACGACAAAATTCGTGTCAATTGCGAAAGTGCGTTTTGTAACTTATGATAAATCGATTGTAATGGACAAAAACTTTGATTTTTCTGCTTGACTATCTTATTGTCGGATAATATTAAAAGACGTTTGAAATTTAGTAAAAAACAGCTGAGTAAGAATAAAATAATCTAGAATATAATGAAAATAGTGGTCTTAGATGTATATTTGTGCAGAAATTTATGATGAAATGTATTAATCGGTGCCAGATCTGCCAAATTGAAACAAAGTAGCTTGTCACTTCTTTTGAATTATGATATAATAAAGCTAGCATAAGAAGTATCAATGCGAACAAGAAAGTCAAAAAGGAGTTGGTCATAATGCGTTATATAATCAGCGGTAAGAATATTGATGTAACAGAGGGATTGAAGACAGCTGTATATGAAAAGATCGGTAAACTTGAGAGATACTTTACTCCTGACACTGAAATTCATGTAACACTCAGCGTAGAAAAAGAAAGACAAAAAATTGAGGTGACAATACCAGTCAAAGGAAATATTATAAGAGCTGAGCAAGTAAGTAATGACATGTATGTCTCTATTGACTTAGTTGAGGAGATTATTGAACGTCAACTCAGAAAATACAAGAACAAATTAATTGATCATAAACAAGCTTCCTCAAATTTCAATCAAACCTTTATAGATGACGACTACTTTGAGGACGATGCTGTTAAGATTGTGAAGACCAAGCGTTTTGCGATTAAACCAATGGATGCAGAAGAAGCTTGTATACAGATGGAGTTGCTGGGACATAATTTCTATGTTTTCCGTAATGCTCATACCGATGAGGTGAATGTAGTATATAAAAGAAAAGGTAGCACTTATGGTTTAATTGAGCCGGAGTTCTAGGCGTATAACTTTAAGAATGATTTGCTATTAGCAGGGTACTTTTCGTGTTACGAGAAGCACCCTGCTTTTTTCTTTGTCTGTATTTTAGATACGTTTTGTTGCGAAATAGTTCATAAACAGTTCATAAACGTTTCACTTTACCGATTCGTTAACATGTGGTATGATGTGGTTTATTACAAGAACAATAATTATGTTCTGGTAGTTTGGATGCATGGCGCAAAAACAGCGCCCCTCCCGGAAACAAAAAAGGAAGGTTCTGGGAACTGTATAAAATTAAGTTGAATAGTAAGAAATGAAATGGTACAATATCAGTTGAACGATTTTTAAATCGAATAAGTAGCAGTACAGGAGTGAACCGAATATGGGCGTAGTCGAAAAGATTTTTGGAACTCATAGTGAACGCGAAGTAAAACGAATTTTACCGATTGTAGATAAAATTGAAGCATTAGAACCACAATATATAAAATTGACAGATGAAGAATTAAAAGCAAAAACAACTGAATTTAAAAACAGACTCAAAAATGGTGAGACTTTAGATGATATATTGGTAGAAGCATATGCAACTGTGCGCGAAGCAGCTAAGAGAGTAATTGGACTTAGACATTATCGTGTTCAGTTGATTGGTGGTATTATACTCCATCAGGGACGTATTACAGAAATGCGTACCGGTGAAGGAAAGACATTAGTAGCAACTCTGCCGTCTTATTTGAATGCACTGGAAGGTAAAGGTGTACATGTTGTAACAGTAAATGACTATTTGGCAAAGCGTGATGCTGAGTGGATGGGAAAAATTCATGAGTTCTTAGGCTTATCCGTAGGAGTTATTTTAAATAGTATTGAAAAGGAAGATAGAAGAGAAGCATATGCCTGTGACATCACATATGCTACGAATAATGAGCTTGGTTTCGATTATTTAAGAGATAACATGGTGATTTATAAAGAGCAGCTGGTTATGAGAGAACTTCACTATGCAATCATTGATGAGGTTGACTCTATCTTAATTGATGAGGCTAGAACTCCGCTCATTATCTCTGGACAAAGTGGTAAATCTACCGATCTTTATCGTGTATGTGATATTATTGCCAGACAGTTAAAGAGAGGCGAAGCCAGTGCGGAATTGACAAAAATGGCTGCTTTAATGAAAGAGGATATTGAGGAGACTGGCGATTTTATTGTTAATGAGAAAGAAAAGAATGTTCACCTTACAGAAGAAGGTGTGAAAAAGGTTGAGAAGTTCTTTAATTTAGAGAATCTTGCTGACCCTGAAAATCTTGAGATTCAGCATAACATTATACTCGCTCTTCGTGCTCATAACTTAATGTTTAGGGACAAGGATTATGTAGTAAAGGATGACGAGGTTCTTATCGTAGATGAATTTACTGGCCGTATTATGCCCGGTAGACGTTATAGTGACGGTTTGCATCAGGCGATTGAAGCAAAGGAAAATGTTAAGGTTAAGAGAGAAAGTAAAACCTTGGCGACGATTACTTTCCAGAACTTCTTTAACAAATACAAGAAAAAGTCAGGTATGACCGGTACGGCTTTAACCGAAGAAAAGGAATTCAGAGAAATCTATGGAATGGACGTAATTGAAGTGCCTACTAACATTCCGGTATCTCGTATTGACCATCAGGATGCTGTTTATAAGACAAGAAAAGAAAAACTGGGAGCAATTATTAATGAAATAATTGCGGCAAATAAGAAAGGACAGCCAGTTCTGGTTGGTACTATCACAATTGAAGCTTCGGAAGAGATTAGTGATATCTTGAAAAAGCATAACATAACTCATAAGGTTTTGAATGCGAAATTCCACGAAATGGAGGCTGAAATTGTTGCTGATGCAGGACAGTTTGGAGCAGTAACCATTGCTACTAATATGGCTGGACGTGGTACAGACATTAAGCTTGGAGAAGGAGTAAAAGAAGCTGGTGGTTTAAAAATTATTGGTACGGAAAGACATGAAGCAAGACGTATCGATAACCAGTTACGTGGACGTGCCGGAAGACAGGGTGACCCTGGTGAATCTCGTTTCTTTATTTCCCTGGAAGATGATTTAATGAGACTCTTTGGTTCCGAACGTTTAATGACCATGTTTAACTCACTGGGCTTACCAGAAGGTGAACAGATTGAGCATAAGATGTTAAGTAATGCAATCGAAAGAGCTCAGAAAAAGATAGAAAGTAATAACTACGGTATCAGAAAGAACTTATTGGAATATGACCAGGTAAATAATGAACAGAGAGAAATTATTTATGCGGAAAGAAGAAAGGTTCTGGATGGAGAAAGCATGCGTGATACAATTTACCGCATGATTACTGAGATCGTAGAAGACAGTGTTAATACCTGTATTAGCGAAGATCAGAGCCCACAGGATTGGAATCTTGGTGAGCTTGGGGAGCTGTTGCTTCCGATTATTCCATTAGTAAATGTCCAGTTTACACAGGAGCAGCTTCGTGGTATGAAGAAGAATGATCTGATTCAACTACTGAAAGAGGATGCTGTTAAGCTCTATGAAGAAAAAGAACTTGAATTCCCTGAGATTGAACAAATCAGAGAAATAGAGCGTGTCATCTTATTAAAGGTAATCGACCGTAAGTGGATGGATCATATAGATGATATGGATCAGTTGCGTCAAGGTATTGGATTGATGGCTTATGGTCAGCGTCAGCCTGTTGTGGAATATAAATTCCAAGGTTTTGACATGTTTGATTCTATGATTAATGCAATTCGTGAGGATACGATCAAGGCATTGATGCATGTACGCATAGAGCAGAAGGTAGAACGTGAGCAGGTTGCTAAGGTAACCGGTACGAATAAGGATGATAGTGTTGCAAATGCTCCTGTCAAGAGAGTTGGCAAGAAGGTTCAACCGAATGATCCATGCCCTTGCGGAAGCGGAAGAAAATACAAACACTGCTGCGGAAGAAATGCATAATATTTCAAGTGAATTATTATAAAAAATAATTGAATTTTTATGAATCCTGCGATATAATATCGTCAGATATTATTTCATAGGAAGTAATGCGGTTTCCTATAAATGTACTGCATGATGAAAAAAGTTGCGTTTTATTAAGGGCTAAGTTATTGTTGATACTTAATATTAGCGCAAACCAGGCAGCATGACGTGCAAAGTATGGGATCTTGCGGATATGAAATAATATAAAAAAGAGGTGATTTAGTGGTAGAATTGGATCAGTTTAAATATACGCTCAGCATTTATGAAAAACCATTAATTGAAATGGGGGATTCACTTTGACCTCGCGAAAAAGAAAGATCGCGTGACAGAGATTGAACAAACTATGGAAGAACATGGCTTTTGGGATGATTCTGATAGAGCGCAAGGCTTTATGAAAGAGTTGAAGAACCTAAAAGACGTAATTGAAGAATATGAGCATCTTAAAAGAGATTATGAGGATGTTCAGACACTGATTCAAATGGGTTATGAAGAAAATGATGAAAGCTTAATTCCTGAAATTGAAGAAGCTTTGAATGTTTTTATAGGCAGCTTAGATGAACTTAAGCTTAGAACCCTATTATCTGGAGAGTATGACAAATACAATGCCATATTAACATTGCATGCCGGTGCTGGCGGGACTGAAAGCTGTGACTGGGCAAGCATGTTATGCCGAATGTACCAACGCTGGGCTGATAAAAAAGGCTTTACAACAGAAATGATAGATTTTCTGGATGGTGATGAGGCAGGCTTTAAGTCAGTAACTCTGCAGATTAATGGTCTAAATGCTTATGGGTATTTAAAATCAGAGCGAGGGGTACATCGTCTTGTTCGAATATCGCCCTTCAATGCAGCAGGAAAGCGTCAGACCTCCTTCGTGTCTTGTGATGTAATGCCGGATATAGAGGATGATATCGATATCGAGATCAATGAAGAAGAACTACGTATTGATACCTACCGCTCCAGTGGTGCCGGTGGACAGCATGTTAATAAGACTTCATCAGCAATTCGAATTACCCATTTGCCTACAAATATTGTAGTGCAGTGTCAAAATGAGCGTTCCCAGCTGCAAAATAAAGATAAGGCCATGAAAATGCTGAAGGCAAAGCTTTATTTACTAAGACAGCAAGAGAATCAAGAAAAAATATCAGGAATCCGTGGTGAAGTGAAGGATATTGCATGGGGGAATCAAATTAGATCCTATGTAATGCAGCCATATACGTTAGTAAAGGATCATCGTACAAACGAAGAAGTAGGTAATGCAATCAACGTACTGGACGGCAACCTAGATCCCTTTATCAACGCATATTTAAAATGGAATGCACAAAATCTGATCACATAAGATGAATACCTTAAGGAGGGTTAATTATGCAGGTTACAAAACAAGCTGTCTTTGCTCTTGGAGATAGGGAATATGGATTTGATATCATGGATGTTAATACCATCGAAAAGGTTATTCCTATTTTACCAGTGGCTAATATCCCGACTAATTTCAAAGGAATCATACAGTTAAGAGGCGAAACAATTCCAGTATATAGCCTTCGTAGAAAATTTGGCCTTCCGGATGTTCCTACAGATGATAATACCCGGTATATCATAACAAAAACCGGCGGCTTGCTGGTTGCGTATGAAGTTGATCAAATGAAGGAAATTGTACAGCTAGAACCGGAGCAGTTAAATGAATTTCCCTCAATTCTAAAAAATTTAAACACCTCCTATGTTAAATTTGTTACTAATGTGAATGGTAGACTGATCCTTGGGCTCGATCAGAACAAGATTATGGCGCAGGAAGAAGAGGCTATGATAAAGTCGGAAATGGGAATCCTACACGGCAGAGCTGACTCAGAGATAAAGTAAGAAGAAGCATAAGTGAAAACAAATTTATTGCAAAGAGCATAGTAAATAATCAAAGGGAGAGTGGATTATGAAGAAGAAATTAGTTAGTATATTGTTGGTTACAGCTATGGCAGCAACCATATTTACAGGCTGTAAAAAGGAAGAAAGCAACACGATTATCGTAGGTACAGAGGCTGGTTTTGCACCATATGAGTATATGGATGGTGACAAGGTAGTTGGTATAGACATGGATATTGCACAAGCAATAGCAGATAGTATGGGAAAAGAGCTAGTAATCAAGAACATGGATTTTGATGGTGCGTTACTGGCTGTTCAAAATGGTACAGTTGATTTTGTTGCAGCCGGAGTATCTGTGGATGCTGAGCGTGATAAGGTTATGGATTTCTCAACAGAATATGTTAATTCAACAGAAGTGATTGTAGTTAATGCAGCAAATCCTGCTGTTACGAGTGTTGATGATGCCGGACTCGCTGATAAAATCATTGGTGTTCAGCAGGGAAATATCGCAGATTTCTATGTAGAAGAGAATGTTCAATATAAAGAAATCAAGCGTTATACCAAATTTGCTCAGGCTTCTGAGGATTTAAAGAATGGAAAAATTGATTGTATTGTTATGGATCAGTATCCTGCAGAAGAATTAGTAGCGGCTAATCCTGAACTAGTTATTATGGATGGTACTTTATTTCAGGATAAGTATGCAATTGCTGTAGATGATGGCAATAAAGAATTATTAGATAAAATTAATGCTGTGATCGAAGATTTAAAGGCAAGTGGAAAAATGGACGAAATTATTGCGACACATACAAGCAAATAGCAATTCATTTGGCCGAGGTCGCATCAGGAAGTAATATGATAATAGGAGGCTGTTAGCTAAATCGACAGCCTCCATCTCTATGTAAAATAAACGGTATAATAGAGCATAAATTAGGAAACGTTTCAATGGTCTTTATTCAATGGTTTCTATAAGATATAATATTGATGATTTTTAGAAATACATGTTATCACACCTAATTACGAAATTAGAAGTTACATTACCATGAAATAAAAAGGATTGTACTTTTAACAATATAATAATAAAAAACAGGGGGTAAAAACTTGGAAAGATTAAAAGAAGCCTTTTACAACGCACTTATTGCGGATCAAAGATATCTGGCTTATTTAGATGGTATTAAAGTAACGATATTAATATCCTTACTTGCCATTGCTATCGGTATCGCTATTGGTGTCCTGGTGGCTGTAGTAAAAGTTTCTGCTACAAATTCAAAAATGAAGTGGCTTGCCGGAATTTGTAATGTCTATATTACAATTATCCGTGGTACGCCGTTGATGGTTCAGTTGTTGATTATTTATAACCTGGTATTTACATCACGTAATACGAATGAAATTGTTGTTGGTGCTGTATGCTTTGGTATTAATTCAGGAGCATATGTGGCAGAAATCATTCGTGCAGGTATTGAATCCATAGATAAAGGACAGATGGAAGCAGGACGTTCCTTGGGTTTAAATTATATTCAGACTATGAGCATGATAATATTGCCACAGGCAGTTAGAAATATTCTCCCTGCTCTTGGTAATGAATTTATCGTATTGATTAAGGAAACCTCAGTTGCTGGTGTTATCGCAGTAACCGATTTGACGAAAGCAGCTCAGTATATTGGTTCAAGAACGTGGGATATCCTTCCTCCACTTATCATAGCAGCAGCCTGCTACTTAGTCATGGTTATGGGACTTTCGAAGCTCTTATCAATATTTGAAAGGAGGTTGGCGCGCGGTGATCGAAACTAGAAATCTTCAAAAATCATTTGGTAATCATAAAGTATTAAACGGAATTGATATTACGATACAAAAAGGTGAGAAGGTGGTAGTCATTGGCCCTTCCGGTTCCGGGAAATCCACATTTCTTCGGTGTCTTAATCTGTTAGAGGTTCCAACAGGAGGAGAGATTTGGTTCGAAGGAAATAATATCACGGATAAAAGAACAGATATTAATAAAATGCGTCAAAAGATGGGAATGGTATTCCAGCAGTTTAACTTATTTCCTCACTTGTCCGTTATGGAGAACATTACGCTGGCACCTGTTAAGCTTGGAATAATGAATAAACAGGAAGCTGAGAATAAAGCATTGGAGTTACTAAAGAGAATTGGTTTAACAGAAAAAGCAGAAGCATATCCTAACCAATTATCAGGAGGACAAAAGCAGCGTATTGCCATTGTTCGAGCGCTTGCAATGGGTCCGGATGTTATGCTCTTTGATGAACCTACCTCTGCACTCGATCCTGAGATGGTAGGAGAGGTTCTTGATTTAATGACTCAGCTTGCAGATGAGGGAATGACAATGGTGGTTGTTACCCATGAGATGAACTTTGCAAAGAAGGTTGCCACACGTATCCTCTTCATTGATGAAGGTAAAATTGTAGAAGAAAATACACCGGATGAATTCTTTGATCATCCAGAGCATCCGAGACTTCAGGAGTTTTTATCGAAAATATTATAAGTTATGAGAAGTTGCTTTTTACTTCTCATAAAAGGCAGCGCACTTTGCTGCCGTGCATCGTGATTCTTGGTACACGTATTTTAATACTATAATATAAATAATTTTTAGCAAACTGTAAGAAACTATAAGGCGGTTGTCAAACATGGGCAATCGCTTTTTGTACATAATAAAAACATTTAAAAAGCAAATGTTCCGTATTTTATTTTTATACAAAAATATAAATAAATACTATCTTGAATCAAGCATAAGTGACAAAACTGGAAGATTTAAAAGCATCCTGTCAAAATGGGGTTGCAAAATACGAGAATTTGTGCTAGTATTCTTTCTAGTAAAGACAGTTGTATTCGAGATAAATACAGGAGTTTCATCTAATACGGAATTTGCATCTATAAACGCAGGAGGTGCTTATACATGAATGGTGAGTATTTTATTGTAAAGAAAAAGGCCGTACCAGAAGTATTATTAAAGGTGGTTGAGGCTAAGAGGCTTCTGGATTCAGAACGTGTTATGACGGTACAGGAAGCAACGGATGCTGTTGAAATAAGTAGAAGTTCATTTTATAAGTATCGGGATGATATCTTCCCTTTTTATGAAAATACGAGAGGTAAGACAATTACCTTTATGCTTCAAATGGATGATAGACCAGGTCTATTGTCAAAGGTATTAAATCAGGTAGCTAGATGTGAAGCTAACATTTTAACAATTCATCAAAGTATCCCGGTAAATGGGATTGCTTTACTTACTTTAAGTATTGAGATATTACCACAGACTGATAGTACTTCAATTTTGATGGATGCAATCGAAGCTATGGATGGAATTCATTATGTAAAGCTGGTATCAAGAGAATAGTAATTTGTAACCAAGCTTAGGCTGTCCGTGGTTAGTCCGTGGGAAGAGTACACACTGGATTCCAGTTTAAAGAAATAGGCCTTTTTTACAGGATGTAGTTGTGTGTACACTCAAAATCAATAAGTTTGGTTACAGCAGGAATGGAGGAACAAAGATGATTAATATTGCAGTCTTAGGATACGGCACCATAGGTTCCGGTGTAGTAGAGGTTTTAAAAACAAACAGTGATAGCATTACAAAGAGAGCAGGAGATTCCATTGAGGTTAAGTATGTGCTTGATCTAAGAGAATTCCCTGGAGACCCTATTATGGATAAGGTTGTCCATGATATTAATATTATCTTAGACGATCCGGAAGTATTAATTGTCTGCGAACATATGGGTGGAGTAGAACCCGCATATACATTTGTAAAAAGCGCTCTCTCAAAGGGCAAGAGTGTAGTTACATCAAATAAGGAGTTAGTTGCAAAGCACGGTGCAGAGCTGCTGGATTTAGCAAAAGAAAAAGGATTAAACTTCTTATTTGAAGCGAGTGTAGGTGGAGGAATCCCCATTATACGGCCATTAAACCAGTCCTTGACTGCTGATGAAATCATGGAAATCACAGGTATTCTCAATGGTACAACAAATTATATATTATCCAAAATGAGTGAAGAGGGTGTGGATTTTGACACGGCGCTCTCTGAGGCACAGAAAATGGGATATGCGGAGCGTAATCCTGCCGCTGATGTGGAAGGACATGACGCCTGCAGAAAGATAGCAATCTTATCCTCTCTTGCCTTTGGCATGCAGGTGGATTTTGAAGATATATATACCGAGGGAATCACAAAAATATCTGATATAGATATTCGCTATGCTAAGGCGTTGAATGCGAGAATTAAATTATTTGCTTCAAGCATCCGTGAAGAGGAGCAGGTATATGCCATGGTTGCACCGGTAATGATCCGTGCAAATCATCCTCTGTACAGTGTGAATAATGTATTCAATGGAATTTTTGTAAAAGGTAATGTAATCGGTGACGTTATGTTTTATGGTAGCGGAGCTGGTAAGCTGCCTACGGCAAGTGCGGTTGTTGCCGACGTTGTTGATGCTGCAAAACACTTGGAGAAAAATATTTGGACCATTTGGAGCAGCAAGAAGTTGGAGTTGACACACGTAAACCACATACAACACAGATTCTTTATCCGTGTTAAGGATACTGCCAAAGTAAAAGAGCAGGTTGCCAATTTATTCGGTAGTGTAGAAGAGGTAAAAGCAGACGGAGTTACCGGCGAATATGCGTTTATCACCTCTGATATAACGGAACAGGATTTTAATGAGAATAAAAATAAATTATCTGACGTTCTCAGCGTAATCCGAGTTAGATTCTAAGATAGGTATGGGTCTGTTTCAAAAGGAGGACATAGGATTCTATTTCCCGGTCTCTTTGAAACAGCCCCTTGTTTACGTTAAGAATTATGTCAAGCTGATGGCGGCAGAGTAGAAAGGACTTAAGGTTATGAAATATATTATTGTGTTAGGTGATGGAATGGCAGATGAGCCATTGGCAGAGTTAGGGAATAAAACACCTTTAATGGCAGCGGTCACACCCCAGTTGGATGTTCTTGCAAAATGGTCAGAATTAGGTCTTGCTTATACAATCCCGGAAGGTATGAAGCCTGGAAGCGATACAGCGAATCTTGCAGTACTTGGCTACAACCCGAAGGTATATTACTCCGGACGATCTCCCTTGGAGGCTCTGAGTATCGGAGTAGATCTAAAACCAACGGATATAGCACTTCGCTGTAATACTGTAACCCTTTCAGAAGAAGATAAACCATATGAGGAGTTAACGATAGTTGATCACAGCTCCGGGGAAATTTCTACAGATGAGGCAGCCATTCTTATTGAAGCTGTAAGAAAAGAGCTTGAGAATGACATTTATAAATTCTATGTAGGAACCAGCTACCGCCATTTAACGATTTGGGAAAAGGGGAAGGTGGTTGACCTTACACAGCCCCATGATATTCTGGGTAAAGTAATAGGTGAACATCTTCCGGAAGAAGCCGCCCTGAGAGAAATGATGAAAAAAAGCTATGATATCCTAAATAATCATCCGATCAACGAAGCAAGAAAAGCAAAGGGACTTAATAAAGCAAATTCTATCTGGTTTTGGGGTGCAGGAACAAAGCCTGCTTTAACCTCCTTTGAGGAGAAGACTCATTTGAAAGGAGCTATGATCTCAGCGGTTGATCTATTAAAGGGTATTGCGGTTGGAGCAAAGATGAAGGTTATCGAAGTACCAGGGGCTGATGGCACCCTTCATACGAATTATGAAGGTAAGGCTATGGCAGCAGTGGAAGTATTACTTAAGGATGATTATGATTTCGTCTATGTTCATGTAGAAGCACCGGACGAGATGGGACATCAGGGGAACATAGCAAATAAAGTAACCTCAATTGAGTACTTAGACCAAAGGGTCATCAAGGTTATTATGGAGGAAATGGAGAAAGCAGGTGCAGAGTATCGAATGCTTGTCATGCCTGATCATCCAACACCGATCAGGTGCAGAACACATACCAGTGACCCGGTGCCATATCTACTGTATGATAGTAGGGCAAAGCAGAATAACAGCTGGCTATATAACGAAGCAGAAGCAAAAGTAAGCGGGAATGTAGTTTTAGAGGGTTATACTGTCATTAATAAATTAATTACACAATAAAATATATGGTATACAACAGGATGAACATAGACTAATTTATTCATTTCATAGGATAGATCAACGGATCTACGAACGAAATAAAGATTATAGTTTATGTTCATTTTGCGAAAGGGAGAAGGTTGAAAGAAATGAGATTAATTAACGAAGGGGGGACTGGGTTCATGCTGGCACTTTCATGGCATTTGTGCAGTAAGGAGCATGGACATAATTATGCTTATAGTTAAAAAATTCGGTGGTACATCGGTTGCGAATAAAGATAGAATCTTCAATGTCGCCGGAAGGATCAGGGAGGAATATAAAAGGGGTAATGAGGTGGTAGTTGTCCTCTCAGCAATGGGAAAACAAACAGATGCCTTGCTTGATATGGCAAAGGAGATTAATCCAAACGCATCGAAGCGAGAGGTTGATATGCTACTCGTCACCGGGGAGCAAATCTCGGTTGCATTGATGGCCATGGCCTTAGACACCTTGGGAGTACCAGCAGTATCCTTAAATGCATATCAGGTTGCAATGCATACCACATCCGTATACGGTAATGCCAGACTAAAGCGAATTGATACAGAAAGAATTCACAATGAGCTGGAGAGTAAACGAGTCGTTATTATAACAGGCTTTCAGGGAGTCAATAAATTTGATGATTATACTACCCTTGGCAGGGGTGGTTCCGATACAACAGCTGTGGCTTTGGCAGCAGCACTTCATGCAGATGCCTGTGAGATTTATACGGATGTCGATGGTGTATTTACAGCGGATCCAAGAATTGTTCCAAAGGCTAGAAAGTTGGATGAAATTACCTACGATGAGATGTTAGAGCTGGCTTCCTTAGGAGCCGGAGTTTTGCATAATAGATCAGTAGAAATGGCAAAAAAATTCGGAGTACAATTAGTGGTACGCTCCAGCTTAAACAATTCCGAAGGAACAGTTGTGAAGGAGGTAATAAAAATGGAAAAAATGCTTGTAAGTGGTGTTGCCTGCGACAAAAATACAGCTAGAGTATCGGTTGTGGGCTTAGAGGATCAGCCAGGGGTAGCGTTCAAATTATTTAACCTACTGGCAAATCATAATATTAATGTAGATATTATATTGCAATCCATTGGCAGGGAAGGTACAAAGGACATTTCCTTTACCATAAAAGAGGATGATCTTAAGGAAGCGGTAACTATTTTAGAAAGCCACAGAGAAGGCAGCCTGAAATGCCAGAAGATTGATACAGAGCGAGAAGTCGCAAAAGTATCCATTGTCGGTGCAGGTATGATGGCAAATTCGGGAATTGCTTCTAAGATGTTTGAGGCATTGTATGATGTTGGCATCAATATTAAGATGATTTCTACCTCTGAGATAAGGGTTACAGTTTTGATTGATGAAACTCAGGTGGAGAAGGCAATGAACGCAGTGCATGATAAATTCTTGTTTGCGATGTAAAGGTAGTAGTTAGTCAGGCTGTTGCTTTTTAGGTAGTGGAGTGGATCGAAGGGCTTTTAGAGGAGCTGATCGTCCTTCATTCCACGTAATTACTTGATGAGCAACAGCTATTTTATATTCTTTCTTATGCTACTGCATCAAAGTTCAAGCCTCTTAAAAGACTGCCTTCTAAAGATTTACGGGAGTTGTCGTAGGGATTACTGGTGTTGTATTCAATGGTTGAGCGTGTTGTACCGCCGGAGATATAAGGGGTTCCGCATTCAGGACAGACAGCCATTTTGAGGGAGACAGATGCGGATATGAAACGGTTTCCTTCTTGATTTCCTTTGCTGTAGGCATTTGCTACATGTTCTTGCTCATGGGCTGATACAGCTGTGAAGGATGCTGCTGGAGATATATGTGTAGGTGTTTGAAAGGATACGTTGGAATCGTTAGAGCCATCCACATATTTTCTTTCTTTGCAGGTCTGACATTGGGCTGCTTCTAATTTTCCGATGGAACCGGGAGAGGACGGACCAACTGGAGTAACGCCGTTTATTTTGCTAATAGCATTTACGGATTCACCGATTGGGCTAATCCTGGCAGCAGGATAGGTGTATGAAACTGAACTAATCGGATTTATCATCTAATCTCCTCCCTTTTGTTGACCGATGCAATATAGGCTTTATGTCAGAACCAGTAAAGCGGTTGAGCTATCTGTTTCTTACAGACCTAATCTGATCAAGGAATACTTCAATCGCTGTTTGTGTCCTTACATGTATTATTATAATATAGCATAATATGACAGTCAATAGGCACTAGAGTAGGTCCAGAATAGCGTACACTTAAGCATTTACGGTTGCTTTTCAAATCATGAAATGGTATTATTATACTTTGAAAATAATGCATCAGATATCTTTTGATATAAGGAGTAAATGAATATGGATATATTGAAACAGATAAAAGAAGAGCTTGGGATACGCCTGGAGCAGGTGGAAGCGGCAGTGAAATTAATTGATGAAGGTAATACCATACCCTTTATTGCCAGATATCGTAAGGAAGTAACCGGATCCTTGGATGATGAACAGTTACGAAACCTACATGAAAGGTTACAGTATTTGAGAAATCTAGAAGATAAGAAGGCTCAGGTGCTTAGCAGTATAGAAGAGCAGGGAAAATTGACGCAAGAGCTGAGAGAGCAGATTCTTGCTGCGGCAACCTTGGTAGTAGTGGAGGATTTATATCGTCCCTATCGTCCGAAAAGAAGAACCAGGGCAACGATTGCAAAGGAAAAGGGTTTGGATGGCCTGGCAGCAATTATTCGTGCACAGGAAATAAATGAGCCGGTGGCTAATGTGGCTCAGGGGTATTTATCCGAGGAAAAGGAAGTTCGTACTGTAGAGGAAGCCATTGCCGGCGCCATGGATATCCTGGCAGAAGACATTTCTGATGAGGCGGAGTACCGTAGCTATATTCGTGAGATAACCGTAAAAGAAGGAAAGCTTACTTCAACAGCAAAGGATGCGAAGCAGGAATCCGTTTACGAGATGTATTATGAATATGAAGAAGGAATTGATAAACTGGCTGGACATAGAATTCTTGCTATTAACCGTGGTGAGAATGAGAAAATCCTTACGGTTAAAATTGCAGCTCCTGAGGAGCGTATTATCAGATACCTGGAAACCAAGGTTATTGTAAAGGATAATGAATATACGAAGGACATCTTAAAGGCAACGATTGAGGATAGCTATAAGAGACTAATAGCTCCGGCAATCGAACGAGAGATTCGTAGTGATCTGACAGAGAAGGCTGAGGATGGCGCCATCAAGGTATTTGGAAAGAATCTGGTTCAGCTATTAATGCAGCCGCCAATTACCGGACAAGTTGTTCTGGGATGGGATCCGGCCTTCCGTACAGGATGTAAGTTAGCTGTTGTTGATAGTACAGGAAAGGTTTTAGATACCGTAGTTATTTATCCAACTGCACCTCAAAATAAAGTAACAGAAGCAAAAGCGGTTCTTAAAAAATTAATTGATAAATATAATATTACACTGATTTCTGTAGGTAATGGTACTGCCTCCAGAGAATCTGAGATGATAATTGTTGACCTGTTAAAGGAAATCAATAAACCCCTTAAATATATAATCGTAAATGAAGCGGGTGCCTCTGTTTATTCCGCCAGTAAATTAGCTACAGAGGAATTTCCGAATTTTGATGTAGGGCAAAGAAGTGCTGCCTCCATTGCAAGAAGATTGCAAGATCCTTTGGCGGAGTTAGTTAAGATAGATCCACAGTCCATTGGTGTTGGTCAATATCAGCATGATATGAATCAGAAAAAGTTAAGTGAGGTATTATCCGGTGTCGTTGAAGACTGTGTAAATAAAGTTGGAGTTGATCTAAATACAGCTTCAGTCTCCCTGCTGGAGCACGTTTCCGGTGTCAGTAAGGTGATCGCTAGGAATATTGTTGCTTATCGAGAAGCTAATGGAAGATTTAGAAACCGTAACGAGCTTCTGAAAGTGTCTAAATTAGGACCAAAGGCATTTGAACAGTGCGCTGGTTTTATGAGAATTTTAGACGGTGAAAATCCTTTAGATGCAACGGGGGTTCACCCTGAGTCCTATGAGGCAACCAACGCACTGCTTGCTAAATTAGGTATGACCTTGGAGGATGTAAAAGAAATTCAAGCGAAGGCATTGAAGCAGAAGGAGCAGGAAAAGCCTCAGGGGGATGCTAGAAAAGCAGAGCCTAAGTTGGAGAAGAAGAAACAGCAGACAATAACTGTGAAGAACCAAAATACAGCCTTTGCAAAGGCATTAGCAGCTGCAGTAGGTAATAATGCCATTCCTAATACTACCATTCCTAATACTACTGTTTCTGTGATGGAGCGTGAGCAAGAAATCGTTACCATTGGAAAGAAGATCAAGGATAAGCATAGATTATCCGAAGAGCTGGGAGTTGGTGAAATCACATTAACCGACATTATCAAAGAGCTTGAGAAGCCCGGACGTGACCCAAGAGATGAGATGCCAAAGCCGATTTTAAGAACGGATGTACTGGAGATGAAGGATCTTACAGAAGGAATGATACTAAAAGGTACCGTACGTAATGTAATTGATTTTGGTGCATTTATAGATATCGGTGTACATCAGGATGGTTTGGTGCATATCTCTGAATTATCAAATAAGAAATTCGTTAAGCATCCACTGGATGTAGTCAGTGTTGGAGATATTGTAGATGTTAAGGTCTTAAGTGTTGATCTGGCAAAGAAGAGAATTCAGTTAACAATGAAACTGTAAAATAAAATGGAAAGCCGGTCACTGAATTATTGCCATGTTAATGACTTTATCATTGAAAGGAAGTATTAGTATGAGCTTACTGATTGGTATTTGTTTTGTTCTGGGTGTCCTATGCCTGATTTATTATGGTGTTATCACTGGTTATGCAGGATTAGGGACAGCATTTTCGGGATTTTGGATGATAGCTGGAATAGGGTTTATATTACTGGGATGTCTCTTGCTGTATATATCAGTTCGTCATATAAAATTATCAAGTCTATGGAATATTATTTTTGCAACACTAGTTACTATCGGGTTGTGTATCTTCCTGATAGTTGAAGGTACAATTATTTATTATTCCAATAAGGAGGCAGAACCGGGAGCGGATTATGTCATCGTTCTTGGGGCTCAGGTCAGGGGTACAACAATAACAAAGTCCTTAAAAAAGCGACTAGATACTGCGATTGAGTATTTAAAAGATAATCCAAAAACCTTGGTAATTGTATCCGGTGGACAGGGCGCCGGCGAAGATATTACGGAAGCGGAAGCGATGAGTATATATCTTAAGAACCAGGGGATTAAAGAGGAGAGAATCCTTAAGGAAGAACAGTCCACTAACACGGCAGAGAACATTAAATATAGTAAAATGCTATTGAAAGATGGGGAATCGGAGCTTGTCATTGTGACCAACGGATTTCATGTGTTCCGGGCACTGAGTATTGCAAAAAAGCAAGGATTGTCACAAGCACAGGGATTGGCAGCTCCATCTGATAAAATATTAGTTTTGAATTATTATGTCAGAGAGGCAGCAGGTGTTATAAAAGATTTTTTAGTTGGTAATATATAATCGTATTGGGAAATTTTTTAAAACTATACTTTGGTATTGACTATGCCAAGAAGCTGTTGTATGATGATATTGTAAAGTGAATAGAGAAAAATCTTCGGGGCAGGGTGAAATTCCCGACCGGCGGTATAGTCCGCGACTCATGAGCATACATTAGTGCCATGACTGATTTGGTGAAATTCCAAAACCGACAGTAAAGTCTGGATGGAAGAAGAGCAGCATTCTTATATTAATTATGATGAGTGAGCCCCGATTTTAACGTGTTTAAAATCGGGGCTTTTTGTAATAATAGTTATATCTATGATATATTTTGTAGATGATCGCTGCATAACCCAAGGTTTTTCCTTTGAAATGAAAAGGAGAGAAAAAGTATGAGTCAGACAGGAGCAATGAGCAAGAGTCAAGGTTTTGGAGATTTTAGAAAGGTGAAGGTATTATCAGCTAGAGGAATAACAGTAATTTCATTATTATCAGCCCTAGCTACAGTATTAATGTTTATTGAGATACCCCTATGGTTTGCGCCAAGCTTTTACAAGATTGATTTAAGTGAGGTGCCGGTTCTCATTGGAACCTTTACCTTAGGACCTGTAGCTGGAGTATTAATTGAATTAATCAAAAATCTGCTTCATATTGTATTGAAGGGCACGGAAAGTGCATTTGTTGGTGAACTGGCAAACTTTATTCTAGGATGTTCCTTAGTGATTCCGAGCTCCCTTATTTATTTAAAGACGAAGACCAAAAAATCAGCGATGTTGGGTCTTGCTGTGGGAACACTTTGCTTTATCTTAGCAGGCTGCGTGTTAAATGCTTACTTATTGCTGCCTACCTACGCTAAATTATTTAATATGCCAATTGATGCGCTGGTAGCCATGGGTACCGCAGTGAACCCTAAGATCACAAGTTTAACAGGTTTCATATTTATGGCGGTGGCACCGTTTAATCTATTAAAGGGTGTATTAGTCTCAATCGTGACAATTCTTCTTTATAAGCAGGTGAGCCCAATCATTAAAGGTTTCCATAAGTAAGTTGAGGATAAGTAGGTAGTCGTAGATAAGTAAGTCGTAGATTATTGAAAGGTAGACTGATATAGATTTAACTAGAACAAGGAATTAAGTCAGAGCTTCTTTGAAGGTTACCACCTTCAAAGAAGCTCTATCTTTTTTGACTAACATCTGCTATAATATGCGCGTAAGAACAGCAAAGCTTATATAATGAATGCCGTTAGAGGCTTAAGATTAAGCGATATATAATGTGAGAAACTGTAAATATATTTAAAAATAACAAACGAGGTTTTCTATGATAATAGAGAGTTATAGTGCAGAAGATACCTTTCAGTTTGGTGCTCGCCTGGGTGCAAGTGCTAAGAAAGGCGAGATATACTGCCTTAGTGGAGATTTAGGAGTTGGAAAAACAGTATTTACCCAAGGGTTTGCGAAAGGCCTTGGTATCGAGGAGGCAGTAAATAGCCCCACCTTTACAATCGTGCAAGTATATGAAGGAACGAGATTGCCATTCTATCATTTTGATGTTTATCGCATTTCTGATATCGATGAGATGGAGGAGATTGGCTATGAAGATTATTTTTACGGAGAAGGTGTTTGCCTGATTGAATGGGCAGAGCTAATTGAGGAACTTCTTCCAAAAGAGAGAATGAAAATTACCATTTCGAAGAATCTGAAAAAGGGATTCGACTATAGAGAAATTTTAGTAGAAGGGAGAATCGACCTATGAAACTATTAGCGATCGACAGCTCCGGTTTAGTCGCTACGGTAGCAATAGTAACCGAGGAAGCAATGTTAGCGGAGTATACTGTGAACTTTAAGAAAACTCACTCACAGACCTTATTACCAATGCTGAATGAGATAGTGAATATGACTCAGTTGGATTTATCAGAGGTTGATGCTATTGCTGTGGCAGCAGGACCCGGTTCCTTTACAGGGCTTCGTATTGGCTCTGCAACTGCTAAGGGCTTAGGCCTTGCACTAAATAAACCAGTTGTTGCCGTACCGACACTGGAGGGACTTGCCTATAATATTTTTGGGACCAATCAAATCATTTGCCCGATGATGGATGCAAGACGTAATCAAGTCTATACGGGCTTGTATGAATTTAACCAAATGGAATTGAAAGTATTAAAATCTCAAGCAGCCATGGGTATTGAGGAGCTATTGGAAGAATTGAATCAGACCGGGCGTGAGGTGATTTTCCTGGGAGATGGAACAGAAAGCTACCAAAGTATCATTGAACAACAATGTATGGTGCCCTATAGCTTTGCACCAATACATCTTAGCAGGCAGAGGGCAGGAGCGATCGGAGCATTGGGGATTCTCTATTATAAGAATAATCGGATAGAATCAGCAGCCGAACATGAGCCTGTATATTTAAGACTTTCTCAGGCGGAAAGAGAACGGGCTGAGCGCGAGAAGAAATAAGGATGTAAATAACATTTATAACGAGTAAATCAGATTAAACTGGTTGATTCAGTATGATATTGATGTTTGGAGGAGTCAATGATAATCCGTAAAATGACTGATGAGGATCTGTCGGAGGTATGTGCCATTGAGCAGGAAACATTTTCTGATCCTTGGAGTGAAGAGGACTTCTGTGATTCGATGAAAGAACCTAACAATGCTTATCTTGTGGTAGAGATTGAGGGGCGGATTGCCGGCTATTGCGGTTACTGGGGTATTTGTGAGGAAGGATACATTTACAATGTAGCAGTGAAAAAGGAATATCGCAGGCTTCATATTGGACAACAGATGATGAAGGCACTGCTAAAGGATGCAGAAAGTAGGGGTGTCACCTCTCTGACCCTGGAAGTACGCATATCGAATGAGGCTGCCATTTTGTTATATGAAGGACTTGGCTTTGAACGGGTAGGTGTACGCAAGGACTTTTATTCCAAGCCCAAAGAAGCCGCTGTCATTATGTGGTTGAAACCTATACAGCAATTCCCACTATAAAAACAAGCTGTTTTGGATTATAATAGACCTAACAGCGATGAGTGTACAATCAGGAGGGGTTAATCGTGAAGAGGGCAGCGCATATAGAAAGAAGAGAACAGCAAGTAGCGTCACTTGTCATTAATAAAAAGGAAAAAAAACCAATCTGTTGTAATTCTTGTGGAAAGATGATTGTGATTGAGAATGGCATTATGAAAGAGGATGCTTTTGAAGCAACGAAGGAATGGGGGTACTTTTCAAAACGGGATATGGAAGTACATCATTTTAATCTCTGTGAGGAGTGTTATGAACAGATAACAGCACAGTTTAAAATACCGGTTCGGGTAGATAAAAAACTAGAAGTATTATAGAGAGATAACCTAAGCTTTTGCAATAAATTCAGTGATTTGACCGTGGAAAGGGGACATGCCTTTGGCGGTTGAAACAATGAATTGATGCAAAAGCTTTTTACATATTTACCACATGTTCTTGGCTGACGAATTATGGATAATACAAATTTCTGGACAAACGATAGAAAATACTGTTAAAATAATTGGGTACATGCTTATATATTGGTGAGAACTGTGGTAGAATGTGTATGAAAAGAAGTTAGAAAGGCAAAGAAAAAAATGTTAGATGTTTGTTTGTTGGGAACAAGTGGTATGATGCCGTTGCCAGGTAGATGGCTGACTGCATTGATGACCAGATATAATGGAAGTAGTTTATTAATTGATTGTGGAGAAGGTACACAGATAGCAATCAGAGAAAAGGGCTGGAGTGTTCATTCAATAGATATTATTTGTTTTACTCATTATCATGGAGATCATATCAGCGGTCTTCCAGGGCTCTTGCTTTCCATGGGAAATGCAGATAGAACACAACCGGTAACCTTAATAGGACCAAAAGGCTTGGAACGGGTGGTAAATGCACTACGCGTAATTGCACCGGAGCTGCCCTTTGACCTGAAATTTATAGAACTTACACAGCCGGAGGAAAGCTTTGAGATCAATGGATATGTTATTAAAGCATTTCAAGTGAAGCATAATGTGATTTGTTATGGATATAGTTTAATGATTCGTAGGGGAGGGAGATTTTTTGTAGAGAAGGCTCTTGAAAATCAAATTCCTCAAAAACATTGGAACCGTCTGCAAAAAGGAGATACCATTACAGAAGGAGAACTGACCTATACCCCGGAAATGGTAATTGGACCAGAACGACGTGGTATTAAACTGACCTATTGCACAGATTCAAGACCGTTGAAGGTAATTGCAGACAACGCAGAAGGCTCAGATTTATTTATCTGTGAAGGAATGTATGGCGAGAATGAGAAGGACACAAAAGCAAGAGAGTATAAGCATATGACCTTCTGTGAAGCGGCAAATTTAGCAAAAACTGCTCAAGTTAAGGAATTGTGGTTAACCCATTACAGTCCGTCCTTAATACGCCCGGAAGACTATATTGGTGAAGCAAAACGTATTTTTAACAATGTGAAACCTGGCAAGGATAGAAAAAGTATAACCTTGGAATTCGATAAGGATGAATAACCTGTAAGATAGGAGGAGATAGTGTGAGTAAAGTTAAACGAAGAACAAATTCTAAAAGAACAATAGGATCTATTATAGGGGTAATAGTTCTAATTGCAATTATTATACTTACGTTTTACCATTACTTTGTAAATCGTGTTCCCACCGAGAAAAGCCAAGTGCAGACTATGACTGAAGCAGAGAAGTTGATCGCTTACGACCTGGAAGCAAACTATCCCCAGACTCCGAAGGAAACAGTTAAACTATTCGCGAGAATTATGAAGTCTCTGTATAATAATTCAAAAGATGAGGAGGTTGAACCGCTCGCTCTTAAAATCAGGGAGTTATATGATGAGGAATTTATAAGTAATAATCCGTTGGAGTCCTATCTAAATAACTTGAAAACTGATATAGCTCAGTGGAAGGATGAAAATCGCAGAATAACAAATTATCTTTTGGTTAATGAGGATTTGGAGCAGGAGAAAGAGTTGGAAGGCGTAAAGTATTCGATTAATTATGTCTCCTACACCATACAGGATAATGGCAAATTTACAGAAACCTGGAAGGTGTTGCTACGTTTTGGCAAGGATAAAAAGTGGAGAATTCTTGGCTGGGAGTATGTACCTGAAAATGAATTGAGCCAGTTGGAAGAGAGTGGAGGAAATGGTATTGACTAAGGATACACTAATATTGGCAATCGAGACCTCCTGCGATGAGACAGCAGCAGCAGTTGTAAGAAATGGCAGGGAGGTATTATCGAATATCATATCTTCCCAGATAGAGCTTCATAAGCTCTATGGGGGTGTTGTTCCAGAGATTGCATCAAGAAAACATATAGAAAAAATTAATCAAGTAATTGAGGAGGCTCTTGCAGAGGCAAAGGTAACATTAGAGGAAGTGGATGCCATCGGTGTTACTTATGGCCCAGGATTAGTAGGTGCTTTGCTGGTGGGCGTTGCCCAGGCAAAGGCAATCAGCTTCGCAAAGAATAAGCCACTGGTAGGCGTACATCATATTGAGGGACATGTATCAGCAAATTATATTGAGAATAAAGATCTGGAGCCACCTTTTTTATGTCTGATTGTTTCAGGAGGACATACACATTTGGTATTGGTGAAGGAATATGGAGTGTATGAAATTGTCGGAAGAACCAGAGATGATGCAGCGGGAGAAGCCTTTGATAAGGTTGCGCGTGCCATAGGTTTGGGATATCCGGGCGGCCCAAAAATCGACAAGCTATCCAGGGAAGGTAATAAAAATGCGATTCCTTTCCCAAGAGCACATATTGAAGGAGCACCTTACGATTTTAGTTTCAGTGGTTTAAAATCAGCAGTACTAAATCATATTAACTCCTGTGAAATGAAAAAAGAGGAAATTAACACTGCTGACATTGCAGCATCCTTTCAGGAGGCAGTGATCGATGTATTGGTTACTAAGACTATACTTGCAGCGAAGGATTTTGGTATGAAAAGAGTTGCTTTGGCTGGTGGAGTAGCATCAAACTCCCATTTAAGAGCAGCAATGGCAGCAGCATGTAAGGATAATAAGCTTGAATTCTACCACCCATCACCTATATTTTGTACGGATAATGCAGCGATGATTGGTGCTGCAGCATACTATGAATATTTAAAAGGAACCAGAGCTGGACTGGATTTGAATGCCGTTCCAAATCTGAAAATTGGAGAGAGGTAGAGCTTAGTTATGGGAAATGATTTTACTGCAATAATATTGGCTGCTGGGCAGGGTAAACGAATGAACTCTCAAGTAGCCAAGCAGTTTCTTATGCTCGAGGATAAACCGGTACTTTATTATTCATTAAAAGCATTTGAGGATAGCGATGTAGATCGTATTATTTTAGTAACGGGTGAAGATCAGGTAGAGTATTGTAGAACAAATATTGTTGAACATTATGGCTTTGAAAAGGTTACTGATGTTATCGGAGGTGGTAAGGAACGTTATAATTCTGTTTATAACGCCTTAATCAAAATTAAACTAACGGACTATGTATTAATTCATGACGGAGCGAGACCATTTATTTCAAAAGATATGATTAAAACTATTATGGAGCAGGTTATACTAAATAAAGCTTGTTTAATCGGAACACCTGTAAAGGAGACGATTAAGGTGGTAGATTTTGATGGCACAATAACTGCTACACCAAATCGGAATACACTTTGGGTAGCTCAAACACCGCAGGCTTTTGATTATACTTCAATTAGAAAAGCTTATGACTTGCTTTTGATGGAGACGAATCCGGATAGCCTAGGCATCACTGATGATGCAATGGTTTATGAGTCCTACAGTAAGCTTCCCATAAAAATGATTATGGGTGATTACAATAATATTAAACTAACTACACCTGAAGACTTAGTATGGGCAGAGGGGATTCTAAAACAGTTATTGTTTTAATCTTATAAAAAAAAGAAACAATTCTTTAAAAATCAACAGAAAACCTCTTGACATACTCTTTTTAAGGTGCTATACTAGCAAAGCAACATTTGGAGAGATGCCCGAGCGGCTTAAGGGGCTGGTCTTGAAAACCAGTGATTCTGAAAGGAACCGTGGGTTCGAATCCCACTCTCTCCGTTTAAGGTTTTAATATCAATATATTGTGTCTAAAAGTTAGACAAGCAATATGAGTGGTATGTAGCTTTATATGATGTATAACTTGATATGATATATAACTGTATTATGGAAAAGTTAAGTCATCCAAATGGAGAAATACCCAAGAGGCTGAAGGGGCTCCCCTGGAAAGGGAGTAGGTCGTTAATAGCGGCGCGAGGGTTCAAATCCCTCTTTCTCCGCTCTACTTTTTAGAACAAAAATAAAAAAAATAAGTTGAAAAAAGTTTGAAAAAGTAGTTGACAAGAAAGAAAATGCATGATAAGATATCAAAGCTGAGTCGCGAGGCCAGCGAAAAACAAAAAGCCTGTAAGCCTTGAAATACAAGGGATACAGCAATATGAACCTTGATAATTGAACAGTAAAACAACCCTGAAAATTCTAAAAATATGAAGTCTCACATGGACTTCAAAAATAGATTTTCATTGATGTCGAAAGACATCACGAACCGTATCGGTATGATTTATCATATGGATACACCACAAAAACAG
>JAEWIZ010000036.1 GCA_023386815.1 Bacillota bacterium
ATATAGACCCGTTCACGGGTGAGCCAGTGCAAAAAAGCAAAAAGTAATCCCTGAAAGGGAAGCTAGAGAATAAAGCTATCATGAAAGGCTTAAGAAGCTTGCCGGAGTAAGGAGGCATAAAAGAAAGTCCTTTAGGGCTAGCCTGAGAGAGAAGTGCGGTTGGTAAATCCTTCAGGCGCCTTCCGGGCGCAGGCAGGTAAAAGCCCCTTATAGGGGCAAAGCAAACCACCGGCTTAGCCGGTGGTCATGATTTATATCAAAAACTGTACAATGTATAAGAAACAAAGGATGTATAGAATTTATATAGTAATATAGATAGGAGGATAAATAACATGAGAATTGGATCAGGTTATGATGTTCATAAATTGGTTGAAAATAGAGAGCTCATTCTTGGAGGTGTTAAGATACCTTACGAAAAAGGTTTGCTAGGCCACTCAGATGCGGATGTATTAGTACATGCGGTTATGGATGCTCTTCTGGGAGCGGCGGCACTTGGCGATATTGGTAAGCATTTTCCCGATACTGAGCCGGAATATAAAGGCATATCAAGTATTGACTTATTAAAAAGGGTAAAATTACTTTTGGAAGATAAGTTGTATTTCATTGAGAATATTGATGCTACGGTGATAGCACAGAGACCGAAGCTGGCACCCTTTATTCCGGAGATGAGAAAGAACATAGCAGATGCCTTGGAGATTGAAGAAGACAGAGTGAATGTGAAGGCTACTACCGAGGAGGGCTTAGGATTTACCGGAGAAGGACTTGGTATTGCCTCGAATGCGATCTGCCTGTTGGAATCCATGAGCAGTTATCAGATTGACGTGACACCACAAAATCGTGAGGGCTCCAGCTGCAGTGGTTGCCAGGGATGCTCAAAACGATGAGAAATACCCTCATAAATTGAGTTATTTGTTAAACAAATTGTTGATAATAAATTTTGAAGAAAGTTGATGTTGACAAAAGAATTATCGTTGCATAAAATAAATATACGAAATAGGATGTAAATAATGATATCAAGAAAAGCAATGAACGGAAAAGTAGCTCATGACTTAGTAACAGAGATGGAATGCCACCAGCTGAAAGCATTCCTTACCAATGGAATGAGGGAAGTGCATCCGGGAGCTTGTTTGGTGAGCTGATGAATGAACTTAGTGGTTAGCCAAACACGGTAACAGCCGTTATCTGTATGAGAGGTATATCTATTTAGACATTGGTATACAAATAGAGTGGAACCGCGTTTATAATGAACGCCTCTATCATAGATAGAGGCGTTTTTTTTATGCAATGATATTTTATAATGATAGTTACAATGCTATGATTAAGTACAATACGAAATTATACTTTACTGCCGATGAAGGCACTGTTTCACCTTGCATCACGATAACAGAAACAGGATTTAAAGTTCAAAAATATTGCTGTTGTAAATTTAATGCTGATAGAATGTTAGGAGGATGAAAAAATGGGGATGATAAGATATATCAAGGACGAAATAGAAATCATTAAAGACCGGGATCCTGCGATAAAAACTCCCCTTGAGGTATTACTGTATCCAAGCTTTAAGGCAATCGTGAGATATCGAATTGCTCATTGGCTATTTGTTAGGAAGCATTATTTTCTAGCAAGATGGTATTCCCAGAGGACTGTGAGAAAAACAGGGATCGAGATTCATCCGGGAGCAACGATTGGAAAAGGACTTTTCATCGACCATGGCCATGGGGTAGTAATTGGTGAAACAGCCATCGTCGGGGATAATGTAACCCTATATCAGGGAGTGACCTTAGGAGGAACAGGAAAAGAAAATGGCAAGCGCCATCCTACCGTAGGAAATAATGTCATGATTAGTGCCGGAGCAAAGGTACTGGGTTCTTTTACGATAGGTGAGAATTCTAAAATTGGAGCAGGCTCTGTAGTACTTCAGGAAGTGCCACCAAATTCAACGGTCGTAGGTGTTCCAGGCCGCGTTGTAAAGCAAAATGATATGAAAGTACCTCGGGAAGAGTTGGATCAGATCCATTTACCTGACCCAATTCAGAAGGAACTCGATTCACTCAGAAATGAGAATATCTCTCTGTTAAATGAAATTAAAAATCTTTATGAAAGATTGGAAGCTCTGGAAAATACAACAAATAAATGATATGATAACAAATAACGATAAATGAATGCATTACACATAAAACTCTGCCCTTTCGGCAAAATGGAGGAATTAGATGAAGATTTACAATACCTTAACACAAAAAAAAGAGGAATTTGTTCCCTTGGAGGAAGGAAAGGTTCGCATGTATGTCTGTGGACCAACGGTATATAATTATATCCACATAGGAAATGCAAGACCAGCAATCCTCTTTGATACCTTAAGAAGGTATCTGGAATACCGTGGCTATGAAGTGAATTATGTATCCAATTTCACTGATGTAGATGATAAGATTATCAAAAAAGCCAATGAGGAGGGAGTTTCCGCAGCTGAGATCTCGGAGCGTTATATCGATGAGTTCCGTAAGGATATGGATGCTTTAAACATCCGTGAGGCTACGGTACATCCAAAGGCTACACAAGAAATTGAAGGAATGATTGAGATGATCAGTGATTTGATTAAAAAAGGTCATGCCTACGAGAAGAATGGTACAGTATACTTTAGAACCAGAAGCTTTAAGGAATACGGTAAGCTTTCGAAAAAGAAAATTGATGATTTGGAAGCCGGAATTCGTATTGCGGTAAGCGAAGAGAAGGAAGATCCAATGGATTTTGTACTCTGGAAACCGAAGAAGGAGGGAGAACCCTCTTGGCCATCCCCTTGGAGTGATGGACGTCCGGGCTGGCATATTGAGTGTTCTGTGATGAGTCGAAAATATCTGGGTGAACAAATTGATATTCATGCCGGTGGAGAAGACCTGGTATTTCCTCACCATGAGAATGAAATCGCTCAGAGTGAAGCAGCAAATGGAAAAGAGTTTGCTAGATACTGGATGCACAATGCCTTCCTAAACATAGATAATAAAAAAATGTCAAAGTCAGCAGGTAACTTTTTTACAGTACGTGAGATTTGTGAGCAGTTTGATCCCCAGGTAATTCGTTTCTTCATGCTGAATTCTCATTACCGCAGTCCATTAAACTTCAGTAGGGATTTAGTGGAGTCAGCAAAAAATTCTTTAAATAGAATTTTGACAGCAATCAGTTCATTAGACCATCTTCTGGGAAGTGGAGCTTTAGAACGAGAATTCGTATCCTCTGATGAACAGCTGATATTAACAGAAGCGGAAGCTCTGAATACGAAATTCATAGATGCAATGGAGGAAGATTTTAATACATCAGATGCTATTGCAGCCATCTTTGAATTGGTGAAGCTGGCTAATACCCATTGTAATGCAAGTAGCAGTAAGGAACTGGTTCAAAAGCTGCAGGAGCGTTTGGTTAACTTGTGCTCCATTCTTGGTCTTGAAACAGAGAAAGAGGAAGAATTACTGGATGATGAGATCGAGAAGCTGATTGAGGAGCGCCAGACAGCTCGTAAGAATAAAGATTTTGCCAGATCAGATGAGATTCGAAATCTTTTATTAGAAAAGGGAATTATCTTAGAGGATACCAGAGAGGGTGTAAGATGGAAGAGGAGCTAATGAGTGGAGCCTCCGCTCAGGCGTTGAATCATTATATAAAGACTACCTATCAGCTGCCAGATACGGATATCAAGACCTATTCACCGTTGACACTTGCCTTTATTGGGGATTCTATTTATGATCTGATTATACGGACAACAGTAGTTGAAAGTGGAAATGCCCCCGTGAATAAGCTTCATAAGAGGGCATCTAAGATGGTTCAAGCTTCTGCTCAGGCAGATCTGTATCATACAATTAAAGAGTCTCTTACGGAAGAGGAGATGGCTATTTTTAAGAGGGGACGTAATGCGAAGTCTTTTACCTCGGCAAAGAATGCAGGTGTAGTGGAATACAGAACAGCTACCGGCTTGGAGGCATTGGTGGGATATCTTTATTTGACAGATCAGATGGATCGTTTGATGGAACTAATAAGACCCCAGGTATTAAAGTATATAACAGATTCCAACAACGACTAGCTTATATTGTATAAGCCATAGCATTTAATGAATGGTAATTTAAGGAAGGCTATGATAAAATAAGACTGTATCACCGGTTAAGAATTGTATAGCGGTGTTACAGTCTTTTTTCTAGTCATTAACATTATTAGCATCAATAATAATAATATTATTATTAGTATTAATTCTGTGAAGCTATGTTACATTTTGGAACCGGATTCCAATTTGAGACGTCTAATGATTATGAAAATAAGCTGAGCGTCGCCTTACTAAGGCAGAATGGAGGAGTGTTATGAAGAGAAGAAAATTGTTAAGTATCATTACAGCAGTGCTGATGGTAGCTTTATTAATGACAGCTTGCAGCGCGAAAAATGCATATGACAAAGGAACTACATCAAGTAGCCCAGAGTTCACAGCATCCGATTCAAGTGTGGATTATGGAAATGCAAAACCGAAATATGAAACAGATGTTGCACAGGCTGAAGCACCGGCTGAAGCAGAAGAGAGTGGGTCAGGATCCTCAATTGGTGGTACAACATCAGCTAGTACTGGTAATACCACAGTTCAGAGTAACGAAAAGATTATTCGCACCTTTTTTATGGATGTTGAAACACAGGAATTTGACTCATTGATTTCAAGAATTAATTCGGATATTAAACGCATGGGGGGCTATGTGGAAAGTTCCGAGATTAGTGGAAGAAGTTATTCTTACACCAATGCAACACGTTATGGAAACATTGTTGCAAGAATACCGAGTGATAAGGTGGATGGATTTGTAAATAGCGTCGGTGAAAATGCGAATGTTGTAAGTAAGCAGGAATCCACGGAGAATATCTCCCTGCAGTATATAGAGACAGAAAGCAAGATTGAGACATTAAGAATTGAGCAGGAACGGCTTTATGCCTTGCTTGAGAAGGAGGATTCCTTAGATGACATTATTGTTTTAGAGAACAGATTAAGTGAAATTCGATATGAACTGCAAAATCATGAATCTCAGCTAAGGTATTACGATAATAAGGTGGCGTATAGTACGATTACTTTAAGCATTCAGGAAGTTGAAAAACTTACTCCGGTATCAGAGCAGAAGGAGACTGTGGGGACTAGAATTAAGAATGGTCTCGGAAATACCATGTATAACTTAAGTGAAGGTTTCCAGAACTTCTTAGTATGGCTTATCGTTAATCTTCCATACTTATTGATCTGGGCTGTAATTATTACAATTCTTGTAATTGTTACACGAAGAGGTATTAAGAAGTATAATACAAAAAAAGAAACAGCATCAACTCCATTTAAAGTAGATTCTTTGAAATCTGATTGGAATTCTCAGGATGACAAGAAATAAGATATTATTCCAATGGTAACATGAACGGCTGATATACTGGCCTCCAGCATATCGTTAGTAGAACAGCGACTATAAATGTAGCTAGATAAATAGGGTTAAGTGGAGTAAAACGAAGAGGTATGGTTTTATTTCATTTAACCCTTGTTTTAGGTAGGTTAAGTGACTTTACAGTTGCTTCGTACTCTGCTATAATTTGTTTCAGAACAAATGTTTGCTGGGAGGGAGAAAATTGGAGAAGGTGATATTCCATGTAGATGTTAATTCTGCCTTTTTAAGCTGGGAAGCTGTACATCGTCTAAAACTGGGTGAAACAGAGGACTTAAGAGAGATTGCCTCTGCCATTGCCGGCGATAAGAACAAACGACGAGGTGTAATTTTAGCAAAATCAATGATCGCTAAGCAATATGGGGTTAAGACAGGAGAGCCACTCATTGATGCGGTGAAAAAGTGTCCTGGACTGGTTCTGGTTCCACCGCAGCATAAGATGTATCAGGAGTATTCAAAGGAATTTATTCGAATCTTAAATGAGTTTTCTCCCTGTGTAGAGCAATGTTCCGTGGATGAGGCCTATTGTGATATGACAGGAATGTCTCATCTTTTTGGAACACCGGTAGAAGCTGCGCATAAACTAAAAAATCGTATTCGAGATGAGCTGGGTTTTACAGTGAATATTGGTATCTCTACTAACAAGCTGTTAGCGAAGATGGCATCTGACTTTAAAAAACCGGATTTAGTACACACTCTGTATCCGGAAGAAATCAAGGATAAGATGTGGGTACTGCCGGTAGGAGAGCTGTTTTTCGTGGGAAAGGCTACGGTGAAAAAATTGCACACCCTTGGTATCTATACCATCGGGGAGCTTGCAAACACTGATGTGGAGATATTAAAGGCACATTTGAAAAAGCACGGTGAAGTGATTCATAGCTTTGCCAATGGTATTGCTACCTCAATGATCTCTAGTGAGGAAGTGAAGAATAAAGGCTATGGTAATTCAACTACAATTCCCTTTGATGTGGAAGAGGAGTCGACGGCGAAAATCATCCTTCTATCGTTAGCTGAAAATGTAGCCACAAGGCTCAGGAATGATGATATGATGGCGAATGTGGTATCAGTAACAATTGTTGATGCCCAGTTTCATAGCAGTTCCCACCAGACGACTTTACTCAGTCCCACCCATAATACCGATGAGATTTATCGTAAGGCTTGCCTTTTATTTGATGAGCTTTGGGATGGTTCGCCCATCCGACTGCTGGGCATACAGACTAGCAAAGTGGTGTCCAACGAAGCCGAACGTCAGATGAATCTCTTTACCTTTGAAACGGATGAAAAAAAAGAAAAACTTGATAAAGCGATAGACCAAATCAGAAATCGGTTTGGAAATATGGCGATTCAGCGTGCGAGTCTCGTTAATCAAAAGGATAAAAATAATTAGTCGATTATTAGCTTCTTATTTCGCTGGAAAAAAATGTTCATTATGTTACAATGGACTAGAATGGACATGGTATCCACGGTAGGGAAGACTGCACATTGCGATATTACAATGCATTGTGTAATTTTCATATCAGGTAAATAAGGAGAAGGGTATGAAAAGAATTATTATCTTCTCAACAATTTTATTGTTGAGTCCTTTGTTTACCAAGGAGAATCATTTGGAAGTATTATCCTACCAAATGGTCAATAATGTACAGGCAGAGTTAAGGGAATTACAAGAGTTGAAAGGCGCAGGAGTTGAAAACTACACAAGTATGGGTAACAAATCACAGTTATCTGTGAAAAAGGAATTAACTCCTATGGATGCCCTGGATATTGTGAAAGTGCAATACGCTGCCAATTTTAAAAAGGTCTCTATCACAGAAGATACCTATTACTATCAATTAGAGAAGCAAGCCTATTATTTAGCTTATGAACAAGAAATGGAAGAAAGCACTGATTACTTGATTCATCTCTACGAATTTGTAGAGGAAGGCTCACTAAGCGGTATTGGGCATACAGTAACCTATGGCTGGTATAGAGTAGACCGGATAACCGGTAGAATTACAGAGATGCTTCAGTATTAACAGATTCTGAAGTTGACAGGAGGAAGGACATTGGAACAAAAGCAAAAGGTTTATGCAGCACTCAAGTACATGCAGATACAGTATGAAGTATTTGAACACCCAGCAGCCCACACAATAGAAGAGATTGATGCATTAGAAATTTTCAGGGACAAGCCCTGGGTTGCAAAGAATTTGTTTTTGAGGGATGAAAAGGGAAGAAGACACTTCCTTATCGTTATGGATAAGGATAAACAAGCAGATTTACGATATATCAGAGACCAACTTAGGACAAGCCGTTTAAGCTTTGCATCGGAAGAAAGATTGATGAAGTATTTAAAATTAACGAAGGGCTCAGTTACACCCTTAGGCATTATGAATGATGAGGAACTGGCGGTAGAGCTTGTATTTGACAAGGACTTAGTGGGGAGGGAAATGATTGGCGTACATCCCAATGATAACACGGCAACGGTGTTCCTTTCCTACAATGACCTTTCAGAGTTTATAAAGTCCCATGGAAATCAAATTCATATCATTGATTTATAAAGCAAAAAACATGAAATTGAAAAATCATAAAATTGATTAGTATAGCTAATAATTAATATAGATAGTACTTATCAAAAAGGAAACCCTGGATTGCTAAATTACTCATAATATGCTAAAATTATCTAACACCAACAGTGGTAGGAAACATTCACATGTGGGATGAATGCAAAAGAATTATATGTAAATTAATAGTAACGATAAAGGAGGAATTATTAAATGGCAACACCTCATAATGAAGCGAAACCCGGAGATATTGCAAAAACAGTATTAATGCCTGGTGATCCGCTAAGAGCAAAATTTATCGCAGAAACTTATTTGGAAGATGTGGTATGTTTTAATACAGTAAGGAATATGCTTGGATTTACAGGCACATATAAAGGCAAAAAGGTATCAGTTATGGGAGGCGGAATGGGTATGCCTTCCATCGGTATCTATTCCTATGAACTTTATAATTTTTATGATGTGGATAATATTATCCGTATTGGTTCAGCCGGCGGAATAGCAGAAGATGTTAAGGTTCGTGATATTGTAGTTGGAATGGGTGCATCAACAAATTCAAGCTATGCAGCACAATATAAGCTGCCTGGAACTTTTGCACCAATTGCAGATTATGGCTTGCTTCGTAAAGCAGTAGAGGCAGCAGAGCGAATGAATATCAAGACAGTAGTTGGTAATGTACTTTCTTCTGATACCTTCTATGATGATAACAAAGAAGCGAATGAGTTATGGCGTAAAATGAATGTGCTCGCGGTAGAGATGGAAGCTGCGGCTCTCTATATGAATGCTGCCAGAGCAGGCAAAAAAGCGTTATGTATCTTAACAATTTCAGATCATGTATTTACGGGTGAGTCTTTATCTGCAGAAGACAGACAGCTATCTTTCCGTGAAATGATGGAAATTGCATTAGAAATCGCATAACATGAAAGGAACAATAAATTCATGGATAATAAAATAATCTTTGAAAAAGTGGATCATACCCTATTAACTCAGACAGCAACCTGGGAGGACATAAAGCAAATCTGTGATGATGCGATCACTTATCAGGTGGCATCCGTATGTATTCCACCTTCCTTTGTTAAGAAGGTAAAGGAATATGTTCAGGATAAGATGGCAGTATGCACCGTAATCGGATTTCCAAATGGCTATAATACTACGGCTGTAAAGGTATTTGAGACTAAGGATGCCATCGCAAATGGAGCAGATGAGATAGATATGGTTATCAATATCGGTATGCTAAAGGATAAGGAATATACTCAGATTGAAGATGAGATTCGGGAATTAAAGGAAGTTTGTGGAAACCATATTCTTAAAGTGATAATTGAAACCTGTTTGTTAACTGAGGAAGAGAAGATTAAGATGTGTGAAATCGTAACCAAAGCCGGTGCAGATTTTATTAAGACATCGACTGGATTTTCTACTTCAGGAGCAACCTTTGATGATGTTGCTTTATTTGCTAAGCATGTTGGAGAAAAGGTTCGTATCAAGGCAGCTGGAGGGATCTCCTCTTTTGATGATGCGCAGAAATTTATCGAATTGGGTGCCGAAAGACTTGGTACTAGCAGAATTGTTAAGCTTGCGAAGAATCAGGTAGGAACAGGATATTAATCCATGACCAGGAAATCAGTTTACTGATTCGTCTTGTTTTAGTGGTATTCCTGCAATTGAATATCAGGAATGAAGTATTGTTATATTTAGGGAGGTTTTAGTCATGAGTGAACACAGTAATGAAAAACAAGAGAGTATTCAGAAGAACAGCCTTATACTTCAGGAAAAAGGGGAATTGCTTTTTCAAACTGATATCGTGACCAGATCCGTAGTGAAAAATCTGATCCGGGCAGCCATAGACGGCATGAAGAACGCATATGCTCCGTATTCTAACTTACATGTAGGTGCAGCACTTTTAACAACAAAAGAGAAGATCTATACAGGCTGTAATATTGAGAATGCAGCTTATGGACCTACAAACTGTGCTGAAAGAACTGCCCTGTTTAAGGCAATCAGTGAGGGGGAAAGAGAATTTGCAGCCATTGCTATCGTTGGCGGCAGTTATGGTACGATTGAAGATTTTTGCCCTCCCTGCGGTGTGTGCCGGCAGGTAATTAGGGAGTTTGTTGATCCTAAGGCATTTCTGGTAATTTTAGCAAGGTCGGAGGAGGATTATACGATTTATTCTCTTGAATCCTTACTGCCATTAAGCTTTGGACCGGAACACTTATAAGAGAAAAGAACGTTAAAATATAGTTTATATGAAAGAAGGTGGTTGGGAGCAATAATCCTAACCACCTTCTTTCATATATTAGGAACAAGTAGCTGTGGAAGATTTAGCTGATCCACATCGATCCCTTCGTTATGATCCATTTACCGTCTTTTAATTCAGCTTTGGAACCATCGGAGCCGACAGCACCAAGACCGCTTCTCCATTTTGACACGGAGTAGGTGATTTTCTCTGGTTTCTCATGATATGTTATATCAGAGATTACAATATGAACTCCATTCTCAAAATAGAGATTCTCCTTGTCAATAATACCTTGATCAGCCAGTTCATCAAAGGTTCCTACAGTTACCTCAAAGCCATAAGCTTCTTTCATGCCAGCTAGGATGATTTCTTTTTCAATTTCGGTCAAGTCGACCCATCCGGTAGTGTCAACCGTTATCATCTCGATCTCAGAGTTTAAACCACTATCCTCATTCCAGATATCGTCAATGATCGCTAAGTATCCGTCGATCAAATTATTATGTCCAACCACCTTAATATTGGAGGAGCTAATCTGTGCCGGATAGGATTCCAATATCACTCCATTATAAGTTATTTCCAAAATATCACCGGGTTTTAGATCCTGCAAAGTGATATCCTCTCCATTCAACCCCTTTAAAAGTAATTCGGTTATGTTAACTGAAATTTTATCTGAGGATTTGGACTCGCTACTATCTTTATCGGGAGTAACCAACAGGGATTTTCCTGCTTCTATCACTTCAGCCTTAAAGGTTACCTGGGAATCCTCATCGTCAGGATTATCTTCGTTACCTTTTTGAGTATTGGGGGCGCCGTTATTACCAGACTGTTTTGAACTAATGGTGCCGCAGCCTCCGGCAAATAGTATAAGCACCAAGCAAAGCATTACAAATTTTATTTTTTTATTCATCGCATTCACTCCTTTGTTCATTAGACGAAGAAGAATACATCTAGGTTTCAAACAGAGTGATAAATAGTAATACAATTAAAAAGCTGGAATAGTCCGACTAATTTCGCTATTATAATATAGTGGAATAATTAACATTAAAAATTATTATGAATACAGAGGAAGTATCTTTGGATTTATTCTTCCATATTGAAAAGTCATATGTTACAATGATAGCTATAAATGCGAGGAAATGGGATCTAGCTCCAGACACAACGCTAAGTAAAAAGAACTGTTAAGATGGAAAGGAAATGAAAAAATGTACTCATTTGAAGAAGTTAAATCATTTGATCCTGAATTAGCGGAGGCGATATCTCTTGAGATTGGCAGACAGAACAGCCATATTGAATTAATCGCTTCTGAAAACTTTGTAAGCAAAGCCGTAATGGCTGCGATGGGAAGCCATCTGACGAATAAATATGCAGAAGGCTATCCGAGTAAGAGATATTATGGCGGCTGTGAATTTGTTGATATCGCAGAGAATCTTGCGATTGAGAGGGCAAAGCAGTTATTTGGATGTACTTATGCAAATGTTCAGCCTCATTCTGGTGCGCAGGCTAATATGGCGGTTTTCTTTGCTTTATTAAAACCAGGCGATACAGTTCTTGGAATGAATCTTGCACATGGCGGACATTTAACTCACGGTAGCCCCGTTAACATGAGTGGAAGCTATTTCAATATTGTTCCTTATGGAGTAAATGACCAGGGCTATATTGATTACGATAGTTTAAGAAAAATTGCCCATGAGTGTAAGCCAAAGTTAATTATTGCCGGAGCAAGTGCTTATGCCAGAAAGATTGATTTTAAAATCTTTCGTGAGATTGCTGATGAAGTTGGAGCATTCTTAATGGTTGATATGGCTCATATTGCCGGCCTGGTAGCTGGTGGCGTTCATGAAAGCCCAATTCCTTATGCTCACGTTACAACCACTACCACTCATAAGACCTTAAGAGGGCCAAGAGGTGGTATGATTCTTTCCAGCGCCGAGTTTGCGGAAGAATATAAATTAAATAAGGCAGTATTCCCAGGTATCCAGGGAGGACCTTTGATGCATGTGATTGCTGCAAAAGCAGTTTGCTTCAAAGAGGCACTTGATCCAAGCTTCCAGGACTATGCGAAAAAGATTGTAGAGAATGCGCAGGCATTAGCAAATGGATTGATGAAGAGAGGGTTTAACCTGGTTTCCGGTGGTACGGACAACCATTTAATGCTAGTAGATCTTCAGAACATGGGAGTAACTGGAAAAGATACTGAGAAATTACTTGATGCAGCATGCATCACCTGTAATAAGAATTCAATTCCAAATGATCCGGCATCACCTTTCGTTACCAGTGGTATTCGTCTTGGGACAGCAGCAGTTACCACAAGAGGCATGAATGCCGAGGATATGGATGTGATTGCAGAAGCAATCTACCTATTAGTTAAGGATGTTGAGGCAAACAAAGAAAAAGCAATGGCAATGGTTAAGACCTTGACGGATAAATATCCTTTATACTAATAAAGAACATCACTGTAACTAAATACGAATTCAGCTCTGATAAAGATAAAAGAAAGGGAAGCACGCATGCTTCCCTTTCTTTTAAACATTTATTCCACAATTTCTAAAAATCCATGTTCCAGCATATGCTTAAAGGTTTTTGTTCCGAAGATAATACCTACGATAATAACACCAGTAATACACAGGTATTTAATAATCTTAGGAACATCTACATTTACACGAACGGTTACACCGCCTTCTTGATTCTCCGATGAGCAGCAATCATAGTTTGACATGTATAAGCCTCCTTCATTTTAAACTGATATGATACCAATCTCCTGTTGATTGGCTCAAACAATGTTTGATTAAATTAACACCTACATTGTAATGGATTGAACTTGATATTTCAAGCCGTTACCTTGCAAAATGCCAGAGAAAATAATTGGCATAGCAAAATGATGATTTTTGGTGTATAATGGGTAACGCAAGAATGAAATGAAAGTTGGTACAGGATGTCAAAAAGTTTATATATTGCAGAGAAACCAAGTGTTGCAAATGAGTTTGCAAAGGCTTTGAAAATATCAGGTAAGAAGCAAAATGGATATATTGAATCGGAGGAAGCGATTGTAACCTGGTGTGTAGGACATCTCGTTACGATGAGTTATCCGGAGGAGTATGATCCTTCCTTAAAAAAATGGAGCATGGAAACACTGCCGTTTCTCCCGGGGAAATATAAATATCAAGTCATAGAGAATGTAAAAAAGCAATTTAATATTGTAAAGGAACTGCTGAATCGAAAGGATGTTGATACAATTTACGTCTGTACTGACTCCGGGCGTGAGGGAGAGTATATCTATCGGCTGGTTGATCAAGAAGCGAAAGTTCCGCAGTCCAAAGTTCGCAAACGTGTTTGGATTGATTCACAAACAGAGGAAGAGATTTTGAGGGGAATCCGAGAGGCAAAACCCTTATCCGCCTATGATAATTTAGCAAATGCAGCCTATCTTCGTGCCCAGGAAGATTATTTAATGGGTATTAATTTCTCAAGAATATTAACATTAAAGTATGGGAATGAGGTACAAAGGCTCCTTCAGTCCGGGAAGTGGTCAGCCATTTCTGTTGGCCGTGTTATGACCTGTGTTCTTGGAATGGTGGTAAGAAGAGAACGAGAGGTAAGAAGCTTTGTAAAGACTCCATTTTACCGGGTACTAAGTGGAATTCAAGCAGAGGATAAGGAATTTAACGCAGAGTTTCGAGCGGTAGAAGGCTCTAAGTACTATAATTCCCGTCTGTTATATAAGGAAAATGGTTTTTCAGAGAAGACCTCCGCCGTAAAGATGATTACAGATTTGACGGAGGGTTTTCCGGAAATGAAGGATGATGGTACTTGGGTATCGAAGTGTTCTCCAGAGCAACCGGACAGGCTGATGGCAGAAATTAGTCAATTAGAGAAGAAGAAGGAAACGAAAAACCCTCCTTTGTTATATAATTTAGCGGAATTGCAAAATGATTGTTCCAGAATGTTTAAGATCAGC
This sequence comes from Bacillota bacterium, assembly GCA_023386815.1. Classification (GTDB taxonomy): domain Bacteria; phylum Bacillota; class Clostridia; order Lachnospirales; family Lachnospiraceae; genus Mobilitalea. The sequence continues at coordinate 14,158 of JAEWIZ010000036.1, forward strand.
CCGGATGAAACCTTAAAAATCACCCAGGAGCTTTATGAGAAGAAGATGGTTACCTATCCAAGAACGGATGCGAGAGTATTATCCACAGCAGTAGCTAAGGAAATCTATAAGAACATAAAGGGGCTTCAGGGACTAAATCAATATTCGGGCTTTGTGGCAGAGATATTGGAGCAGGGTAGTTATAAGAATATTGCAAAAACCCGTTATGTGAACGACAGTCAGATTACGGATCACTATGCTATTATTCCTACGGGTCAGGGATTAAATGCTCTTAGTTCCTTAACTCCCACAGCGCATAAGGTATATCATACCATTGTGAAACGATTCTTAAGTATCTTTTTCCCAGCAGCAGAGTATCGAAAGGTATCCATTGTAGTAAAGATCAACGGGGAAAGCTTTTTTGCTTCCTTCCGTGTACTTGAAAAGGAAGGTTATCTAAAGATTGTTGGTACTCCAGGCGATAAGACAGCACAGAACAATGCTGATAAGGAGAAGGAGAAGGGAAAGGACATCAGCCCAGAGGATGGAGAAAATCAGGAAGAGGATAGCTCGGATGGATCCTTACTTCAGATTATTAATAACCTGAAAAAAGGAATGAAGCTTCCGGTTAATCAACTATTGATTAAGGAGGGTGAAACCGCTCCGCCGAAACGTTACAATTCAGGTGCATTAATCCTTGCGATGGAGAATGCCGGTCAGTTGATCGAGGATGAGGAGCTTAGAGCACAAATTAAGGGCAGCGGTATCGGAACCAGTGCGACTAGAGCAGAAATTCTGAACAAATTAGTCAATATTACATATCTAAGCTTAAATAAAAAGACTCAGATTATTACCCCTACCTTACTTGGGGAATTAATCTATGATGTGGTAAATACTTCAATCAAATCCTTGTTGAATGCAGAACTGACTGCCAGTTGGGAAAAGGGGTTGACCTATGTAGCTGAGGGACAGATTACAAAGGAGGAATATACTCAGAAGCTAGATACCTTTGTTGGAAAGATGGTTACCGGAGTAAAGCAGTTGAATAATCATTCTTCCCTAGCTAGGTATTATAGTGAGGTTGTACCATTCTATAAAAAATAGTTGAAGAAATTATAACAGTGAATATCTGAAAACTGTATCAAGCAAAGATGCAGAGAAAATAGTATTAAACAAAAAAAGACAGTGCCAAAAAGCTAAGCTTCTAGCTAGCTGGTACTGTCTTTTTGCAAGGTAAAAACTCTGCATATAATCCTATAGGCATGTTAGGAGAAAGTATTATTCGGTTGACTATGACTATTCAATATGATAACATGTCTGTGACGTAGAATTTATCCTTTGATAGACCGCATTTTTGCGTTAGTGAGTAACATTGGGAGGTGAAATACATACAATAAAACTATAGTAAGAGTAACCCATTCATAAGGTCAACCCAAGACCTTTCTAACAGAAATGTTGTAAAAGAAGCAGTAAAAAGCTTGTTTTCGAATATTAGCGCCATGCACCTCCATTGGGCGAAGTGATTTGGAGGTTGACGAGGAAGAGAGTTATCGAAATATTCGGCGGATGCTCTCTCGTGTACTTAGACACGTGATATGACGATAAAACGATAGGCAACTATGATACAAAAGCGTCATAGCTAAGGGATAGAATGAATTAGAGGCAATTCTTCTCATGAATGCATGAGTACAATTGTCTTGAGAATTCATACCTTTTTACAGTGGTTCAAAGAGATGTCATGATGTTGACGTTTGACCATGATAAGTAATTCCTGTAATCACAAGAGCATATGGAAGCAATGATCCTCAGGTCTGACAAAAGATAGGAAAGGTTCATTAGAAAAAGGGCTGTCAGGAGCCTTATTAAAGTGCGTGCGGGAATTAAAAAGATTGAATTTATATCATTATGTGAATAAACGTATTAATGGGTTGAAAGAAAATTCTTTCATTTTAATTTGTATGCCGTCATGCGGCAGATGGAGGTAAAATTATGTGTGGAATCGTTGGTTATATTGGAAAAGAACAGGCAGCGCCGCTTTTATTAGAGGGACTTTCTAAACTAGAATATCGAGGTTATGATTCAGCAGGTCTCGCAATTCATAATGACACAGATATTGAGATATCAAAATGCAAGGGGAGATTAAAAGCTCTTAGTGATTTGACAAAGGGAGGAAGTTTGATGCAGGGTACCCTTGGTGTCGGGCACACCAGATGGGCAACTCATGGAGCACCTTCAGATACAAATTCACATCCTCATATTAATGCGAATTCTTCAATCGCTGTTGTTCATAATGGAATTATCGAGAACTATTTAAAAATTAAGAACCGTTTATTAGAAAAGGGTTATGAATTCCAAAGCCAGACAGACACGGAAGTAGTAGTACAGCTTCTGGACTCCTATTACAAGGGGGATGCACTTGGGGCAATTGCAAAAGTGATGACAAAACTGGATGGCTCCTATGCCCTTGGAATCGTATTCAAGGATCGTCCCGATGAGCTGTTTGCTGTGCGAAAGGATAGTCCGTTGATTGTGGGTGTTTCAGAGACGGGTAAGTTTATTGCCTCCGATGTACCAGCTATTTTAAAGCAGACCAGAGATGTATATTATCTGGAAAATGGTGAGATTGTCCGACTCACCAGAAGTGAAGTGAATTTTTATAATTCAGACCTGGAGCCGATTGAAAAAGAAATGAAGACGGTTGAGTGGGATATATCCGCAGCTGAAAAGGGTGGCTATGAACACTTTATGCTAAAAGAAATCCACGAACAGCCCAAGGCAGTCCGTGACACCATAAATCCCAGAATCAGAGATAATGATATTGTAATTGATGAGCTGAATATGAGCATAGAAGATATCAAGAAACTGAAGAAAATCTTTATCGTAGCTTGTGGGTCTGCCTACCATGTAGGTATGACTGGCAAATATGTGATTGAAGACCTGGCTAGAATTCCCGTAGAAGTTGATATGGCATCAGAATTTCGATACAGGAATCCAATCTTAGAGGATGGAACCTTAACCATCATCATCAGCCAATCCGGTGAAACAGCAGATTCTCTGGCAGCGCTTCGAGAGGCGAAGGAGAAAGGCATAAAGGTACTGGGGATAATAAATGTTGTAGGCAGCTCCATTGCGAGAGAAGCTGATAATGTAATGTATACCTGGGCTGGGCCTGAGATTGCGGTGGCTACAACAAAAGCTTATTCCACTCAGCTTGCTGCGATGTATCTATTAGCAATGCATTTTGCGAAGGTACGGGGAACCATCGATGGTGAACAATTCGTTCGCATGCTGCAGGAGTTACGCAGTATTCCTGATCAGATACAAAGTATTTTGGATCATTCAGTATCAAAGATTCAGTATATTGCTTCCAATTATGTGGCGGTGAAGGATAGCTTTTTCATTGGAAGAGGAGTGGACTATACCACAGCTTTGGAAGGCTCCTTAAAGCTGAAGGAAATTTCATATATTCACTCCGAAGCGTTTCCAGCAGGTGAATTAAAGCATGGGCCAATTGCTTTGATTGAAGAAGGAACATTGGTTGCAGCTTTGCTTACCCAGGAGGATTTATATAAGAAGACGGTCAGCAACATGGTTGAGGTACAATCAAGAGGTGCCAAGGTATTGGCAATTACTAACGAAGGAAACGAAGAAGCAGCAAAGGTATCTGAGATGACAATCTTTATTCCAAACACTGATAAGCATTTCACGACCTCATTATCCGTGATTCCATTGCAGTTACTTTCCTATTATGTTGCACTTGGAAAAGGATTTGATGTAGATAAACCAAGAAATCTTGCAAAATCTGTTACAGTTGAGTAGAAACTGTCATTTGTTTGAGTCTGTGTCTGCAATCTCATAGATAAAAATTAAGCTGAAATAATACGATGATGGTATATCAGAATTGGAATATCTGGTATACCATTGTTTTTAGAAGGTGTAGAAATAGTAATGAAGCCAATATTAATAATCAAATGCTAATATTTAAAATGAAATCAAGTAAGTAGATATATGGATTGAAATAAAGAAGGATTCCATGTAGAATAGTAACTAGGTTGGAAATACTTGTGTAATAATATGCTTTACATATAAATTAATTATAAAAGTTGGAGGAATGAGTATGTCAGAACATCTAATGATTAAATCACTATTTGACTTAAAGGAAACAATAGCTGCCGATATTTTTAACGGCTGTATCTATCCCTGGGAGGTTCTGAGCAAGATTAAGAGCGAAATTCTTCGCATTGGTAATACTCTTTCTTCTGAGGAATATGAAAAGAAAGGTGAGGATGTCTGGATTGCAAAATCAGCTAAAGTGGCGCCAACGGCTTCCATCACCGGACCGGCAATCATCGGCAAGGATGCAGAAGTCAGACATTGTGCATTTATCAGAGGAAGTGCTATCATTGGTGAAGGTGCAGTAGTTGGAAATTCAACGGAGTTGAAAAATGTTCTCCTATTTAATAAGGTACAGGTACCACATTACAATTACGTAGGAGATTCTATTCTGGGTTATAAAGCTCATATGGGAGCAGGATCAATCACCTCTAATGTAAAATCAGACAAATCGCTGGTAATTGTAAATTCCGGTGATCTGAAAATAGAAACCGGACTAAAAAAGTTTGGAGCAATTCTTGGCGACTATGTAGAGGTAGGATGCAATAGTGTATTGAATCCAGGTACCGTAATTGGGCGAAGTGCAAATGTGTACCCCTTATCCAGTGTAAGAGGATATGTTGCGGAAGCAAGTATTTATAAAAAAGCTGGAGAGATTATAGCGAAAAATTACGCTATGTAACAAAAATGTGTATATAACAAAGATGTGCATGTAACAAGGAGTCCTTGTGTCATGGAAATATGGATGTAACTTATGGGATCTAACGGATCTTTATACAAAGCTTAATTAAGTTATATAATAACTACGAAAAGTAGCACTTAGTGGAATATTAAGGGACTATAAGTTTCTATTTCCAGTAAATGAATAATGAAGCTAAACAGCGGATTTGCTATGATAATCAACATAGAATCCGCTGTTTTTGTGGGTTAGTATGATACAAAAAAGATACATTCAGGGGAGATAATAGTGCCATACGATAAGTAAGGAGGCTTACGATGAGAAAGTATCATATTCTAATTGTTGAAGACGAAAGACCAATTTCAAATCTAATAAAACTTAGCTTGACCACTCATGGTTATCAGTGTGATACCGTATTTGATGGAATGGAGGCTGCAGATAAGATAGAAGAGCATCGTTATGATCTGATTTTACTGGATATCATGCTGCCGAAAGTGGATGGATATGAATTACTGGAATACATAAAACCCTTTCAGACTCCGGTGATCTTTATCACCGCGAAAGGAAAATTGGAGGATAAGGTTAAGGGGCTGCGCTTAGGAGCAGAAGATTATATCACAAAACCTTTTGAGATCTTGGAGCTGTTGGCAAGAGTCGAGACTGTATTAAGACGCTTCTGTAAGGGTGAGGATACCTATACAATTGAGGAAGTCGTGATAGATACAAAATCCATGTCGGTTAAAAGAAACGAGCTGGAAATTCCATTGACTCAGAAGGAATTCAACCTGCTCCTCTTATTTGCAGAGAACAGAAACCAAGCTTTGTTCCGGGAACAAATCTATGAACGGGTTTGGGGCGGTGAATACTTTGGTGATAGCCGAACCATAGATCTTCATGTACAGAGGCTGAAAAAGAAATTAGGTTGGGACAAACAAATTGTAGCAGTTCATAAAGTGGGATATCGGTTGGAGGTATAAATGAAATTTTCAGTAAAAATATTTATGAATACCTTACTGATTGTCCTTTTATCCTTGTGCGCAGGCGGAACAATAATGATCGCATTGTCCTTTACTAAGGCAGTTGCTGCGGAGGAAGAGCTTGTTCAAAAGGATAATCGGATGATGAGAGCGGAGATAACCGCACTGGTTGGAAATTATAACAGGAGCATGTACAGGAATGAGCAGGAGGTGCTCAACAGTATATTAAATATTCTGGAGCAGAACTGGAAGGTTGAGAATAAGCAGTATCGTATCCAAGATGAAAATGGCATGATTATTGCTGAAAATATTACCGATGTAGACTTTGCTCATATGAATATCGTAAAGACGAATCAACTGTCCTATAAAATTTATAGGGATAACGGCTTCTATTTTGTACAGGCAGCTGTTTCGCTGAAGTTGAATGGTTTGATTGTGACAATTGAAAATAGAAATGAAATTACTTCAATTTATCTTGAGAGAGAGGCACAGATCAAACTATTTCTAAAAATCATGCTTTTCGTGGGTGCCTTGGGAGCCGTATTAAATTTCATACTCTCTTGCTGGATTACGAAACCAATTGTTGACTTAACAAATGCTTCAAAAGCAATCGCTGAGGGTAACATGAAAACTAGAGTGAAATCTAAAACTAACGATGAAATTGGTGTTCTTGCAAATCATTTCAATTCCATGGCAGATAGGCTGGAAGAAAAGATTAATGAATTATATGATGCGGCAAGGCGACAGGAGAGTTTTGTAGGAAGCTTTGCCCATGAGATTAAAACTCCTTTGACATCAATCATTGGATATGCTGATTTGCTTCGGTCAAGAAAGTTGGAGGAGGAGATATCCTTTGAGGCAGCTAACTATATCTTCCACGAGGGAAAACGACTGGAAAGCTTGTCAATGAAACTGTTGGAATTAATGGTGGAAGAAAAACAGGAAATGGAAGTCGGAAAAGTGTCTTTAAGACAACTTGTCGATGGAGCCCTAGAGGCCTTAAGTATTAGCCTGCGGGAGAAGGACATCACGGTTTTGTTGGAGGTTGAGGAATTTATAATAAAGGCAGATAAAGATTTAATGAAATCCGTGATTATCAACGTTCTGGATAATGCTAGAAAAGCGGTGGATAGAAAGGGTATCATTAATATCAAAGGAGAAGTGATTGGAGAAGACGTGGTACTTACTATTTTAGATAATGGTAGAGGAATTTCAAAAGAGGATCTTGATAAGATAACAGAAGCCTTTTATATGGCTGATAAATCGCGTGCCAGATCAGAAGGTGGAGTTGGGCTGGGGCTTGCTATTTGTACCCGTATCATGGAGATGCACAAGGGAGTAATGTCCTTTGAAAGTGAGTTGGGCATTGGTACGCAAGTAACCTTAACCTGGAAAGGGGTGGACTTATGAAGTGGAGATGGAGATGTCTGTTATATGGTTCAGTAATTATAGCGATGCTATTGTTAGTTGTTGTTATTCCTGAGATGTATTTCGCCATATTAGATAAAAAGATTATTAATGTAGAAACGCAGCTTCCGGTTGAAGTAATGAACATGAATAAGATGGGATCTGAGACAGACCTTAGTTTGCAGGGAGAGATCGATATGCTAAATGATTCATCAGGAAATATTGATCGTATTAATCTAAAGATGGGAAATACCTTCAGCCTTTATGAAGCCAGAAAACAGTGTTTTAAGGAGTTGTGTAAAATACCGATATTGGAAATGGATCTCTATGGCCCAAGTAAGGATGAAATTGATATTAACCCCCAATTATATATTGATATTAGAACACCATCTTATGCCGTAGTAGTATGGACAGGAACAGTCACGATTAAGGACATTACATTTCAAATAGCATTGGAGGAAGAGAGTGGGAAGATAATTCAGTTCCAATATACCGATGGTAATCAGGGTGATATCGAGCAGACAAAGCTTCCGTATGAAGAAGCATGGAAAGCTTATCTGGATTTATAAATTACTTAAGAAGGATACAAGATAGATACATTTCATTCGTATCATAGCCTCAATACCTCATGAAAGGTATAAAATACGATTGTGGAGGAAAAGAAGATGAAGAAAAAAATAGTTCTAGGATTATTACTGGGGAGTTTTGCAATATACGCCTGGGGATGCGAAACTGCTGTTAAGGAAACGGAATTTGAGACATCCGTGGATCAGAATATTTTGGCAGAGGATACAGAGGTGAAAAAAGATGATGCGCAGGAAACAGCAGATGTAACTATAGCTGATGATAAAGCTGGAACAACAGAAGCAGAGATAGCTGCGGGTGGAACACCGGCAGGGGCTACAAACGACAAAACAGGGAGTGGGACTGGTAGTAAGCAGGAAGATACATCCTCAGGCAAGAAGGTATCCGCTGCCACTGAGATTGAGATGGTAACTCTCCCGGAAGGAATAAAAGGAATAAAAGCGGAAAGCAAACCGAATAAGGAATTGGCACAGCTAATTAAAGATTACTATGAGATACCAGAAGAATTTTCTGAAACCACGAGGTATTACTATAATTATGTCGACCTAAATGATGATGGAGAAAATGAAATCTTTGTGGTGGTTATGGGACCGTACACCAGTGGAACCGGTGGCAACAGTGCGCTTTGGGTCATGGAAAGTGCAGGAAAGTTACATGTAAATCAAGATTTTACATTAGTAAACCTCCCAGTTATTATAAGCGATAATGTCAGTAATGGGGCGAAAGAGCTTATTGTTCCTTATTATGGCGGTGGTGCAAAAAGCCAATATTCCGTGTTGGAATGCAGCGATGGTTATTATACCAGAGTGAACGATGGAAAAATGATTGATGCGATAGATGGTATTAAAGGAACAGCAATTATTGCAAATGACATAATAAAGGAAGTAGAAGCAAATATGATGGGCCTTAACTTAGGGCAATAGAAAAAGTGTTAAAAAAATAGCTGACAAAACGTTGCACATACATTGTTAAAATTATTACAAAAAACTATGGACTTATTATGGGTTTTATGCGAGAATATGTAAGGTATCAAGATGAGTTTATATCCAGAGGTATGCCCTGGCACAATACATACGGATATAAATCACTTGTAAGAAGCGACAACAGAATGTAGCTTCCCAAAGTATTAGCTTGTATTTTCCGATATAAGGAAATGCGATACTATGTATATTGAAAGGAGTTTCAAAATCATGACTTATTCACATGAAGTTCAATTGATGTGTCCGGTAACACAGGGTGTTCATCATGGCGCAGCACCAATCCCACAAGAAGCAAAATGGGTAAAGGCAAAGGAAGTAAAGGATATTTCCGGTTTAACTCACGGCGTGGGCTGGTGTGCACCTCAGCAGGGTACTTGCAAATTAACTCTTAACGTAAAGGATGGTATTATTCAGGAGGCATTAGTAGAAACAGTTGGATGTTCAGGTATGACTCATTCCGCAGCTATGGCATCTGAGATCCTTCCAGGCTTAACATTATTAGAGGCTTTAAATACTGACTTAGTTTGTGATGCTATCAACACTGCTATGAGAGAGCTTTTCTTGCAGATCGCATATGGTAGAACACAGAGTGCTTTCTCCGAGGATGGACTTCCAATCGGTGCAGGTCTTGAGGATTTAGGAAAAGGTCTTAGAAGTATGGTTGGTACAATGTATGGTACACTTGCAAAAGGACCTCGTTACCTTGAAATGACTGATGGTTATGTAACCGGCCTTGCACTTGATGAAAACAGCGAAATTATCGGTTACCAGTTTGTTAACTTTGGTAAGATGATGGACTTCATCAAAAAAGGTGACGATGCAAACACAGCATTTGAGAAATCTAAAGGCCAATACGGTCGTGTAGCTGATGCTGTTAAGATCATCGACCCAAGACACGAATAGTGAAGGAGGATACATACAATGGCTTTATTTGAATCATATGATAGAAGAATAAATCAAATCAATGCTGCTTTAAACAGCTATGGCATTGCTTCCATCGAAGAAGCTGAGAAAATTACAAAAGACGCTGGACTTGACGTATACAATATGGTTAAGGGTATCCAGCCTATCTGTTTTGAGAATGCCTGTTGGGCGTACATAGTTGGTGCGGCTATCGCAATCAAAAAAGATGCTAGAAAAGCAGCTGATGCAGCTGCAGCAATCGGTGAAGGCTTACAGTCCTTCTGTATCCCTGGTTCTGTTGCTGACCAGAGAAAAGTTGGTTTAGGACATGGTAACCTTGGTAAGATGTTATTGGAAGAGACCACAGAGTGCTTCTGTTTTTTAGCAGGTCACGAGTCTTTTGCAGCAGCTGAAGGTGCGATTGGTATCGCTCAGTCCGCTAACAAGGTTAGACAAAAGCCTTTAAGAGTTATCTTAAATGGTCTTGGTAAGGATGCAGCACAGATTATCTCCCGTATCAACGGCTTTACTCACGTAGAGACAGATATGGATTATTATACAGGTGAGGTTAAGGAAGTTTCCCGTAAATCTTACTCCACAGGCGTTAGAGCAGCAGTAAATTGCTACGGCGCAAATGACGTAACAGAAGGTGTTGCAATCATGCACAAGGAAGGTGTTGACGTTTCCATTACTGGTAACTCCACTAACCCTACCAGATTCCAGCATCCAGTTGCAGGTACCTACAAGAAGGAATGTATTGATCTTGGAAAGAAATACTTCTCCGTTGCTTCCGGTGGCGGTACAGGTAGAACTCTTCACCCAGATAACATGGCAGCAGGTCCTGCTTCCTACGGTATGACTGATACTATGGGAAGAATGCACTCTGACGCTCAGTTTGCAGGCTCCTCTTCCGTACCAGCTCACGTAGAAATGATGGGCTTAATCGGTGCTGGTAACAACCCTATGGTTGGTATGACAGTAGCTGTCGCTGTTGCGATTCAGGAAGCAGCTGAAGGTGGGAAATTCTAATTGTCTCCCGTTAATTAAGTCTGGCCACGTGCTAATTAAGTCTGGTCAGAATTAAATAAGTTTGAAAAAAGCATGAAGTCAATGCAAGGGTTTTACCCTCTGCGCTCCTTCGTGCTTTTTTCTTTTTATTAAGCTTAAGATAAAAGCCTGTATATACAAGTCTGGACTATATGTCTCCTTTATAGTACAATGGTTCTCATGGGTAAAATCTGGATTGGAGGATCAGAAATGAAGCAACTTAAGTCAATAAGAACTTTTAGCAAATTCAGAAATGTATTTATTGGGGATCGTAAATTTTATACCAAAGTATTTATGTTAGTGCTGCCACTTATTGTGCAGAACACCATTTCAAACTTTGTTAACCTTCTGGACAACATCATGATTGGGCAGGTGGGAACGTCTCAGATGTCAGGTGTTGCCATCGCCAACCAGCTTATATTTGTATATAATCTTACTATTTTTGGTGGTCTCTCAGGCGCTGGTATATTCGGTGCACAGTTTTTTGGTGCAGGAGATCATGAAGGCTTACGTCATACGGTGAGGTTCAAGCTCTGGACCGTTGCTGTCACTTTATCGATCGCAATTGTTGTATTTCTGACCTGTGGAGACCAGCTGATTTCCCTGTATTTGACTGGTGAAGGGGATGCTGTCGAGAGAGTAGCTATGCTCGAATATGGTAGGAGTTACCTTCGCATCATGCTATTGGGGCTATTACCGTTCTCACTGTCACAGGTATATAGCGGAACATTACGAGAGATGGGAGAGACCCTGCTTCCAATGAAGTCCAGCTTGGCTGGCGTAATAACTAACCTTTGCCTTAATTACATATTGATATACGGTAAGTTTGGATTCCCGGCTTTAGGTGTAGAAGGCGCAGCCATAGCGACAGTAATTTCGCGCTTAGTGGAGCTTTCTATTATTATTGTGTATACCCATAGATATTCCGAAAAATATCGGTTTACCCATGGCCTTTATCGAACAATACGAATCCCGAAAGTTCTTACTTTTAACATAATAAAGAAGGGATCACCGCTCCTGGTGAATGAGCTTTTATGGTCATTGGGTATGACTACTTTGACGCAGATTTTCTCAACCCGTGGATTAAATGTGGTTGCGGCTCTTAACATAACAAGCACTATAACGAATTTGTTCAATGTAATTTTCATTTCCATGGGTTCTGCAGTTGCAGTTATGGTTGGTCAGGCTCTCGGAGCTAACGATATTGTGCGGGCAAAGCAAACGGCATGGAGACTTATGTTTTTCAATGTCTGTATCTGTGTTGTAATTGGGGGTATCCTTATTGCCTTGTCGCCAGTCCTTCCATACATATACAATACTACCGGTGATGTTCGTAAACTAGCTACCCGTTTCATGCAGACAAGTGCCATATATATGGCAGTTAATGCTGCGACTCACTGCACATACTTTACGATACGATCGGGAGGAAAAACCTTTATAACATTCCTTTTTGATAGTGCTTATACATGGGTTGTCTTTGTTCCATTTACCTATATACTCACGCATTTTACAAGGCTTAATATATTGATACTTTATCCGATTTGCTATTTTGCTGAAATTCTAAAGTGTATCATCGGTATAATCGTAGTGAAAAGAGGTCATTGGGCACAGAATATGGTCTCGGATTCTTCTTCAGGTGAGGGTAGTAAAAATTTATAATAACTTGATCAAAAAATTATCTGTATGTGAAAAGAAGTAGTATACAACTCAGATAATATTCTAGGGAGGAAAGTAATATGTTTCGTAAAATGAGAAGATTTAAGCAGGCGGTTACAGAAGCAGAATGCAAGAAGGTTTTAGTAGAAGCAAAAAGAGGAACATTTTCAGTTATTGGAGATGATGGATATCCATATTCTCTTCCTATTAATTTTTATTATGATGAAGAGGACAATCGTATCTATTTCCATGGAGCGAAGGAAGGCCATAAGGTTGATGCAATAAAAAGCTGTGATAAGGTGTGTTTTACCACATGGGACACGGGTTTTAAGAAGGAAGGTTGCTGGGAGTGGAATATTACCAGTGTTATAGTTTTTGGAAGAGCAAAACTCATTGAGGAAAAAGAGATGACAGAGGACAGAGTGCGCAAGTTGGCCTTAAAGTACTATCCAACTAAGGAAGAGGTAGAAGAAGAATTGGCTAGTGCCATTGATAGGGTGCAACTTTTTGCCATTGATATTGAACATATGACTAGTAAGCTTGTTAACGAAAAGTAAAATGCAAACCGTTGATAAAAGTAACTTAGAAAAAGATTAAATTAAATCGAAGGTTTCCATACATTCAGTTATATTAACTGATTGCTGGAAACCTTATTTTTGGCTTTCGGGTTTGTATTGGAACTAATGTGTCAAAACTGTTTGTCTAAAGTTAAGGACTTGTAAATATTCTTACAATACTATTAAGATTATTTTAAGTATCCAATATATTGTTGAAATATGATTTTATACTGATATAATATAAAACAATTGTTGTATTTATGGGTATGATAAGGGTATGACAATAGGATAAGTAAGATAATTGATAAATGACAAGGAGTAGACACATGAAACATAGACACTTAGAATTTAATGAACCGAAAAAATTAGTAAAATATAAAATGAAACGTAAGTTATTATTAGTAGCAGCAGTTAGTACTGTAGTATTATTCGCGGGTTGTCAGAGTGGGATTAAAGCATCAAATAGTACAAATACAGAGAATAATCAAGTCATAGGTAATGAAACAGATGAGAATGATAGTACAGATACAATGACACCAGTGGAAGCAACGATTCAATTTTCTGAATTATCAAAGTATCAATTTATATTTTCTAGTGGAGCTGGTGCTTGGCAAACGATATTGAATATTAACGAAGATGGAACGTTCACAGGATACTATTCTGATTCTGATATGGGGGATACTGGAGAAGACTATCCGAATGGAATTAACTATTCATCTACCTTTGAAGGCAAGTTCACAACACCAAAGAAAGTGAATGGCTATACTTATTCTACCTCAATTGAATCTATTAAGCTTGAGAAAGAAGTGGGAAGTGAAGAAATCATTGATGGAATCAAATTTATTTATAGTGAACCATATGGATTAAATGATGCAAAAGAAATTTATATCTACACAACACAAGCGCCAATAAAAGAATTGCCTGAAGGTTTTAGAAGTTGGGTTGGCTATATGGACTTAAGTACAGTGAAAGAAGAATATCTGCCATTCTATGGCTTGTACAATGTAGAAACAGAAAGTGGATTTTCTAGCTATTTGATAGATGGAATAGAGGAAGAGAACACAGACGTAGATATTATAGCTGAAGTTGCAGACATTGAAAAACAATCAGAGGAAATGAATGCTCGACTAAAAAATGAGGATTTAAATCAATCAGAGATGAACTTCTTAGCGAAAGATATCTATGAATTATGGGATGATGAAATCAATAAAGTATGGGGATATTTAAAAGATACGCTAGATAAAGATGCAATGGATCAATTAACATCCGTACAAAAGGAATGGATTACTAAGAAAGAGAATGAAATAAATAAAGCGGGTTCTAAATACGAAGGTGGAAGCATGCGTCCAATGATAGAATACTTAAAGGGTGCAGAACTTACTAGAGATAGAGTATACGAATTAATCGAACTATTAAAGTAAATAAGATAGCATAGGGATAAATAAAAAGGATAGCAGATAAGTTTATGATTACATATCTGCTATCCTTTTTTAGCACTCAAAATGATGTTAGCATATAGCTTAAATTCCTCTTATATTCCCAGAGGAAGGTGCTTTGTTTGTTGTTGCCTTTGGATCTGGTGTTTCTACCTTAGGGCTATAGGTATAGTTATTAGCCCTATTTGATACACTACTTTTTCCTTGTTTTTTTGAAGAGGTATCTTTGCTGTTACTCATGAAACATTACTCCTTTCAATAATTAGCTTCGGTGCATTTGACTGACGAAATCTTCAATCTTTTGTCTGGTACCGAATTCCTCCGGATGATTTAGGATATAGCTACGGGTATCAGAATCCAGGGATGACAGGTAGTCATCTCTATCCGCATCATTTAAAAAGACACCTGCTGCAAATGCGAAACTTCCATAAGGCACATAAGCAGGTATAAGGCTTGAAGAATATTGCATCGGATCCATAAATTCACCTTCCCTCTATTTGGTTCCCCTACTGGAGGATTTATTTGAAGTATTAGTATTTACCTTATTCCGGGAGGAAGAAGAGCCACTGTTTTTATAATCTACGTCATTATCTGAATTATTATTTTTAGCTCCGGTATCCTTGGAAGGTGTTGCATTACTATTTTTCATAAGATTGTCTCCTTTCTATGATTTAAGCTTAGTATTTGTAGATGGGAATAAAATAATACATTTCGACTGGAGTGGCAAATTACGTCATTTCCTAAAATATCTTAAAACAAGTAATAAATTGACAAAATTCGTCACATCTTTTATAATATTCCTATGCCAACTTAGATTAGTATCTTGGTGATTGTTTGTGTAATATGCGCAGAATGATTTTTTAGTTACAGATAGGAGTAGAATAATGTTTAAAACAAGTACAAAGAGTAAGGTAAATGATGAGAATATCACCAGAAAACCAAAAAGGTTGTCTTTTTTTAATAACGAGGCGGTAGCAATCGCTTCTATTTACTGGATCTTTGGCGCATTATGGATTCTATTATCGGATAGAATCCTTGAACTGATCACTCCTAACATAGATGTTTATAAGCATTTTCAAACATATAAAGGCTGGTTTTATATCTTAATTACAACCTTAATGCTCTTTTTTCTAATTCATGACAGAATTCTTCTTTTACGAAAGGAGAATAGTAAAACCCTGAACACATTTGATAAGCTTAGTATAGCTCACAATGAGCTTACAAAGGCAAAGTCAGAATTAGTTTATCAAAAAGAGCTGACAGATAGTATTATTAGTGATGCTCCGGTCTTTATTTTTACGCATAATGAAGAAAGTATGCTTAGTATTAATCCATTTGCTCAAAAGATGTGTGGTTATGCAATAGAGGATTTTATAGGAAAGAACTGGATTGAGCTTTTGGTTCCCATGGAATATCAGGATGAGATACGCAAGATTTTAAAAGATATTCGTGACAAAAAACAGGTACATGATTTTGAAATTCCCATGATAATGAAGGATGGTTCTTTAATTAACATTCTATGGAACAGCACGATGATAAGTTATAAATGGGAGGAAGATAAGAATTATTTTGTTTCCTTTGGAATTGATATCAATGAAAGAAAACGTTACGAAGATAGAATTGAATATTTGGCTTATTACGATATGTTAACGGGTCTGCCAAACCGCGCTATGTTTGAGAAAGAGATAAATGAGCAGATTAATCAGAATATTCAAGGTAATTATTTTATGATAGCCTATATTGATATTGACAATTTTAAGAACATCAATGATTCCATGGGACACCAGGTTGGAGATCTGTTTTTGAATTACTTCGGTGAGAGATTAAGAAAAGAAATCAGTGAGCCTAATACTGTCGCCAGACTAGGCGGGGATGAATTCGCAATTCTCTTTGTCCGAATGTTAAAGGATGATGTGATCTTAAAGCTAGAGAGGCTGATGCAGAAAATCAGCTTAAATTGGAATATAGAGAACAGGCAGTTTTATATCTCTATGAGCGTTGGTATTGTTTCATATCCCTTTGATGGTACGGATTCAACAACACTTCTGAAAAATGCAGATATTGCCATGTACGCTGCAAAAAGAGAGGGCAAAAACCGGATACAGTTTTATCAGAAGGAGATTAATGATAATAACACGAAACAGATTCAAATGATTAATAACCTTCAATATGGTATAGAAGAAGAGCAGTTTGTATTATACTACCAGCCTCAGTTTTGTTTGAAGACAAATAAAATACTAGGAGTTGAAGCGTTGGTTCGCTGGATCCATCCAGAGGAAGGATTTATCCCTCCATCCGAATTCATTCCATTGGCAGAGGAATCGGGTCAGATTTACAAGCTGGAACGTTGGATTATCAAACATGCGCTGCAGCAGAAAAAAGAATGGGAGCTGGCGGGTTACGAGGAGTTAGAGATCTCTATTAATTTATCTGGCAAGACCTTAACAAGCAGTATCAACTTTAATGAAATTGAGCAAATAATAAAACAGGCTCCGATAAATTACGAAAACGTTATTATTGAGATTACGGAGACAGCAAATATCGATGATGTTGATATCGTAATTGAACATTTACAGCGACTTCGCAATATGGGAATTCGAATTGCACTGGATGATTTTGGTACAGGCTATTCATCCCTTAATTATTTGAAAATGTTTCCGATTAATATCATTAAACTGGATCAGAGCTTTATTCGTGCGATCAATGAGAATAACATGGATATGCTATTAATTAAGAATATTTTAATGCTTGCCCATGACCTGGAGTTCTATGTCGTTGCGGAAGGTATTGAAACACAGGAACAGTTGGATTACCTAAAGAGTGGTAGCTGTAATGCAGGCCAGGGATATCTCTTTAGTAAGCCTTTACCGATAGATATGTTGAATTCTGTGTTAAGGGAGGGTTAATCGAGGCAGTCATAAAAAATGAATAAGATAGCTTTATCATAAATAAAAATCAGCCCTTTGAAAAGATATACTTTAGGAGGACTGATTTTTTGTGATTATTGGATTTGAAGCTATGGAAAACAATAATATGATTCATATCAATCTACTATTTATTATCTTCTTCCTCGGCTTCCTTTACAATCGCATCAAGTACGTTAATTAAATCATGAATATTATTTAGCTGTACATTTCTTTCTAGAATCGCATTCTTCAAATCTACCGATAAGGTTTCAAACTTATCCTTTATTGCCGGAGCTACATATGACATATTTATCCCATGCCTTTCAAAAAACTGTATTAATATTTACTATAGACATAGGTTTCCCAAAGGTCATTATTTTATGTGCCTAGAAAATTCTATTTGAATAAACCTGCGTTTTCTTTTTGCGAAAGATCAACTTGTTTTGGACAATATAACTGAAACAAAATAATAGGCCTTCTGTTAGTATTTTGCTCCAGACAAGCGGCAGATGCAAACCTTCTTTAAAGAAGGAAATCAGCAGATAATTGAAACCTAGAATTACAATGACGAGTAAGTAATATTGGGTCAAGGAAGAGGTTTTTTTCTCTGATTTTGCTTGAAAAACAAAATGCTGATTTAGCATATAATTGCAAAAGGAACTAATAAGCCTTGCTCCAATAACGGAGACCAATAAATGATCAAAGATTGATTGTAATAGAAACAAAAATGTAAAATCAATCAAACCGCAGGATAGGGAGGACATACTGAATTTTATAATTGGTAAAAAAACTCGGATGGAATCTAAAACAGGGTTAAAGTGGGAGCCGTCATTATTATTTTCATATATAGTTTCTATCGGAATACAATGGAAGCTGAAATTTGCCTTTTTAGCTTCCAACAATTGATTCATTTCATACTCATAACGATTTCCTTCTAGCTGTATTAACCAAGGCAACATAGATGCGGAGAAACCACGTAATCCGGTTTGAGTATCACTTATCCTTTGACCTGTAATCAAGGAGAATATTGCTCTTGTGATTTTATTTCCTAACATGCTTTTTATAGGTACCTGTCCGACAAACTTCCTGCAGCCGAGTATGATTGCGTTGGGATTAAACGGTATGGACTCAGCCACTTTTTTAATATCTGTCCATTTGTGCTGGCCATCACAGTCTGCACAGATAAAACCATCTGTTTCTTTTATATTGATAAGATATCGAAAGGCTGTTTTTAAGGCAGCTCCTTTTCCTTGATTATTTTTGTGGTGAAGCACAGTACAACCAAGCTCCATAGCTTTTTCAAAGACGGATTGATACTTTATAGAACTGCCGTCATTTACGATAATTATCTCATAGTTACTGTTACTCTTTATATCATTAATTAGTTTTAGCATTCTTGTGTCTGGCTGGTATGCGGGTATAATTATTTTCAACTTAAACAACCTCATTTCTCTAGCCTATTTTAATCGAATCATATCTTGATGTAAAGAAATACTTTTTGGTATGTGTATGATTGATAACAGTATAACAGTAACATGTGTTTAAAGTATTACCACTTTCCTGATTTTTGTGTGTATTAACTGACATTTATGGTTTATAAAATATTTACAATTTATTTATAAAAAATATATTGAATTATTGTTCTATATGTTGTATAACATATATTGCAAGAAGATATTACGAATCACATAAATTTACGATTAACTATGCTGATTCTGTATATCACAAATAATTTTCTAGGTAATATTAATAATTGAAAGAAGGAGTGGTAATTATGTTAAGACCAGCATTATTCGAACAAACAGGACCTTTATTTTTTGACAGAGTTTTTCATGACTTCTTTGGGAATGGCTTTAACCAATTTGATAACTTTAGCACAGACGTGATTGATAAGGAGGATAGTTACCTGCTGCAAGCAGAACTACCCGGATTTCAAAAGGATGATATTAAAATTGACTTGGACAAAGAGATACTTACGATAACAGCGTCTCACAAGGAAGAGAAGAATGAAAGAAAAGGTAATTATGTAAGGCAGGAAAGACGATATAATTCTTATTGCAGAAGCTTTCATGTTCCAGGGATAAAGAAGGAAAGTATTGTTGCAGAGTATAACAACGGTGTCCTGGAGATTACATTGCCAAAGGAACAAGTATTGATAGATGAGCCAAAAAGAATAGAGATTCAATAATATAATTAACAGGAGATTCTCAAATAATAATTAAATAATAATTAAATAATGCATAAAGGACTTAGAGTCGGGGTAAATGTGAGTGTAATTAACTTAAATTTACCCCGATTTTTCCGTCCTTGACAGGTGAGTTATGCATGAAATGTAGTATACTTAAGGATAATATCCTTAGCTTTATTAGACAGGTATGTCCATTGACAGGAAGAAGGACTGGAATAATTTAGTTAATAATGGCTTGAAGAAACAGATGAATTATGATAGGATTAAGTTGATAATGCTTATTTTTCATATCGCTAAACACATAGGATTCCTTTTTGGATCTAGAGTAGTGTAATGGGGTAAATTGTAAATGAAATTAAAAGGAATATGGGAGGTACTTTTATGGATGACTTTAATCAAGATGAAAATAAGAATGAATTAAATAATACTCAGAACAATGATCAGCAAAATAATCAGCAAACAAATTTGAACCAGCCTAATCAGCAAACTGACTCGAATAACCAAGGAAATCCATATAGTCAGGGACAGACTAATCAGCAACCTTACAATCAGCCTATGAATCAATCGAATAATCAGCCAAATAATCAACCTTACAATCAAGGGCAATATCAGAATCCACAATTTCAGCAGCCCCAGTATCATGGGCAATCAAATTATCAGCAGTATCAGCAAGGTTATCAGCAGCAGTATCAACAGAATCCATATCAACAATATCCACCAACGCGGAAGAAGGATAATGGGTTATCTATTGCGGCACTAGTCTGCGGTATCATAAGTGTTATCGGTGGTTGTTGTATTCCTTATCTAACAATCGTGACCTCAATTGTGGGCATCATTCTTGGTATCCTTAGTATTAATAAACATAAGGATGATAAGAATATGGCAATCATAGGTATTGTACTTTCATCCATTGGTATTTTAATTGGAGTCGTTGCATTGATTGGAGTAATTGCTGTTTTTAGTTCACCAGATTTCTGGGATGGTTTTAATGAAAGTATAGGATCTAGTTATTATTAAAAAACGTAAAGTTTAGAATGAAATATTGCATTAAAAAAGCCATCTGTTATTGTATCTTGGATTGTCGTACAGACCCAAATATAATAACCGGTGGCGTTTCTATTTGCTGATGCTAATCTGTTATATTTTCAATTAGACTATATTTCTATTAATAAAGTTTCTATATACTATAGTTTCTATTATAGATGTATAGATGAAATATGAAATAGAAATCCAATCATGTTTCGAACCTGTCTTATGGAGTTAAGTATGGAACAAAATTTCGAAAGATCCAGTAAAAAATCAAGATAGCGATTAGAATCAAATAAAAGCTGAGCTTTCTGGGAAGTAAACGTATCTGATGATTGAAACTATAGGTAACAAGCTCCACGTAGGACAAAAAAATAAGGAAACACAGAATCAGCGGTACAATATTAAAGCGCAAAGAACTTAACAAATCACCCTGTAATAAAGAAATTACACTTCTCGTATTACCACAGGCGGGGCAATATAGGTGGAACAAACGATAAAAATAACAGCTGGGTAGATAGGGAAGAACCAAAGCTAAGAATCTTTCTCTGAATAGTATTATAAGGAAAGTGATTAAGGGTAGTACGACTGATAATAGCCTTGGGACTAATCTTTTCTTTGACATAGTATGCCTCATTTCGTATCAATATATGGGTATCATTTGGATGTTTTCTGTATATAAATTCATAAATATGATGAAATATGGATACATAATTACCAATGCAAACTCTATTATATCATAATTTTATTTGCAATCCTAGTACCCGTTACACTGGAAAAATCAAAGAAATTAGGAAGAAGTGCTTGTGATGTCAAGGCTTATGAGATATAATAGGGAAAATTCGATTTTGAATACAAATGCATACATCAACAATACCTAAAAGTGTTGAGTGGAATAGAGGTAACATGAGGTTAAGGGAATATTTAAAAAAGAATAGATTAATACCGGATGGTTCCATGGGAACCTACTACTGTGAATTGATGAACAAGCCCGGTGCAATATCTGAATATGCGAATGAAACAGATCCGGATGTGATCAAACAAATTCATATGGAATATCTTGAAGCAGGTGCGAGGCTGCTTCGAACAAATACCTTTGCGGCCAACAAAGCTGTATTACAGTTGGATGAATCACGACAAAAAGGTTTATTGCACTCAGCATGCCAAATTGCAAAAAAGGCAGTGGAAGAGTCACGGTTGTCATTTGTTGATATGACAGATAGGTGGATTCTGGGTGATATCGGTCCGATTCCTGAGGATGCAGATACCAATGAGGAGGATGTCCTTGCGGAATACAAATTGATGTGTGACGTCTTTATTGAGGAGGGATTAGAGGGAATTCATTTCGAAACCTTCCAGAGTCTGCATTATATCGAGAAATTACTTCCTTATATTAAAAGTAAAAAATCAGATATGTTTATCTTGGCGAGCTTTTCTGTCAATAAGAATGGATATACGGGAGCCGGTATCAGTGCCTCCAGGTTATTGGCAGCGGCTGAAAAGATCAGTGAGATAGATGCCTGCGGATTAAATTGCGGTGTTGGCTCAGGCCATATGTATCAGATACTAAAAAATGTGGTAGTTTCAGAAGATAAATATCTTTACGTAGCCCCCAATGCCGGTTATCCGGAGCAAATGCAAAACCGTATGGTATTTATGGATAATGCAGAATATTTTACCGACAATATGGAACTGATTGCTGAATTGGGTGTTGACATGATTGGAGGCTGTTGTGGAACCACACCAGCATATATTAAAGCTCTGAATCTCAGGATCAAAGACAAAGAACGTATTCAACCTAGAAAAATCAAATCGGTTAAAGCAGAAGGCTATGATAAGCCCCATAAAGAAAATGAATTCTATCAGCTATTTAAGAGCGGTAAGAAGGTAATTGCAGTTGAGCTTGATCCACCCTATGATGCGGATATTGAACGAGTGATGGAATGTGCGCATTTATTAAAGAATAGCGGTGCGGATTTAATAACCTTTGCTGATTCCCCTATGGGAAGAAGCCGGGTGGACTCTATCCTTATGAGCATTAAAATAGCAAATGAAACTGGTTTGAAGGTAATGCCTCATATCTGCTGCAGGGATCGGAATATGATATCCATTCGTTCTAGTCTTCTGGGAGCTTATATCCATGGTATTCGCAATCTTCTTATCGTAACAGGTGACCCGGTGCCAAGTGCAAATAGAGCCAAGACAACAGCGGTATTCGATTATAACTCAGTTCAACTGATGGATTTTGTAAAGGAAATGAATCTGGAGCATTTTGCATCAGAGCCCTTTTATTTTGGTGGTGCATTAAATCATGGCAGAGGTAATTTGGATCGGGAAATCGAACGAGTAAAGAAAAAGATTGCTGCAGGTGCTACTTATTTTTTGACTCAGCCAATTTACTGTATGGAAGATGTAGAACGAATTAAGAGGGTGAAAGAAGCACTGGATACGAAAATCCTGTGTGGCATTATGCCCCTAGTCAGCTATCGGAATGCATGTTTTATAAAGAATGAGTTTACCGGTATCCATGTTCCAGAGGAAATTGTAAACAGATATCATCCGGACATGAGTAAAGAGGAGGCTGAGGATGTAGGCGCGCAAGTAGCAAGAGAGATGATGGAGCTTCTTGATCCAATTGCTGACGGTTATTATTTTATGCTGCCTTTTAACCGGGTAAGTCTAATGGATAAAATATTGAAAAAATAAAATTCGGGATAGAGTGGAGGGATTTGCATGACAAGGAAGGAATTTTTAGATTTAGTCCAATCGAGAATTGTTATTTTGGATGGATCAACCGGACGGAACCTGCAGGAGCGAGGTATGCCATCAGGAGTGTGCCCGGAGGATTGGATACTTAAGAATCCACAGGTATTAATCGGCTTGCAGAGGGAATTTCTGGAGGCGGGAACAGATATCCTATTTGCACCAACCTTTACGGCAAACCGTATTAAGCTAGCTGAATATGGTCTGGAAAACCAGATAAAAGAGATTAATAAAGGACTGGTTAGTCTATCTAAGAAGGCGATTGAGGAATATCGTAGCAAGAGCAAAGATCAAAGAGATATTTATATTGCAGCTGACATTACTATGACCGGGGAGCAGGTAGAGCCTCTGGGAACCCTGACCTTTGAAGAACTGATTGTTATTTATAAGGAACAGCTTGGATATATGCTGGGTGCTGGGATTGATCTTATTGTAGTGGAGACTATGATGAGCTTGCAGGAGTGCAGGGCAGCTTTGATCGCGGCACAGGAAATCTGTGATTTACCGGTTATGATATCCCTGACCTTTGATGAAAATGGACGTACCTTATTTGGAACAGATCCCAAAACAGCAGTCCTTGTGATGCAGAGTATGGGAGCGGCTGCAGTCGGTGTTAATTGTTCCACCGGACCCGATAAAATGCAGAAAATTATCCGTGAGATGAAGGAATATGCATATATTCCGGTTTTAGCAAAGCCCAATGCCGGAATCCCTAAGCTGGTAGGAAAAGACACGATATTTCCATTGGGTGCGGAGGAATTTGCGGCTGAAATGAAAAAGCTGGTGGAAGCCGGGGCTAATATTGTAGGAGGATGTTGTGGGACAACTCCAAGACATATGGAACTAATGGTTCAAGCGGTGAAGAATATGAGACCCTTAGCACCGAAGACAGAACATACCAGAGCATTGACAACAGAGAGAGAGACGTTGGAAATACCTTTAGACGGCAGATTTATGATTGTTGGTGAACGAATTAACCCAACCGGCAAGAAAGCACTGCAAGCGGAGTTGCTGGAAGGGAACCTGGATTTGGTATGCCAGATGGCGGAAGAACAGGCAGAGCTAGGGGCTGATATTTTGGACATTAACATGGGGATGAACGGCATTGACGAACAGGCTATGATGTTAGAGGTTATGCAGGAAGTACTTCAACTCGCAAAATTACCCCTATGTATCGATTCAAGTCATGTATCAGTAATAGAGGCTGCCCTTAGACTTTATCCAGGTAGAGCTTTAATTAATTCCATCTCCTTAGAAAAAGAAAAGTTCGAAAAACTAATACCTATCGCCAAGAAATATGGTGCAATGTTCATCTTGCTTCCACTTTCAGATCAAGGGCTACCAAAAGACCTAAAAGAGAAGAAACAGATTATTCATACAATACTTGACCGTGCATTGGAGCTGGGCTTGACAAAAGAAGATATCATTATTGACGGACTTGTGAATACGATAGGTGCAAATAAACATGCAGCTCTTGATGCAATTCAAACCGTTCGCTACTGCAAAGATGAGTTAGGGATTGCAACGATAATTGGTTTGTCAAATATCTCCTTTGGACTTCCGGAACGTCAATTTATTAATAGTACCTTTTTGGCTTTTGCAATTCAGGCAGGTCTTACAATGGCTATCGCAAATCCATCACAGGATCTCTTGGTAAATTCTGCCTTAGCAGCGGATTTATTATTGGGTGTGGAGGATTCAGCTGAAAGATATATTGGACGTGTAACCACCAGAACTGCTACAGTATCGGCTACACATGGGGGAGTTTGTAAGGGAGAAAAGCAGCAAGCACAGTCGATACCTTCTGTACAATTAGCACATAGTGATGATATCGGGATTGGAAATGCTACTGACAATTCTGTTAAGAAAATGAGTGATACAACCACAGCTTTGGATCTAACGAGCG
This sequence comes from Bacillota bacterium, assembly GCA_023386815.1. GTDB lineage: Bacteria > Bacillota > Clostridia > Lachnospirales > Lachnospiraceae > Mobilitalea. The sequence continues at coordinate 39,266 of JAEWIZ010000036.1, forward strand.
AGAATAATCAGATGTTATACAATGCCGTAGTAAAGGGGAATAGGAAAAATATCCTTGCTATGGTGGATAAGCTATTAGAGGAAGGCATTTCCCCGGCCTCTATCATTGAAGAAACCTTAATACCAGCAATTAATGAGGTGGGGAGGCTTTATGATAGCCAGATTTATTTCCTTCCCCAGCTCATCAGCGGAGCAGAGGCAATGAAACAAGCCATTGACTATCTTGAACCCATGCTTAAAAAAGAGGATACTTCCAAGAACAGAATAACGATTGTAATTGCGACAGTTGCTGGTGATATTCATGATATTGGTAAGAATTTAGTGACACTTATGCTCAAAAATTATGGATTCCGTGTGATTGACCTGGGGAAGGATGTTCTTACGGAGACAATTATTAAGATTGCGAAGGAAGAAAATGCAGATATTATTGCACTTTCTGCCCTTATGACTACCACTATGATAGAAATGAAAAATGTTGTGGTAAAAGCAAAGGAGCAAGGACTTAAATCTAAGATTATCATTGGTGGTGCAGTTGTAACCAAAAGCTATTGTGAAGAAATCGGTGCTGATGGTTATTCTGAGGATGCTCAATCTGCGGTTACTTTGGTAAAAAGTTTAATGGATGTAAATTAGGTTGCATCACAGTAGAAATTTAAAAGCAATAGAGACCATAATTAGAATTCGGAATAAAGATTAGCATTCAATGGATTGTAATCAAATAAAGAAGAATCAAATAAAAAAGAATCAAATAAAAAAATCAAATGAAAAAGAATCAAACGAATTATATCTACCAATTGAATTAGAGTAACTATATAACCCCTTAGTGGCAAATTATATCACAGCTACTAAGGGGTTATTCACATTTGGAAACATTATCACTTATATCACATTTATCACTTATATTACATTTATTAGAGAAGCTTTTATGAACTAAATTTTGGAGCATTTACAATATAAATCCCAATGCATACAAGAATCAAAGCCAGTAGGTTATTCCAGTTAAATAATTGATCACCAAGAAACAGAGCGGATAAAAGTGCACCAAAGACTGGGGTTAGAAAATTGTAGACAGCAATTTGGCTGATTCTATTATATTTGGATAACACAGTCCAGATCGTAAACGCGATAGCGGAGAGCAGTGACATGTAAGCCAACAGCAAAATGCCAGGTAATGTAACCTGTAATAACCTACCTCCAGTAAAGAAGCCAAGCAGCATTAGGATAAGGCCTCCTACCCCTAACTGATAGCCGGTAACAGTTGTTGCATCTGCGGTTTGACAAAGATTCTTACTAATAAGAGATCCAATTGCAAAGCAGAGAGCGGAAAGCAGCATAAAACCATCGCCCAAAAGACTGAAGCCAAGATCTACTTTACTCATAGCATTCAAGTTAATAAGAATAATTCCGGCAAAACCGATGGAACATCCAATAAGCTTAGCTTTATTCAGTTTATCATTTTTGTAAACAAAATGGGCAAGTAAAACGACGAAAAAAGAACTGGAGGCAGTTAGAATGGAGCCCTTAACACCTGTGATATGGGATAATCCGATATAAAAAAAGATATATTCCAGAATTGTTTGAAAAAGACTGACCAGTAACATGCCCTTGATATTAGAAGAATGAAGTCGTGGGAGCTTTTTGTTTTGGATGGTCGCAATCAATAAGGTGATAACTCCGGCAAAGAAAAATCTTATCCCGGCGAATACCAATTTTCCAGAAATATCATTGTTCCCTAAAGCGAAGAGCTGATATCCAATCTTAATGGAGGGGAACGCACTTCCCCATAATACGGTGCACAGAATAGACAATAAAATTACGTTGATAGGTTTTGTAAATGGATTTTGAATTGAATCTGAGCTCTTAGTACGTTTATTAATCATTTTTATGTGACTCCTTAGTAGTGAATTTTCCCGAATACATAACTATTAATTCTATCATAGATATAGAGGGCGGTACATGCCTGTAATTATTATAATACTCCAATAAAAGCTGAAAATCAAACTGCATTTGGACTACAAATGTGGCTTTTCGTTTACAAAACCTGCATTTCGGTTACAAAAGTTGCATCTCGTTTACAAATATTCAGATGTGGGTTACAAATATTGCATCTCGTTTTACAAAGGCTCGTTTTACAAAGTGGCATCTCGCTGCTCTACATTTAAGTGCGCCTCATTTAAGTGCGCCTCAATTGTAAATCGAAATTCCATATTAATTAGTTGATTTACGCTGAGATTATTAAAATATATATTGTAAAGGTGAGTATAGATTTTCACCTTACAAACTAAGTTACAGGAAGGTTGATCAAGAAG
>JAEWIZ010000001.1 GCA_023386815.1 Bacillota bacterium
AGTTTAGTAAATTCACACCTCACGGTATAAACTCCTATTCAGAACCGTGCGTGCGGCTTTCTCGCACACGGCTCTTCAAAATAACATTTACAGATACAAATCTATTTCTCATAGATATTGACATAGCTTCTCGGGTAGGCTAATGGGTAATGCCTTAGCATCATTTTGAATCCCGCCCAATCATAGCTTCTCTTTTGGCTTCTACGGTTCATCATACGATAGAGCATGAGCGTCGTATAGTAGTGGTATTTAATCAGCATTTGTACGTTATAGGTTACTCCGTAGTAGCGGTAATGCCCTACTAGTTTCCGATTAAGCGTTTTCATAACTGATTTTAGCGGATTCATCATCTGTTTCCTCAACCACAGTTTCATATCTTTCAGCTTTGCTCTGAATTTCTTCCCACTGGTTCTTGGTATCACACAAAACTTACCTGCTCTGTTTTCTCCACAGTAGAAAGTGAATCCTAGAAAGTCAAAGGTTTCCGGCTTTCCTTCTCCCTTTTTCTTTCTTCTTTCCTTCGCATATCTGCCAAACTCTAAAAGTCTGCTTTTGCTTGTCTCAATCTCTAGACCGAATTTCCCTAATCTCTTCTGCATTTCTATAAAGTATTTCTCTGCTTCCCATTTGTTTTCAAATCCTGCTAGGTAATCATCCGCATAAACTACAAGGAAACTGTTCCCTTTTCCACGCTTTTCAAAGTATGCCTTGTACCAGAGTACCAGTACATGGTGCATATAGATATTCGCAAGTATCGGACTTACTATATTTCCTTGTGCGGATCCCTCTTCATTCGTTTTGTATTCTCCTGCCTCTAATACTCCTGCCTTCAGATATTTCTTGATTAAGCCCAGCATGTTCGGGTCTTGGATGTAATACTCCACGAACTTAAGTGTCCACTCATGATCCATGTGGTCAAAGAAGCCTCGAATGTCTGCGTCCACAACATAGTTAATCCGCTTTCTGATTATACTGATACACATGCTTTTGATCGCCATATGACAGTTTCTCCTTGGACGGAACCCATACATGTTGTCTTGGAATTTCGGTTCATATACCGCTTCCAGTATCTTCTTTAATCCTAACTGTACTATCTTGTCTTCATAGGATGCAATACCAAGTGGTCGCATTTTACCGTTAGTTTTCGGTATATATACCCTCTTCACCGGTTTCGGCTTATATGCCCTGTTCTTGAGTCTGATCACTAGACTTCTGATGTTTTCCTCAAGCTTTCGGCTATATTCCTCTTTTGTTACCTCATCAATTCCTACTGCTTTCTTTCCGTCAAGTTCCCTGTGGCATTGTAGTAGTAATTCTTCATTTAACAGATGATATAGTGATGTAAATATCGGTCTTACTTCATGAGCAGATTTGCCTGCTATTCTTTCTAATTTCGTTTCCATTTATTCCTCCGTCCCTGAGTACGGTAAATGTATCCTCAGAAAGAGTGTTATTATGCACTCGCCTTCCCTCCACCGTCATTACTGGCTTCTTCGGTACTACGCAAGTGTCCGACTGCCTGTGTTTCGTTTGATTTCCTTCGTTTTATTGTTGTACGTCATACTTGTAGTATTGCTACAAGAAATCACAGGCTCTCCCTAGTTGACTGGATAGTCATTGTAAAACATGATTGGCTCTCTGACTCCGTCAAAGCCACAGCATACTCGCATAACGCATGTCGTGGTATTGCCTTCCGCATGGCTAAACTGCGTCGGCCTTTGAGTCTTTGTAAAATTTCGAAGCTCAATAGCATTGCAACCCTGTTTCCTAACTGTCTACGCTTAGCCCTGTCTGTTACCAGACAACACCCAAGACTCGCTAACGGTGGTTTGCTGGACCTTGCCGTACGGGGTTTCCACCCGCTAAACTAACCGCCCTTTTCTAGGCGCACTCAGCCCTTAACAGCTCCCATTGTAATACCCTGTGTAAATGACTTCTGGAAGATCAGGAATACGGTAACAATCGGTACTGCAGACAATGCTGCACCTGCCATAATTAATCCATAGTTTGTGGATAACTCAGCTTGTAAGGCTGCTACGCCCAAAGAGATTGTTAGATTTCTTCTTGATGACAGCATGATCAGCTGCATAAAGTAATCATTCCAGGTATTAATAAAAGTAAAGATCGCCAGCGCTGCAAATCCTGGTTTTACGATTGGAAACGCTATGCTAATAAAGGTTCGTAACTCATTACAACCATCAATTCTTGCTGATTCTAATAGCTCTGTTGGTATATTTTCGCTAAACTGCTTCATGAGAAATACACCAAAGGGCCATCCAACAAGAGGCAAGATAACAGCCGCCAGATTATCATGGAGATTCATAGCACTTATCATACGAACTAGTGGAACCAGAATAACCTGTTTTGGTAATGCCATTGCAACGATAAAAACACTGAATAAAAACTTTTGACCATAAAATCTTTTCTTAGCTAGCACGTACCCTGCCAGTGATGATGTAACGCAAACAAGGAGCATAGTGAATACACAAATCAGAACACTGTTTAACAGCCACTGACCAGCAGGATTCTGTATTAGTAGCTGTTTAAAATTAATCCAGGATGGGTCTGTGGGCCACCACTGAGGTGGTCTTTTCACCGCGTCCGCCTGTGTTTTGAAGGCACCTGTCATGATCCAGTAAAAAGGAAATACAAAGATAATGGTTAAAACACTTAAAACTGTTGTAGAAAATATATTGAATGGTGATAACTTTCTCTTTATCATTTTACTTTCCTCCTAATATTCTACATCGCTGCCAAGAAACTTAAACTGTATGAAGCTGATGATTCCAATTATGATAGCGAGAACTACACCGATTGTATTTGCATACCCATATTCTGATAGCTTAAATGCTTTTTCATATAAGTAATACATTAAAGTCGTTGTTGAATAATTAGGCCCACCGGAAGTAAGTAACTGAATGAGGGAAAAGCACTGGAAGGAATTAATTGTTGTAATAACTACAATATATAAGGTTGTTGGTAATAACGCCGGCCATTTGATACTCCAAAAAACTTGAAATTTGGTAGCACCATCCACTCCGGCAGCTTCCACAAGAGATTTGTCAATATTGCCCATAGAAGCGATGTATAAGATGATTGGCTGTCCCACCGCAGTCGTAAGCAGGATCATGATAATAGCTACAATAGCATATCTTTTATCACCTAGCCACATTATGTTCTGATTAATAACTCCGAGACCGTCTTTTAAAATAAAGTTCATGATACCAGATAACGGGTCGTAAATCCATTTCCATACAACTGTTACTGCGACCGTTCCAGTTACTACCGGAAGGAAAAATACGCAGCGAAAAAATGAACGTGTAAAAACATTTCTTTCATAGGTTTGTGATGAAACAAAAAGAGCAAAGCCTACTACGATTGGTACAGAACCGACAACTATAATCAAAGTATTTATCAAGGATTTTATAAAAACCGGATCGTTTGCTAGCTGAACGTAATTGTCAAATCCAATAAATTTGAATTCCGTCATCGTATACTTAAAAAAACTTGTTACAATTCCCATTCCCATTGGTACTAATACAAATGTGATAAAGAAAACTAGTACAGGAGCCAGAAACAAATAAGATACTAGTGTCTCTCGCATTCTAATTTTATTAATCTTTTTCATCTTTACTTCACCTAAAATACCTTTCTGCCATAATAACTCCAATATTCGCATAACATAACATGCAAACCCTTTGAGCTAGTTTATGCCGAGGACGATGCAGGCACAAACCTCATATGTGAAATTATTTTTTCACACTACACTCTAAATTCTGTTTTTGAAGTAATTTTTTATAAAAGATTTCTCATTTTTCTCTGGACGTCGGTATAAACCGGCATCCAGAGAGTGATAGCGCAAGCGTTATCCAATGATTTCATAATATTTCATGCAAGATATTATTGTGCATTTGCTATCGACTGGTTAGCCTGTGTAACAAATTCGTCTGCTGCAGTTTTAGGATCCTTATCCCCATTCATAACTGCTTGAAGCATCGGGAACCAGTAGGTTCTCATTTCTGCAAATCCATCAATTGTATTATAATAAGGAGAATAGTATTTTGACCAGGTTGCGAGCTCACTCATTCTTGCATCTTGGCTATATACATCACCAAAGGAGGAACGAACCGGAAATGAGCCTGTTCTAACAACATCTTTGGGACCCCACTCAGCATCATCACAGATGAATTGGATAAATCTCTTAGATGCATCTATTTTAGCATCGTCACCATTATTAAATACACAGAAGCCGTTAACAAGATATTCCAGCTCTGGTACTCCGTCTTCAGAAGGGAAGGTAACCTCAATAAATTCTACACCGCTGCCATCTAACAATGCTTTCTGAGTATTTGGTTGTGCCGGAGACCATAGTAAGCTAAAGGATGTCTGTCCATTCGCGAAGTTCTGAATATCATCACCGCCGTTATATGCGGAACCGTTCATAAGTAAACCTTTATCAACAGCATCCTTGATATATGTGAGAGCTTTCACGCCTGCTTCATCATTTACAGTATAGGTTGTAACTGAATCATCTGTTATTGATCCACTGTAGAGATTAGAGAAGAATGCTCTTGTTCCCTGGTCACCACCCTGTCCGCTACAGAATACTGAACCCGGGTTATAGCCTTTATCCTTTAATGCTGTAAGTACAGTTGTTAAATCATCCGTTGTCCAGCCATCCTTGATTAAATCAGTAACTCCTGCATCATCACACATAGCTTTGTTGAATACCATATAGAAGGGAGCGGAGCTGATTGGATACATATACGCAGTATCTCCCGCTTTACAAGCCTGTAATATTGCATCGTTGTTAACATCAGCAACAAAGTCAGCTGTAAATAAATCATCAAGAGGAGCAAGTTTGCCGGATTTACCATAGGAAATAATTCGTCCGGGAGCATCAAATAATACATCACAAATCGTTCCACCTTCGATTGCTGCAATTATTTTCTCTGGTCCTGAAGTAAAGTCAATGGTTTCTAAGGTTACTTTTACATCAGGATTTGCTGCCTCAAATGCATCGATTATCTTCTGTTCATAGGTTCCAAGGCCATCATTTGCATTTTCCTGAGTAAATGTAGGGAATACCCACCATGTGATTTCAGTAATCGCTTCTGCCTCATTCTCTGATGCATTTTCTGAAGTTGTTGCCCCCTCCGTAACAACAGGTTCCTCTTTCGTCGTATTCGCATCTTTGTTTGAACTACACGCTGTAAACCCAAGTGCCATAACACTTGCTAGTAAAACTGCCAATACCTTTTTTTTCATTTCTAATCCTCCTTTAAAATATATATAGATAGCATTTTGCTAAACTATTAATAATTATAAGTACTAGTTCAGGTTTCTCTTCTCAATCACCTGTGCGAAACGTTTTGTGATATCCATAGGTCTGGTAATTGCAGTACCAATCACAGCTGCATATGCTCCTGCATCAAGAACCTTCTCCAAATCCTCTACACACCATATGCCACCCTCAGCTATAACCGGTTTGCCACTATTCTCTACCAGTGCTTTTACTAAAGCCGCATCTGGAAGTGTTCTTCCGTTCGTATATTCAGTATAACCACTCATTGTTGTTCCTATAAAATCAAACCCTATCTCTGCTGCATGCATGCCTTCCTCTTCTGAAGAACAGTCAGCCATAAATAACTGATCTGGGTATTTTTCCCGGACTTCCTTAAAAAATTCATCCAATGAAACGCCATTTGGCCGTGATCTCTTCGTTGCATCAACTGCAATAATCTCACAGCCGCATGCAACAAGTGCATCCACTTCTTTCATCGTAGGAGTAATATAGACATCACAATCGTCATATATTTGCTTAATAATTCCTATCACAGGAAGATTCACATTTTTCTTGATCTCTATAATATCCTGTACCATGTTTGCTCTTATTCCTGAAGCACCTCCAAGCATTGCTGCATATGCCATGCGCCCCATTATATAAGAGCTATATAATGGCTCTTCCTTTAAGGCCTGGCATGATACAATCAGCTTTCCACGTATCTGCTCCATTATTTCCTGATTTGTCACAGTTCTATCCCCTTTTCCTTCTATGTTTATAGTCACTCAAATAGATCCTATGATTATCATATCTTTATGGACTATTTAACTTGATTTTTGTGCCTGCTTCTTATTATTTAGCAGTATTTCGCAACTGCCTCGTTAATCATCGCCATGCATTTTCCTACCTTTTCCATATCTTCCGGTACTAATGCAGCTAAGGGTTTTCTTACACTTCCTAACTCCAATCCCTCTCTAAGTCTGACAATTTCCTTCATCACAGCATAAAGGTTGCCCTTACATTCCAACATCGCATAGATAATAGCATCGGCATCATTTTGTATCTTCTTTGCTGTATCATATTCCCCAGAGATAAACGAATCATAAAGCTTAATATATAATTCCGGCATAACTCCATAGGTTCCACCGATTCCGCCATCAGCACCTATGGAAAGTCCTCCTAGCAATTGCTCATCCGGGCCGTTAAACACGACAAAGTCCTCTCCCCCTGCCATCTTAAACAACTGAATATCCTGTATTGGCATTGAGCTGTTCTTTACTGCAACAACCCTTGGATTCTTCAGCATTTCTCGTAACAACGGAAGCGTTAGGGCTACTCCGGCAAGCTGAGGAATGTTATATATAATAAAGTCTGTATTAGGTGCAGCTGCAGAGATATCATTCCAATACTGGGCAATGGCATGCTCCGGCAGATGGAAATAGATAGGAGGAATAGAAGCAATCGCATCCACACCCAGACTCTCAGCATGAGCAGCCAGTTCACAGCTATCTGCTGTGTTATTACACGCCACATGAGCAATGACTGTCAGTTTTCCCTTTACAACTTCCATCACCGCTTCCAGAATTTCTTTTCTCTCCTGCACACTCTGGTAGATACACTCACCAGAAGAGCCGCCTACATATAATCCCTTTACACCTTTTTTCATAAGGTGCTCAGCAAATGCCTTTGTACGTAAACTACTTATTTTACCATCCTCATCATAGCATGCATAAAATGCAGGAATGACTCCCTGATACTTTGTATTGTCTTTCATAATTTTCCTACCCTTCTCCGCCATATGCGGATATTTCAATTTGATACTTTGGCTTCAAAATGTTTATTCTTATTCTTTTGTTATAAAGATAATTATAGTGGAAATTTATTTTTTGTCAATGCTTTAAAAAGAATATTTTTTCTTTTTTTTGTTAATGGGTTGTTTTTTCATTCAAGAAAAGTTGTTACTTTGATTATCTTTTTCTATCCTACAAATTATAGTATTGCTAACCAATGTTCTACCAAGAGAATCCAGCTACTGCAATGAACGTTCTCAAACTCCGGGTTTCCATTTGATGATAATTCAGAAGCAAGTGCCAGTCCATGTGGCCCCTGCGGGAATATATGCAATTCTACATTCACACCGTGTTTACGCATCTCCTCTGCGAGTAAAAGACTATTTTCCACGGGTACATCTTCGTCGGTACAGGTTTGCCAGATAAATGCCTTGGGAGTATCACCGCTTACCTGCTTTTCTAAGGATACCAATTCCAGATCCCCTTCTCCCGGTCCGCCTCGATACTGAAATAATCTTTCTACAAAGTACTCATGGGCATGTATCCCTGATGTTATAACGGGATACCCCAGAATCATTCCGTTTGGTTTAATAGCTGTACCATTCTTCTCTCCAATCGCCTTCCACACAAATTCCCGATTCCAAAACACGCCTAAACTGCATGCCAAATGCCCTCCTGCTGAAAACCCGCAAAGCAGAACTTTGTCACGATCAATATTCCACTCATTAGCTCTGCTCCTTACGATAGCAACCGCTTTGGCAAGCTCCAGAAGTGATATAGGAAAGCCATTTGGAAGTACGCTGTAGCTTAATACAAATGCAACACATCCCATCTTTACAAATTGTCGGGCTACCGGCTCACCTTCCCTTGCTACCACCTGCCAGTATCCGCCTCCCGGGCAGATAATAACTGCACTGCGTTTTTCACATCCATCTACTTCTCCCGTGTATACGGTCAACTCTGCTTCTCCGGTGATCTGTCCCGGTACCTTAATATTAATTTTCTCTTCCATCTGTTCTCCCTCCTGGGAATCATACCACTTTAAATAACTGAGAAACATATAAACTGCTGCTATTTTTTATACCACTAATACAGGTTCCCTAAGCGTAAATTAGCCGTGTTAATTGGTACTTTTTCGCATGGTGCGAAGGAATTTGTACCAATTAAAAATTAACCAATGATAGCGTTACGCATATATTGAAATCTTATTATTTGAATATAATACTACTTTGGGAATATATTTTCAATAATTATATTTTTGTGGATTTTATTTTCATTTTATTATTGCTTTTCAACTATACTAATGATATGATTCTCTTAGAATGGTATAAAAATATACTTTTAGAGACAAAAATATATTTTAGGAGATTGATGTATAATGAAAAAACATATTGTGTGCTTTGGAGATTCAAACACTTACGGTTATCGGGCTGATAATAACGATCGTTTTAGTGAGGAAGATCGCTGGACCTGTCTACTTGGTCAAAAGCTTGGCTCCGATTATTTAATTTTGGAAGAAGGTTTACCTGGTCGCACCACATGCTTTGATGATCCGATTCATGAGGGTTTATCAGGCCTATCTTATATTTATCCCTGCTTAATGAGCCATGGACCTGTGGATTTATTAGTCATCATGCTCGGTACCAACGATACCAAGGAACGTTTTGGTTCCTCAGGTGCTTGCATTGCGCTAGGTTTAAAACGTCTTATTGCTAAGGCGATTGCAACAACTGACTGTTGGACTGATAAGAAACCAAATATTTTGGTAGTTACTCCTAAGAACATCGAAAAAGAGTATGAAAATACTGCAGTAGGTCTTACTATGGGAAAAGGCTGTGCAGAAAAATCGGAGCAACTTAGTGTAGAATATCAAAAGATCGCAGAGTTGATGGGTTGTCATTACTTTGATGCTAATACTGTGGTAAAGGAATATAATCATATTGATTATATGCATCTGAATGAAGAAGGACATGCACTACTGGCTGATGCATTGGCTGGGCTGATTCCTACCCTTGTTTCATTTCGATAAACCATGAAACCGGGGTGAACCTCTTCATTTACAGAAAGCTGTTTATTTGTATAGGAAATCAAAGAAATATTGAATAAAAAAAGCAAGAAGGTTCGTTTATCACGATTAACCTTCTTGCTTTTTATTGATGTTTTTGTGCATACTTTTTAATCTCCAGTTAGATTATCAACACAATTTTTCCAATACGGAGGAGCTTGTTTTTTCATTATTTACGCTGCAATGCTCAAAATAGCGGCGATAATACTCCATATACAGCAGGTCAACTAAGAAGAGCTGGCTTATTTCCGCTGATGTGGATCCACCCTGAAGCGGCCCTTCGTTGGCTCCTGAAAGAAGGGTAATGTCAGAGTACGTACTAAGAGGAGACTTTATAAATCTGGTGACACAGAGAATTTTCGCTCCTGCTTTCTTTGCAATTTGAGCTACATGAATCGTATCCTTCGTGGCCCCGGAGTAGGAAAACAAAACAGCGACATCCTCGCTTGTCATAGTCGATGCCACCATAGATTGCATATGGGTATCTTGAATACAGAATACCTTGTTCTCTATCCTTAAAAACTTATTCATGGCCTTCATCGCAGTCAACATACTTGCTCCGACTCCAAAAAAGTAAATAATTCTGGCTTCATGAAGCATATTGATTGCCCTGTCCATTTCATCCTCCCGTATTAGAGAATAGGTTTCCATTAGTGCATTAATATTTGTATTTAAAACTTTCTTTGCCAGTTCTCCAAACGTATCATCCATGGAAATGTTATTTCCTGTGAACTGATCCATTCCATCTTGTCCTTCGTTGATACTTAGAGATAGCACCATCTTAAATTCCTGGTACCCCTTAAGATCCATGGTCTTACAAAACCGGAATACACTCGTATCACCGACTTTGCAGGCTTCTGCTAGATCGCTAATGGACATAAAAAGTACAGCCTTCGGATTTGATAGGATAAAATCCGCAACCTTTTTTTCTGCTTTTGTAAGCAGGTTATAAGAGGATTTGATATTTGTTATAAAATCTTTTTTCATTCGATTGCCTCCCACAATTTTTCCTTTATCTATACTTGTATTGTAATTAGAAAGTCCCAATATCATTTTATTTCAATATATCATTAATAAAATATTTTTTCAATAAAATAAACCAGAAAATTATTTCCGTAATGAAGACCTACATTTCATATAGCAACAAACCATAGGCACTAGTTCATATCAATACCACCAGAGGTTACTCCTGCACATTGGAGTAACCCTCGAAAAAAGTGTTATATTTCTTTCATAGTGGCGTTTTTTATATTCTCTTCTGCAAAATGGCATGCAACATAATGTTCACGACCATTCACCTCATAGCGTTTGAGTTCAGGTACCTCACTTTTGCAGATTTCTTTGCATTGCTTACAACGTCCATGAAAATGACATCCACTTGGTGGGTTCATCGGAGATGGTACATCCCCCTCCAAAAGTATTCTTTTTTTCTCATGGTGAATATCTGCCACCGGAATAGCAGACAAAAGAGCCTGAGTGTAAGGATGTATTGTATGATGATACAGCTCATCTGCATCTGCCAATTCAACAATCCTTCCCAAATACATAACAGCAATTCGGTCACTGATATACTCTACCACACTTAGATCATGCGTAATAAATATATAAGTCAGGTTTCGTTCTTCCTTTAGCTTCTTTAACAAATTCAGAACCTGAGCTTGAATGGATACATCCAATGCACTAACTGCTTCATCACAAACAACCAATTCCGGATTAATGCAGAGAGCTCTCGCAATACCTATTCTTTGACGCTGTCCACCGGAGAACTCATGAGGATAACGATCCATATATTCTCTTCTCATATTAACAGCCTCTAGCAGATCTCCAATCAATTTGCGCCGTTCTTCCCTTGTTTTTATACCGAATTTCTTTAACGAATCTGATAATGATTGATATATTGTAAAAGACGGATTTAATGACGACTGAGGATCCTGGAATACCATCTGAATCTTTTTTCTCGCTTGGTCCATCTCTTTTTTTCCTAGTTTCTCTAACAGCTTTGGTCCATCTTCAAATTCATATTTCATCTCACCTGATGTGGGCTTGTATAACTGAAGGATTGTCTTTCCTAGCGTCGTCTTTCCACAACCTGACTCGCCTACTAATCCTAAAGTCTCTCCCTTATAAATCGTCAAATCAACATTATTAACAGCTTGTACATAGCCTTGAGTCTTTCCTAGAAATCCACCTTTTACAGGGAAGAAGGTCTGTAGCCCCTTAATTGTCAGTAATGGCTCTTTTTTCTTAATTGTCATGCCTCATCACCTCCTGATATCTCGCACAACGTACCATATGAGTACCACCCAACATAACTTCGTCGGGCATTACCTTTTTGCAGTTCTCACATGCATAATCGCATCTAGGCTCAAATTGGCATCCGCTTGGCCTATTATAAGTATCCGGTGTAGAACCTTTGATCGGATTGATATCCTGATTCGCTCCCTTTCCTAAGATTGGAATCGATCGTAATAAGGCTTTGGTATAAGGATGGGTAGGATGATTCAATACTTCTTCAGCAGAACCACTCTCAATAATATTACCCATATACATAACTGCTACATCATCCGCTAACTCACATACTACTCCCATATCATGAGTTATTAGCATAATTGCAGTGTTATAGTTCTTCTTTAAATGTGCCATTAATTCAAAAATCTGTGCTTGTATGGTAACGTCCAATGCAGTAGTTGGTTCATCTGCAATTAATACTTTGGGATTGCAGCTCATAGCCATCGCAATCATGGCTCTTTGTCGCATACCTCCAGAAAATTCATGAGGATATTGATCGATTCTCTTCTGTGGACTTGGAATACCCATGTCTGTTAAAAGCTTTAAGGCAATTTCTCTTGCTTTTTTTCTGGGCATCTTTTCATGAGCTCGTATCATCTCTTCAATTTGGTGTCCAATCGTATAAACAGGGTTTAGCGCTGTCATTGGATCCTGAAAAATCATTGCAATATCTTTACCGCGTAAGGAACGCATCTCTTTACTATTCTTCTCTAACTTATTAATCTGAATATCTCCGCGCTCATCACCACTATGATATATGATCTCTCCTTCTTCGATCCTCGAAAGTTTCGGAAGAAGCTGCATGATAGAAGTAGCCGTTACACTTTTTCCACATCCTGACTCTCCAACGACACATAAGGTCTTGCCGCTTTTGATATCCATGGATACTCCATTCACGGCCTTGCTGCAGCGTTCATTTGTGTAAAAGTAGGTTTTTAAATTCTTTACAGAAATTACAATATTGTCACTCATTCTTATCCTCCTAACCCTGCTGAGTCGGATCTGAAGTATCTCTGATTCCGTCACCAATGAAATTAATACTCATAACAAACAGGGAAACCACAATACCAGTTGGAAGCCACATCCACCAGTTATTCTGTAACGTGTAGATATCCTGCGCTGAGTTCAAGATATTTCCCCAAGTAGGAACCTCTAGTGGTACCCCTAACCCAAGAAAGCTTAACGCTGCCTCCTCCAGGATAAACATTGCGGTACTTAAGGTTACATTTACAATAATTGGGCTCAATGCGTTCGGTAGAATGTGTTTATAACATATAATAAATGGGTTGATACCAAATACCTTTAAAGACTGAACATATTCTTCCTCACGAATGGATAATACCTTTGATCGGACCATACGAAAACTGGAACCCCATCCGCAGATTATAAAAATTATAACAATATTTCTTGCACTCTGTCCTAGAATGGCAACCAACATAAGAACCAGTATCAATTGAGGAACGGACATAAACAATTCAGAAACTCGTACCATAATACTATCAAACAGACCGCCACGGTATGCACTATAGCAGCCCAGCAGTACTCCTACCAGAGCACACCCCACGGCACTTCCGAATCCGATGGCAATGGAGATGCGACCACCGTAAAGCACTCTGGAGAAGATATCCCTTCCAATCTTATCCGTTCCAAACCAGTGTTCTGACGATGGCGCCCTTAGAATGGACTTCATATCTACCATCTTAGGAGAATAGGCGGTGAACAGAGGCGCTAAGATACAGGCCAGGATAATAATCAGGAATACGATGCCTCCTACGATTGCCAATCTATTATTTAGAAGCTTACGCAGTGCACGGTTTCCTGACTTTTTAATAAGAAGCTGACCAGATTCCTCCATCATCCGAATCCGATCCAGCTTACGATTTAGCCGTGCAGATTTTAAACTAGAACTCATTTTATTCCTCCTTAACCGTTCAACTTAACACGTGGATCAAGAGCCGCAGTCAGAATATCTACCAGGGTACTTGCAAAAAGTGTCATGAACACAAATAGTAACGCCAACATCATAACAAGATTATAATTTTGCGAGCGTACTGCCGTATTAAATGCACTACCGATACCAGGCCACTGGAAGACAGTCTCTATTACAACAGACCCTGCGATGAGAGACGGAAGACGAAAACCCACCAAGACAATAACCGGAGTTAATGATACACGAAAGCCGTGAAACAGGTTGACACGCCACTCCGATAGACCTTTACTTCTAGCCGTTTTGATATAATCCTTGTTCATTGTATCCAACATACTACTTCTGGCATAGCGCATTACACCTGCTGTCATTGAAATTCCTAAGACAGATGCCGGTAAAATCATATATTTAATTCGATCCGCAAAATGTACTACGGAGGGATCTGTCCTTCCGCCAACCGGAAGCCATCCTAGTGTTAGTGAGAAAATAAGGATTGCACATACACCAAAGAAAAACTGAGGAATGGAAACCCCAATCATACCAGCGACTGTAAGTACGTTATCACCGACACTTCCCTTCTTAATAGCACCCAAAATTCCTAATATACTTCCTAATATTGTAGAGATACAGAGAGCAGCAAAAGCTAGCTCGAGGGTAGCAGGAAGTCGTTCTGCCATAATTTGAATAACCGGTACACCACTGGAGGAACTATAACCAAAATCTCCTTGAAGAAGGCGCCACAACCATTTTAAATAACGGACAACAAAAGGTGCATCTAATCCAAACTGAGACCGTAATGCTGCGATTTGATCGTCAGTCAATCTTGCTAAAGCTTCCGGATCCATCATATAGGCAATTGGATCACCGGGTGTCAAGTCTAGAAGCCAATAGATAATAAAGGTAATTATCAATAGCATCGGGATGATACCCATTAATTTTTTTAAAACATATTTTACCATCTTTTCACCTCATTAAAACCTCACTTAAAACTTATAGAAAGCGCCGCAAAACTCAAAAATGAACTATGTATTTATGCTCTACTTTTCGTTTTGCGGCGCCGTTTAATCTTTCTTTTTAGATCGCAATTATCTATGATTTACTTCAATGTCCAATTCTGGATATTCCAATTATAATTAAACTGAGGATTACCAACCTTCTCAAGTCCTGTTGCAATCTTGTCACTATGAATCATGAAAATTGGCTGATAATATAATGGCAATGCAAATAATGTTTCATTCTCATACTTTTGTAATTCAAAGAAGGCTTGTTTTTGAACTTCACTATCAACAGATGCATTTGTCGCTGCAATCAAAGCATCCAATGTTGAGTCACTTGGTGTATGAGAATTAATTGAATAGCCTGTTGCATATCTATCATAGTATTCATGTAAGGACAAAGCAGCATTTGCAGCATAGCACATATCCCATTCAACTGCACTTGGACCATTTACCGGATCCTCTGGAGCCTTCCACAAAATCGTTGCAAGATCTCCTTCCACCAGGCGTGCATTCATCTTAATACCTACTTCAGCAAGATATTGTTGAATAATGGCCATGAGGTCTTGTGTTGTCTGGTCGGTATAATAGTAAACTACATCAAGAACGGTATTGGAATTCCAATTTGCGTCTTTTAACAGTTCTTTTGCTTTTTCAGGATTATAGTCATAGTTATTTAATCCAGTAACCTTATCTGTACCATCCGGTGTTAAGCTATTTGCAGGTAATGCTGCGCCTTCAAATAATCCTTGAAGAATACTGTCCATATCAAGGGCATAGGCAATTGCCTGACGTACTCTCTGATCTGCCAAAGGAGATGTTGTTCCATCAGCTTTATTAAACTTATTTAAGTATAGAAGACGTGTATAACGAACATTTACCTGATCAATATTGATACCTTCCGTTCCTTCTAGAGCCTTAACATCAGCAATATTCTTTGTATAAGCATAATCAAGTTTACCCGCTTTTGCATTTGTCACTAAGTTCGGATCGCTATCTCCTGCGCTTGGATTCAGGTGAATCGTATAGGATGCTTGTCCACCATAATAATTATCAAATGGTTTCAGAATAGTATAGTTATTCATCTGTACTTCACCTACCATGAATGGTCCGGATCCAATAGGGCTTTGGAAGAAGCTTGCCTGTTGCAGATTTATTGGATCTGTATCCTTTAAATATTTCATTGGAAGAGGTGCAAACTGGGTAAAGGTTAGAAGTGCATCAGGAGCAACTTTTGAAAAGTTTAATGTAATTGTGTTACCATCTGTTGTAATACCTGTGATATGTTCTGCACTTCCTGCTAGATAAGCCTCTGTTCCATCGATTGCCTGGAACGTAGAACGAAAAACAGAATTTAGTACTGTAGTTTTCAGTGCATATTCGATATTCCATTGTATTTCTTCTGCTGTAATGGGTTCTCCATCATGCCAGGTAATGTTATCTCTTAATACAAAGCTTAATGTTTTACCATCTTCACTCATTTCGTATGATTTTGCTATATCGCCTTCACCACTAATTGGGGAAAGATTTTCATCTGCAAATAATAGATGTCCATAGAGAACTTTATTATACATAAATACTCCAGGATTTAACCATGGGGTTTCAAAAAATTCGGTTGGGCCTCCATTACTATAGATTGTATCAGCAGTTTCATCTGTAGCATTATCCGTCGTTGATGATGAATCAGTGCTACTATTATTAGTTGTTGTATCATTGTTATTTGTTTTTACATTGTTCGTTGAACATGCTGTTAATGAAGCAGCCAGAACAAGTGCCATTCCTAATGATAGGATTTTTTTTAATTTCATTTCATTTCCTCCCTTTTTTAATCACGGGCAAGTTATCTTCTGCCCAAGTTTTTGTCTATCAATAAGTACTTTTTTATTATAAGGGAGGAAATTATTTTTGTCAATATTGTTTTAAAAGAATATTTTTTCTTTTTATATGTTGTAGAAGTTTCTTTCTTTAATGGCTTTATTTAAATCAACCAATCATCATTTTACATATTTTTTTGTTTATATTTGTAATTTTCTTGTCTATTTCTATAGGTATTGTTCTATCCCCTTTAATATGCGAAACGAATTTCGGAAATTTATTTCTTTTTTTCGGTTATTTTTTTCAGATATTGAATGAAGTCTAATACGCTTCTAGCTTATTTCACTTGAAAATAGAGTTAAAAAATAAGTGCTATTCTCCAATGAAGTCTTGAAGATATAGCACTTTCTTTTATACATTCTTTAGTAATACTATTTGACTTTAACAATAATTGATGTTTTAGAACCACTCGAAGTCTTTGCCGTAATAGTAGCCGTCCCTGCACTTACAGCTGTTATTTTACCATTCGAAGAAACCGTAGCCACACTTTTCTTACTCGTAATCCAAATTGTTTTATCATTCGAACCACTAGGGGTCAATAATGAACTCAACAGTAGTGTATCACCTTTTTTTAGATTGATGCACAATGATATGGTTATTGTTGGTTGGAAACTTAATGTTACTTTATAATCACCTGTTTTATCATCATTATCTATTTTTAAAAAATAAGTTCCCTTTTTTAATTCATAGCTAAACTTTTCAGAGGACGAATTAGCGTAACATGTGAAGGCATGTACCTCATTCGCATTTTCATCATATAACTTGAAATACATATGAACATCATTAGGGTCACCATAATTATTAATACTATAATTCAAAGTTCCATCACTAGTAAGTTTAATGCTATAAACCAATTCATCATTTGGATTAAGAGTTCCTTCCAGAGTATCAGGTAGGCTTAAATCGGCAGCATTGTCAATGAAAGCTTCGGCATTAACCTTAGAAGTATACATAAATATAGTACTAAATAGAAAAACAAAGCATAACATTGTGGATATCTTTCTTTTCATAAATTTCCTCCCACTTTTTTATTTTCATATTAGCATAAGTCTGTTACCAATTCAATACAGTTTAGATTACTTGTATTTCGAATTATGTATAAGTTAGAAGTAGCTGTATTGTGTCTGTGGTACTCTTATAACCTTAATTTTTTTCGAGCAACATTGTCTAGCTATTATACATACCATTAACTGCAGTAGTTTATGTCCAACTTTAATAAAGTGCCCAATAAAAAATAAAACACTTAATCAAAATCTGATTAAATGCTTTACTTTAAAGATTTAAAAGGTATATTCCTATATTATGGGGTGTCTTTTATACTTTATATTTACTTCGTGACACCAATCAAAAAGCGCTTATGACACCACTCTGACACCAAAGTTATGATATTTTACAATGAATTGTGGTACTTTATGATACTAACCAAATTCAAAAACCACTTAAAAATCTTATTATTTCAGCTTTTCTTACAGTTCGTAAGGCGTTACCTGATACACATAATAATTGAGCCAATTCGTATACATCGCATTCGCATGAGCTCTCCATACAAGATTCGGACGATACTCTGGCTGATCGCCAGGATAATAATTCTTTGGAAGATCAATCTCAAGGCCTTTTCCAATATCCCTCTTATACTCCTTATCCAGTGATATACGGTCATATTCCGGATGCCCTGTTACAAATATCTGCTTACCATCTTTCGCGATCACGATAAATACACCTGCCTCGTCCGATTCGGCCAGTATCGTGAGATCCTCGCATTTTTCGATTTCTTCCCTTGAGACGGTGGTGTGCCTTGAATGTGGTGCATAGAATACATCATCAAAGCCTCTGACAAAAGGAACTCTTTTTTCTAATACCTTATGTTCAAAGATACCAAACATTTTACTATCAAGAATGGATTTCTTAATACCATAATGATAATATAAACCGGCTTGTGCCCCCCAGCAGATATGCAGTGTAGATGTTACGTTTGTTTTAGACCACTCCATAATCTTAGCGAGCTCTCCCCAATATGTAACTTCTTCGAATTCCATCTGTTCCACCGGAGCACCAGTGATGATCAAACCGTCAAATCGACGGTTTTTAATCTCATCGAAGGTTTGATAAAATTGATCCAGATGACTGGTTGGTGTATGGCTACCCACATAGCTCTCTGTGGTCAAAAATGTAACATCAACTTGGAGAGGTGTATTCGAAAGGCTGCGCAGTAACTGAACTTCCGTATCTTCCTTGACAGGCATCAAGTTTAAGATTGCAATCTTAAGTGGACGAATATCCTGATGCATCGCCCTGGTTTCATCCATTATGAATATGTTCTCATCCTCAAGAATTTTTTTTGCAGGTAAATCACTCTGAATTTTAATCGGCATTCTTTATCACCATCTTCTTAATTATTTCTTTCTTTGATTATGGGTTGCAGCTTCAAAGTTCAATACGCCTTCGAAACTCCAACCCATTCTCTAATTTAATTATTGACTATCATAGCATGTTTTTTCAGATTAATCAATAAATATTCATTTTGTTTCCAGTAACCAATGACTAATATAGAATACAAATAGCTCAAATAACTATGGTTGGCTTTACGTTTATATCCTTTGTCATGTTACTTACTTCGCTTCATCAACTTCTTACCATCTCAATAATTTCTTCTTCCGTGATAACCAGAACCCCAAGTTCCTGCGCCTTTGTTAATTTGCTGCCTGCATTCTCACCTGCCACCACATAATTGGTTTTCTTAGATACACTGCCGGAAGCTTTTCCCCCATAACGTTTTATTAGCTCTTCCATTTCACTTCTGCCCATGGTCGGTAGGGTTCCGGTAATAACAAAGGTCATTCCGGCAAAGCGCTGGTCAGTGTTTGATGCGGCTTCTTTGCTTTCAAAGTTCATACCTGCCTGCTCCAAGCGGGATAGAATCACCTGGTTCTCCTTCAAGGAAAAGAACTCTACAATTGCGTTAGCACTGATGCTACCAACATCATTAATCCCAATTAATTCTTCGTAAGAAGCTGTTGCCAGATCATGCAAAGATTTAAAATACTTCTTTAATTCCGCGCCTGCTTGTCTTCCGATGTTCTTGATTCCTAGTCCAGTAATTAAGCGGTCAATATCATTATCCTTACTATCCTCAATTGCTTTTAGCAGCTTATCCGTGTTCTTCTCTTTTCCAATGAGACCTTTTTCAATTAATTCATCTCTATAGTTTTTCAGATAAAAGATATCCGCAATGTCCTTTAAATATCCCTCTTTTATCAACACTTCTACGTATGCATCCCCAAAACCCTTGATATCCATAGCATTACGGCCAACAAAATTTATGATATGCTGACTGAGCTGAGCCGGACAATTGATATTGGTACATTTAGTATCTGCGGTATTCTCATCTCTTGAAGTAGGAGCTCCACAGCTTGGACATGTCGTAGATATAATAAAGGGCTCAGTACCTTCCGGTCGTTTAGATTTTACAACCGATAATACCTCCGGTATAATCTCTCCAGCTTTTCTCACCACGATGGTATCTCCGATTCTTACATCTAATTCATTAATCCGATCCTGATTATGAAGGGTTGCCCTTTCCACATTTGTTCCACACAGGCGAATAGGTTCAAAGATTGCAGTTGGTGTAATTCTACCGGTTCTTCCTACCGTTAGGCGAATTTCCTTTACCACGGTTTCCTTTTCCTCCGGAGGATATTTATACGCAATAGCCCACTTTGGTACCTTTGAAGTTGCTCCGAAATATTCTCGATCAGCAAGACTATCTACCTTTACTACTGCACCATCGATATCATAAGCCAAACTTCCTCTGGCTTCTCCGATTTCGGTAATCGCGTTCCATACTTCCTCAGCGGTATGACATTTTTGATATCCTTCAATTACCTTCATCCCCTGCTTCTTTAGCCATTCTAGACTTTCTGAATGAGAATGAAACGTAATTCCCCTAGCATCCTGTACATTAAAGACAAATAAGGAAAGCTTACGCTCTTTTACTACATCTGGATCCAGTTGGCGCAATGTTCCGGCGGAACAATTGCGTGGATTTGCAAATAGCTTCTTACCCGCAGCTTCTAGCTTTTCATTTACTGCCTCAAAATCCTCATTTTTCATATGAACTTCACCACGTACCTCCAGATAGGGCACGGGCTCTTTTAACTTTACAACCACGTCTTTAATCATTTTAACATTCTCGGTAACATCCTCACCTTGATTAATTCCATCGCCACGGGTGATACCCATCGTTAATATCCCATCGGTATATCGAAGAGATATGGAAAGTCCATCTATTTTTTTCTCTACAATGAATACGGTGTCAGGACGTTCTTTTCTAATTTTGTCAACGAAACTGAACACCTCTTCTTTATCAAATACATCCTGCAAACTGAGCATTGGCACATTATGCTTTACTAGCACACCTGCTTCTCTCTTCGCAGTTCCTCCAACCTTCTGAGTAGGTGAGTCTACGCTGGCATATTCCGGATGCTCCTGTTCAAGCGTTCGTAACTGAAGGGATAGCTGATCATATTCATAATCTGAAATCTCAGGATCATCCTGATTATAATATTTATCATTATGGTATTTTAGCTGTTCGCGTAATGTTTCAATTTGCTGCTTAATATCCATGACTCTCTAAACCTTCCTTATCACCTGAATTTCGATCTCTTATTACTTGAAGTTCTGTGTCCCTTCTCTGAATTTCCATTCTGAGATCTTCTCTTATCATCTTTTGAAAACCTACCGGTTTCTTTCTTGTTTCCTTTAAATTCAACTTTTCTACTATCCTTGTGTTCCTTAGGTTGATTCGTATTCTCCAGCTTAGACTGACTGGCTCTAGCCTTTATATCTGATGAGATTACTCTTATCTTGTCAGATTCACGCTTACTGCCCCCAGTCTTAACTTCTTCTCTTTTTCTCGAGTGATTATTTCCTTTTTTACTCTTTTTATATTTACCCTGTGCATTCGCAAATTTTGCATACTTGCTTTTAACATGTCCAGTCTTCTCATTTTTAACTATAACGTGTTTAGTCTTATCATGCTCATCATTACTAGACTTGTTATCATCATATTTGGACTCATTATGCTTGTTTTCATCGTGCTTGGTTTTATCATATTTATCTTTCTCATGTTTGACCTTATCATGATTTACCTTTTTATATTTGGTTTTATCATGATCGATTTTCTCATTTTTGCTCTTATCTATCCTCTGCTCTTTTTGCTGTTGAAATGCCTGGCCTAGCTCTTCAATTTCTTTCTCCGTAACATTTCGATAATCCCCGGTCTTTAGTCTTCCTAGCTGGATATTCATAATGCGAACTCTTGTCAATTCCACAACCCGATAATCAAAATATTCACACATTCTTCTGATCTGTCTGTTTAATCCTTGCGTAAGAATGATATTAAATGTATACTTATCCAACTGCGTAACCTTACAAGGATTTGTAACAGTATCAAGGATGGGAACACCGGAGGACATTCCTTGTATAAATTCAGCTGTAATCTCTTTATTTACACGAACGATGTATTCCTTTTCATGCTGATGCTCTGCACGTAAGATCTTGTTGACTATATTCCCGTCATTGGTTAAGAGTATTAAACCCTCAGAATCCTTATCCAGTCGACCAATGGGATAGATTCGCATGCCGTATTTAATAAAATCGATAATATTATCCGGTTCTCTTTGATCTGTGGTACAGACAATTCCTTCCGGCTTATTAAAAGCAATTAAAACCAGCTTATCTTCTCTTTTGACTGGCTTATCCAAAAATGTAACGACACTGTCCTTCGTTACCTTGGAACCCATCTCTGCAACTTTTCCATCTATTTTAACTTTTCCATCTGTGATATAGCGATCCGCTTCCCGTCTGGAGCAAACTCCTGATTCACTAAGGAATTTATTAATCCTGATTTCTTCATTTTCATCACTCTGTGATGTTAATTTCTTTGTTCGTTTAGCCATATGTTACCTACACCTTTCCTACAAAAACGGTAAAAGTTCCAACCTCTACCATCACATAATTAT
This sequence comes from Bacillota bacterium, assembly GCA_023386815.1. Taxonomy (GTDB): domain Bacteria; phylum Bacillota; class Clostridia; order Lachnospirales; family Lachnospiraceae; genus Mobilitalea. Next base: position 22,246 of record JAEWIZ010000001.1, read on the forward strand.
ACTTGATTTATAAACTTAAGTCCACTTGTTTTTCTCCCCTAACATAAGCAGGTGCATGCTACGTAGGACGCATATTTATATGAAAATGACTGCTGTTTGAGACATTTACTTCACAACAGCAGTCCTTCATTTTATATTACATATCAATCTCATTTGGCTATTTACTTTCTGTCTTTCATTTTTGTTTTTGAATCGGTTCTCTAAATTCTATTAATTCACTTCCTGTTATTTATTAAACAAATCATAGTCTACAAATACTTCTTCATTACTTCAATATTCTTTTCTTCTTTTTCAATAAACTCTTTCGCAATATCCTTACTAACACCATCAGCATTTGGTTTCTCATGAATTAATTTAGTCATCTGTGTCACACCCATGGTACTTCCTTGAATTACCATCTGCGCTATACTGCTGTCGGACGGCTTCATTATGGTATTCATTTTTACATTCCCTTTCATCATTGCCTTAACATATAGGGATTGCTCTTTAACCTTTGTTCCATTTTGAATTAGCTGGTTTCTTGATTTCGCTGCTAACTCTTGATAATCTTTTAATTGCTTATGAAGCTCGTTATTTAACTCTTGATTTTCTGCTTTATCCAGCACAGCATTGATCGCTGTAATACCAATGGATGCATTTTGATAGGTTTTTTCTAATAAATCCAGATCTACATTTCCAATCATAAAAACACTCCTTATACTTTTTACAATAGTATAAGGAGTTCCCTTTAATTTATTCAGTTGGTGCTGCCTTCGGTTGTCTTACTGGAAGCAGTTTTTGTTGCAGATGAACCAGTTTTAGAGGTCTTAGCTGAAGAATCTGTCTTTGAAGATTGAGCATTATTAGCTGCTTCTTGAATCTTCTTTACGAAGTTCTGTAAATCTTCATCCTTCTTCATAGCTGCTTCACTCTTATCATTTGTCATATCAAATAGAGCGATAACATCCTTATCCTTCATTCTCTCATCATAATAACTCTTTGTCTCTGGATCCATATCACCAGAGAAGATCTTTAGATTGCCCTCAGCATCAGTTACCACATAGAATCTTGAAAGACCAGGAATTGTTGTGCTGATATTCGTAAATTTTATCTCATGATATACATATACGACAAAACAATTTTCTTCGAAACTTTTTTTCACATATGCTTTTATTTTTTCATACTTTTCTATATACTTTGTCTTTTCTTGGAGTTCTTCCTGAGTTTCCACCTTGGATGGATCACTCAGAAGCTTTTTAATACCCGCAACGTCACAGTTACCCTTTGCAGTATAATATTCCTTGAACATCTTCAGTATTTTAGGATACCCATCTCCCTTTACATCATATACTGGAAGGGGAGTAGGTGTAGCTGCAACCGTTGGCATAGGAGTGATTGAAATATCAGCTGCTAAAGCTGCCATATTATCTTCTTCGCCTGTGACCGTTGTATCCATAGTCATTACCGCAGTTGATGTTGATTTGTTGTTCGCGTTCTCTTCGGCACGAGTTCTATTCTGACTTAGAGATAATGTCAAAATTCCAATTCCCATAGTGCTCATTGTCGTTATTAAGATGACTTTTTTATATTTAAGCTTCATTGATTCTCCTCAACATTAAATAAAAAACATAAATTAATCAGTTTCTTCTATTCTAACAAAATTTTAACATAAATGCAACCATTTAATTTTAATCACTCTGTAATATCATTTAATAATTTTGTAATATTTTAATCTTTTATTTCTAAAATTATGCAATTTTAATTTTATTTTTAATGTGATTATAATTATACAAATGAATTGGTAAAATGTATAATAAAGAAAATACTCTTGACATCAGACAAAGCTTTCAGATATATCGTTTTTGTAATTACTCATTAGCAGTCTAATATAGAAAGGAATAAATTCTCCTATGAAGTATTCATTTGAACAACACTTAAAACATCTTGACAAACAAGAAAATAAGATACTCAATAAACCGGAAAATAATTTAATGAAGACAACAATAACACCAGTAAAGGATAAAATTGAAGGGATGATACCAAAGCAGTTAAAAAGCACATTAAATACCGCTTTTTATAAGGGCTTTCAATTGATTTTTGAAAAGGGAAACCCTTTCATTGAAAAAACCTACGATAAGGAGAAGTTATCCCTGGACTTTGATGTAAATGATTATGCTCTTAATAAAAAGCTTAATCAACGGCATATGAAACGTCTGGATAAAACCTCGAATCAATCTAAGTTAATTAATACTTCCTTCTCTGTGGTAGAAGGAGGCGTTCTTGGCTTTCTCGGAATTGGTATACCGGACATACCTCTTTTTCTTGCTGTAATAATTAGAACATTAAATGAAATTGCATTAAGTTATGGTTTTAATTACGAGACTGAAGAGGAGAAAACCTATATGCTCTTTTTAATCTGCGGAGCTATCTCGAAAAAAGAAACGCAATTGGAATACAACAAAAAGGTTGAAGACCTTGGCAGCCAAATTGATCAAAGTATCGTAGTTGATATTAATTTTGATGATCAAATGCATATCACCTCTGATTTATTTTCTGATGCTCTTCTAACTGCTAAGTTCATTCAAGGAATTCCTATTGTAGGAGCAGTCGGTGGAGTGGTTAATTACAATATTATTAATAAAATCAGTAGCTATGCACGTATCAAATATAAAAAGCGATATTTGGCAAAGAAACTTCCATAGTACTAATCTGTTTCATCGTAACAATTATGATTTAATAATTTTCTGATTTCTTACTTTACTTTAGAATATTTCTATTATATAATAACATAGTCCGAAAAATTGGTAACCGATTTTTCGTACAAAGCACCTGTAGCTCAGTGGATAGAGCGTTCGCCTCCGGAGCGAAAGGCCGCTGGTTCGACCCCAGTTAGGTGCAGTATGTAGAACTACAAAACAGTAATATTAAGGATTAAGACTTTGTCTTAATCCTTATTTATTGTATAGCAGATAAAATAAACTACCTGCTATGCAGGTAAGTTCCCGATTAGCTTTAGCTTCAAGTAAAAAACTCCTATGATATATCTATTCGATAACATTCGTTCAAAGCTTTCAAACAATACTATAAACATAACCTTTTCTGTTAATATAATAAAATTTTCGCTGCAGGAAACTATAATAATCCGGGGTCATATATATATATATGAGGTGATTTATATGGATTCATGTGAGCTTGCGTCAACTGTTACAGCCCTTGCATGTTTTATTACAAACTGTGTTCCAAAAGAAGATCTTCCACTGTTAACTGCAATGCTGGGACAGTTAGCAAGTACACTTGCAACAATCACGGTAAATGATAAAGCTCTTAAATCAAATGAGCCACCCATTGAAGAACCTCCAGTAGCTGCTGAGCCTGATCTAGCTGTAATCACTTAAAAAATACTCTTAGATAATTCTTGGAACTTGAATCTGTATATAATAAACGTGCGCCCGCCGGGCACACTGCTAACAAAGACAGGCTCAGTATTTTGATACTGAGCCTGTCTTTTCTATCTTATAAATTAATTTTTAGATTACTGATTATCACTGTTATAAAGATTGGAAAGCTTTACTAAATGCTCATATTTAGCCTTAGCATTCTTCTCAGCATTAGCAAATAATGCCTCCGCTCTTTCAGGATTCTGACGAATTAAGGAGCTATAACGAACTTCGTTCTTGATGAAATCCTGATAGCTTGCTGTTGGCTCCTTGCAATCTAACTGGAATGGATTCTTTCCTGCTTCTGCTACACGAGGATCGAAGCGGAACATATTCCAGTAACCGGATAATACCGCATTCTTCTCTTCTGTTTGGGAAACACCCATACCGCCCTTGATACCATGGTTAATACATGGAGCATAAGCGATAACGATGGAAGGTCCATTGTAGCTTTCAGCTTCGATCAGAGCCTTGATTGTCTGGTTGTAATCAGCACCCATAGCGATCTGAGCAACATATACATAACCATAGCTCATAGCGATAGCAGCTAAGTCCTTCTTCTTAACTTCCTTACCAGCTGCTGCAAACTGAGCAATTGCTCCGGTAGGTGTAGCTTTGGAAGACTGACCACCTGTATTGGAGTAAATCTCAGTATCAAATACTAAGATATTTACGTCCTGACCAGAAGCGATTACATGATCTAAGCCGCCGAAACCGATATCGTATGCCCAACCGTCACCACCGAAGATCCACTGAGATTTCTTGGATAAGAAGTCTTTATCCTTTAAGATCTCTTTACCTTCAGCACAATCACAAGCTTCTAAAACTCTAACAAGAGCAGAAGTTGCGCCTGCATTTTCACGGCCGTTTACATAGGTATCAAGATATCTCTGAGCTGCTGCTTTTACTTCTTCATCAGAAGTGCTTGCAGCCAAAGCTTCAATCTTTGATTTAGCTCTATCTCTTAATGCTGTCTGTGCAAGTGACATACCATAACCAAACTCTGCATTATCCTCGAATAAGGAGTTAGCCCATGCAGGACCCTGTCCTTTCTTGTTTACAGTGTATGGTGTTGATGGCATGGAACCACCCCAGATAGAGGAGCAACCTGTAGCATTTGCAATGTACATTCTATCGCCAAATAACTGTGTTACTAACTTAGCATAAGGTGTTTCACCACAACCAGCACATGCACCGGAGAATTCAAGTAATGGCTGTTTGAACTGGCTACCCTTAACAGTAAGATCCTTGAATTTCTCAGCAACTTCTGGTTTCTCATCCAGTGCAAGACCGAAATCAAATACCTTCTGTTCCTCTAACTGAGTTTCAAGAGGCTTCATAACAAGTGCCTTGTTACCCTTCTTACCAGGACAAACGTTAGCACAAGATCCACAACCCATACAGTCAAGTGCAGATACTGTCATAGCAAATTCCATGCCAGCTAAACCGGTCATAGCAACCTTCTTCATGCCTTCTGGAGCATTAGCGGACTCTTCTGCTGTTAACGCAACTGGACGGATAACAGCGTGAGGACATACATAAGAACAGAAGTTACACTGGATACAGTTCTCTGGATTCCATTCTGGAACATCTACTGCAATACCACGTTTTTCAAACGCCGCAGAACCCTGTGGTAAAGTACCATTAGCCTGATCAACAAATGCGGATACTGGAAGGTTATTACCCTGTTGAGCATTAACAGGTGTTAAGATATTGTTAACGAAATCAACAACGTCTTTTCTACCCTCTGTAGCTTTACCAAGGAAATCTTCATCCTGTGCATCATTCCAGCTCTCAGGAACGGTTACTTCCTTAAGACCTGTAAGTCCACGGTCAATAGCATCATGATTCATCTTAACGATTGCTTCACCCTTCTTGCTATAAGAAGCAGTTGCAGCATCTTTCATATATTTAACAGCTTCCTCTACAGGAATGATGTTAGCTAATTTGAAGAACGCAGCCTGAAGAACCGTATTAATACGTCCACCTAAGCCGATTTCTTTACCAATGCTAATACCATCGATTGTGTAGAATTTAATGTCATTCTCATAGATGTATCTTTTTACCTGTCCAGGCAAATGGTTCTCAATTTCTTCCATATCCCAACCACAGTTAAGTAAGAAAGTACCACCCTTCTTAAGTTCCTGTACCATGTTGTATTTTCTTACATAGGAAGGATTGTGGCAAGCAACAAAGTCAGCTTCGGTGATTAAGTAAGTTGACTTAATAGGCTTCTTACCAAATCTTAAGTGAGACATTGTAACACCGCCGGATTTTTTGGAGTCATAATCAAAGTAAGCCTGAGCATACATGTTTGTATGATCACCAATGATCTTAATGGAGTTCTTATTAGCACCTACGGTACCATCTGCGCCAAGACCCCAGAATTTACAGCTAATTGTTCCTTCTGGTGTAGTTGCAGGAGCAGCTTCTATGTCAAGTGATAAGTTTGTAACGTCATCTTTAATACCAATCGTAAAGGTCTTCTTCTCGGTATTCTTATATACTGCAATAATCTGTGCAGGAGTTGTATTCTTGGAGCCTAAACCATAACGACCGTTGAATACTGGGATATTAGAGAACTGTGAATCCTTTAATGCAGCAACAACATCTAAATATAGAGGCTCGCCAAGGGAACCAGGTTCTTTGGTTCTGTCTAATACAGTGATCTTTTTAACTGTTGCAGGGATTGCATCAATTAAGTGCTTTGCACTGAAAGGACGATATAAACGAACTTTTACAAGACCAACCTTAGCACCATTTGCATTCATGAAATCAATGGTTTCTTCGATAGTGTCATTTACAGAACCCATAGCTACGATAATCTGCTCTGCATCCTCAGCACCATAGTAGTTGAATAACTGATAGTTTGTACCGAGCTTAGTATTAACCTTTGCCATGTATTCTTCTACGATAGCAGGAACTGCATCATAGTATGTATTACATGCTTCTCTTGCCTGGAAGAATACGTCAGGGTTCTGAGCGGAACCTCTTAGTACTGGATGCTCAGGATTTAATGCGTTGCGACGGAATGCATCCACAGCATCAAGATCAACCATATCCTTAAGATCCTCGTAGTCCCATGCTTCTATTTTCTGAATTTCATGAGAAGTTCTAAATCCATCAAAGAAATGTACGAAAGGAACTCTGCCCTTAATTGCTGCTAAATGAGCTACTGCACCTAAGTCCATTACTTCCTGTGGATTACTGCTTCCTAAGAAAGCAAAACCAGTTTGACGACATGCATAGATATCAGAGTGATCACCAAAGATGGATAAAGCGTGGCTTGCTAATGCACGAGCAGACACGTTAATAACGCCTGGAAGTAACTCACCTGCAATCTTATACATATTAGGAATCATAAGTAATAAACCTTGTGATGCTGTAAATGTTGTTGTTAAAGCGCCAGCTGCTAAAGAGCCATGAACTGTACCTGCTGCTCCTGCTTCAGACTGCATCTCAACTACCTTAACTTCCTGTCCGAAAATGTTCTTTCTGCCATCAGCTGACCATTTGTCAGTTACTTCAGCCATAACGGAACTAGGAGTAATCGGATAGATTGCTGCAACATCGGTAAACGCATAAGAGACGTGTGCCGCTGCGGTATTACCGTCCATTGTTTTCATTTTCCTTGCCATTGAAATGTCCTCCTTAAAATTTTAACCTGGTTTCTGTGATAAAGTATCACACGGACAAAATGAATACAATTTCGCATGTGTTAAAATTTTATCATACTGAACTGTATTCACCTTGTACGTGGGGTACTTTAATCACCTAAACAACTAAACTTCTCACACTGCAAATGCAAGGCATAATGAGATCGCCTGTCCAACACGGTATATAAATTTCCTGCTATGTAAGAATTTGATTGTTATAATAAAACCAAATTGATGAGAATCTATATAAGTTTTTTATTCATCAATTCATTATTATAACACATGGTGAAAATTTTGGGAACATAAAAAATGTCTAATATCATAAAAAACTTGAAAAAAAATGTTAGTTAAGCTTCTTGGAAGTAAGTTTTTGGTTTTTCGTAAATAGCACCCGCAAACAATATACATTATATTACAGCATAAGGTGTATTTTCCCATTAAGCTATAGAAAGAGTATCATCAGCTCGTGAATAATAGTATACTTGGTCAGACAATACTTCATCTTTTGCAACTTGATTTTGATTCACATCAATAACCATATTTCTTAAAACTTCTTTATCAATTGAACAATCAAAGGGAACAAGAATTACTTCGTGAATACTGCTTGGAAGAATGAACAGATCTGATTTAAGATGATTTGAGAAATTCTTAAGAACATCGCTATATAGCAAACATGTAGCACCATTAATTCCCTGCGAATTTGTCAGCACATACATCCTTTTTGAATTTTCTTTGTTCTGGATTATTTCGCTAATAATTTCTTCTGAATAATCCTCATCATTTCCATTACTTTCATTCATCATATTTCGAATAACCTCATCCATACTTCGAATTGTTGGTGGAAATTGACTTTTTGTATTCTCAGCCGCTAGTTTCTCTATCTCCTCCAGGGAAACCTTCCAGTGTAAAATATGTTCGTTTGTTATTCTTATGGTGCCTACGCCATCCTGTCCATGATGTACCAAGCAATGAAATGTTATAGCAAAATCAAGAAATTTTAGATGTGGTATTTTCTTTAAAAGCTTACTATTCCTCTCATAATGAATTAGCCGATATACTATGTTCTTCTTGATTGCATCCAGTGTAAAATCAAACTTCTTACCAATCATAGTGGATGAACAATTATGATAGATTGAACACAATCGCTCCGTAACTTCTTCCATGCTCATACCATCCAGATAAGCCTGATAATATGGCTGTAAATAAATATTTGGTGCAAAGGTCTTTCCCTCTTTTTGTAATATGAGGCTATCCAGCTCCAGAGAATTATTCTTGGTAACTTTAAAAATCTGTGCTGTATAATCTTTTCCCATCTTTGCCTTTACCATTTCCATAATATTAGCTATAAACGAGTCATAGCCGCTGTCAGTTTCTTTTAGTACCTCTATCATAGAAACTACTTCCTCCTTAAAAAGTGTATTTTGGGATAACTGCATACTAGTGGGGTTATTTATCATTATGGGCGGCAGATATCTGCAAAATTTTAATCATGGGTTTATAAACTTTGAAAAACTAGGATCCAACACTGATGCTTAGATATAAAAGAATTAGGTTACAATAGAGAAATTTTAACAAAAAAGCTTGCAAATAGCAAGCTTTTCCAATACATATTTTTACATAAACTTTTTTCTAATTTTTGTTCATTATGACAGATTTTGTTACCTTGTAAATGATTATGACTGATTTAAATGTAACATCTCACTTCATGGAAATTCTTGCACTCAATGATAATATCACTTGCGATGGGGCATAAAATGTCCACATTAAAATCGATGAAAAACCTTTAATAAAGGAATACGTATCCGCGGGGATATTAATAAATCCTGAAATATTAAATAAACCAACATTAATATCACAAAGTAAAAACAATAACATACCTAATGCAAACGTCCTCATTCTTTTATAACCTGGATAATCTAAAGAAGTTTTCACTGCCATAAAGGTATTCATAACAATACTGGTAAAATAAAATACACTTGCAATTAATAATGGTTCCAGTTCCATATTGCAAAATGCTAATATAGCTAAAACCGTAGAACTTATCGCCAGTTGCAGGAGTATTCTTTGAATAAGGTTAACCCATACCCTTTTTGAATTATACTTGTGCTGTATATAACTCTTCTCAAGACTAATACGTACACCATAAATCTGTTGAACAATAATAAAGGTAAGTACCCCATAGAAATACACATCTAATATTAATATGAGCAGATCTGAGATTAATGTAAAGAATAACGCTGCCTTCATCAAAAAAAGAATGCTTTTATCAGCGCTCTTTCTAGCAAAGAGCGCATAACAAAAGCATACTATGATAACCATGAATTTAATATAACTGGATATGGCCGAGCTGCCGTCAGTAAGATCCAGGTAAAGAAAAGCCACATACATCATTAGTTGAAGGATCACAAATAAAATTCTCCCTGTGCTTGAACGCAATTCCATACCACAATCTCCTCAATACTGACTTTGAACTATTCAGGTCTGAATATTTCCTCCTGCGGTAAATCTGTGATTTTTAACAATTCAACTGCTATTTCTTGAGGAACAGGCTTGCTGTATAAGAAGCCTTGCGCCTTATCACAATTGGATTCCTTTAAGAATAACTCCTGATCAAAGCTTTCTACACCTTCTGCAATGACTGATAAATCCAGATTCCTAGCCAAAGTAATAATCGTTTGTATAATTTTTTGATCGCTCTTATCTACCATTACGGTATTCAAGAAACTTTTATCAATCTTTAAATTACTTACGGGTAAGCGCTTTAGATAATTCATAGAAGAATAACCCGTACCAAAATCATCCAAGGAGAAATTAACACCGATTTTTCTAAGCTCTTGAATCGTAGAAATCGTATAATCGATGTCATCCAAGGCTATCGTTTCGGTTATCTCTAACTCCAGACACTTAGGATTAATACCTGTTTCTTCAATTACGTCGTAAACCTGTTTCACAAAATCTCTATCTTTAAACTGTCTCGCAGATATATTAACTGCCATAGTAATATCCGGAAATTCTTCTGACCATTGTTTTAATTGGTGACATGCTGTTTTCAACACCCATCTCCCAATCGGAACAATAAGGCCGGTCTCTTCTGCCAGATATATAAACTCATCCGGATAAACGATCCCCCTTGTCGGGTGGTTCCACCGAATCAGTGCTTCATAACCAACTGTCTTCTTCGTCTCAAGATTCATCTGCGACTGATAGTAAAGAACAAATTCGTTTCGTTCTAAAGCCTTACGCAGTTGAGATTGAATCTCGATTTTCTCTGTAAGTTTCTGGTTAAATGAGTAATCAAAATACGCATGGGTGTTCTTCCCATTTTCTTTTGCCACATACATTGCTGAATCTACATTTTTAATCAGTGTCTGAGACGTCTTTCCATCCTTCGGTGCTAAAGCAACCCCAATACTAACTGTCACAAAGTATTCCTTTGTCGATAGTATGAAAGGATAACTAAAGACGTTCTTTATCTTCTTTATCTTATCCTCAAAGACTAATGTATCCTGCAAATTTTGAGTGAGAACTACAAATTCATCTCCGCCAATGCGAGCTAGGTAATCATTTTCATCCAATACCTGTTTCAGACGATAAGTTACATCAATTAATAGTTCGTCACCATAGGAATGTCCAAGTGAATCATTGATATTTTTGAAATTATCAATATCGATATCCATTAGGGCTATGGTCTCTTCACTTCGCAACGTTAACATAACGTTATCTAACATTTCTGTAAACGCGGTGCGATTGGGTAATTCTGTCAAATAGTCCGTATACGCTAGCTTTTTCATGCTTTCCTTGTTTTTATTCAGTTCTTCATACTTACCAGTCAAATCATTGAAAGAGGAAAGAGACGAATGATAGCTCTCTTCCAACGACTTAAATTTTTCTTTCCATTGCTCAATTTCCTGAAAGGTCTTTTTTTGCAGTTTCTTTGCTTTGCTAATTCGAATGGTATAAATAATGAATATTACTGTAACAATTACTAAGGCTGCAATCATGGCAATTCCGATTGATCGGTCAATCACAAAATATCCCATAAATCCTCCAATACGTTTCCCCCTCACGTATTTCTTTCGTTATTTTGATTTTAAGTATTTATCAATTCCCATAGCTGCAGCTTTTCCTGCTCCCATCGCCAGAATTACAGTTGCCGCTCCTGTTACCGCATCACCACCGGCAAATACACCTTCTCTTGAAGTTAAACCAGTTTCTTCATCAGCGATAATACACTTATGTTTATTTATTTCCAGTCCACCCGTTGTGGATGAAATAAGCGGATTAGGGCTTGTTCCAAGTGACATGATAACTGTATCCAACTCTAAAACAAACTCTGAACCTGGCTTTTCCTTTGGTCTTCTTCTGCCAGATTCGTCAGGTTCACCAAGCTCCATCTCAACGCACCTCATACCAGAAACCCATCCGTTATCATTCACAAGAATTTCCTTTGGATTTGTTAACAGCTTAAAGATGATACCTTCCTCTTTTGCATGATGTACTTCTTCTACACGGGCAGGTAATTCTTCTTCTCCACGGCGATATACAATATATACCTGCGCACCTAATCTTAGTGCTGTTCTTGCAGCATCCATGGCAACATTACCACCACCAACTACTCCGACCTTCTTACCCGCAATGATCGGTGTATCATATTCTTTATCAAAGGCTTTCATCAAATTGCTGCGAGTAAGATACTCGTTCGCTGAGAATACTCCGTTAGCATTTTCTCCCGGAATACCCATGAATTTAGGAAGTCCTGCTCCTGAGCCGATAAATACTGCATCAAAACCTTCCTCTTCCATCAATTCATCGATTGTGGTAGATTTACCAATAACAACATTTGTTTCTATTTTAACACCTAATGAAACCACATTCTCGATCTCTTTTTTTACAACAGTATCTTTCGGTAATCTGAATTCCGGAATACCATATACAAGTACACCGCCTGGTTCATGAAGTGCTTCAAAAATCGTTACATCATAGCCCATCTTTGCCAAATCTCCAGCACAGGTAAGTCCTGCAGGACCAGCTCCGATAACAGCCACTTTCTTACCGTTCTTTTCCTTTGTCGGTTCCGGCTTTATATTGTTTTCTCTAGCCCAATCAGCTACAAAACGTTCTAGCTTACCAATCGAAACCGGGTCACCCTTAATTCCTCGGATACATCTTTCTTCGCATTGTGACTCCTGTGGACATACTCTTCCACATACAGCTGGTAGTGCTGAATATTTACTGATTACCTGAAAAGCAGACGCCACATCATTTTCTGTGACTTCCTTTATAAATCCTGGAATATCTATTGCTACGGGACATCCCTGTACACACTTTGGATTCTTACACTGAATGCAGCGAGAAGCCTCTTCCATTGCTTCCTCTAAATTATATCCATAACATACTTCCTCAAAATTAGCAGCACGAACCTTGGGCTCCTGCTCTCTAACCGGGACTCTTTTTAAAACGTCCATTCTTATTATTCCTCCTAAACCATATATAAAGCTCTAGATTAGCAATAACCGACCATTTGACCGCAAGGCCACCGGGTGTCAGATGTGAATTATTGTAGTTAATTATTCACACTATTTCTCGTCGTGGCACTCACAACCAGGATGATGATGGGTAGACCCTTCTTTTTGGCGCAGGATTACTTGACCCTCTTCTGTTTTATACATTTGAAGTCTTTTCATTGCCTCATCAAAATTAACGAGATGTCCATCAAACTCCGGTCCATCCACACATGCAAATTTTACTTCATTACCTATTGTTAATCGACAGGCTCCACACATTCCGGTACCATCTACCATAACAGGATTCATACTTACAATCGTTTGGATTCCTAATTCTTTTGTAAGAATACAAACAAACTTCATCATAATCATTGGCCCAATTGCGATAACTAAATCATATTGTTTGCCTTGATTATTGACTAAATCCTTTATACAATCATTCACATTTCCTTTAAAGCCATAAGAACCATCGTCTGTTGTTATGTAAAGATTTGATACCATCTCTTTCATTCTATCTTCGAGGATGATTAATTCTTTGTTTCTTGCTCCAATAATGCAATCAACTTCATAACCGTTTTCCTTCATCCACTTTACTTGAGGATATACGGGTGCCGCTCCTACACCACCTGCAACAAATAATATCTTTTTCTTTGACAGCTCTTCTCTTGGCATATCAATCAATTCCGACTTATGCCCCAAAGGTCCTGTAAAATCTCTGAACGCCTCTCCCTCTTCATACTTAGCCATTAACTGTGTAGATGACCCAAGTGCTTGAAACACAATTGTTACAGTTCCAGCTTCCCTGTCATAATCACATATCGTCAAAGGAATTCTTTCTCCCTTTTCATCCATTTTTACAATAACAAATTGTCCAGGATAGCAGTTCTTAGCCACTCGTGGGGCTAATACGTCCATTAGGTAAATAGCATTTGAGAGCTGTTCCTTCTTTGTGATCATGTAACTATAATTTCCCGCCATTAGATTAACCTCTTCCTTTTTCACAAATTCCTATTATAACTTAAATATTTTCTTCTCATTATACGGTACAAGTTCTAAAAAATCCAGTGAATTTTTTGATAATACAGGATACAGACCCTATTTCATCACAATTTTCTTCTTTTTCACATGTCTATCAATCTATTTCCTATACATTCGACAAAATATGGGACGTATGCCTATGATATTATTGTATTATTTTGCATAGATACATAGGAACCTAGAGATTCAAATGTATAAACATACAATTTACCATTGGATACGCCCCAATATATTATTCATCTATGATAGTACTTGCTTGCTTTAAATCAACAAGAATAGCATGAAATCTTTGGTAATCAGCATCAATCTCTACACGGTCAACTCCAGTCCGACCCAACCGGTCACAACGGCCTAATAAGGCTATGTCATGAATATTAACACTTGAAATCAGTCTATTGGTATCCCCAAAGGGAAGCTTTTTCAAAATATATAGCATATGCATATGGTATTTTACCAGATGATATACTTCCGTTATCAAATCCTGCTCTGAAGTAACTGACTGGAGAAATTTTTTTGCTAAATCAGCTCCAATATTATCATGATTGTAGGCTGTAATTTTTTCTCCCTTTATCCTCGTGGTATCCGGCTTACCGATATCATGCAATAACGCTGCCCACATAAAGGCCTTGGGGTTACTACTTTCGTTTCGCACTATCGCGGCTTCATCTAACACCAAAATGGTGTGATTCCAGACATTCCCCTCTGGGTGATGAATTTTTGATTGTTTTGTCTCCTTCAGCCGCCTTAGCATAGAATAAGGTTGCTGCTTAAAACTCTCCGTATCAAAGATCTGGTTTAAATAGACGGAAGGCTTTTCGTCCTCAATAAGATGTTTCGTGATAGTACTATATAATTCAGATTCTTTCTCCATATATTAACCCTTTGGCTCATGGTTTGGCTTTTCATAGTGATTTGCTCTTTGATGTCCTGCTTTTGCCTTTCCCTGGATCTCCGGTACCGGCGGAGCATCATTTTTAGGTATATGCAGTCGCTGTGAACCTTCGGTTCCATGGGGTTCTTCTACATTCGGTCTTCTCATACCAGCTTTTGCCATCTACTTTCCCTCCTATCTATACGTCATTGTGCTTGATTGATTGCTTCTTGGATGTTCTATTTTTATTTTTTACCGCTTCATCTGTAATCGGTGTTTGACCTTTGGCTTTTTCCATTCTTGCTCTCTTGTTATCAGGCTGGCTGTCCTTTGGCATAATACTTTCCCTCCTTAAATATAGTTTACACCAATAGTATTTGCTAAGCTTGTTTTCCTATTCGCCATTCTCGCTAACAAGTTCTTGAGGCCCACTTAGTTTTGATAAATTATAATTTGAATATCTTTGATCAAAAGATAATTCTTCCCCAAACCACTGCGGTGGAATGAACTCATCCGCTGTTTTTTCATCTGGAAATTCCACCTCCGCAAATACAAGCCCTTGAAGCTGTCGCTCAAATATATCCAGCTCTGCTATAAGACCATCCTGTAAAGGAATAAGATATCTAGTCTTATGTATCATATTACCATCTGTTTTCGCCTTTAATACTAAATAGGATTCCTCTGTTAACGGAAGTTCTATTTCATTATTAATAATAGCTTCCTTCTCATTCTTTTTTTCAATTCCAAATTTAGATTTATAGGTCATGATATAATCCTCATTTGATCTTCGAATTCGAATCGTCGGATTATGACATAGATAACCCTGCTCAATTTTTTTGTTTTTATAATTCGCTAGTTCATCTGGTAGCTTTCTTATCTTATATTTGCGTTCAATCTCCATTTCATAGTCCTCCGTCATTATATTTAAAAGTTTATTTAGATTCTATCTCATACTTAACCTTACTTTACCTATCTAATACTTAACCTTACCTTTCCTTCAATATCTTATTCAAGAGTATCTTCATTTTGGTATACAAACCTATCTTCTGCACATAATATCATCATGAAAAAATGCTTTTTTACAAATTTCCTAATCTGCGGTCTGTGTGGTTGGTGTATGGAATGCTTTTGGACAGGTCTTGGTTCCCTTCGCTCTCGTGCCGATAAGACTCTTTCCTGCCATACTTCTATATGGATGTTTCCAATCTACGGAATGGCCGCTTGTCTTAACCCTATTTGCAATAAGCTAAAGAACAGGAATGCACTGCTTCGGGGAGGTGTTTATGCTCTACTCATTTATGCTGCTGAGTACACCAGTGGCGTTTTACTAAAAAAATATGGTGCATGTCCATGGGATTATAGCAAAGCAAAATATAATTATAAAGGTGTTATCCGGTTAGATTATGCACCTGCTTGGTTTTTAGCGGGTCTGTTTTTCGAAAAGGTTTTAAAACGTAAATAGCGGAGGGATTCAACTTCCGCTTTTTTTTGTATAAAAAGTTCTAGCTGTTCGGAAGATTTGTTATTATCAAAGGCTTCACGTTACTAACATTATTATAGCACCAATAAATTCTTCTGCAATCCTATCCAACAGTAATTCTACTTCCACTTAATGTAGTTAACAATGTCGGCTTGAAAGGGACGAAAAAAAGTTGTATACTATTGCTTATTGATAGTACTTTTGATTTGGATAGAAATGATTTCTTATAAGGAGGTATTACTCTTGCTGAAAGCAGTTATCTTTGACTTAATTGAAATTTCTGATAACAGCTCATTGCATAACGAATCCCCAATACCTTTCCTGAACCAGTTGGTTGCTGATTTGCAAATGAATAAGATTCAAGTAATTAACATTAGAGCTTCGTTCCATCAATCTGAGGATAGATTACTTGCTTATGCCTTATTATTAAAACAACTGCAGATTCATTCCAGCGAGTGTGTAACCATAACGGATACCTCTTGTGGATTCATATCCGCGAGGAATATTGGTATAACTTGTATCGCTTATTATAATCCGAAGCTCCCATACCAGGATCTCTTTCAAGCTGCAATCTTGGTTGAAGGATTCGATGAAGTTGATTTTTGTTTTGTAAACAGAATCTATCAATATGATCATATGGAGGCTGTAACTATATTAACCACACCTAACTTTATTATTCGTGAATTATCCGTGGATGATATAGAGGATTTATCGAGCATTTATAGTGATCCCTCGATCAGAATGTTTGTGAATGATTTTAACGAATCTCTGGATCTTGAAAAGGAGAAGCTGCTAGCATATATAAGAAACATATATCATTTTTATGGTTATGGCCTTTGGGGTGTGTTTTTGAAGGAAACCAATCAATTAGTTGGTCGTTGTGGTGTTGAATACAAGCAACTTGATGACGAAGATGTTTATGAACTTGGTTATTTACTTACGAAACATTATCAAGGTCTCGGTTATGCCAAAGAATTTGTCACTGCCGTAATTCATTATTGCTTTTTGGAATTAAACCTGCCTTTTCTTATAGCCATAATTGATATCGATAATATCCCTTCTATTCATCTGGCTGAAAGAGTCGGAATGCAGAGAATTGGTACTTGTACAAGAAACTCACGAACATGTTATAAATATAAAGTAATCAATAGTTACGTATTACCATAACTAAGTTAGGAAGGAGTCTGGTATGGAGGGCTTAAGAAACACAAGACAAAAACAACGATTATTAGGTATTTTAAAAGAGGCAGATCGCCCAATGTCTATCAATGAAATATACTCTCTTATCGTGCAAGAACTACCTAAAATAGCAAAATCAACTATTTACAGAAACATTGACTCCCTTCTTAGCCAGGACCTAATTGAAAAGTATCATCTAAATGATAGTGAAATTTTCTATCGAATTAAGGCAGATCAACATGATCATAAGCACTTTGTTATCTGCGATGACTGCAAAAAAATTTTTGATCTCCCCAGCTGTCCGATTCATGCTCTGGAAAATGCTATGGAAGAAGAAGGATTTATTATTAAAGACCATCAGATTCAAATCAGCGGTTTATGTAGAGATTGTGCGGAATCAAATCATAAAGATCATAAATAAGGTATGTTACCTTTACTTTAATCTACCGTTTTATAAAAAAAGGCCTGTTTCTCTTTGCTTATGCATTGAAAACAGACCTTATTTCATTATATTACCGCATTGTTCCTGTTCCAGTACCTGAACCGTTTGTACCTGCAGCCCCAGTTCCAGTTCCATTCGTTGTTGCTCCGGTTCCTGTACCGTTTCCTGTTCCAGTTGTTCCTGTTCCTGTTGTTCCTGTGCCATTCGTTCCTGTTCCGTTTGTTCCAGTGGTTCCAGTACCGTTTGTTGTTCCAGTTGTGCCTGTACCATTCGTTGTACCAGTTCCATTTGTACCGTCTGTTGCACTATTTGCTCCAGTACCATTTGTTGTTCCAGTACCGTTTCCTGTTCCATTCGTCACTGGTCCGGTAATATCATTGCCTGTGCCGCCACTGTTGTTATCTGTTCCAGCAGCACAGCCACTGAATACAAACACAGATACTACACATATACTTATTAAAACAGCTAATCTTCTTTTCATTCGATACTCCTCCTATAATAATTAAATTACACTTACAAGACTAGTATCTCTCTGTTTAATTTCTTTATACATCACTTAGCATTGCGAAATTCTGTTATATCATTTCGAAATCTCAAGGGCAAATTATTACGTTGTAATTTAGGATTCGTTCTTTCCTTAATTGCTATATGGTCAAAAAAAGTCTTCCATAAAGCTCTATATTCATCTTCATAATCTGGAACCTCTTCCATTATTTTTTGATCTAGCTCAGGCACTTGTGCAATCACCCAGGAATTTCCGGGAATATGAAATGTTGCTAGTTTTCGATTTTCATCATATATCATAAACTTTTCATTAGGTAAACGATCCGCAAAATGCGGTGTAACCAATGTTAATACATTATTTTTGGGATGAATCATCGAGATTAACAGTCCATTTTTTTGTTCAGAGAATCGAATGAACCCCAACAAATGATGTGCTTCATTACTCACATTCTTATTAATCCGAAACATTTGATTAACCACAACGTCACTCATGTGTTCCAGAATACTATTTCCAGTTGCAAAACCTAAGATTAAAAACCGGTAGATTAAATCGGCCTTACCTTCAAAGTCAGACAGGGCTACTCTACAAACCATCTCAAAGACTTCACTGGATAGTTTTTCTTTGATCGCTTTCGATACTTTTTCCGCAAGGAGAGGCTCAGTATCAACCATAAGGTATTCCGAAAACAGCTCAATATTTGAATATTTATTTCCTTCACTTTTTTCTTCAATCTTAATATTGGCATGTCCATATCTCGAAGACCAAGCCTGATAAATTGCGGTAAATATTCCATCAATACTATTCTCACAAACATAGATATGCTTTTGCATGATATTGTCACCCCTGATTTCAAAAAATTATACGGATGCCTGCTTACTCTTTACATTGGTATCAATTTGAAAATTAACATCATCAAACAAGGATAATTGCCGATAAGTAATATCCTTATCAATTCCAGTTGGTATCTGATCCTTCAAAGCCACTAGTTGTCTGGTTATAAAATCCTCTTCCATTTTAATCGGATACATGGTTTTTCCTTTACAGGTTATGAAATAAATCGCTCTCTTTAGAACAACTCCTAATCGTCTTAAGTCTGTAAAATCTAATACGGCACTTTTTCGAGCCATGATGATCCGCCCAGCCGAATTCGTTCCAATACCTGGAACACGAAGTAATGTATAATAATCTGCACGATTAATTTCAACAGGAAACAATTCGAGATGGCGGAGTGCCCAGTCACATTTGGGATCCAGTAGTATATTAAAATTCGGGCGTTCCTCATCCAGTAACTCCAAAGCCTTAAAACCGTAAAAACGCAACAGCCAATCCGCTTGATATAATCGATGTTCCCGAAGCAACGGAGGCCCGGATTCTGTAGACGGAAGCCTAATATCCTGATTAACATTCATGAAGGCAGAATAAAAAACTCTCTTTAAATCGAAATTGTCATAGAGAGATTCCGCCACACTCATGATTTGATAATCACTTTCCTTGGTAGCTCCAATAATCATTTGGGTGCTCTGTCCCGCAGGGACAAATCTTCTCTTTGTTAGGGATTTTTTTTTAAAGGGCACAATTCCCGTTTCGGAAATTAAGATTTCTTTCATATCATAATCCTTTGCCCCCTCAAGGATCAACTTAGGCTGTTCCTTAAAATCCGGTAATCCTAAAAATTCACGATTGCTCTTTCTACCGAGCTGGATTTGGCGGATAGGCTTTAAGATATTCTTACGATTTTTATTCGGTGCCAGTTCCTTTAAACTTTCAGCCGTGGGCAGCTCCAGATTGACACTCATCCTGTCCGTATACCATCCCAGCATCTCAATTAAGACAGGATCTGCACCTGGAATGGCTTTACAATGAATATATCCGTTAAAATGATAAACCTCACGGAGCAATCTCAAGGCTTCCAAAATAAGTTCCATGGTATGGTTGGGGCTTACAATGATACCTGAGCTCAAAAATAAGCCTTCTATATAATTACGGCGATAAAATTCCATTGTTAGTTCAGCGATCTCCTGCGGTGTAAAAGATGCTCTCGCTATATCATTGGACGAACGGTTGATACAATACTTGCAATCAAATATGCATTCATTCGTGTATAAAACTTTGAGCAGTGAAACACATCTTCCATCCGCTGAAAAGGTATGGCAAATACCAGCGGCTATACTATTACCCATTCCGCTTCCATTTCCCTTTCGATCTGTTCCGCTTGAGGTACATGCAACATCATATTTAGCTGCGTCTGATAAGACCTCAAGCTTTTTTTGTATCGACATGCTTTCTTGAATAACCATACAAAGCTCCTTAAACAACAAACATTTGTTCTTATTTTACAATAATATCAAACTCACATCTATCTGTCAATCACTTTCAAACATTTGTTCGTTTTTTCAAACTAATATAATGAACTATATTAACGAGCTATAAATAGAACTACAAACAAAAACTAAATTCATAAATTTATGAAATTAGTAAATAAGGCCTATAACCATATTGACATATTTTTCACATGACTGTATACTCAAAATTGATTACATTAAAATTTTTTTAATTAATATTTTTTAATTTTCAAACCGTTTACTATATTAAAAAATTTAGGAGTTATTATGCACAAAAGTCATTATCAACTTCAAGACCATAAAAAGAGAAGCCTGCTGCTAAACATTCTATTTTGTTTAGACACTCTACTTCTAATCTTATCTTTTTCTTTTGCTCTAATCTGCAATCCAATGACACATTCTTTGCTAGTTTTATCTTTAGCTATTAATATTATGTTAATTATCTATACTGCTATATTCGCTTACAAAAACTTATTAACTGTAAACAACCTGGAAAACTATCTATTTAATATCAATCATGGAACGGATCGGTTACGTTTACAAGAATTTAATAAAATGATGGATGAAAACCATTTAAGTTATAAATTCCAACCGATTTTAAATGCAAAAACCGGGGACCTCATTGCTTATGAAGCCCTAATGACTTATCAATCTGATCTCTTAGAATTATCTTCTACCGAAATTCTCGACCTTGCCACGAGAGAAAATCGTCTTTATGACATTGAAAAATTAACCTTAAATAACAATATGGAAATTATTCGACTTCAACCAGACATATTCAGAACAAAAAAATTATTTATCAACTGTGTCTTAAACTATCATTTGACAGAGCAAGATTTTACGAAGCTTTTCAACACCTACGGAAGCTTATTAGAGAAAGCCGTTATTCAACTTAATGATATCACTTATATGAGTGAGACCAGTATGGAGGTATTAAAAGGACGATTCCAGAAAATGAAATGTCAGTTTTCTTATTCAGACTATGGTACTGATGAAACTGATGTTATTGACTTAATTAACTCTTGTGCTAATTACATAAAAATAGATCGTTCCATTACATCCTTTATCGATCTCAATACAAAAAAACAGCACCAATTATCTAATATTATAACCTTTGCACGGTTAAAAAATATCAAAACAATTGCTTCAGGGATTGAACGTTATGAGGAATTAGAATATTTAATTAATCTTGATATTGATTATGTTCAGGGGGACTTCATCGCAAAGCCGGAGACTTCTTTAATAACATCTATTTCCGAAGAAGTTTATGATTTAGTCCAGAAGTTAAATTATAAAAAGATTTTGGCATTGACTAATCAAAAAATATACGAAACAAATGGAGAGACCATACTAGATCCCTACCTGTTTTCCTCCAAATCTTATTCTATTATTTTAATCAAAGAGAAAAAAATCACCTTCACCAGCAAATCAAATAAGCACGCGAAAATTTCACTTGTTGTACCGGATAATCATAAATGTGAAATTACACTAGATAACCTATTAATTTGCGGAGTTGATCGTCCTTGCCTTATGATTGGTTCTAATAGTTCTGTCATACTCCGACTGGTAGGAAATAATACCTTTTCAAAGGATGGAATTCGTGTGGTAGAAAAATCAGTGCTGCAGATTATAGGAGAAGGAAATTTGACAATTCACGCAGATCAAAACGGAAGGATTGGAATTGGCGGATCAGATTCTCAAACCTATGGGGATATCACTCTTGCTAGTGAGGGAGTGATAAAGGTAATCAGTAGTTCAAATTTATCCGTTGGTATTGGTGGAGGCCGTAACTCAGCAAACTCCACGATACGAATACTCTCCGGACATATCATATTAGATACAAGAGGATATCAGACCCTGGGAATTGGAAGCCTTATGGGTAATGCAAAGATTTATATAGGTTCTGCTAATATTGACATCAAGACAGAAGGCACCAAAACAGTTGGTATTGGCTCCATTATTGGATCTGCTGACATCACCACCTACGGAAATATCAATATAGAATGTGAAGGAAAAACCTCTTGTGCTATCGGCTCTATTGAAGAATCTGATGGATTAATACTGATCAAAGAGGGTGATCTCGACTTAAGAATTTTTGCACGAATTGGTACCGGGGTAGGTGCAATTCAAGGGAAATATACCTTTTGCCTTGATGGCGGTAATCTTGTTGTATCAGGGGAAGGTCATGAGCTGGTCGGTTTAGGAGATCACTTTAGTATGAGCTATATTAAAATCAGAAGAGGGTTGTTAGCGGTTCGAATTGCTGCTCCTCCAAACAATACAATATTATCAATGCCACGTCATATCATTGTTGATGGCGGTAATATTCAATGTGATTTTCCGGAGGGTACCATTCCTATCAATTCCTATGGCACACCTTTGACCGCGTATATTATTACAAACACCGATGAGTTTGTTCAATCCATCGAGACCATTTCATATCGCTATGAATATCGGGCTGTTTACTCAGAGCTCTATCCCTTTATCAAGGTATATTTACCTGAAAACTCAATTATTGAATAATTGATATCCCTTCATAAATACATAATTACCATCCCTTTATAGAAATGAGCTTTATGCTTTTTTCGACATAAAGCTCATTTTTTTAGTTGATTTTTACCTTTATTTTATTTTGCTGCTTATTTTAATTACTTAATTAATCTTGATATTTCTTTAAATACATCTGTCTTCGCCATCCTGGTAAGTTCGAATAAAATAGATTCATAAGAGGTAGGAACTGCCCCCTCCAAATATGCTCTTTTTAGTCCTATCTGACGGTCACTCTCTTTTCTGGAACCTACGCAGTCTTCAACCAATATAACCTGAAATCCCTTCGCTTTTAAGTCAATTACTGTCTGAAGAACGCAGATATGCGCTTCAATACCACATATGATAATATTATGCTTACCACTTTCTTCAATTTTCTGTAAGATCAAGTCGTCGTCTGCACAACTGAAGCTTATCTTATCTAAATACTCAAATGTTTCTCCGATAGAATTGGCCAGCACTGGAACCGTCATTCCGATTCCTTTGGTATATTGCTGCGTTACCAGAATTGGAATATTTAAAGCGCGAAGACCCTTAATTAATATTTCTGTGTTACGAAGAAGTATTTCATGATTATAAATTGCCGGCACTAAGCGCTCCTGAAAATCTACTATTAATGCCAACGTATCATCCGCTATCATCCGCATACGTAACCTCCTTAATCATTTGCTAGTTATCTTTTCGGCTTTTTTCCTATTTAAATACATTTCTATTTCCCCAATTATATTACTTGCTTCGGAAAAGTAAATTAATTATAGCATTCACCTACTATCCTTTCAAGAAATATAAAAAGAGGGTATAAAAATCTGTAGCTACACGAATATGATTTCACGAAAGAAAAGCTCACACAATTGCACCTTTGTGTGAGCCCACCAAGAAACATTATTATTTTTTCTTAGGCATTAAATGGATTGCTATTCCCATAGCATCTTCTACTGCTTCGGTAACCGCCTCACCAAAAGTTGGATGAGGACGAATCACCGAGGCTAAATCACCTAAGGTTAGACCATTAACGATTGCTGAAGTAAATTCACCGACTAGGTCTGTCGCTCTTTCACACATTAATTGTGCTCCAAGTATCTGTTCTGTATCTGCATCAGCAATTACTTTAATGAATCCTCTCTCGCCCTTTGATATCATTGTTTTACAATTACCTAGCATAGGATATTTCCCTACTTTTACTCTATGTCCGGCTTGAATAGCTTCTTCCTCGCTCATACCAACAGCAGCAATTTCCGGTGTTGTATATACACAGGAGGGAATTACGGATAGATCTATACTAATCTCCTCACCATGCATCCGTTCCACCGCTGCGATACCCTGTGCAGAGGCTGCGTGCGCCAGCTGTTTTCCTCGGATCACGTCACCAATCGCATAGACGTTAGGTATGCTAGTCTCAAAGAATTCATTTACCTTGATATTACTGCCATCATACTCCACACTTACCTCTGGCGCAAACAATTCCTTTGAATTCGCTTTTCGGCCAACCGCGATTAAAACTCCCGCCGCCACGGTGATTTTTTTGTTCTCTTTCTCTTCATATTCACAAACCAGCTCCTGCGCTTCACCGGGAAGCAGTCTTAGTACCATAGCTTTTGTGTGAATAGTTACACCTTTTTTCTTCAGGCTCATAGCAACACTTTGGGAAATCTCCTTATCAAACGTAGGTAGTATTCGATCCATTGCTTCTATGATCTCAACTTCACAACCCAGCTCGCTATAAATGGACGCAAATTCAACTCCAATTACTCCTCCTCCGATAATTAATAGCTTCGGGAAAAGACTGGTTTTGGATAGAAGCTCGTCACTGGTCAACACATTGGGTAACATGGCTCCCTCTATTTGTGGAATAGAAGGCATTGATCCAGTTGCAATCAGTATATTCTTTGACAAAAACTCCTGTTCTTCCTCGGCGCCCTTAACAATAACCCGGTTCTCCTTGCATATGGTTGCTGTACCAGTAATAATAGTGACACTATTTGCTTCTAATAATGAGACAATACCTTGTCTAACCTTTAAGATAATCTCATCTTTTCTTTCCTGAAGCTCTTCCATATGAAATGTAAGTCCTTCAACGTGCAGCCCTGCTGCCTGTAGATGCTTGGTTTCATAATAAAAATGTGAGCTATGCATTAAGGTCTTCGTTGGAATACAGCCTCGGTTAAGACAGGTACCTCCTATCTCCCTCCGTTCAACGATTGCTGTCTTCATTCCAAGTTTAGCTGCTTTGATGGCAGCTACATATCCACCAGGACCTGAGCCTATTACGATTAAATCATATCTATTATCCATGGTTAACCTCCAAAGTATTTTATCCAATGTTATCAATAAGCGAAGCCTTGTAGGGGCTTCACTTTAAGGCCAGGGGCTGTTGCAAAATTTAACGCTTCAAATTCATAGATTATCCAGCAGCCCCCACCATCTTTACAGCTTCTCTTCCTGAATAAAATCAACGATGTCAGCTAATATACCAATAACTGTTTCTTGTACTGCCATTTGGTTCAATTCTTTTACCACCTCATTCGAGGAAAATCTAAGTCCACATAATCTTGCAGCAATTAATTCAAAGAGCTCGATCTCCAACGAATCTGAAAAGACTCTGCAGTCCTTAATCACACCTGATTCTACCTCAAAGCCAATCTCAATGTCTCCCCAGGAGAATCTTCTGCCAATGCAATAGTTAAAGCTTATATTCTTACCGTAAATCCATTCCCAGGAAGAGAATTTATCCTCATATTTCTTTAACTCCTGTTCCGGTAGTTGTGTTATCTCTACCTCTTCCGGAATCAGTTTATAGATTGACTCAAATGCTTTCACTAAATCTTCTTTCACCATATCAATGCTTAAATCCGGATGATACTCTGTAAGGTTCGTAACCCGGGAGCGAACCGACTCCACTCCCTTTGATACCAGCTTTTCTCTCGATACATTGAGATAATGGGAAAGCATCTTCATGTCCGCCTTCACTAATATGGTTCCATGGTGATAACAGTGGAATCCGTCTGAAAAATAAGCATTACCTGAGAATTTCCTGCCTTCTACAGAGATATCATTTCTTCCTGTTTTTTCAGCCGGAATGCCCCTAAGTCTTACCGCCTCCAGAATTACCTGCAGTTGCCGTTCCACATCATAGTTTTCCTTTGTAACCAAAAAGGTAAAATTCAAATTGCCCAAGTCATGAAATACTGCTCCACCGCCTGACATTCTCCGTACCAGACTCCCGCCATCCTCTTCAAGTTCAGCAACCTTACATTCCTTCCAGGGGTTTTGATTTTTTCCAATGACAACAGTTCGCTCATTCTGCCACAGGTAAAGAATGCATTCATCCTCCTTCACTGTATTCAGCAGATAGGCTTCAAGCGCAAGATTCTTATATGGATTGGTTTCCTTCGTGATGACATATTTTATCTTCTTTATCAATGGCTATTCTCCATTCGCACTCTTAAAATTGATATCGTAGTATAGGATTTCTTGCTGCCATAACCTCATCCGGTCGTCCGATTACCGTTTTAACAGGTGATTGATGAAGTAGCTGCGGATCAGCCATTGCTTGTTCCAATACCTGCTTATATACTTCAACCGCTAAATCCAGGTTCTCCTTAGTTTCTGTTTCTGTTGGCTCAACCATTAATGCTTCGTGGACAATTAGAGGGAAATACATGGTAGGTGGATGCATACCGTAATCCAGCAAGGTTTTTGCAAAATCCAGGGCAGAAACTCCTTTTTCCTGCTTTAACCGCTCCAAAGATATCACAAACTCATGCATACAATGACCTGAGAAAGGTATTTCAAATATTCCCTGCAGCTTACTCATCATGTAATTTGCATTGAGTACAGCATTTTCCGATGCATTTTTTAACCCTTCACCACCTAGGGTAAGGATATAAGTCAATGCCCTCACTACAATCAGGAAATTCCCATAGAAAGATTTCACCCTACCGATGCTTTCTGGTGACTTCTGGACATATTCATATTTTCCATCCTTTTGCTCAATTCTTGGGGATGGAAGATACTTGATCAATATTTCCTTACAGCCCACTGGTCCGCTTCCTGGTCCGCCGCCCCCATGGGGTGTTGAAAATGTCTTATGAAGATTTAAATGAACCACATCAAATCCCATGTCACCAGGGCGTACCAACCCCATAATTGCATTTAGATTCGCACCATCGTAGTAATTTAACCCACCGGCATCATGAATTATTTTAGTGATTTCCAGAATATTTTCATCAAACATTCCCACTGTATTGGGGTTTGTCAGCATGAATCCAGCCGTGTCTTCTCCTACAACTTTTTTTAATTCCTCCAGATCTACATAGCCTTCCTTTGTGGAAGCTATATTAATCACCGAGAACCCAGCCATAGCTGCACTTGCAGGATTCGTTCCATGGGCGGAATCAGGAACAATTATCTTAGTTCTCTTGCTATCCTTTCGATCCTTATGATATGCCGCAATCAATTTTAAACCGGTATATTCTCCATGAGCTCCGGCTGCAGGCTGAAAATCTATGGCATCCATACCCGTCACTTCACTTAAGTACTCATCCGCCAGCTTCATTACCTCTAAACAGCCCTGCACTGAATCCACCGGCTGTAGAGGATGAATTTCTGCAAAGCCCGGAAGCTTAGCAATCTCATCATTTACCTTCGGATTATATTTCATGGTACAGGAGCCAAGTGGATAAAAGCCGTCGTTAACACCAAAGGTTCTCTTCATCAACTCTGTATAATGCCTGCTCAGCTCTGTTTCTGATACTTCCGGAAGATGTAGTTCTTTACTTCTGATAAATTTATCTTGGACGGCGGTAATAGGAACATCGCATTCTGGGAGTAGTTCACAGCCTCTTCCTGCATTACTCTTTTCAAAGATTAATTTCATGACCTTGTCACCTCCTCCAAAATACTAACCAGTGTATCCATCTCTTCTTTCGTATTCATTTCCGTGGTACACCAAAGTAGATGGCCCTCGTCCTTTCCGGAAAGGGGATAACCACCAAGAATTCCACGCTCTGCTAAGGAACCTAGAACTTTATCCACATTTCCTTTGCAGGTAGTCACAAATTCATGGAAGAACTCGCCCTGATAAACTAGATTAAATCCCTCTATCTGTGTAAGCTTCTTCGCAAGATAATGAGCTTTTGACATGGAGCTTTCAGCCACTTGCCTCAACCCTCTCTCACCCATCGCATCCAGATATACTGCTGCTGTCATTGCACAAAGAGCCTGGTTAGAGCAAATATTACTGGAGGCCTTTTCTCTTCGGATATGCTGCTCTCTTGCTTGCAAGGTCAGAACAAATGCCCTTTCTCCTCTGGAATCCTTGGTCTCTCCAACAATACGCCCTGGGAGTCTTCTCATCAACTTCTCAGTTGCAGCCATAAAACCTAGATAAGGTCCACCGAAAGATAGCGGTATGCCAAGCGGCTGTCCTTCACCTACTGCAATATCAGCTCCATACTCAGCAGGAGTTTTAAGAATGCCCAAGGAAATGGGGTTACAGCTAAGAATAAATTTTGCATCCTTTTCGTGTGCAAGCTCACCAATGAAGTCGGCATCCTCCAATAACCCATAATAGTTAGGCTGTTGAAGCAGAACACACGCCGTCTCATTGTCTATCATCTTGCGTAGTTCTTCAACATCAGTACGCCCTTCCTTTACCGGAATAAGAACCACTTCTGTATCTGTCCCGTTACAATAGGTCTGTATCGTCTCCAAAGTCTCCGGGTGAACAGTCTCAGATACCAACGCCTTTGTCCTTTTTCTCTCCTTGCACATAATCACGGCTTCTGCTGCCGCAGATGCACCATCATAAACAGATGCATTGGATACATCCATTCCAGTTAGTTCACAAATCATCGTCTGATATTCAAAAATAGATTGGAGCACTCCCTGGCTAATCTCCGCCTGATAAGGCGTATAAGCTGTCACAAATTCCTCCTTTGAGGTTATCTGCTTTACTATGGATGGAATGTAATGGCGATAAGCTCCTGCGCCACGAAAAATACTATGAAATACCTTATTTTTTCCTGCAATTTTGTTCATCTTCTGATATACAGACATCTCAGGTAATCCGGCAGGAAGATTGAGAGGTCTTTCCAGATAAACCTCCTCTGGAATTGCACGGAACAACTCTCGTAGATTAGAAACGCCAATCTCTTTTAACATCTCCTGCTGTTCCTTCTTGGTATTCGGTACATAGGTTCCCATGATTGTTCCCCCTTTACAGTTGAGCCTTATATTGTTCTTCTGTCATTAACTCCACCTGATCTTTGATATCTTCTACTTCTATAAACCATGCTTCTGCAGCATCTGAATTCACAAACTCTGGATGATCTAACAACTCCTCATTAATCGCTCTTACCGTTCCTGTTACAGGGCTATAAATATTGGAAACAGCCTTAACAGACTCTACATCAGCAAATTCTTCACCAGCAACTACTTCATCTCCTTCTTCCGGAAGATTAATAAATACCAGATCTCCAAGCTCCCCTTGTGCATAATCTGAAATACCGATTCT
The DNA here is from genome assembly GCA_023386815.1 of Bacillota bacterium. GTDB lineage: Bacteria > Bacillota > Clostridia > Lachnospirales > Lachnospiraceae > Mobilitalea. Next base: position 51,740 of record JAEWIZ010000001.1, read on the forward strand.
TGCTGTTTTCTCGTCTAAAAATAATACCCATTCATGGGACTTGGTATATAAATATTCCTTTTTCATATTATAATTTCCTCCATCTAAATTTTGATTTTAGTTCACGTTTATCTTCAACTAAGGCTGTTTTCAGCCTAGTTTTTCATTTTATGTTATAAAACCGTTATGTCTAGGATATACCGTTCTTGCTTTTATTAATAAAAATTCTAAAAAACGATTACTTAGCACTTCTTTTATAAAAGGGAAGAGGTACAATTTCCGCAGCAATCCTTCGTCCCCTTACCTCAACCTCTACCTGCGTTCCAACCTCGCTATATTTTATTGGTAAAAGCGCCATTGCTACAGGATGGCCTAGGAATGGGCAGTGTGTTCCTGAAGTTGTAGTTCCAAGCAGTTTGTCACCTAAGTATATGGGACAGGCCTCTCGTGCAATGCCTCTGCCGGTGATGTGAAGTCCAACTCTACTGACCTTTGGTGTACCCCTCGTTAAGATTCCGCTTTTTCCTATAAAATCCGGCTTCTCAAGCTTTACAGCAAAACCAAGTCCGGTTTCCAACGGTGATATATTGTCATCCATTTCATGCCCATATAAAGGCATTGCTGCTTCCAGACGAAGGGTATCTCTTGCTCCTAAACCACAAGGGATCACTAAATTCTGATCTCCATTATCATCCTCAGAAGGGTTCCTGGTATATTTACCGGCCTCAAGTATTGCGTCCCATAATTTTGTACCATCCTCGCTACTGCAGTAAATTTCATATCCATCTTCGCCAGTATAACCAGTTTTTGATACCAGACAGGAAACGCCTGCCACAAGAACATTTTCAGAAAAGCTATAGTATTTAACCGGCAGCTTCTCCTCTTCAGTCATCTTGCATAGGATTTCCTTTGCTCCAGGTCCCTGAAGAGCCAATTGAGCTATGTCCTCAGAAATATCTTCAAACTCCACCTCACCCTCTAGGTGCTGTCGTATCCATAGCACATCTTTTAAACGATTTGCCGCATTAACAACAATCAGATACTCATCTTCTTTTTTTCTGTAAACTAAAAGATCATCAACTACCCCACCGTTATTATTACACATAGGGCTGTATTTTACCTGACCATCGTACATATGACTACAATCATTGGTGACCAGTCTTTGCACATTACTTAATGCATCTTTTCCCCGAAGTACAACTTCCCCCATATGAGACACATCAAATAATCCTGCAGTGGTACGGACTGCCATATGTTCCTTAATTACGCCGGTCTCATATTGTACGGGTAGCAGATAGCCCGCGAAGGGAACCAGCTTTCCTCCTGCTTTCACATGACAATCATAAAGCGGAGTTTTCTTTTCCATTTTCTTTACCTCCTCATTCTACTTAACCATTAAGCTCTGGTTATGTACGTTTAGAAGTACGTCTTTTAAGGTATATGCTACAGTGCCTTTGATGACAAGTTAAAAAGCAACTTCTGATGACCTATGTTTTGGCACATAAAAAAAGACGTACTGAAATAATTCAATACGCCTCTGTATGTTTACCTGAAAGATTCTCTCCTGTAGCTTTCACACAGCTTCAAGAAATTGCTTCTTCGGTGACAAAACGCTTTCCAGAGTATCGTCCAAACCTGGTCCTTTTGCCTGAGAGTTTTCGCATTCCCCTTCGGCGCCTCATCACTAACTTAAGGACTCTCCCAGATTCTTCATCCGATTATAATTCTATTATATTCAGCGAACTAAGGAAAGTCAACTAAAGGAATGGCTGTAACTTCTAAAAATTCATTTCATATAATATTAGTGAACAGCAATGGAGGTCTTATATGAGCGAAATGCTAACAATAGATCACATAAGTTATACCCATCATAGTAACGAAAGGGAAACACCGGTGCTTTGCGATGTTTCTTTTCATGTAATGGAGGGTGAGATTATCTCCATTGTAGGGAAAAGCGGCAGTGGAAAATCCACCCTTTTATCTTTGATTGCTGGTATCCACACTCCCAGTAGTGGTTCTATTCATATCTGCGGCAAGGACTTAAAGTCCTCTGGTAAAAGTATCGGATATATGATGCAAAAAGATAATATTTGTGATTATTACAACAGTGAGTATGGCAACACCAACTGCCCAAAGGAACAGCTGGAAAACCCCGAAAACAGCTATGTCCAAATTAATGAATATGCAAAAACCTATGGGATCGTTACCTTCATCGGTTCTTATTCAAAGGATGGGAATTCAGGTACGCGACAAAGGATCACCTTTATTCGTTCCTTACTGACGGAACCCGATATTCTTCTTCTGGACGAACCGTTCTCCAACCTGGATCAAAACACCAGGAAAGAGGTATCCGCAGAGATCATTCAACTACTTCGTAAGGAAAAGAAAACCGTACTTTTGGCAACCGATGATGTGGAAGAAGCAAAACAGCTCTCTGACCGTATCATCTTCCTTGATTAAGGTTAGAGTACCACTATTCCTTCCTGTGAATCGCCATTCGTCCACTCTCTTTGGGATTATAAAATTTCTATAAACAAAAAATTAAGTATTTCTAATCTTATGTTGCAAAACAATGTTTTGTTTAGTAGAATAGAGTTACAAACAATTTCTGGGAGGATACAAGGGATGAAGGATTTTATTATCACCGCTGATTCGAATTCTGATTTGTTGGAAAGTTATATCAACGAAAAGAAAATCGGTATCATACCACATTATTATGACCTTGAGGGAATCACTTATGGAGATGAAGTCAACCTCACCCCAAAGGATTTTTATGATAAAATGAGATCTGGTTTAATGCCAACAACAATGGCAAGTAATCCAGAGGTAATTCGAAAAACCTTCCAAGCCTATATCGATCAGGACTTGGATATCTTACACATTAGTTTTTCCTCTGCTCTTAGCGGCGGCTGCAGCAATGTTGTAACCGGTGCTCAGGAACTTTGTGAGGAAAATCCGGGTGCTCGGATTGTCGTCATTGACACTCTGAATGCCTCCTTAGGGGAAGGTCTGTTTATTTTAAAAGCTGTTCAGATGAAAGAAGAAGGCAAGACTCTGGATGAAATTATTACCTGGTTAGAGGAACATAAGGAGGATTTTTGTGTCTTTTTCACAGTGGATGATTTGAATCATCTACATCGTGGCGGAAGAATTTCTAAAACTACTGCAATCATTGGCTCCATGATTAATATCAAGCCGATTCTAACGATCAATTCTGAAGGACAGTTAGTATCTCATTCAACTGCAAGAGGACGAAAAAAATCCTTACATACGATTTTTAATAACATGTTAGATAGCCTAGGAACCTATGCAGATACCTTAGATCCCATCTGTATTGTACACGGTGATTGTCCTTCGGATGCGGAATATGTAAAATCGCTAGTAAATGAAAAGTTACCAACTAAACCGGTTATTATTAATTATGTTAGTCCAAGCATTGGAGCACACTCAGGTCCTGGTGCGTTAGGGATTTGTTACTTAGGGGAGAGAAAATAGGCTCATCTCAGAATATTTATAATCTAACTACCATATTTTAAAGGTCTAAACAGACGGGCGATAGCAATTACCTCTTGTGATGTGTATTTGCTATCGTCCTTGTTTACATAATTAAGTTAAAAAAATTACTGTAGCGAATAAAAAATTCTTGAAATTTAATAACATTTATAATAGAATAGTTGAGTGGTATTCTTCTTGTGAAGTTACCGAATAAAATATGCTGGAATAGCTCAGTTGGTAGAGCACTTCACTCGTAATGAAGGGGTCGAGGGTTCAAGTCCCTTTTCTAGCTTTTTCTAAAAGCCAGTAATATTAAGGTTTATAGCCACTTATAAGATACTTTTAGCACTCAGAAACGAGTGCTATTTTTATGTTTTGTGACTATTTTGTGACTACATAGTAACTATCAATTTGTTAAATGGCGCACTTCAATTTTAGATAATTAAAAGAGATGATGCCCGCCCAGTCATGACCGGGGTGTTTTTATGTCTCAGACCTAGGCATACTTCTGCAACTGTTCAAACAGCGACTACTGACTCTATAACTAAACAGCCCGAAGCTGAAGCTAGTGACTTAGATAAGGCTATAGCGTTTGGATCTGAGGGTCAATCAGAAGATTTGGCATTAAAAATTAATGAAGTTGGTGATACAAAAGAAATTACTGAAAATGAATTTCTTAGCTACAAAGCAGAAAGCGGGAAATATGCTATCGTCAATATTACAATAAAAAACAATGGTAAAGAAGCCGTATCGTTAACCAATGGATATTTCAAATTAGTAACTTCTGATGAAGTAGAATATAACCCAACCATTTTGATAGGATTAGATAATAAATATATTAGCTTTGAGTCCATTAATCCAGGTCTTGATGTAACAGGAAACCTTGTTTTTGAAGTACCAGATGATTTAGTGGTATCCGATACAGTGCTAAGATTCTCAGGTACAAGTTTGTTTACTGCGTCTACTGACTTTAACTTGAAATAATTTCAAAAAGTTACCAAGGCCGTCAAATGGGACATTAAATAATTAAAATTATTGCTACCGCCAGTTGTTTATTAACTGGCGGTATTCTTTTATGCAACTAGAATATATTTATATTATGCAGTGTGCCAACCTGGACATACTTTGCTTCATATGATGATTCTTCAGACGCGTATGAAACGACTTAACCATTTTGCTTTCAAGGATAGCTCTTACCCTTTCTGTATAGAATAATATTGGTTTCACCCAGCTCCTCTCTTAACTCATAATTTTGAATATTTGTTTATTTGATTGTGAACACTACTAAAAACCGAAAGGAGCAACTACCATGAATAGCAAAGATACATCTTCAAAAAAGCAGGGCAAAAGTAGTGTTACAAACAATAATATTAGTGATAAAAATGTAACTCATACCGATCATCGGTCTAAGACTAAGTCTAATAGTTTAACAAATAGCAAGTCTGGAGCCACCGAAAGTAAATAACCTTCATCAGGTAATATAAGGGGAGTTCAGTACTTCCCTTTTTTATTATGCAATCTTCTTTCCCTGCTCCCTTCTCGCCCATCATGATCCTCCAAATCAAGTAAATTCGAATATAATTCACCTCTTTCTTTATGCAAACTTGATCCTTGACGAGGTTATTTTTATTCGTAAAAATAAATAATCACAGACCACAAAAATAATACGCATGAAAAACCCTCAACTGTTGTATGGTTTTCTTGTTGTCAAAATATGTTATATGGGGTATAATTCCAATATAACAATACTAAGGAGGACAAAATGAAGAAGTTTATATCTATTTTGCTATTAATTGCATTATGTGTACTTATGATCGGGTGCGGAAAATCCGGATCAGAAAAGCCATCAGGCATGGAATCACTAACAGAGGTTGAGGAATATTTAAAGGAAAAAAATGTTGTATCCGGTGAGAAAACTGAAGTGCTTGCTGAAATGATAGGAGCCACAAGTGGTTTTAAATATCTCGATTCTAATGTAGAGGTATATGAATATGATACAAAATCTGATACATATAAAAATTTAGAAAAGACAAATACAGTAGAATTAAAAGATTTTGGTATGACATTAACCGCTTCTGCTATTAACGGAAAATATGTATTGTTTTGCGAAGATGCAACAAACAAAGATGAAATAATAACTATTTTCAAAGATATGAAATAAGAATTTTAGATCATTCCCACCCCGGCCAATAATGACCGGGGTATTTTATCCTCTGTGTAATTTTATTTTAAAGTTATTTTTTTTGATTTTGATAATTCTCCATACGATTTTTCACTATAGATAGTTTTATAGGCTCTTACCCTATAATAATAGGCGACGCCTTTCGTTAAGTCACTTTTCATATATGTCGTGACATCAGCTTCTTTGATATCAGCTATTTTCTCATATCTACCTTCATCTCCAGTTTTCATATAAATACTGTAGCCTTCAGCATCGCTCACCGTTTTCCATGTTATTGTTACCGAAGTACTCGATGCTTTTTTAACACTAGATATCACCACTTTACCGGGAAGTCTTGTATTAACATCTTCAGCTTCCCATTCACAGATATAACCCAATCGGTAACCACTTTGATAATCATTTGTCCATAAATCATTCTCAGTAAGTCGCAGATAATTATCATCGTCAGTTAAGTATGGGTTGCCGCTACTCCATGCAGTAAACTTCCAGGTCTCTCCTGTTACCCATCTCCAATCATCTGAACTTCTGTATCCACCTAACCAGTAACAACTGTTTCTTTCCTTGGCCATTTTATCTATAAAATCTTGCTCGCTAGCAGATGTAATAACTACCAAATGACCACCCAATGATTCACAAGTTTCCTTAGCAGCTTCCCATGACATTTCATCATTATATACATAATAATAATTTCCTTTAAATTCTTTTGCTCCCTTAGGAATAGTACCTGCTGCAGCTTGTTGTGCAGGAATTAAGGTTATTATGAATACAAGAGTGCATAAAACTAATAAAATTCTTCTTTTCATTTATTTCTCCCTCCAATCACTAATTGTATATCATTAAATACTTATACATGCTTACATTATATGTAATTTTTTATTATAAAGAATCTCTCACCATATTATTGTTTACTTTGAAGGGCTTTAAATCGTTACCTATTTATTTTACTATCTTACTACTACCTTTACACTTTTCACTGTTACTTATGACTTACCCCATTAATACATCATGGACAAGACAATCTTATCCACTGCCCATTTAAAAAGTTAATTTTTTCAAACTCCTAGCAAATATCAATAGTACTACTAATCTTTACCTTACATTTCATTTCTTTTTGAAGAAAATATTTATTTTGCTTGACTTACTAATATTTGCATGCTATAGTTAACAAGTATTTTAAATAAGAATTGATTTCACATATTTTCGTAGATCATTTTTTGATTTACTTAAGTATGTGTTTTTTATTAGAGATATAATAAAATTTAAGGAGGTATCTTTCATGAATAAAGGTACTGTAAAATGGTTTAATTCACAAAAGGGGTTTGGTTTCATCTCTGATGAACAGGGCAATGATGTTTTTGTACATTTTTCTGGGCTTGCTATGGACGGTTTCAAGTCTATCGATGAAGGTCAGTCCGTTACATTTGATGTGACACAAGGACAACGCGGTATGCAGGCAGTTAATGTACAAATCGCATAAATAAACGCTTTTTTGAAATGGGTCGCTATTTTTAGCGATCCTTTTTTATATCCAGTCCTTATCCAATACACTGTTACGACAAGATTAAATACTTTTCGTTTAATTAATCACTCCTCATGTGGTTGAAAGAATTAAACTTATGAAAAATTTCCTCTGATTTTTCCACTACTAAGTTTGAAACCTCGATTTTTTGTTAATAATTCAAGTAAATAAAAGGGTCATCATGATTTACTCATAATTTGTTCATAGTTCTTTTACTATTTGAAAATAGTTTCTTCACAATTTGGTTTTATAATAGGTTTATAAACTTAATAAAGCATATAAGTAAATTAAACATAGATTTTTTTCATAATTCTCCCCCTAGAAAGCCAGCTGATAAAGCTGGCTTTTCCTCATTTCTATAACATTACCTAAATACTAAATATCTTACTTTTCCAAAAGCCTTATGTATGCCTTATGTGTTTTGATTGCATTATGGATATCTTTCAAATTTCAGTTTAGTGCAATAAAACCTATCAACCTTATATTGATAGTTGATAGGTGTATACCTATTTCTGAATTTAGTACGCTATTTTGAAATAATGCTTATTACTTAGATAATTTTGCTATCTCCCAAATAACCTCTGTCCCATAAGCAGAATTATGATAGGATGCAACAAAAAGACATTCAGGAGAAACATATAATCTCCACGTAGTTTTATTTCCGTCTTTATCTTTTATACCATATTGATACTTAACCCTGTTATCCTGTAAGATATCGCCGTCAAATAATGGAGATGAAACAGGTTGGACATCTTCTTTTACATAGCTTGGCGAACTAATTTCAACATTTAAATCTTTTGATTCAATTTTAAACAAGTCTGTTTCAATTGTATATTTAGTACCTGCCCTTGATTCATTAACAGAATCAAGCAATGATGATGAAAATTCTGTTAAATAAACTAACTCATCAAATGTATATGTACCATAAAAATCTTGTTTATCAGACCTACCATTGTAAGATAGAAAGATTAGAAAGATTATTGAAACTAATCCCACTATAAGTAAAACAACCCTTTTCATATTGTACCCTCCATAAAAAAATCTAATATATATCCATTCACAATTTATAACTACAGCGAATCAATAATCATATTATAAATATTATAAATATCTATTATCTTATATCAGCTGGTTTAGACCAATTATCAAGTTTTCATTTGTTACTTTTTTCGTATAATCTTCAAGTAATAAGAATACAGCATTCTTGAACCCACACTCAGGATTACATTTATTACAAAGAAGAGTAATAAAAATTGACGGGATATATCATTTTCCCTTTGAAGATACAGTGCACAAAGAAGTAATGCCATTCCCAAAACATTTGCTAAAACAGTTTGAAAGACTTTCGTTAATGTGAATTTGGTCTTTATCGGTGCATACAAATTTAAAAAATAATAAAAACATAGGTATAGCGGTACTATAAGTATTAATTTGCCACTATATACATTCAAGGAGTACCATTTCTCGTTAACACCCATCCTAAAAAAATCAAATCTGTTATTTAATACAAAAAATCTCAGGTAATATGCAAGAAGGTAGGAAAAAACAATAATACAAGCGTCCATGAGGATGTGAATTTTATTAAACTTTTTCTGGTAGTATTTCATCATATCAACATCTCCTTTACTGAAACAATGTCTTACAGTTTACCTCTTATTATATTAGTCATGGTTACCTCGTAGTTTGTCATTTCATATATAGTGTATCAATAATCTCATTATATCACTGCATAAAGATTATCTCTACCTTTTTATTCCAATACGAAATACTATGATCCATGATGAGCTACCTTCATTATGGTAACGATATTGATACAATTTAACCATGAACACCTATAAGGACAAAAAAAGAACACCCCACAGTCTAACAATAACTGCACAGTGTTCTTTATTTCTATATTACTAGAATACTAAATCGCCAAATATAAATCAAATGTTTAGTCTATTTTCTACCTCTGAACTTTTTTTTAAGTTGTGATTCTTGTAGCAGATACTGTCTGTATGAACCTCTCACTTGTAATTTTTTATCGTCACTGACATACTGCTTAAAACAATTGAATAGTATTATCCATTCCTCATAAGTTATTTTAGAAGTTTGATAATTTGATATACCATGTCTAGTTCTCAACTCTTTTAACTGCCTGTTTGAAAAAATACTTTTGTAATAGGTTTTATTATTTTTGTAACAGTAACATATGAAATTAAAATTGAATAGCTACCATACAGCTAACAATGTATTCAGCATATCATTTAGAGTTAAAAACTGAATCCTCCTACTTGTTTGGCAATAAAAGAAGCGCCGTAAGCTATAAAGAGCTTAGGCGCTTTTAATGTTTAAACCATCAATTGTCTTGAATAAACAATTTTCTGTATAGTCTTTTCTGCCAAAAAATATTTTTGAGCCAATTCTGATACGGATACTCCATTTTGATGTTCATGTCTTATTTGTTGGTTACGAGAAGATATCCACTCCTTAGTGTCCGTATTGCTTCCCCATGAATTGCGGCTATCCACCTTTTTAGGAATATAAAGTTTAACACCATCAACATATTCTTGGATTTGTTCAATAATTTCTTTTGGTAAAACGTCATATATATTAATATAGCTCATTCTGCATCTCCTAATCACTCTAAGATATTAGGTTTAGCAAAGGCTATTTTTTGACTTTTAACGTGCAATAGCCTTTGCTATTGCAAAATAATTACTACACCCATCGTATATCTACCCTCCTTTCCTAAAATTAGCATAGGCTTATTTATGTAGTATGATTATCTAGAGACTGTACCACAGGTAGTACAAATACTAGAATTGATAAGGATATTATTCCTATGCCAGAAACAAAAAACCATTTTTCTACGCCAATACGTTCTGCAAAAAGACCAGAAAATAATAATCCTAAAGGCATTGTAAATGACATCACACTTCCAAGTAAAGAGAATACTCTTCCTAAATATTCAGGTTTGATTTTCTCCTGGAACAATGCGTTTTGTACACTATAGAACGGAGCTGAACCCCCCATTACCGTACAACAAATGACAAATCCAATAAAAACATTTGGGGGCAATATTCCCGATATAGCAACACCAATCCCCATCACAAGGATCGATGCACCAATAGTAAACGTACGTTTCTTAAACCCTCCCCACAAGCTTAATATGACTCCGCCTACCAACATACCAATAGCAAAAGCAATTTCTGCTATTGAAGCGTGAATAGGTGTTCCATCGAAATAGCTCATACTCATCAGTGGATATAATGCGCTAATTGGCATATAAAAAAACATATATATGGCACCAATCCAAAGTAAAGCAAACAACCCACTACTCTCTTTTAAGACCATGAATCCCGCTTTCAGTTCCTGCATAACCTTTTCTTTTCTATCATTCTTATTTGAATCCGGATTAGGAATTACAATAATTGCTACGAAAATACAAGCCAAAATAGTACCAGCAATATCAAGAAGAATAATCTGATTCAGATCCCATATAGTATATAAAAATGCAGCCACAGCTGGACTTGCAATTGACCCTACGGCCTGTATAGTCTGGCTATACCCTGCACATTTTGTCAATTGATCTTCCGGCACTAGTAATGGCGTAGAAGCATTTAATGCGGGTGAATGAAATGCAGTCCCTAGGCTTCGAACAAATAAAACCACCATAATTACCCATACTGGTAATTCCATGAATAAGGTAACAATAACTAATAAACCTCCTGCCACAGCAATAATTACATCCGCACCTATCATCACTCGTTTTCTGCTATGGCGATCAACAAAAACGCCAGCTAGCGGACCTATAAGGGCTTGTGGTAAAAAGCCTATTAGTGTTGCTATGGATAATACCATTGCAGAACCCGTTTTTGCAGTCAAATAAAAAATAATTGACATTTGCAAAATCCCGCTGCTAATAAGGGATACTCCTTGTCCAAACAATATTAAAAAATAATCTTTCTTCCATGAATCTCTACTTCTCTGCATATAGTTTTCCTCCAAACATTTTTATCGCTAAACTAGTTTTTCGCAATAAAAAATGCAGGTTAATACCCACAAAAGGGCATTAATCTGCATTACTATTAAACAAGGCAAACAAACACAATGCAACCATATAGTCACATAATGTTTATATATACATGTCTCTTCGTATACGCACACAAAAAAAGCCCACAAAGTGGATAGATATTTCTGCTTTTTATTGCTTTATTTGCGTACACAAATCAACATACGTAAGCCTCCTTCATTTATCAAATTTATTAAACTTTATCATATTTATTTTTTTATGTCAATCTAAAAGCATTATTTTGTCTGACGCATGATTGCCCTCCTATTCTTGATCGTAAAGACAAAGCGAAAAATATCGAAATTCAAGAATCGGCGACCAAAAAATTAGTGTAACCAAGTGTAACTAATGTTATATAAAGCAAAAAAAGCGGGGAAAGCCTTAAAATAAGGCAATCCCCATTAAATATTGTAATCGAGGCGACGGGATTCGAACCCACGGCCTCTGCGTCCCGAACGCAGCGCTCTACCAAACTGAGCCACGCCTCGATATATTATTAGGTTAAATTTATTAGAAATTCTTTTCATAAATCTTTTAAATCATGGAACCAGTTCTTTCAATACAGTGTCTAATACTCAAACACTGCATTAGATATTATCTAATAGAAAAGCCAAAAAGTCAACTATAATTTTCATATTTTCTGACATTCTATACTTCATATTCTCACATGTCTATGAAGCGATTATGTATGATTAACTTATTCATGAGAGGATATATTATCACAAAATCTGCCTCATAATTGCTGAAATTGTGGTATACTTAATAGACATTGACAATGACTATCGGATAATAAAAATCATAAACCATTACAACGGAGGATTACCTGATGAAACATATAAATCTCTTATTCTTACTTACTATCCTACTTTTCCTAAGCGGCTGCAGTAGCTCAAATGATAATAACTCCAACCCAACAAAAACACTAAAGCCTTCCCTTGAGGCTTCTCCTACTGTAACGAATACTCCAGCAAGCACACCCACAGAACTTCCTTCACCAACAGTCGCCCCTACTCCGACCGAGGACCCTGTAACTGAAGATATCCCTCCTGTTTCTGATAACGATAACACTGCCCAACAATTATTAAATCAAATGAGTCTGGAAGAAAAAATCGGACAGATGTTCTTTGTTCGCTGTAATAAAACCACTGCTCTTGACGACCTGAAAAATTATCATTTAGGAGGCTTTATTTTATTTTCTGAGGATTTTTCAAATCAAACCAAATCAAGTATGAAAGATGTAATCTCAGGCTATCAGTCCGTAGCTCAAATCCCGTTGCTCATTGGCGTAGATGAGGAAGGCGGGACTGTTAATCGGATTAGTAAATATACTGCTTTTCGCAAGGTGCCCTTTCAATCTCCGCAGGAATTATATCAATCCGGTGGTTTAGATCTGATTGAAAATGACACAATAGAAAAGTCTAACCTTTTAAAAAGTCTTGGTATAAATATTAATCTCGCCCCTGTCTGCGATGTTTCTACGAATTCTTCGGACTTTATCTATAAGCGTTCCTTCGGAAAAAATGCCGAAGAAACCTCTGATTATGTTAAAACTGTCGTTACTACCATGAACAACCAAGGCATTGGAAGTACCCTAAAACATTTCCCTGGTTATGGTAATAATGTTGATACTCATACCGGAATAGCGATTGATAAACGAAGCAGTGAACAATTTTATACCAACGATTTCTTACCCTTTGAAGCGGGTATCAGCGCCGGAGCTGGAAGTATTCTCGTTTCACATAATATAGTTATGGCCTTTGATCGAACATATCCTGCTTCTCTCTCCTCAAACATACATACCATCTTAAGAAATGACCTGAATTTTGATGGAGTCATTATGACGGATGATCTTAGTATGGATGCAATAAAAGACTATACAGATAATGAGGCTGCTGCCGTGCTAGCCGTACAGGCAGGAAACGATTTAATCATTGCTTCTGATTACAATGTGCAGATACCTGCTGTAATTGCTGCAGTGAAAAATGAAGAGATTTCTTTGGACGATATCAATGCATCCGTTCTTCGAATTCTTAATTGGAAGCTTTCTCTTGGATTAATAAAATAGTGCCTGTTAAAACTCATGGTGATCTCTTTCAATCACAAATGAATGGAATAGTAAATAATAATGTTCATTTTAGTAATTGATATCATTCTAATACCAGCTATTAGTTTTTATTCCTCATAACTTGTTCCATCCTGCTAATTACACTTGCCTCACAGCCATAGCTTCCAATTGGATATGGTTTTTTAGCATATTGCCCATGAAAATCAGTTCCACCAGTTAAAATCAAATCATACTCCTGGGCTATCTCTTTCACTATTCTTCGAGCCTCAGTCCCATTTCTTGGATGATCATATTCCAAGCCATCAATTTTCTCCTCCTTGGCAAGCTCCCGTGCCAATTCAAAGGAATTGAATTCCTCTGGGTGTGCAATTACAACAAAAGCCTTAACCTTTTGCAGCACATCCATCAATTCATCAACCGTCGGATAGCAGCTTGGCACATAGCAACTGCCATTTTTTGAAACAAGTTCTTCCATAAAGCTACCGATAGCGATATTGGAATAACCCAGATCACAAAGCGACTGCATGATATGTGATTCATAAATTGACTGACTTTCTTTTGCATACCGGAAGATATGCTCTAATTCTAACAGGGGATAAATTTTCTGGATTTTCTGTATCATTTCAAGCTTTTGTTTCCTTCGACTGTCCAATGTTGATTGTAAGAAACGTGTCAAAACCTCCTTATTTCTAGGAAAGTAACACAAAAAATGAACTGAACGATTTCTTTTCGTATCAATGACAGTTGTCTCAACTGCAGGTATTACCCTAATCCCTAGCTGCTTTCCCTCAAGGATCGCCTCATCTACCCCGCTCATTGTGTCATGATCGCTAATTGCTATAATCTGTAATCCACTTTTCTTAGCATAGTAAATCACATCCTTAACCGACATAGATCCATCGGAATTTACTGTATGAATATGCAAATCACAATCCATTCCCTTTATCCTTTCTTAAGATTTATAAGTTCAATCACCTGCTATATCTGATGCCATCATGAAATACAAATTGCGAAACTGATATTTGATCGGTATTATTTCATGCCGCCAGCTTTCGTTCAGTTTCGCAATCATAATAAGCAATTCTGATTTTCAATAATTTTACTTTATTATCTTCGCTTTTATATGGGTATGGCTTATAGCTCTTTATTAAATAACTTATCCGTTCTTCCTTCATAAGGCTGCTTAATAATGAGTGGTTTCAAGAAATTAGCAACCTTTTCAACTCCATCCATACGACTCATGGTAACATCCTCATGCTCATAGCTTAAGGAACCAGTATAACCTACCATAGATAGTTCGGTAATTACCCTCTTCCACTCAACCTGTCCCCAGCCTGGAATACGGAAACGATACGTATGGTTAAGTGCTGCCATATCCCCATGCATTAAAGTTCCTCCGGTAGGCAGATTATGAGGCGCCAGCTCAGCATCCTTTGCATGTACATGAAAAATTCTGTCCTTAAGTCTATCAATTACAATTGCAGGATCAATCATTAAATACATGGTATTAGCAGGATCAAAATTATATCCTAATGCAGGATGATAATTTACGAGCTCCAAAGCTCTTTCGGCAGTATGAATATCATAGATAAAACTATTCGGATGAATTTCTATGGCAAATTTCACACCATATTCCTGGAACTTGTCCAAAATAGGGGTAAAGCGCTCAACAAATTGCTGCTCATATTCCTTCCATCCCTCACCATAAGGAAAAAAGAAAAATCTGCCCCAATTCTCAACACCTGGATAACCAACTACGATAGGGACCTCTAACGCATTAGCCGCCTGAGCAGTTCGGATCAGGCTCTCGGTTCCGTGCTTAATCTTTTCTTCCGGTGTTCCCTTGAAGATAAAATCTGTATCCTTTCCCGTTGGCCCCATGATCAGAAAGGAGTCCGAGTGATTACTCAATGCTTGTATCCTCATACCATAGCTAGATACCATTTTTTTAATCGCACTTGCATTGTTTCCCTGAATAACATCCTTAGTTTCCAACTGGCCATTTCCCTCATAAGCAGGTATTTCCAGCGTCTCATAGCCATAGGCCGAAACTAGTTTTACTACCTCCTCCAATGGCTTTTCCGTAAAGTTTGCTGTAAAAAATCCTAAATTCATTTTATATCCTCCTTCTCACTTATGGCTATATCCCACCCATTAGTTTATTACATATTGCTCCATATATCTTTTACTTAGCTTTAGGCTATTTAGAACCGCTTCCTTCGAGCCCTCAAAGGCTTTGTCTTCTACCTCAATGCAGGTATACCCCTGATATCCGATATCAGTTAACGCACTTACATATTTCCCCCAGTCAACATCACCAAGACCAGGAAGTTTTGGTGACATATAGCTTAAAGGATATGCCATGATACCAACTTGATCAAGCTTATCACGGTAAACTTTAATATCCTTGTAGTGCACGTGGAAAATTTTGTCTTTAAATTCATAGATTGGTTTGATGTAATCAATCATCTGCCATACAAAATGGGACGGGTCATAGTTTAAACCAAAGTATTTGCTTGGAACCAATTCGAATAACCGCCTCCAGATATTGGGTGTGGTAGCAAGATTCTGTCCTCCCGGCCATTGTTCCATGCCAAATAGCATCGGGCAATTTTCAATCGCTATCTTTACATTGCATTCCTCTGCCAATTTAATGATCGGAGGCCAGATTTCTTGAAAGAGTTCCAGATTTTCTTCGACCGTCTTTGTCTGTTCCCTTCCAATAAAGGTAGTTACCATCCCAATACCTAACTGTTTGCTGGCAACAATGAGCTTCTTAAGATGTTCAATTGTCACATTTCTTTTTTCGATGTCTGCATCCATTACATTGGGGTAATATGCTAAGGATGAGATTTCAACCTTTTTCTCTGCACAATATTTTTTAATATATGCAATCTTGTTCTCATTTAGCTTGTCCACATCCAGATGACTGACCCCGGCATAACGACGTTCAGCCACTCCTTGGGGCCAACAAGCAAGCTCCACGCACTCAAATCCTAATTCACTGGCAGTATCAATCACATCTTCAAAGGAGCTTTGATCTAAGATTGCACTTACAAATCCTAATTTCATACAATTTCCTCCATCATCCATGCGACAGCCTATTTTTGTTTACTTGTGGCAATCGGAAAAATTATCAACTTTCTTGACCTTTCACAAAAATATGCTATTATTATTCTAAATACTAAACTGTGGGGGGTATAACTATGTATACGATTGAACGCAAAACAGAGATATTAAATCTACTTCAGAAAAACGGAAGCATTAACGTAATTGAGCTAGCGAATCGTTTTGACTCATCAAAGGAAACAATTCGTCGTGATCTGCGTGAACTGGAGCAAAAGGGATTACTGGTTCGAACCCATGGCGGAGCTATTCCTGTAGAAACCAAACAACAGATTCAGACAAGTATACCTGAGCCCCCGGTCAAAGAACGTGAACTCACCAATTTTGAGGAGAAGCAGGCAATTTGCAGAAAAGCTGCATCCTTCATCCAATCAGAGGATAATGTGTTTGTTGACAACAGTTCAACTACCATATATTTAGCTCAATATGTACCACCACATATACAAGTAACCTTTATAACGAATTCAATTCCCTTCCTCATTCAGGCGGCTCAGTTGAACAATCCGAATCATTCCTTCTTCTGCCTCGGGGGAATGTTAAAGGCTTCCAACTTGTCCATCCATGGCAACATGACTCTGCATAATGCAAAAGAATATTATCCTAATAAAGTATTCCTCTCCTGCACAGGAATATCTCCCGACCGAATGCTGACAGACTCCAGCATTCAGGAAGTGGATATTAAAAAGTTGATGATCGAGCGCTCGAAGGAAGTATACGTCTTAGCAGACCATACCAAATTCGAAAAAAATGGTCAGATTTTTCTGTCATCCTTCCACGACATTGATCACATTATCACCGATAGCAAAACCTGTCAGAATAATTACTCTTATCTTAATAATTATAATATTGATGTAATTATTGCGCAAGACTAATAGGATGTTCCAATCGCCTCACGAAGCTTTTTAATTTCCGGCTGTGTTATTATTCCTTTGGAGAAAATGCTGGAGGAACCTGCAACAAAAAGATCTGCTCCTTTGTTTGACAGGATCCTCGCATTTTCAAAGCTTACATTTCCATCCACTCCGATTGAAATATCCAAGCGATCTTTCTTTCTTAGATAATCTCGAAGTTCCTCTAATTTTTCTGGCATTCCTTCAACCATTTCCTGGCCCGCAAAACCGGGATTCACAGTCATAAGAAGAACTCCTCCGATATCTTTTAAGATATAATCCAGAACCGACAGAGCTGTTTCCGGGTTTAATGCAACTACCGGAATTCCACCTCTACTCTTAATGATATGGATTGTTTTATTGATTTGAACAGTACTTTCGATATGGAAAATAACTCTATCTCCTTTTCTAATCTCAAACCAATCCAGCTTCTGCTCTGGATTCACAATCATTAGATGCAAATCCATCGGTATACTTGTCATCCTTCTAATTTGCTTTACATATTGTGTTCCCAACATGATATTAGGAACGAACACGCCATCCATTACATCAATATGAAGATACTCTATCTGCTCCTTCTCCATTAGTTTTATTGCATCCTGGGTTGTATCAATAGTAAGACACATCAGGGAAGGTGATATTTTCTTTTTCATATCTATCTCTCTTTGTTCAAGGTCATTTGCAAAAGTACTGCAACAATAATAATTGCTCCCTTAACAGCACCGACAAGGAAGGAATCAACACCCAGTAAATTCATCATATTATTGATAATTCCAAGGGTCAATGTCCCCAGTACGGTAAATGCGATCTTTCCCTTACCTCCAGACATGCTCGTACCGCCAATTACTGCTGCTGCAATCGCATCCATTTCATACTTGTTACCGGAGGATGCGGAATTAATACTACCCAGTCTTGAGGTCTCTACAATTGTTGCAATTAGCACCAGTAATGCGGATGCTATGTACGCGAAGCATTTTACTCTGACCACATTAATTGCTGAGAGAGAAGCGGCTTTTTCATTACTTCCCACTGCATAGATATGTCGTCCTATAGCGGTATGCTGCATGATTAATAAAACAATTATAACACAAACAAACCAAACTACGATGGGCATCGGGATAACCCCGAAGAGGTTTGTATTTGAAATAGCAAGGTATTGATTGGTCTTTTCTCCGGAGGCAGTCAAACCTCCGCCATTTAAAAAGAACTGTGCTACTGATCGATAGATGGTCATACTTCCCAGCGTAGTAATAAAGGGTGGGATCTTAAATTTCGCAATTAGGATCCCGGTGATCCATCCAAATAGAACTGCTCCGACTCCCCCAACTAATATGGTAAGCAGAAGACTCTGGGTACTGTTAAAAACCGTGATAATTGCAACACCGATAAAGGCCAATTGAGCGCCTACCGAAAGGTCAATTCCACCCGTAATTATGATTAACGTCATACCAAGAGCAATAATACCGATAACAGAATTGTTCCTTAATACATTAATGATATTATTAACAGATAAAAAGGTACCCCCCTGCAATATAACAGCTAATACCAATAATACCACAAAGGCGATAATTGCGCTGTTATCACCAGCCCATTTCTTCCATCCCTTTGCAGCAATCGTTCTTTGTACCTTATTTCCTTCCTTCTTAGCTAATGCAGTCATATACTTCCTCCTGTTGCAACAATCATAATATTTTCTTCACTTGCTTCTTCATGAGCAAACTCATGACGTATCTCTCCGTGATACATTACATAAATACGATCACATAGAGCCATAACCTCCTGGGCTTCACTTGAAAGCACTACAAAGCTCATTCCCTGGCTTGCAAGTTCCATAATAATTTTATATATCTCAAGCTTTGCCCCAACATCTACGCCTTGGGTAGGATTGTCCAGGATTACAAGGCTTGGATCCGAGCTTAATGCTCTCGCCAAAAGCACCTTCTGCTGGTTACCTCCTGAGAGATTTATAATAAGCTCTTTTAAATCATTTATCTTAATATTTAATTTTTTTACATAATTGGAATTGTAATCTTTTTCTTTCTTACGATCTATAAAACATCCTCTGCAAAACCTATTAACGATAGAAACCGTCATATTTTGTCCTACACTTAAATCCTTTATGATACCGTTTTCTTTACGATTTCTTGGCAAATATGAAATCTTATTCTTATGTGCCTTCTGTGGTGCATTCATTCTACATGCTTTTCCATGAATAATTATGTCACCCTGATATTCTTTATGACAGCCGTAAACTGTACTAAATAATTCATAGCGACCATCACCCAGTAATCCTGTAAAACCAACAACTTCTCCCTTTTTGACATGGAAGTCAATATTTTTAAATTCTCGTTCTCTAGATAGATTCTTTACTTTAAGTACTTCTTCTCCAATATCTCTCTTCTTATAAACCTCATTATCAGACAGATCTTTTCCAACCATAAAGCATGCCAGCATGTTCTCAGTAACTTCACTTACATCCCCTGTACTAATAACATATCCATCCCTCATAACGGTATACCGATCACAGATTTCTATTACTTCGTTTAATTTATGGGATATGAAGATAAAGCTAACGCCCTGATCTCTTAGGCGTCGCATAATTTTAAAAACATGCTCAATTTCAATATTAGTAAGGGCTGTTGTGGGTTCATCCATAATGATTACCTTTGCATCCTTCATCAGCGCCCTGGCAATCTCAACAACCTGCTTATAGGAAGCATCAATATCTTCTACCATTGCATTCGGATCCAGATCAATCTCCATCTTAGCCAGTATTTCCCGGGATTTTTGGTACATGGCTTTTTTATCCAGAATACCGCCTCTTTTGAGCTCACAGCCCAGAAAAAGATTTTCACAGACACTCAAGTCATTAATTAAGGTCAATTCCTGGTGGATAAATGCTATGCTGCTATTTTTGCTATTTACCGCATCTGAGATTTCTTTTTCAATCTCATTAATCGTGATACGCCCATCATCTCCAGGAATAATTCCACCCAAAATATTCATCAAGGTAGTCTTACCTGTCCCATTCTCACCTAATAATGCATGAATACTTCCCTTTTTTAACTCAAAATCCACACCGTGGAGCACTCGGTTTCCACTAAAGGATTTGATAATTTTCTCCATTCTCACTACATGTTCATTCATCTAGATTACCTCTGTTTAAAAATACCTGGGATAATCAAAATATCCCAGGTAATATTTTAATTATGTTTTTTAGTATGGTGAATTTGCATTGATAAAATCTGCAACATTACTGGAATCAACAGTTGAAGGTTCGATAATTGTATCCTTCTGATAGTCCTTTCCTTGTTGAATATCCACTGCCATCTGAATTGCATCACCAATCATAGATGGACTGTAGGTCTCGGTAAAACATTTGATATCAGTCTCGCTCTGAATCTTGGAATACCAGGACTGAGCACCACCGCCACCGGAGATATATTTGATATCGGTTCTTCCAGCTTCTTTAATTGCTTGAAGTATACCCAGAGAAGGCTCATCATCAATAGAGAATACCGCATCAATCTGGGCATTGGCTACCAACATATCTGTTGCCATGGTCAGACCTGCTTCTTGTGTAAATCCACCAGCGGTTACCTCGATTAATGTTACATCTGGATATGAACTTTGCATTTCAGCTTTAAATGCATCTGTACGCTCTACGCTAACTGAGCCAACACTTGGTGCTGACATTACTGCAACTGTACCTTTACCACCCAATGCTTTTCCTATGTACTGCGCACCCAGAGTACCAATCGCTGCATTGTTACCAGCTACATAAGCAGTATAATCTCCTGATACTTTACGATCAAAGACAACCAAATTAATTCCTGCATCTACAATTTTCTGAGCTGCAACGGAAACCTCATCATTATGTGGTAACAATACGATTGAGGTACATCCTAAGGAAATAAGCTCATCGATATCATTCGCCTGATCATTGACATTTTCAGAGGTTAGAATCTTATAACCGGAACCCTCCGTTAATCCAAGTGCCTTTACTTTTTCCTGAGCATAAAAGATAGTACCAGCCATCCAGCCATGATCTGCTGCCGGCAAAGATACACCGATGAGACCATCTTTCGTGTCCGTTTGTTCCGGTGCTGCTGTTGCAGCCTCATCAGAGTCTGCTGGAGCAGTTGTTGTGCTGTCGGAGTTAGTAGGCTCTTCCTTGCTGCCGCTGGAACATCCGGTAAGCAATGCCGATACCATGACCAGCATCATTAAAATTGACATCATTCTTTTCTTCATTGTTTACGTCCTCCCAATACTTTTTTCTTATATTAAATGGTGCCCTTTGCAATAATGCTTAGAATCCGGAGTCATAGCAGCGCCATTCATATAATTCTGTTTTTTCCTTTCCACCCTTAAATACCTTCCCAAGCTTAGGTGTGGCTTACCTTTAATTTTCCCTTAGTCTTTCGGGTTTCGATTAATTCCTGAGCTGCATTTTTATCATATACGCAGCATCCAACCTTACTTTGCTGAATCAAGAGCTCCAGACAAGCATCGCAGAGGCGGCAATATTTAATATCATCTTCCTTATCCTCTTCCAGCTTTTTAGGCAGGTATGGATCCGCAAAGGACTGTCTTCCTAAACCAATCATATCAGTAACATTATTCTCGATGCACCATGCCCCGTAATTGAGGATATTACTCTCTTCGGGAGTAACTGCGCATAAATCATTCTTACCGCTTCTGAATACAGAGAAGTTTGATCCGATTACTACAGTCTCCGGCTTTAATGCTTTTCTGAATTCTTTCGCCCAGTACTGATGCATATATGCATAATATGGAATATGCTTGTCCACCTGTGTTAGGCTGATTGTAATAGAAGGACTGCCTGCAGACTGAATTATGTAGCTTGCTCCTCTTTCTTCCAATCCTTTAATTAAAGCGATTGGCTCCGTCAAATCCATAATTGGTGAACCAGGGCCTTCGGTACCAAAACCTCCTGGGAAGCCCTCCCAAGCTGAAATTTTTGAACCTATAATAAAGTTCTTATCCGGTACTTCTTTTCTGATTCTTTCAATCAGTTCAAAGGCAAAGCGGCTTCTATTTTCCCAGCTTCCGCCGTACTTCCAGTCTCTATTATTGTGGGGTCTGATCATTTGGCATCCCAAATAACCATGGGATAATTTTAGATCAATACCGTCAGCTCCTGCATTGTAGGCTATTTTTGAAGCTGTCACATAGCTGTCCATAATTCTTTCGACATCTTCTTCTGTGAGAAGATCTCCGCCATATCCAGGAAGCGGATTCGGTGTTACTCTTCTTGAGAAAGCAGGATTGGAAATTTCGCCGGAATGAGTCAACTGGAATACCAACAGGGACTTATCATTTGCTTCATGAACTCTTCTCACAAATTCAGTTAGCGGTTTTTCATTTTGTGGCATAATTGTCAGCTGATTATCTCTGGCACGGCTTTCTCTGGTTACCGTGATTGCTTCTAATGAAATCAAACCAGCTCCACCCTTTGCCAACTCTATATAACGATTGGTTGTTTCCTCGGAAGGGTTACCTGTTTCATCCTCTGAGTTACATTCCATCGCTTGGATGAAAAAGCGGTTTTGGGCAACTCTTGGTCCAATGTTAATTGGTTGAAGTAATGTTTCTTTGTATGACATTTTGTTACCTCCTGTTACGACACCTTTTGTGTCTTTGTTTTTGTTTATGTTTGTATTTTATCATCTCCTCTGAAATATTACAACTACTAAAACTAGTTTCTTTCTATTTTTAGTAATTTTCCATATAATCACATGACCGTTTATGTTACATATACACAAATACAAAATATTTTGTTGCTTTATTGACCGTTTAATGCTAATATATTTCTGTAAAAGAACAAAACACACATATTCAGAATGTTTTTTGTACAATATGAGAAAGGAGAATTTAATGATACACACAGTAACACTCAATCCTGCCATTGATAAACTTCTGTTTTTAAAGGAATTCAAGAAGAATATTACAAATCGCTTGCAGTATTCGGAAGATTCTTTAGGCGGAAAAGGCACTCATGTTTCTATCAACCTAAAATCCTTAGGAATAGAAAACAACGCTCTGGGTATCGTACACGGCAATACCGGAAATGAGATCCTTCTATTATTAGAAGCTTCAGGTGTTCATGTTAAATTCCTACATAAACATGGAGAGAATGAAGACAGCCGGACTAACTACCTTATAATCGAAGACAATGGTGACTGCTCTACCATATCCTCCAGAGGAGTCGACCTTGATCAACAGGATATAGAGGAGCTAATTACACTATTACTTAATAATGTAAAAGAAGGTGATCTCGTCGTACTCTCGGGAGACGCCACTAATTGCTACGACCCCCAAGTGTATAATATGATAATTCGTCGCTTAAAGGACTTGAATTTAAAATTCTTCCTGGATGCCAGCGGTCCAACACTCACAAACTGTATCAAGGAGTCACCGTACTTAATCAAGCCAAACCTGGACGAATTATCAAGCCTGTGTGGGAAAGAGCTGTCTACACAAGAGGATATCCTACTGGCGATTGATTCCCTGGCAGATCACGGCATTGATATTATAGCTGTTTCTTTAGGAGGTGACGGCTCCATTGTAAAAACTCCTGAGGGTATTTATCGAATCAAGCCTCCTATGGTCAATGTTAAAAATACGATCGGTTGCGGTGATTGCTTTCTATCAGGAATTATTTATGGTATCACAAGAGGTACTTCCTTTGAGGATACCCTCAGATTCGCCACCGCTATATCGGCTGCCACAGCCGAAGCTGTCTCCTCAGTGGGCTTTGATATGAATCGTGCCAAAGAGCTCTTTCCTCTGGTACAGATTGAAAAAATGAAATAAGAAAGAGAATCGTGTGAATTATTGAGAACCTTAATTCACAAAAAAAATGTGTCTGCAACTCAAAGTTTGCAGATTTTAAGAAAGGTGTGGTTATTATAATGAGTAATTTATCTTACATTGAGATGCGAAAAGAAATGTGCAAGGTTGCTAAGATGATGTGGGACAGACGTCTAACAAATGCAGCAGGTGGTAATTTTGCCGTACGGGTTGATGATAACCGAATATTAATTAGTCCCTCACTAATGTCAGAGGAAAAACACTGTGAACTTGAGCCTGAGGATTTCCTCTTAATTGATTATGAAGAAAACATACTGGAGGGAACAGGAAAGCTTTCCCGCGAAAGCTTAATGCACATTCTGATTTTAAGTAAATTTAAAGAAATTGGCTGTACCATACACGCTCATCCATTTTACTGTATGCCTTTTGTTGCACAAGCGAAGCCAATCCCCAATGTTACGGAAGCAACTATGGGTCGTGGCTATGTAGGCTGTATTGAATACACGAAAGCTTATACCCCTGAGCTTTCCCACAACATATATAATTATTTTGAAGAACATAGGGAACTGGCTGTTAAAAAGCCCATTGGAGTAATTCTTCCGATGCATGGCGTAGTAGTATCGGGTCCAAATATTTTCCTTGCCTATAGCATGTTAGAAAGAATTGAATGCGATGCTTTTTGCTGCATTGCAAAAAATGCAATTTAAGCTATAATAAATATATTCATTTAAAGGATTTTGCAGCATGTATATTGAAGAACGTCAAACCAAAATAATCACTCAACTCAAAAGTACGGGACGCATTGATGTCAGTGAACTGGCGAGCACCTTCCAAATATCGAAGGAAACAATAAGACGGGATCTTAACGATTTAGAAAAAGCCGGTATGCTCAAACGTACTCACGGCGGTGCCATTCTTCCCTTGGAAAAAGGAATAAGCCAGACATCTCAAGCAGTAAAAGGCAGGCATTTAAATATTTTAAAGGAAGCTCCTGTTTTGGAGAGAACCGTGAGAAATGTCTCAGAGAAGCATGCTATCTGTAAGTTGGCTGCTTCCTATATTCAGAATGAAGACACCATATTTATAGATAATAGCTCCACCTGTATTTATCTGTATCAATATATACCAGCCGATATTCAAGTGACTATTCTGACCAATTCGATTCAATTTTTACTTGAATGTTCAAAATCCCTCAGCCCCCACCATACCATCGTGTGCTTAGGTGGCATATTCAAAAACACCAACCTGTCTATCTACGGGAATGCAACAATAAAAAATGCCCAACAATACTACCCTAACCGGGCGTTCATTTCCTGTACAGGAATTATATCGGAAACTGAAATTACGGATTCTGGTATTCAGGAGATTGATATTAAGAAAACTCTGATCAAAAGCTCTCAGGAAGTATTCCTGCTTGCTGACTATTCGAAGTTCAGGCAAATTGGTCCGGTATTTCTTGGTTCGTTTGCTGATATCAATTATCTGATTACTGATACACAAAGTGATGTTTCCTATTTAAACTTTTCTCATAATACAAAGACACAGATACTAATTGCTAAATAAGCGGAGGTTAACATGAATGTATTAGCATTTGATTTAGGCGGAAGCGGCGGCAAGGTTGTATTGGGAATTCTGACCGAGGATCATTTGGAAGTTAAAACTCTGAACCAGTTCGAGCATTCTGCTATTTCTATTAATGGCAGCCTATATTGGGACATTCTGAGTATCTACCAGGAAATGTGCAACGGTATCCGGTTAGCAATTGACCACACTGGAGACTCCATTACCTCCATCGGGATTGACAGCTTCTGCAATGATTTTTCGATTATTGCTCCCAGCGGACAGATGCTGACTCAGATACATAGCTACAGGGATGACCGTACAAAAGCTCACGCTGATGAAATCTATAATGTAATGTCCATGGAACAGCTATATAAAATCAACGGAAACCAAAACGCACTGTTTAATACATTGCTGCAGCTGGCTTCTATGAACTGTCAAGATCAAGAGTATCTTTTTCAGCACGGAAACAAACTTTTATTTATTCCAGATCTGTTAATCTATTTCCTATCTGGTAAATTGATGACGGAATACACACTTGCTTCCGTAAGTCAGATGTTTGATTACAATACAGGTACCTGGAATCATGAAATTCTTGAAAAATTCCAAATTCCTCAGGAGCTTTTTGCTGGTCTAGTATATCCAGGATCTATCCATTGTAGAACCAGCACTGCATTTAATGAAGAACATAAGACGAAGGGCTTTGATATTGTGACCGTTTGTGAACACGACACTGCTTCTGCCTTTTTAGCTTCTCCATTTAATAAAAACTGCGCTATCATCAGCTGTGGTACTTGGGCACTTGTAGGGACTGAAACCTCTAAACCGGTAATTAATAACTTCGGCTATCATTTTAATATCGCTAATGAAGGCGGTTATGAGGGACACCACCGAATTCTACATAATGTAATGGGTACCTGGATTGTCCAGGAAATTCGTGCCGCCTTTTGTTCCCAGGGAATAATGTATACCTATACCCAGCTGGAAGAACTGGCTGAGGCAGCAGAGCCCTTCCAATATCTGATTGATGTTGATGACGAGTGTTTCTATTCTCCCGGCAGTATGCCGGAAAGGTTGCAAAACTACTGCGATAGGCTTTACGGTTCTCATCCTGAGTCAATTGGAGAGATGGTTCGCTGTGTTTACGAAAGCCTGGCATTAAAATACTGTTGGAATATTAATAATCTTCAAAAGCTCTTAGGAACTGAATTTGGAATAATCAATATTGTTGGCGGAGGATCACAGAGCAAGTTAATGTGCCAGTTTACCGCCAACGCTTGCAACTGCTTTGTTGCAGCAGGTCCCGTAGAGGCTACTGCACTTGGAAACATACTTGTTCAGCTTTTAGCCAAAGGGCAAATAAGCTCCGTGGAGGAGGGTCGGGAATTAATCCTCAAATCCTTCCCCGTAACGGAATATTATCCACAAAATATCGGAGCATGGAAGAATCAGTACACACTGTTCACCAATCAGTTTGATTTAAAATAAGTTAAAGGGAGGTATTACTTATGAAGATTTTCAGAGCAGGAATTATAGGAACGGGGTTTATCGGCAAGGTTCACATTGAAACACTGCGCCGGTTGGGAAATGTGGAGGTTGTAGCATTAGCAGATAAATTCAATGCTGATAAAACCGCCGAGGAGCTGAACGTACCAAATTATTTTTCAGACTACAAAGAAATGATTGACACAATGAAGCTTGACACTGTACATATCTGTACTCCAAACAACACCCATTATGACATTGCAATGTATGCCATGGATCATGGGGTAAATGTACTCTGTGAAAAACCCATGTGTACCACCATTGACGAGGCGAAACAGCTTGTAGCAAAAGCAAAGGAAACCGGATTGGTGGGTGCTATCAATTTTCATAACCGATTCTATCCCATGAACAATCACTTAAAAAATATAATCAAGGACGGTGAATTGGGTGATATTTTCTCAATTACTGGAAGCTACACTCAGGACTGGCTTTTGTACAACACAGATTACAGTTGGCGTTTAAATTCCACAGAATCAGGACGGACTCGGGCAGTATCAGACATCGGCTCCCACTGGATGGATTTGGCGGAATATGTTACGGGTCAGAAAATTGTTGCTGTTAACGCTGATTTCTCAACAATTCACAAGAACCGTAAAAAGCCTAAGGGCGTAGTATTAGCATATTCTGATAATAAGTTCGGGGAAGAGGATTACGAGGATGTTCCCATTGATACCGAGGATAATGCCAATGTCATGTTCCGCTTCAGTAACGGAGCAAAGGGAACTGCTTTCTTTTCCCAGGTTATCGCAGGAAAATCCGTTGCCATTGATTTATTAATCGGCGGCTATAATAAGTCGGCTCAGTGGAACAGCGAAAACTGCAACGCTCTTATGATTGGAAATAGGGATAGCCATACTGCATTTGTTGAAAAGGGAATATCAACCGTTCATCCTAATACTAAACCTTTAATCGCTTATCCCTTTGGTCACTTAGAAGGCTTTCCGGATGCATTTAAGCAGTGTTTTAAAAGCGTATATTCAAGCATCGGAAATGCTGGTTCAGGACATGAACACGCAACCTTTGAAGACGGGCTGCACGAAATGATTCTATGTGAAAAAATTTATGAAAGCAATCAGATTCAGGGTTGGGTTAATATAGCTGACGAAGAATAATACTTAAAATTATATGCCTCTTTGATTACAGGTATGCCCTCCGATCGTTTCGTGGGCATACCCTTTTTTTACTCATTTTCATTTATTACAAAGGAGAAAGATAATGGCATTATTAAAAAACAGTAAAATGTCCGTAAAGCTTTGTGTTATGATTTTACCCCTTTTCATGGTTTTAATATATATTCTATATCAATTTTCTTATCAGATGAACATGTTAAATCATGAAGCAAAGACAACTTATTACAACACTTTATATATAAACTCTTCCCTGCTTTTGAATGCTGATAGAGATTTTTACGCTGCTACACTTGCAGAAAGATCTCTGATGGAAGGTGGTGAGTCACTGGATAAAAGCACGAAAGAGCGATATTTAAACACCTATAACGAAAACTGTTCCAAGATTATGGATAGTATTTCAAAGGTAGATTCGAGTCTTAAGTCCAATCAAGAGCTCTACTCAGAGTTTAAGCATTCAAAGACACAACTTTCCATGTCACATCTGTGCGAGCAATTCACTCAACAGTTTAAAGAATGGCAGGCTGCCTATGATCCCAATACCGGAAGCGGTTTTATTATAGCTAAGAATGCCATGTTTGACGGTATCCGTGACGAAATAAAAACTATGACAGAGTTGCTTGACGAGTATAGCACTCAGACTGAAGCTGACATGCAGCATTACATCAATACAATGGTATGGAAGCTCCTCGCTCTTTTTGCCTCGGCTCTTCTCATTGTAGCCTTTCTATGCTTATATATGGCTCGCTTTATTATTTCCGGTATGAAAGGAATAACCGGTAATATGAATTTACTCTCAGAAAATGATTTATCCTTTGTCCCTTACCGTATCGTCAGCAAGGATGAACTTGGGGTTCTCTCCCGTTCCGTCATAACTTTGGTGGACTCCTGGCGTAGTATTACCAGCAAATTAATCCATACCTCTGACTATTTATCAAGTTCTTCTGCTTCGATGAAATATGCCACTGATGAAGTCAACAACTCTGTTCATGAGATTTCAAAAACGATTGAGGATATTGCACAGGGAGCAGCCAGTCAGGCAGAGGATACACAAAAACTGGTGGATGAAATCAATAGCCTGGATGAGGCTATCCAAACGAACACCGCTAGTACGAAGGAATTATCCCAAACTGCTTCTAAAATTATTACCGTCAGCCAGGAGGGATTGGAGACAGTAAACCATCTGGATAAAATTAACCTAAAAAGCCGGCTTGCCTTTCAATCAATCTTTCAAACAATTGATATCGCCAATAATAACGCATGTAAAATCGTTGAAACTTCAGGCCTTATTGCCAATATTGCGGAGCAAATCAACCTAATCTCACTCAACGCCTCCATTGAAGCAGCTAGAGCCGGAGATGCTGGAAAAGGCTTTGCAGTCATAGCCGGGGAAATACATAAGCTTTCCGAACAGACAACGATCTCCACCTCAGTGATTGACCAGATGCTGAACGAAATTAAGGATAACATCCAGTATGCCAGTCTCCAAAGTAAAGAAGTAGAAAGCGTTGTAGAACTGCAGACCATCAGCATCACTGATACCAAAAACAAATATCAGTCAATCGTCAGTTTTATTGATCTGATCCACAAAGAAATCGATGCCCTCGAAACCGTCTCCAAAAAATTGGAACAGAATCGTCGGGTGATTAGTGAATTCATCACCGATGTATCTGCGGTTTCAGAAGAATATGCGGCTAGCACTGAGGAAACTGCGGCTGCAACACAGCAGGTTATGTCTTCTATGGCGGGAATCAATGTAATTGGATCTGAAATTGATGAATTAGTTACGGAGTTAAAGATCATTATAGATCGCTTCTCACTGTAATTGCTTTAAAATGATAATTATGTGCTGAAAACAGACCTGAGACAGGACATCTTCTACGAAAATCCTGTCTAGGTCTGTTTTAAAGATAATATATTGGAGCATATCTTCCCTATTCACTAACACTTGCCAGTACTGGCATCTCTTCCACGCTTTTTCTCCAGATAAGAATAGCATATACCAATAAAATGCCTACCTGAATTCCAAGAATAATCAAAGCCTTACTATCAAGAGTATCACTGGTCGTACTGGAAATGAAATCATGAGCAGCATGCCAAATGATTACAAACCAAAGACTTTTTGTAATACATACAATCTCCGCAAGAACAAATCCTACTAAAAAAGCAAACGTCATTTGTAAAATAAGATATAAAGTACTCTTTCCATTAAGAGCATTCACGATATGCAGCCCACCAAAAATAACAGCTGACCATATAATAGCTTTTTTTCTACCTTTCATCTCCATGGGCTTAAGCGAAAGTCCTCTAAAATAAATTTCTTCATTAAAGCCGACTGCAATAGTGAAACACGCCAATATAACATACTGTAATGCTGTAATTTTAGAGCTGAAACCATATAAAGCAATCGGAATAATTTCTATAATCACCAATGGAGCATACCATAAGACCTTATGATGAAACTCTTTCGAAGTGATTTGAAATCCATAGTCAGCAAGTCTATACTGTGATCTTATCATAATAACAATTCCAAGCAGTACTGAAACAATTAAAAAGATTGTTGTTACAATCAGCTGTTGTTCCTCTTCTAATCCAATAATCTGAGGTATGGCAGTTCCCAATGCTGTCATAAAGGTACACAGTAGTCCAAAGAAAAACACACTACGATAGGGATGTTTTTGTGAAAATGATTGTTTCATTTATTACTTTCCTCCTCTTTCTTTAATTTATATAATAACCCCATAAAGGAATTGTTTAATAATCTTCTATTTTCTTCCTCACTGAATCGGCAGTTATTTGTCGCAAACATCGATGCGATACCATGAGTCGTGAGCCACACACCTGTGTATAGCTCCTGAGCTGATTTTTCGTTTAACCCAGTTAGTTGGCATAACATCTGGATAACCTCCCCATCACCCTCCGTAGCTCCTACAATATCCATCATGCTTTGCTTATTGAATGCGTCTGTCATAAATAGTAGCTGAAACAGGTTTTTTTCTTCCCTCGCAAAATCAATATAAGTAAGCCCCATGCAGAGGAATCCATCTGCGGCATTTTCCAGTGCACTTAACATTCGTTCGTTATATATGTCTTCAGCAGCATTATATATTGCTAATTTAAGCCCTTCCATAGTATTAAACTCTCGAAAAATGGGATGCACTGAGCAGCCTATTTCCTTTGCCAAGTCCCGTGCATTCAGGCTGTTAATACCTTTTTCTCTTACAATTCGCATGGCTGCATCCATAATCTCCTGTTTTGTAACTTTTATCTTAGGCGGCATTTCATTCCTCCTTTTATAAATAACATATGTTACCTAACACCTGTTACTTATTCTATCACTGGATATTTTATTTGTCAACTATCAATATTATGTCTGATACACAAAATGAATCGCCATCGCTCTCTTCAACAACAAAAAAACCAGACCTGAGGTAGTGCTATTAACCTCTGACTAGGTCTGGTTCTTCTATTTGGGTATTAATTTTATGGAGTTTGTTATCTCATCTCAGAGTTCTTTTCTAACGTTACTTTTTCTTAACAGGAATCCAAATTTCACTGTAATAATTTTCATCCTGATTACCCTGCGAATAATCCTTCGTGTCGGTGTACATTTCAATATTATAACCTGCTGCAATTTCATAATCCTTGCAATTAGGTAGCCACTCCGAAAAGATTTTTTTATTCACATCTTGCAGAGATTTAGGCATGGCTCCCTTACAAGCAAAAACAGCCCATGTATGCTTTGGAATAATCTTTGTGATGCAAGCATCCGGTATTTCTATCGCCGGATTATAATTATCTGCAATCAAGTATACAAACTCATCCGAACTCATACCCTCATCGATGCATACTCCATACATTCCACATACGTATTTTCCCTTTCCTGCTTGATAATGTTCCTTCCAAAACTGCGGGATTTCTGTCGTTGCGCTATCGTATTTAAATACCTTTGATACGCCCATAACAGTAAAGGAATCTTTTTCAACAATTTTGTAATCCATAATATAACCGCCTTCCAATGAAAATTTGATTTTAAGCGGAGCAAACGACTTAATCATTGCTCCATCCTTTCGAACAGCAGTAGGTGTGACACCATGAAATCGAGTAAACGCTTTCGTAAAACTATCCGGTGAGTCATAACCATATTTCATTGCAATATCAATGATTTTTTCATCAGTAGAAACAAGCTCACTGCCGGCAAGAGTAAGCCTGCGTTGTCGAATATACTCTCCTAGTGTAAAACCACATAGCAATGCAAAACCTTTTTGAAAATAAAACGGGGACATATATGCTTTTTTTGCTATATTCTCTACCGCAATATCTTCCGTAATATTCTCCTCAATATAATTGATAACCTCACCAATTCTGTCAATCCATCCCATAATCATCACCTCTGTTCATGTTTCTATTTTATCTCTACTCAAGCGTTTATTCCCGACTATTTGTGTTATGTTTTGTCTTGCCTAAATTATCTCGTTTGCCACAAAATCCATGTTTATGTTTTTAGCAATCTGCTCTTTCATAATTTCACCTCAAAAATTCTGATTTTTCATTGAATTATTATATAAATTTCCACCAATAATGAATTAAATCATCTCAGCAAATTCGAGTCTATTGCTTCATTCCATAGAGCTTAAATGGATTATTTCTTAGCTCTCTTTCGTATATCCCCACTACATCCCAAATGTCAAAGAACATGCATTTGCAATTTCCGATTACTCCTGTCTTTATCAGGCCTTTTCTATATGCCATTTCTTGAATTGTATACCAAGGCTTTACCGGAGGTTCTCCCATTTCAATAACCCATTGTTCTGGCGGATAGATTTTGTTAACTTCATCTGATGGCCTAAAAATATCACGTATTTTCTCAGGAAGTAAATCTTCAACATAATGCATTGCTGTTAAACTATATATATCAACGCCCAATAAGAGTGCTTTCCCACCATTTGAAATTAAATAAGTCAAGCCACTTTTACACATATCTGCATTTTTTCCCCAGGCAGATATTGCGAAAACTCCATTACCAGTATAGACATCAGGCATACTCCGAAAGGTATCTGCAATTACCCCCATCGCAGTCCGTGTATTATCAGGTTCAAGAATTTTAATTTTACGAAATATTCCTAGCGTTTTATCGTTTTTTGAAACAGGCAATTCAGGACTTAAACGCAATGCTGGCATAAATATACTTCCATCCTGACCAACCACTTCTTTTAACGCATCAATTACTGTCTTAGCCCCACCATCTACGATACCAAAACTGCTAAGAGAGCTATGTACTTCCAGTTCCATTTCTTCCTTTATACCTAAATCTCTTAAACCCTCTATAATCTGTGGCTTAGTAATCATCATCACTGCATTTCCTCCATGAATTCCGGCTTGTCAAAGCGCTATACAAATCAATCTTCCATCTTCTTGCAGCAATACCAAAATATTATTAAAATTATAACATCACGGGATAGGAATCTCAACCTTCCCATACCATCAACTTCCAATTATTTAACAATAATCAAATTTTTGGTTAGACGCACTGCCAGCATTAGAGGCTACGCATGGCCGGGTCTCAAATGGGTAAAAAAATAGACCTGAGACGGAGCGATAAACGCCCTATCTAGGTCTGAATTTTATTATTCTGTGAAGCTTTAATTATGCTGACGAGGATAATTGCGGTTGCCCTTTTGATTAAAAGACAGTATCCTAGCGGCAAAATTTCAATTAATAAGCCACAATGATTCCACCATCATTTGCATAGAGTGAGCTCACACCAGCAGTATCTACAATAAAGCAATCCTTAAAGGGAACTCTTTTCAATACTTCAGCCTTAAAAAACTCCGCTCTCTCCCTATTATTACAATGCGCAATACCAAGGATCTTTTCCGTAGGCTTAATGACATCGGCCTCAATGCATTTCGCCATCAGACTAACAGCCTTGGTAATTCCTCTCGCCTGATCAATCTTACAAATGGTACCTTCCGGTGTAGCTCCCATAACAGGTTTAATATTTAACGCACTTGCTAAAATTGCCTGAATACCATTCAATCTTCCGTTCTTACGCAGTGTATCTAAGGATTCCAACACAAACTTAGTCTTTAGTCCATCACGGAATGTATTAATCTTCTCAACTATGGATTCAAACGTTTGCTTTGCCTCTATTAACTCTTTTATCTTCATTGCAATAAGAACCTGCGCAACAGAAGCAGAGCGGGAATCAATAACCTCAATTTTCTTATCCGGGTGTTCTTCTTTATATAGTTTCTTTGCTAACTCTGCACTATTGTAGGAACCACTTAATTGAGATGATAGGGTAACGATATAAATATCTCCCTCAAAATCAAAATATTTCATATAATCCTCTGGAGATGGACATGCGGATTTCGGACTATGGGGATATGCTTTTACTCTTTCCAAGAAATCCTTCTGGTTAAATGTATCGTCGTCAATAATTGAAACATCATCTACAATCAAAGTTAAAGGAACTAGCTTAAAATGTGGATCAGACTTCAACGCTTCCGGTAAATCTGTGCAGCTATCTCCTATAATTCTATATGACATTCTTCATCCTCCTGTTCATGACATAAACAAATTTATAAAACCACTATCTTTCTGTACTCGTAAGTGAAGTTTTAAGGTGTGCCTCATCGAGAATTTCCTGATATTGTATTTTTAGTCACATCATCAAGTTTCCGTACTATATTATATGGTTTTGATTACTATATAATATCATAAACATATCTCTATATCAATAGCATTATTATTGTTAATAAAATTTTTAGAAAAACTCACACAACTTCATTTACTATCAGTATTATTATTAACCATTTTTTATCTTGTAAACAAGTAAAACTTTCGTCTTAGAAGCTGAGGAATCAGAAAACATAAGAAAAGGATTCAAAACCGGAATTAGCTTCCAGACTTTGAATCCTTTTATATAAAAGTTATTAAATTAGATCTATTACACTATTATTTGGCCATCAACATCATAATGTCATTACTTCTCTGAATGAATTTTGTCATTGCTTCCGGCTCAAGCTGTTTGTGAGCAAGCAGTGCAAGATCGTATAACTGTTCACAGATCATTGGTGTCTGATCTGCATTTTCATTTGTAATGATATATTGAACTAATTGGTTGTTGGCATTAAGCACTAAGGTTTCTCCGCCACCGAAGCCTCCCATATCCATGCCGCCCATATTATACATACGCATCATATCCTGCATTCTTCTGCTTTCCTCGGATAAGGTCATAACAGAAGAAATCTTATCATTCTTAAACTTATCAACCTTAACTTCCAGCTGATCCTTGCCTAATACTTTACGGAATAGTGCAGTCATGGCCTCTGTATTGTTTTTCAGAATCTTCTTATCCTTCTTCTTTGGCTCTTCCTTAAAACCATCTGTAATATCTGCATCGATTCTTTGGAATCTCAATTTCTGATCCTCAGATTCCAGACGGGTGATAAAAGGTTGATCTATGTTATGTGTAAGGATTAAGGCATCTACACCAGCTTCCTTGAACATATTGATATATTGTCCCTGCTGTTTCAGATCAGTTACATAATAGATAACGGTCTTTTTCTCTTCTGCTTCTTCCTCAGAATCATGGTCATGGCCGCATTCACAGCCTTCTTCGTGATCATGATCACAGTCGCATTTTTTCTCTTCCGATTTTACTTCATCCGTTGAGGTTTCTGCTGCTTTGACATTCTCATTCTCTGCACCTTCTGCTTCTTCTCCCTTGCTAGCCTTTACATACTCTTCAAGAGTAATGTATTTGCCTTCCAGATTCTTATAAATGAGAGCATCCTTTACCTTCTCATGGAATTTCACATCTTTTAAACAACCAAACTTAATGAATGGACTGATGTCATCCCAGAATTTCTCGTAGTTTTCTCTCTCTACCTTATACATGCCGACTAGCTTATCAGCTACCTTTTTCGCAATGTATTCGGAGATTTTCTTAACGAAGCCGTCATTTTGCAATGCACTTCTGGATACATTAAGTGGCAGGTCAGGACAGTCGATAACACCCTTAAGGAGCATTAAGAATTCTGGAATTACTTCCTTGATATTATCAGCAATAAATACCTGATTATTGTATAATTTAATTAAACCTTCCAGTGAATCATACTCGGTATTAATCTTAGGGAAATATAGAATACCCTTTAAGTTAAATGGATAATCCATATTCAAATGAATCCAGAATAAAGGCTCCTTATAATCATGGAATACGTCACGATAGAACTCCTTATACTCTTCTTCCGTGCACTCATTGGGATGCTTTGCCCAAAGAGGATTTGGATTATTGATCGGCTGAGGTTTTGTATCCTTCTTCTCTTCCGCGTCTTCAGCAACAACTCCATCTTCTCCAACAACTGCATCTACAACTTCTTCCTTCGTCTCCTCAACCGGAGCGTTGGCATTTATAAAATATATTTCTACTGGCATAAAGGAACAGTATTTTTTGATTACTTCCTTTACTCGATATTCATTGGAAAATTCATAGCTTTCTTCATTTAAATACAGAGTGATCTCGGTACCACGATCTGTTTTACTTCCTTCACTCATCTCATACTCTGTACCACCATCAGATTCCCAGTGAACCGGAGCAGCATCCGGCTGCCAGGATAGGGTTTCTATAGATACACGGGAAGCAACCATGAAGGCGGAATAAAAACCTAAACCGAAATGCCCGATAATCTGATCTTCTGTCGTCTTACCCTTATACTTCTCCATGAATTTCTGAGCACCGGAAAAAGCGATCTGATTAATATATTCCTTTACCTCATCCGCTGTCATACCAACTCCGTTATCAGCGAAGGTAATCGTCTTT
Source organism: Bacillota bacterium (assembly GCA_023386815.1). Lineage (GTDB taxonomy): Bacteria > Bacillota > Clostridia > Lachnospirales > Lachnospiraceae > Mobilitalea. Next base: position 88,949 of record JAEWIZ010000001.1, read on the forward strand.
TCTTCCGGATTCACGGTGACGGTAAGCTTATAATGATTATCTTCTGGAATATCAGCTTCTCCCATAATCTCAAGCTTCTTTAATTTTGTAATCGCATCACTACCATTGGAGATTAATTCACGAACAAAGATGTCATGGTCAGAATACAACCATTTTTTAATAATCGGAAAAATGTTCTCAGAATGAATTGATAAATTACCGCGTTCTGTACTCATATTAACACTCCTTCTTAAATCATTATTCTTTTATAACGTCGGTGCGCATTTTGTCTTAGTCGCTTGCCGCACTAGCATCTACTTTTTTCGCAATGCATCGCGTACACGTTACCTGGATAGGTAAATTTCCTTCAAGTGATATCATAATACGGACAAATAAAATTGTCAAGACAAAATTAGCACTCCTTTAACAAGAGTGCTAACAACTTATAATTCTTCAAATAAGATTCCTTGCTCCTTTAGAATATCCTTTACCATCCGATCCCATTCCTGTTCCAGCGTTTTATCCATGGTAAAGGTTTTCATTGCAGTACCTGTAATTACTCTTAACTCTCCCTTTTCAAAACGTATATTAATATAGCATCCCCCAATTTCCTCCAAGCGAAATCCACCTCCGATGGAACTAAGCAAATTTTCGCATTGCTTAGTTGGTAATTGGAACACTATTTTTAGTGATAAAGGAGTTTTATTTCCTTTAATCATCGAAAATGCAATTTGACGAACCTCTCCCCAGGTAACTGCTTTTTGCTCCTCACGTAATTCTATTTCTTCTTTTGAAAAAAAACCTTCATTTAATTGACCGGTAATTGTAAATCCAGTAAAAGTCTGAAGTTCCATCTCCCGAAGTAGAAAAGTATCAAATGTATTCCCAGCCAGCAGCTTTGACATAAAGACCTTTACTTCGATCATGTTTAATGAAATCATATTCTTATCTCCCAGTTTATATAATAATCATCCCTATATTAATATGCAAATATTGTAAATTCTTAATCTCTTTCCTAGTATACTTCTTTGTGTTTTGAAGAACAATATTAATAACACTTGATTATCGAAACATGATATTTGTCTCGATAATATTTATTAAAGAAGTAAAATTAACTTCTATAATAATCGCTGCTTTTAAGCCGTGCATAATAAAATTTAATAGGAGGATTGAAAATATGTATTTTGAATCAGACAAAAAAACTTATTATCGATTTCCTTCCATCAATAGTATCCATGAGATGGACTTAAAATATTACTTTCCTGAAAAATCTTATGCGAGTGGAGAAGCTATTCGATATGAAGCCAACGGGAATCCGGAATCCGAAGAAATCATGATACATTCCATGAAATGATTAATGTTAACAGGTACAACACAATCAAATGCCCTGGGTAAAAGATGTAAAATAAATACTTTACATCTTTACCCTTTTTATCATTATATAATGATATTGGAAGCATAGCCAAAGTCGCAAGTAACCCAATAATATTTAATATATTTCCTGTTTGTAAGAAATATTTTACATTACATAGCAGAGAGATTGTTATTATAAATAAAGCCGCCGACTGCAGCAGTTTACTGCCACGAAATACATAAAATGCCAGAATCACTAAGATACCAGCCATCTCATAATCACATTTAATCAAATAAGCAAATGCACTAAAGCAGATTACCAATAAAGCCTCCCATACATTGCGTAATACATCCTGATTCTTAAATTTTCGCTCTACTTGTTTCAGGTAGTACATTAAAAGGAGTCCAAGAAATAATGTAAAAAAGATATTCTGATGTTCGAATAGTCGGTGAAAGACCATTTCAAGAGGAGCTGTGTCAAATCTTCCTCCGGCATTACGAAAAAGATCCTGCCATATCGTAGAACCATAACGTACCTGATATAAAGCGATATCAAAGGGTATCTCTGAAATTAACGCGAAGAGCCCTAACCGTTCTATATACTTCTTGACATTAGAGCTTCTATAAAAACCCTCTACTAACAAAAATGCAAATATAGGGAAAGCTAATCTCCCCAAACCACGGCATAACAAATACAAATTCCAATTGTCTGTTCGGGATACAAGGATCACACCAATATGATCAATTAACATTAAGACGATTGCAAGTAGCTTTAAAGCGTAGGTGTTCATAGCCTAATCCTTTCCTGTTAAATATGCATACGCTTCCTCAGTTCTGACTTCATATTATCTCCTTCATAAATAACGAGTGCCGCTAAACTAATGGCACTGGCGGTTACGCAGATGATTGAAGGTATAATGATCTGTAAGAAACCAAACACCAGGAATATAATAGGAATTAATCCAAAGATAGCATCCATAAATATATAGATTAATAAATCTCTTACTCCAATTTTTAATATCTTATATGCAATTGGCATGACAACCATGGCCACAACACATACAATGGGAAGCACAAAATCAATGGACCATCCTCTCCATCCCGTTGAGACATCCCAAACAACAGATATGGTTGTGAGAAGTACAACCTGCCATACTATAGTTTTTGGTATATTATGTTTCTTACGAATAACGAAATACAAGCTGATCCACATACATAGAATTGCTCCTGCTACAAACAAGGACCAATTTGAAGACCTAGCAAAGATTTGATTCACAGCAAAAGAAATTATAGTGGCTGTAATCGAAACCATCAGCATTGTCCGAATCAATATATTAAATTCCTGATAAATGGTAGGAATAAACGGAAATACTTCCGGTATATTTTCCTCCTGCTTCTGAACAATTCCCCCGCATAAAGGACAAATCTTATTGTTCCCTTTCAAGGAAACCTTACATTTTTCACAAACCTGCATCTACCTTCAACTCCTATCATACATCCTTTATATTACAGGCAATACATACATCAGCACCTTCACTACTTAAGATCCGAAAGAAGTTTTTCTGAATATCCGTAGCTGTAAATGGGGAGGCAATACTCACCATCAACCGGTCTCCAAAGGAGCACATTGCAATCTGCGGCCGCCTTACACTGGTAAAGCAATTAAAGGTGTGAATATAAGGCATCAATTCTTTTGTTATTGTAACCTTACCAATATTGGATAAGGAGGCTGTTACACCTCGATCAGCCAATCGATTCGCCCACCTCAGAATATAGTCCTTCCACACCAAGGGGATAACTCTCATGAAAGCGTTATGTTCTAATGCGGATAAGCGATTCATATGGGTTCTAAGCTTTTCTTCCGTTAATTCCTGCTCAAAGGATTGCTTTACAACCTTAATCACATCCTCTAAGTCCTCCGATTCTTTACCAAAGTGATAGCTGATGTTGATCGTAGTAAAAAAATTTCTAGCCGTATCTGATGGAAAATAGGTGCGAAGATTCACCGGCACGGACAATACTACCGGATATCTTTTCGCTCTTGTAGGCATTTCCATAGATATCGCCTTCATGAATAATGCCGTAAGGTAAACGGTAAGAGTAGTATTATGATGATGTGCCAGCTCCAGAATCTGCTTAACCGACATCTCTCCTTCTATTACCTTAATACGGTTATCTATCGTACGATGGCCTATAATCTGATAGGCCTTAGTAATCTTAATCTTATCCAGCTTTAGGTCTCCACTGTAGTGCTTTAAAAAGCTGTCATCCATCTTTTGAGAAAAGGAAGCGTCATAATCTAAACTTGGAAGCTTGTCATTAAAATCCTCCTGATACCTGATGGTAATGTAAAAGTAAACCAAAGTCTTTAAAAAACCTAAAGCACCTGTACCATCTGCTAACGCATGATACATCTCCAGATTAATCCTCTTATTATAATAGGTAATCTGAAATAATAGATTTTTTTTATTTTGAATATATAGCATACTACAGGGTGACTTATCTTCCTCCTTAACGAGAGGCTGTAAGTCCGTTGTCTCAAAATAGTACCAAAATAATCCTCTTCGTAAAACCACCTGGTACATAGGAAAAAGAGATATAGTACTATCAAGCGCCTGTTGTAATATCTCCTTATCTATGTCCTCCTCAAGCTCACAGATGAAACGAAAAACTCTTGTATCCTTTTCGTTGGTGTTCGCCGGGAATATCTTCGCTGCATTATCAAGCCGGGTCCACTCAACTGGCCTTTTTCGTGTCAAATTACATCATTCCCCTTTCCGAACCGTTCATGCGCGACAGGTTAATCCTATCTCAATAAAATATGAAACGCATGATATAAAGCTTTATCTTCAACAAATATACTTAACTTCTATTATTTATTCCATTTGATTCGCCCCATTAAACTCTGAGCTTTCCAAAAACTTATTAATCAATTCATAGGTTCGTTTTGGATGAATAAAACGCTTTGGCAATGAAAAAAATCCATGCACGGCATCCTTCATACGAAATACTTCTACTTCATTTCCGAACTCATGTAATTTCTTTCCGTAGGCTTCCCCCTCATCCCTCAGCGGATCATATTCTGCTGTTATGATCAGGGTTCTTGGCTGATTTGATAAATCTTGCGCGAGTATGGGCGCTACATAAGGATTCTTCCTATCCTCATCACTGGAGTTATATAGTTCCATGTAATCATTGATTTGTCTCGTGGTAAGAAGATAGTCCGTTCCATTCTCGTGTACGGAAGGAAAGGGGGAATTCTCACCATGATCACTTGCCGTTAATGGATAGATCAGTATTTGTTTCGCAGGTAAAAACTCTCCTCTATCCCTTGCCATCAAAGAAACTACTGCTGCCAAATTACCGCCGGCACTGTCTCCAATTAAAACGATGTCCTCTGGCCTCGAATCAAACAAAGTTGCATCCATAAATATTTCTCTAGCTACTGCGTAACAGTCCTCTAGACCTGCGGGAAACGGATGCTCCGGTGCCAGCCGATAATCTACTGATACTACAATATGTCCGGTTAATTTTGACAGGTTATGGCATACATTAGAATAGCTGTCAATACTGCCGGTGACCCATCCACCGCCATGATAATATATCATAATCTTTCCGCAGTATTGATCGACATCAGGGAAAAATACCCGTACCGGAACCTCATGTTCTCCAACAATGACTTTATGATCCCACATCTCATACGGATTACGAATATAAGGATGGGTTGCATTGTTGAATTGCCGTCTTTTTTGATAGTTCTTCTTTAAATCAATCTCCTGGTTTGAGATTGCCTTCAATGCCATTAGCATAGCTTTATTGATTGCCATAAGCTTACCACCTTTACTAACAATATTCTAACTAACATGGAATTAAAAGTCAATCTGGTTATCGTTACTGGATTCACCGGAATCAGTTCCACAAATGCTAAAGTGCAGGAATTGTAGGTTTTTGCCCGAAAAACCGCTTGCAAATTCATAAATATACGATACAATAGTAAATGGTATGTGAAAATAAACAAGTGCTGTCATTTTCCGATTCACTTGTTAATATAGGAATTAAACGGAGGTTATAAATGATTCAAGCAAGCAATGTAACACTGAGATTAGGAAAACGAGCTTTGTTCGAGGATGTAAACATTAAGTTTACCGAGGGCAACTGCTACGGTTTAATCGGTGCCAATGGTGCCGGTAAATCTACTTTTCTTAAGATATTAAATGGGCAAATTGAGCCTAGCAAGGGTGAGATTATTATCACACCCGGACAGAGATTATCCTTCCTTCAACAGGATCACTTCAAATATGATGAGTTTACTGTACTAGATACCATCATCATGGGAAATAAGCGTTTATATGATATTATGCAAGAGAAGGAAGTCATCTATGCAAAGGAAGACTTTACTGAAGAAGATGGTATCCGTGCCAGTGAGCTGGAAGGTGAATTTGCTGCCATGGACGGTTGGGAAGCTGAGTCTAATGCTGCTTCTCTCTTAAATGGCCTTGGTATCGAAACCGATCTTCATTATAAAAGAATGGCAGAATTAACTGGCTCTCAAAAGATTAAAGTATTACTTGCACAGGCTCTGTTTGGTAATCCTGATATCCTCTTACTCGATGAGCCAACTAACCACTTGGATCTGGAAGCGATTCGTTGGTTAGAGGAATTCTTGATTAACTTTGAAAATACCGTTATCGTAGTATCCCATGACCGTTATTTCTTAAATAAGGTATGTACTCATATCGCAGATATTGATTATGCTAAAATTCAGCTCTACTCCGGTAACTATGACTTCTGGTATGAATCCAGCCAGTTGATGGTAAAGCAGATGAAGGAAGCGAATAAGAAAAAGGAAGAAAAGATTAAAGAATTGCAGGAATTTATCCAGCGCTTTAGTGCGAATGCTTCCAAATCCAAGCAGGCTACTTCCAGAAAGAAAGCTTTGGAAAAGATTGAACTGGACGACATCAGACCTTCCAGCAGAAAATATCCTTATATCGATTTCAGACCAAGTCGTGAGATTGGTAATGAGGTGCTTACCGTAGAGAACCTCACTAAGACCATTGATGGTGTAAAGGTGCTTGATGGACTCTCCTTTATCGTTGGTCGTGAGGATAAGATTGCCTTTGTTGGCCCTAACACAATGGCAACTACTGTTCTCTTTAAGATCTTATCCGGTGAGATGGAGCCAGACAGCGGTTCTTATAAATGGGGTATTACAACCAATACCGCTTATTTCCCGAAAGATAATACTAAGCTCTTTGCTGGTGAAGAAACCATCGTGGATTTCTTAATGCCTTTCTCTCCGGAAAAGGATGTTACTTATGTACGTGGTTTCATGGGAAGAATGCTCTTTGCTGGTGAAGAAGGTTCTAAGAAAGTTAATGTCCTCTCCGGTGGTGAGCGAGTACGTGTTATGCTCTCCAAGATGATGATTATGGGCGCTAACGTATTAATCCTCGATGAGCCTACCAACCACTTGGATATGGAATCCATCACCGCCTTGAATAACGGTATGATTAAATTCCCTGGAGTTGCATTATTTACTTCACCTGACCATCAGTTCATCCAGACTACCGCAAACCGCATTATGGAGATCGTTAACGGTCACTTAATCGATAAGGTAGCAACCTATGACGAATATCTTGACAGTGATGAAATGGCAAGAAAGAGACAGGTTTATGAAGTTGATACGACAGAAGAAAATCTCTCTGAAGAAGAGTAAGCTTGCAATAGCAAGGTACTGTTTATAGAAAACGTGCGCCCGCCGGGCGCACCATAGTTAAAACAAGTGAATCACCTAGCTGATTCACTTGTTTTTTGTTTAAGAAATAATCCATTATTTATCTTGAGAATCATTCAGTTCTTGTGCCTATAGCTTTATCCATTTATACCGCCAAAAGATGTTTACACGGTACTGTAAACTTATCCTCCAAGATATACTCCTCACCATAGACATGCAATGATTTTTTCATACCTTTCACCAAGGTGAAGGTACTTTCTTTTGAATCCACTTCTACCCTTATGAGGCTATCTTCGTATCTTATCTGGAATTTATACCCCTCCCACTGCTTTGGAATTGCAGGCGCAAAATATAATCCGCTTTCCTTAATCCTAAGCCCTGCAAAGCCATATACAATAGCCATATAGTTTCCGCCCATATTGGCTGTATGTATGCCATCCTTTGTATTCTTGTGGGTATTAAATAAATCCAGCTTCGCCGAATCTCCAAAATAATCATAGGCTTTCTCTTCTAAGCCAAGCTTGGAAGCCATAATACTAAAGATACAGGTGGACAGGGAAGAATCATGGGTAGTAACCTTCTCGTAATAGGCAAAAGAATTACGAATCACCTCCAGGGGTTGTGCATCTTCAAAGATAAAATGAGCAAGCACCGTATCCGCCTGCTTACAGACCTGATGGCGATATAAGTGAAGGGGGTGGTAATGGAGTAAGAGCGGAAAGTTTTCTTTCGGCGTGTTTTCCAAGTCCCATAATTTTTTATCCAGAAAGGAATCATCCTGAGGATTAATGTTCAAATCATTATCATAGGGAAGATACATAGCATCTGCTGCCTGCTTAAACTCAAGTACTTCCTGTTCTGTTAGTCCGAGCCGAGCACCAATCTGCTTTTGTCCTACTGAAGCTAATAAATGATAAAACTTATATGCCCACCTCAGATTATACTGAGCAGATACATTGGTATAGTAGTTATTATTGACCATGCAGGTATATTCATCCGGTCCTGTTACTTCATTGATACGGAAGGTACCTTCCCTATAATTGCCTACATCCATCCACAGTCTGGCGGTTTCAAAAATGATCTCTGCTCCTTTGCTTGCTATAAAGTCCAGATCTTTCGTAGCCAGATAGTAGGAAATGATCGAGTATGCAATATCCCCATTGATATGATAGCCCGCAGTGCCCGATGGGAAATAGCCGGAGCATTCAATCCCCATAATGGTTCTCCAGGGATATAAGGCTCCCTTGGAATGCCCCAGAAGTCTCGCATTATCCTTCGCTTGTTTTAACGTATTATATCGAAAGCTGATTAAATTCTTTGTTATCTCCGGCTCTGTTAAATTAAAGAAGGGTTCAATATACATCTCCGTATCCCAGAAATAGTGTCCCTCATAGCCTTCCCCGCTGAGTCCCTTTGCTGTTATATTGCAATACTGATCCTTACCCACGGATTGAATCAGCTGGTACATATTATAAGTCACTGCTTCATTCAAATCGTCGTCCCCTTCGATCGTAAGCATGCAATTACTCCAAAACTCCAGCAGATACTCCCTTTGAGCTTCATAATAAAAGGAAAGGGGACGGGAAAGTGCTCTTTTCATTTCTTCTTTTGCATGATCAGCAACAGCGCAGTAACGAATTGAATCACTAAACACGGAGTATTTAATTAATGTAACCTCCTCCTTCTGCTCAATGAGTAATTCCATATTGCTAATCACACTATGATTTTCCGGATTGTGAATAACAGAAACTTGAGCTTCCTTAGAAAGACGGTGTGCGACTCCTGTACATACTGATAGTCCGGATCTGGAGGTATGGGAAATAAGATAAGACTCACCTTCCCTTAGTTCAGCCTGTGCAGGATTTAGATAAAGTCCGCTTTCTTTTGCGACTCTGGGATCATTTTCGTTACTATAATTTTCAACCTTTCCATAATGATAAGATTCGAACCGCATTTCCCCCTTAAAGTTGATTGCCTTTACTTTATATTCAATCGTAAATAATGATAATTGATAAAAGGATGTCATTCTTGTAATCGTAATCTCAATTTCTTTCCCAGAGGGCGAACGCCAGTGGACGCTTCTTCCGCTAATTCCCTTTTCCATATCCAGCCAACGTTTACTGCCTAATACCACTCCTTCAAACATGCTGAATTTCTCTCCATCCACGTAGAGTAGAATTGTCTGAGTATCTGCCACATTCAGCATGGTTTGCTTTTCTTCTACCAGCCCATATAGCTTTTCCGCCTGACCCATTTCTGCTATATCATAGAAGCCATTAATATAAGAACCACGAATGGTATCAAACCCTTCCGGATATCCTTCTTCAAAATTGGATCTTACTCCTATGTAACCATTTGCATTATGAAACACTGTCTCATTCACTATCAAGTCACCGTTACCTGGGCTTACATTCTCTATTTCATAAATCAGCTGCTTTAAATTCATTCTTTCCTCCATAACTTAAGTATTATATTTACATCTTAACAGCACCTGCAGCCACTCCCTTTACAATGTACTTCTGCGCCGCAAGATAGAATATAATCACCGGAACGATGGTAAGTAATAAACCTGCCATTGCCAGATTCCATTCATTCGTAAATTGTCCGAAGAAGGATGAGGTTGAAAGCGGTATAGTTCGAAGTTCTTTCTTGGATAAAATAAGTAAAGGCAGCAGATAATCATTCCAAATCCAGATAACATCAAGAATCATAACGGTTACTGTCGTTGGTTTCAGTATAGGGAATACAATCTTCCAAAATACCCAGAATTTATTGCAGCCATCGATGGTCGCTGCCTCTTCCAGCGATACAGGGATGGTTTTAATAAAACCATGATATAAAAACACAGCCATACTTGCTCCAAAACCCACATTCATGTAGATTAATCCCCCAAGGGAATTTACCATTGGTATATTTGTTGTATTCTTTACCCATCCCATTACCTGTAATAAAGGCATCATAATCGTTTGAAAGGGAATGATCATCGTGGCAACAAAAATCATAAACATTGCTTTGCTAAACCGATCATTGGTTCTCACCAACATCCAGGCCGTCATAGATGCCAGTACAATTAAGATTGTGATAGATACCACCGTTACAATGAACGAGTTGGAAAAAGCTCTTAAAAAGTTCATCTTATCCATCGCCTTTAAAAAGTACTCAGGAGTAAAGGTTTGTGGCAACGCCAGCATATTCTCATATAACTCCTTCCGATTCTTAAAGGCATTTACAATTACAATATAAAAGGGGAATAAATAAAACAAACAAAGCAAAATGCTAACAATGGCAACAAGTATCTTACCTAACTTTTTCATTACATCTCCACCTCTCTTTTCTTTGTAATCGATACCTGTATTAAAGTAAGGGCAGCTACAGCAATAAAGAAAATGATTGCTTTCGCCTGACCATATCCATAGTTTCCAAGGGAGAATATCTCGTTATAGATATTCATAGCCATCATCTCAGTGGCATTATTAGGTCCTCCAGTGGTCAAGGAAAAGTTAACATCAAATATTTTGAAACAATTGGATAAGGTGAGAAAGAGACAAATCGTAAAGGAAGGCATAATCAAGGGGAACTTAATTCGCATCAGTGTCTGCCAGAAACCTGCGCCATCCACTTTCGCTGCTTCAATGATATCCTCCGGCATAGCTTGAATTCCATTGATATAAATAATCATTATGTAACCAGCCATTTGCCAGGTTGTCACTATGACCATCGCAAGCAAGGCGTAATTCGGATCCAATAGCCAGCTAAAGAAGATTCCGTGCCAGCCGGTAGCTTCTCCGATAAATTTAAGTACATCTGTAAAAATGAATTTCCATATGAAGCCTAAAATCAAACCACCGATCAAATAGGGCATAAAAAGCATGGCTCTTACTAAATTACGACCGATCATTTTGCCAGTTACAATCAGGGCAAAGGTTAACCCTAACAAATTAATCAGCAAAACAGAACATATAGTAAACAGGACTGTGTGACCTGCAGATGTCATAAATCTTTTGTCCTGAAATAGTCTTATGAAATTATCAATTCCAACAAAGGTTTTCTCATTCAAGGGCATTCCGTCCCATGAGATAAAGGAGTATCCAATTCCTATTATAAAGGGCACAATAACAACTGTCGTAAATACAAATATCAATGGGGCTACAAAGAAAATATACCACGCTTTATCACTACGCTTTCTCATCTTTAACACTCCTGTCTTTTACGGAGGGTGTAACCTCCAATACTTATTTAACCCTGTTCATTTTCTAAATACCATTTTCTTTAAAATGCGGAAATCTAGCATCCACTTAGCTGTCGTAAGAAGATGTTAGATTTCCGTTATGACTATATATCCCCTTTATCCTATTTACCTGCTTCAACAAATGCTTTGGTCAAAGCATCTAAAAATTCATCTGCTGTCATATCCGAAGTGAAGAATTCTTGTGCTACCGGAACTAAGTACACATCTACAATACCGGCTGGCCAATAACTCATAGGCCAGGAGATGGTCTTACCTTCTGCCGCATAATCAGATACTGACTGAGAAAGCGGATCCAGCTTGGTACTTTCCATTGTTGATACCACCGGAATAAATCCGAATTCATCCATTAGATACTTTTTACCTGTTTCACTGGTATATAACCAATTAACAAAATCCTTACCTGCCTGAATCTCTGCAGCGCTAGCCTGAGAATTTACATACCAGCATGCTGGTACGCTGACAGCAATTTTATCATTGCCGCTAACAGGTAAAGGCATCATGCCCATATCAAAGTCAACATCATAATCTGCAAACATTCCATAGCACCAGTTACCCTGATGGATAGATGCTGATTTTCCTGTAGCAAAATCACCTGTTTCCGTATCATAATTTACTTCCAAAGGATTCTTTGTATTCTCTCTGATTGCAACCATAAAATTAGCAAAGTCAACAAACTCAGGAGTATCCTTCATCGTTACTTCTCCACCTACTAATTTATTAATATAGTCCATCGGATCAGCTTGTAATGCAAATGGAGTATTTAAAATATGACCAATTAAGAAATAGCTTTCTTGTGATAAGCTAAAGCCGTTAATACCAGCTGCCTTCTGATCTTTTAACATTTTTTCAAAGGATGCAAAATCAGTAACCTTTGAAGCATCTATAAGATTCTTGTTATAAACCACACCGAAGCCTTCCAGTGTATATGGAATACCAACCACCTTATCGTCGATCACATTTGCCATATTATCAGCAATATCGCCGACGAAGGATAAATCACTTAAATCAGCCAGATATGCCTTTAATTCTTTTGATTCTGAGCCCGGAGCCAAGGAGAACACTGTTGGTCCCTCATTATTAGCCAATCTCATTTTCAACTGCTGTAAATAATCGTCACCCGTTGTTCCCCATACTTCAACTTCAACGCCAGTTTCCTCTTGATATTTTGCAGCACAAGCCTCCAGCTGATCTGAAATCTCAACCTTTGACTGAAACAGTACAATTTTCTTTGCTGATTCTGTCTTCTCCCCGGTATCTGTTGCAGTATCCTCCGATTTCTGTGGCACCTCTGTAGCTTTTTGAGTATCATCAGCCACTGTCTCTTCTTCTGCTTTTTTACATCCCGTCAATAATAGACCAAATACCATGGTCAACGCTAGTAAAATTCCCAATACTTTTCTTAATTTCATAACATCCTCTCCTTATTGATTAAATATTTGTAAAACGTTATACTAAAATAATAGTACATCTAACATTAATTGTCAATATTGTTGGATTAAATAGCTATAATCTAATTATTTTTTGTGAATTTCTAACTAATAATAACATAAAAAATCCACGTATTATCTTTTAAATTTGTTGATAATAACGTGGATTTAGTAAATCATAACTCTATTTTACTACTTTTTACTTAAAGTACTTATTTTTTGTTTCCAACACTGGACCTGAATATGATCTTTGCGGCGATTTTAAAGGTCTCAACATTGCGCTGTCCTCTGATATTTTCGATCAAATACCTGGCTGCAATATAACCTCTTTCATAGTTAGGTATTGATACCGTAGTAAGTCCCATTGCTTCAGCAATATCGCAATTATCAAACCCAGTGATAGCGATATCTTCCGGAACTCTTAAACCATTTTCCCGAAAAGCCTTCATAGCACCGATTGCCATATTGTCATTGGCACATACCAGACAATCCGGCAGTTCCCGACTTAACATCAGTATCTTCGCAGCTGTATATCCGCTTTTCTCACGATAATTTCCTGCAAAGTAACTCTTTTGCTGAAACTGGATCTGATTTGCTTCTAAAGCATCCCGAAAGGCTCTATAGCGTTCCTTATTATCCGCTGTTTCCTCGGGACCTCCCACAAAACCAAAGCTACGATAGCCACGATCGATGACTCCCTGTATCAACTCATACATGGGCTCATAATTATTAACCACTACACTTTTGATATACTGATTATTCATAATCCGGTCAAGCACAACAATCGGATAACTCTCTTTCGCAAGACGATTTAAGGTATCATCCTGCATCTTTTTATCCAAAACAATGCTTCCGCTGGTTAAACTGCTGTTCATATATTTTTCGCAGGATTTATCTGTGCAGATAATAAGGTCAAATTCATTATCATTCACATAATCACTGATTCCATTAATGATTTTCAAATAAAAGCTCCGGTCAAAATCACTGAAATTAAATAATATAGTATTTGGCTTTCCAGATTTTAAGGCTTTCCCTGCAACATTGGGTTGATAGGACATTTCTTCGCAAATTTTTAAGATCCTCTGCTTTGTCTCCTCACCAACATTCTTTTTATTATTTAATACATTTGAAACGGTGGAGACCGATACCCCTGCTTGTTTAGCAATATCCTTTATTCCTATCATTTGATTCCTCCTAACCCAAAGTGGCGCATTTTAGTATTTTATCTCTTCTAGTAAAATATTTTACCATTTATTTGTACATTTTACAATTATTTTATTTAGAATTTTATTAAAGTATAAAATAAGCTGATACATTAACGGTTTTTCACTGGAAACCGCTAATGTATCAGCTCTTATTGAACCCCAAGTAAATTAACTTACCTGATTTATCTTTTTTCACATATTTCTATTTTTACATATTTCTAAATTTCTGATATCTTTTTTCCATCATTTCTTCCACTGATATCTGTGACAGTAATTTCAGATCATGCTCGATCGTCTTCTTAATATTCTTAGCCATCATCTCATAATTATTATGTGCTCCGCCCCTCGGCTCCGGAATAACTCCATCAATGATGCCAAACTGCACCAGATCCTGAGCTGTCAGTTTCATATCATTTGCAGCCTGTTCCGCTTTCGAGGAGTCTTTATATAAGATACTTGCAAAGCCTTCCGGCGAGAGTATGGAATAGATCGCATGCTCCAACATATATACTTTATCAGCTACACCAAGAGCAAGTGCTCCACCACTTCCTCCTTCTGAGATAACTACAGAGATAATGGGTGTCTTTAACATCATCATCTTTGCAAGGTTCGTTGCGATTGCCTCACCCTGACCTCGCTCTTCCGCACCTAAACCACAGAAAGCACCTGGTGTATCAATAAAACAAATGATAGGACGATGGAACTTTTCTGCCTGCTTCATCAGACGAAGCGCCTTACGATACCCCTCTGGATGCGGCATAGAAAAATTTCTCGTTATATTTTCCTTCGTATTTCTTCCCTTCTGTTGTGCTATTACCGTAACAGGAAGGTCTCCAAAGAATGCAATACCGCCAACGATAGCCTGATCCTCAGCATAAAGTCGGTCTCCGTGCATTTCAATAAAATCATGAAAAAGTAACTCAATGTAATCCAGCCCTGTTGGTCTACCAGCCATTCTTGCCAGCTTAACTTTTTCCCAAGGTGTGATATTCATTCAAATCACCATACCTTTCTTCTCATCCCGTAAGCTTTAAGCCACGGGTACAAAGTCGCATGTGAAAAGTACTGATTTTTCACATTACCCCTCCTGACTTCGAATGCAATTTAAGTATTGTTCCCAGGGTTTGCTTTAGCTGTACTCTTGGAACAATTTGATCAACAAAACCATGCTTCAATAAGAACTCCGCTCTTTGGAATCCATCCGGAAGCTTTTGGCCTATGGTTTGTTCAATAACTCTTGGCCCTGCAAAACCAATTAATGCGCCCGGCTCTGCAAGTATGATATCTCCAAGCATTGCAAAGCTGGCTGTTACACCTCCCGTTGTCGGATCAGTTAAAACTGTAATGTATAATAACCCTGCCTCGGAATGCTTTGCAACTGCAGCACTTACCTTAGCCATCTGCATCAGCGAGAAGATACCCTCCTGCATCCTTGCTCCGCCGGAAGCTGTGAATACGATTACCGGAAGTCTTTTCTTGGTTGCCCGCTCAAATAACCTTGCAAGCTTTTCTCCGATTGCAGTTCCCATACTTCCCATGAAAAATGCAGGATCCATGACTCCCAGCATAACAGGTTGCCCTTCTATCAAGCCTTTCCCTGTTACTACGCCATCTACAAGCCCTGTACTGGTTTGTGTTTTTGCCAGCTTCGCATCATAACCTGGAAAGTTCAAGGGATTTATGGTTGTATATTGTGCGTCATATTCGAATAATTCGCCGTCATCCAATATCATTTCAAAGCGTTCCGCAGCGGAAACCTTGAAATGGTAGCCGCATTCATCACAACATTTCAAATTCGTAAGTAATAATTTCGTATAAATAATTCTTCCGCACTTCGGACATTTCGTCATGATGCCTTCGGGTATATTCGGACGTTCTTCATCCTGCGGCGCTATTTCCTGCGGCCTGGTACGATATACTTGTGAGGTTGCATATTGCTTTGCCTTAAATGGATTCATTTTCATACTTTTACTTTCCCTCAATTAAGCCGGTATGATAGTGCCCTGAGATAATCTCTTCGCGTTCTAAAAGCTCATACTGGTATTCAATATTTGTCTGTATTCCGTCAATTACCAGCTCGGATAAAGCTCGTTTCATTCGGCTGATAGCCTCTTTTCGATCCCTTCCGTATGCAATAACCTTTGCCAGCATGGAGTCATAACAGGAAGGAACCACATATCCGGAGTATAATGCACTATCCACACGTATCCCAAATCCTCCTGGAAACAGAACATTTTCCACCTTTCCCGGGCAAGGCATAAAATTCTTTGACGGATCCTCCGCATTGATTCTGCATTCAATGGCATGACCCTTAACTTCTATGTTCTCCTGACGGTAAGGCATGGCCTCACCATTCGCAATTCTAATCTGCTCCTTTATCATATCAATTCCTGTGACCATCTCCGTAACGGGATGCTCTACCTGAATTCGAGTATTCATTTCCATGAAATAGTAGTTGCCCTTATTATCTACTAAGAACTCAATGGTTCCTGCATTGATATAGCCTGTTGCTCCTGCTGCCTTTACAGCTGCATTACCCATCTTCTTACGTAATTCAGGTGTCATAATCGCTGAAGGAGATTCCTCAATCATCTTCTGATTTCTTCTTTGAACGGAGCAATCTCTTTCACCCAGATGAACCACATTGCCATAACTGTCTGCCAGAATCTGAAATTCAATATGTTTTGGATTAATAATCAGCTTCTCCATATATAGATTATCGTCGCCAAAGGCTGCCTTCGCTTCTGCTTTTGCAGAAAGGTAGAGTCGTTCCAGATCTTCCTTATCAAAGACTGCTCTCATCCCTTTACCGCCTCCGCCGGCGCTGGCTTTAATCATAACTGGATATCCGATCTTCTCTGCTAATTCAAGAGCATCCTTAACCGTTTCAACAACACCATCTGAGCCAGGCACAACAGGTACTCCCGCTTTTATCATGGTTTCTCTGGCTTTTGATTTATTACCCATTAAATCAATGGTATCTGCTTTTGGTCCGATAAAGGTAATATTACAGTCCTCACACATTCTTGCAAAGGAGCTATTCTCTGAGAGGAAACCAAATCCAGGATGGACTGCTGTAGCTCCTGTCAGAACCGTTGCACTAATGATGTTCTGCATATTCAAATAACTATCTTTTGATTTCGCTGGTCCGATACATACTGCCTCATCTGCCAGCATCACATGCAGAGCTTCTCTATCTGCCTCGGAGTAAACTGCAACAGTTTTAATTCCCATCTCTTTACAGGCACGAATAATTCTTACTGCAATTTCCCCACGATTTGCTATTAATATTTTTTTAAACATCGCAACTCTCCTTGATAATCATCTGGCACTTCACCCAATTGCGAAGGTTAGTTCAGCCTGCACTGCAACCTTGCCTTCAACATAAGCCTTTGCAGTTCCAACACCAATATTACCTTTACTTTTGGTAATCTCAACCTCAAGCGTTAATACATCACCCGGAACCACCTGTCTCTTAAACTTAGCTTTATCTATTCCGCCAAAAAATACGATTTTACCTTCATTTCCGGGTATCGTCAGCATACAGATAGCCCCCATCTGTGCCAGGGATTCGATAATAAGAACCCCGGGCATGACCGCCTTACCAGGAAAGTGCCCCGGGAAAAACGGTTCATTCATTGTCACGCATTTTTTCCCGACAGCTCTGACGCCCGCTTCCAATTCTTCCACACGATCAACTAATAAAAATGGTGGTCTGTGAGGAAGTATTTTTTGAATTTCATCTATATTTAGCATAACATTACCCTTTCACAAGCAATTGGCCTACTTAATCAGAAACATGGGCTGACCAAACTCGACCATTTCTTCATTATTTATTAATATTTTAACAATCTCACCGTCAAGTTCACTCTCAATTTCATTCATAAGCTTCATGGCTTCTATAATGCAAATTGTCTGACCCTTTTTCACCTTATCCCCTACCTTAACAAAAGGGGGTTTCTCTGGTGATGCAGATGTATAGAAGGTACCAACCATTGGAGAAACTATTTTATTCGTTCCAGCTTCTTCTACATCTTTTTCACTGCCTTCAGCGGAAGTAGATATTGCTGCTATAGGCGTTTGAGTTACCACAGGAGACTGTACCGTTGGCGCTGGTGCATAACCAGGTATAAAAGCAGGGTTTGCTATCACCGGCTGCGCTGTATTTACAACCGGAAGCTCCTTTTCAAGGCAAATCCTAACACCATTTTCCTCTATTTCTAGCTTTGTTAAATTCGTCTTGTTCATTTCCTTCATCAGATTAACGATTTCTTTGTAATCCATATTTACCTCCATCCCTTAAGATCGTGAAGTTTATTCTATATTAACGGGCATAAAATTATTACATTCCAAAGCAAAGCCTTGCTATTACCATGGAGACTATATACCATGACAGTATGTTCTTATATGATCATTTTCCATGGCCATTATCTTATGTCACTTATTTTTATCAACTGCTTTTTTTAATAATAGTAATAGGCTTATTCTACGTTTTTGAATACCAGCGTAGCATTATGTCCGCCAAATCCTAAGGAGTTAGACATTGTAAAGTTAAGCTTCGCTGTCCTGCCCACACCTGGTACATAATCCAAATCACATTCTTCATCAGGCACCATTAAACCTATGGTTGCAGGTATGAAGCTATTCTCCATTGCTTTTACGCAGATAATCGCTTCTACCGCACCTGCCGCTCCAAGTAAATGTCCAATCATAGATTTCGTTGAACTGATTGGTGTATGATATGCTTCTTCACCCAAGGCGAGCTTAATCGCAATAGTTTCCACACGATCATTGGTAGGAGTACTGGTTCCATGAGCGTTGATATAGGACACATCCTTAGATGTTATTCCTGCTTCATCCATTGCAAGCTTCATTGCTCTTGCGCCGCCTTCACCATCCGGAGCCGGAGCAGTAATATGATATGCATCACAAGTGGTACCATATCCAACTACCTCAGCATAGATTTTTGCACCTCTAGCCTTTGCATGTTCGTAATCCTCCAGTACCAGAATACCGGCACCTTCACCCATTACAAAGCCATCACGTTCCTTATCGAACGGGATGGAAGCCCTTAGGGGATCCTGGCTGGTTGATAAAGCTGTTAAGGATTGAAAACCAGCAACTGCAAGTGGTGTAATAGAACCTTCTGTTCCACCTGCTAAGATAATATCGCTGTACCCATGCTTAATACTTCGAAAAGCTTCTCCGATACAGTTAGTACCTGTAGCACAGGCAGTAACAACATTAGTACAAATCCCCTTTAAACCAAATTGGATGGCAATATTTCCTGCTGCCATATTGGTAATTGTCATTGGGATAAATAATGGACTAACACGCTTTGGTCCTTTATCTCGTAAAGTATTGGTTTCTTTCTCAATATCATCAATCGCACCGATACCAGAGCCAACGATAACCCCAGCACGATCCATATCTATCTTATTCAGATCAAGTCCTGAATCTGCAACTGCTTCTTTCGCTGCTGCCACTGCAAGCTGTGAGAACCGATCCATTCTTCTTGCTTCTTTAAAGTCCATATAATCCTTTGGGTCGAAACTCTTTACCTGTGCGGCTAATCTTGCACTATAGGACTCTGTATCAAAATTATTGATAAAATCAATGCCGCAGGTACCAGCCATTACATTATCAAAAAATTCATTTACATTATTACCGATGGGGGTAATTGCACCCATTCCTGTTACAACTACTCTTCTTGCCATAGTATTTTTCCTCCATTGCTTGAAGGAGGGTTAACCTCCTTACATTACCATGCCGCCATCCACTTGGATTACCTGGCCTGTGATATAATTTGCTGCATCGGATGCCAGGAAGCAAACAGCATTTGCAACCTCTTCCGCTTTTCCATATCGTTTCAGGGGAATCGTCGCTATCGTAGCTTCTTTCACTTTCTCTGATAAGGTATCCGTCATATCAGTTTCAATAAAGCCAGGAGCAACAGCGTTTACTGTAATACCTCTGGATGCTAATTCCCTTGCTGCTGATTTTGCCATGCCAATTACTCCGGCTTTCGAAGCAGAATAATTTATCTGACCAGCATTTCCTGTTAATCCAACTACAGATGATATATTTACCATTCTTCCACTTTTTTGTTTTAACATAATAGTAGAAGCATGCTTCATACAAAAGAAGGTTCCCTTCAGGTTAATGTCAAGAACACCGTCAAATTCGTCTTCCGTCATTCTCATCATCAAATTATCCTTGGTAACGCCTGCATTATTCACTAGTACATCAAGTCTGCCAAATTGTTTTACAGCCTCGTCTATCAGCTTCTTTGCTTCTTCTTCTTTACTGATATCTGCCTGCACGGCAATTGCTTGAGCTCCTGCCGCTTTGACCTGGTTCAAAAGCTCCTCTACTTGCGTGATACTATTGCGGTAATTAATTACTACCTTTGCACCGTGCTGAGCAAACTGCAGCGCAATCGCTCTACCGATTCCTCTTCCAGCCCCAGTAATCACTGCTACTTTTCCATTCAGCATATTTTTCTATCCTTTCAATAACTCACACTATTCCTCTGCTTTTAATGCAATTACCGTCGCTTCCAGGGAGGCCATATTTTCAACATTATATACCTTAAGGCTGCGATCAACCTTTCTCACAAAGCCTGAAAGAGTTTTACCTGGTCCAATTTCAACAAAATTCTGAACTCCGTCGGCAATCATATTGCGAATGGTTTGTTCCCACAACACGCTGCTCATAACCTGATGATATAAAAGCTCCTTGATCTTGGCTGTACTGCTTACGAATTCAGCATTCACATTACTAATGACCGGTATCTGCATATCATCAATCACAATCAGCTCAAGCTCAGTACGCAATCGTTCTGCGGCTGGTTTCAGCATTGAGGTGTGAAAAGGAGCACTAACTGCTAAATCAAGTGTCTTTAGGGCACCTTTCTCCTTCGCGAGTCTAGCTGCTTCATCTACCGCCTTATTTTCACCACCAATAACAATCTGGCCGGGACAGTTAAAGTTCGCTGCTTCTACGATTCCAAAAGAACTAGCCTCCTGACAGGCTTCTCTGACTTTATCCTCTGACAAATTCAAAATAGCACACATCTTACCAACCCCAGCCGGAACAGCCTCCTGCATGAAGCGGCCTCTTTTTCTTACTAAAGGTACTACCTGTGATAGAGTAAATACTCCGCTGGCAGTAAGAGCCGAATACTCTCCAAGGCTTAAGCCAGCAACTACGTCAGGCTTAATATCATATGACCTAATTGCCTGATATACGGCTGTAGACATGGTAACTATCGCCGGTTGAGTATTTTCTGTTAAATCCAGTTCTTCCTTGCTACCTGCAAATATTAATTGTGCGAGATCCATATCTAGGCTTTCATTCGCCTCAAGAAAGATATTTCTGCATGACTCAAAATTATCATAAAGCTCCTTACCCATACCAATGTACTGGGAACCCTGACCTGCAAATAAGAATGCTGTTTTTTTCATTGTATTCACCCTATTACCTACTCCAATTCTTTGATAGCAGTTGTTCTGCCTCTGCAAACATCTCTGTGATGATTTCTTTACAGCTTTGCTCTTTCTTTACAATTGCTGCGATCTGACCGGCCATAATACTGCCATAATCGATATCACCTTCAACAACTGCTTTTGCAAGTGCACCAATGCCGAGAGTCTCGTAAGCATTAAGAGGTGCAGCTTTTGCTTCTAATTCAGAGAATTGACGACTCAGTTTATTTTTTAATACTCGTACCGGATGCCCTGTTGGACGCCCGGTTACTACGGTATCAATATCTTTCGAATTAAGTACCTTTTGTTTATAATTTTGATGGACGGTACATTCATAAGCACTTAAGAAGCGAGTGCCCACCTGTATTGCATCTGCACCTAGCATAAAGGCTGCTGCAACACCTCTACCATCTGCGATTCCACCGGCTGCAATAACTGGAACATCCACAGCATCGACAACCTGGGGAACCAATACCATGGTTGTAAGTTCTCCCACATGTCCGCCGGATTCCGTTCCTTCCGCAATTACTGCATCTGCACCGCTTCGTACCATTCTTTTTGCAATGGCAACAGAAGGTACAACCGGAATAACTTTTATGCCATGAGATTTCCACATCTCCATATATTTACCCGGAGCACCCGCACCGGTAGTAACTACCCTGACACCTTCCTCGCAAACCATTCTTGCTATCTCATCTGCATTTTCACTAAGCAGCATAATGTTTACGCCAAAGGGTTTCTTTGTTGCCATTTTTGCTTTTCTTACCTCAGCGCGAACATACTCCACCGGTGCAGTTCCCCCTGCGATAATTCCAAGGCCGCCTGCTTCTGATACAGCTGATGCCAAAGAAGCATCGGAAATTCTAGCCATGGCACCTTGGAATATAGGGTAATCAATATCTAACAGTTCACATATACGTGACTTCATTCTGCCTATCCTCCATTTGCTCTTATGAGCGTTGCAGGGAATTATGCTTCCTCGCTTCTCTTTGATAAATATTTCTCGATATCACCAATTGTATTGATGCTTTCTGTGTCCTCTGTTGGAATCTCAATTCCGAACTCTTCTTCTAAAGACATAATGATTTGGAAAAGATCCAAAGAATCCGCGTTAAGATCGTCCTTTAAAGATGTCTCTGAGGTTAATTCTGCTAAATCTACTCCTAATTGCTCTGCCACTACTTCTTTAATCTTGTTGAAATCCATTTTTAAATCCTCCTAAAATTTTATAAGTATTATTATCTCCAGATTGATACTCTGGTGCATCCTGTAATTTAGTTTCCTAATCTCATTACTTTCTACATAACTAAAAATGCTTCAAAATTATTAAAATATTTTAACTATTGGCATAAAAAAATATAATTCGCCATACTTCACTTATTCCATTCGACTAAAATAGCTCCACTGGTCATACCGCCGCCAAAACCAACGAGAATTATCTTATCCCCCTGATCAAGCATATTCTTTTCGTTCATCTCATCAAGAGCTATCCCAATCGTCGCTGCCGATGTATTACCATAGAGATCGAGATTAACAAAAAATTTGTCCAGTGGTATCCCTGCGAATTTTGCTGCCTGTTCAATAATTCTATAATTAGCCTGATGTGCTACCACATATTTAATGTCCTCTTCCTTCAAATCTGCCTTTGCCAGAACCTTTTGTATTAAATCACTTATGGTTCGAACGGCAAATTTAAACACTTCCTGACCCTTCATCGAGATATAAGGAGAAATATTATCCTTTCTCTCTACAAATGGATTGGATACAGGTAGAGCGGGTAGACATAAATAATCTTGCTTGCTGCCATCACTAATCATATGCATCGACCTAATACCATGATTTTGTTCAGAGGCTTGCAAGATTACTGCTCCTGCTCCATCGCCAAACAACACACAAGTACCTCTGTCAGTCCAGTCCATTGCTTTCGAAAGGGTCTCTGCACCAATGACTAAGATCGTTTGGAACATTCCACTTTCGATAAAGGATGTAGCTACTGCCATTCCATATACAAGTCCTGTGCATGCCGCTGACAAATCAAATGCTGCCGCTTTTTTTGCTCCCAGCAGATCCTGTACGATGCATGCTACGGATGGCATAAAAGAATCCGGTGTTATAGTTGCACAGATAATTAAATCCAAAGCATCAGCACCTAATTCTGCTCTTTCCAAAGCTTTTAAACCAGCTTTATACGCTAAATCCGAAGTGTTTTCACCAGTTGAAATTCTTCTTTGCTTGATTCCTGTCCTTGATGTAATCCATTCATCACTAGTTTCAACGATGTTTGCCAAATCATTATTTGTAATAACCTGTTCCGGCAAACACCTTCCGGTGCCGATGATTGTTGCATATCTCATCTTGCGAGTCCTCCTATACGACACTTCTTTCCATTGCCTTATATCAGTTACGCTATTTCTGTTTTTCCGGCTCCTGATATATTACTTTCAAATGCTTGTTCAGTTTGCTTAGTGCGTTTAGAAGAATTTCCTCTTCCTCCTGAGAAAAATCCTTCATAATTGCCTTTACCATATCCAAATGGAACTTCTCATGGATACGATATGCTAGTTTTCCCCTTGGTGTCAGATTAATATTCACAATTCTTCGATCCGAACTACTTCGACTGCGTTCCAGATAACCTTTCTTAATCAGCTTGTCGACTGCTGTTGTCAAAGTTCCCATCGTAATCTCCAGTGCAGTTGCAACCTCAGACATAGTTTTTGCTCCATATAATCCAACTGCTTCGATGGTGTGTATCTCTGTGATGGATAAATCCTTAAATTCACCCTTCTTTATAGAATACTCTTCTATATGATTTACATCATCATAGACTTCAACCAACATTTTATTAATCATTACAAGCTTTTCATTCATGTGCTTCACTCCTAAGCATATGTTTTGTATTACAAACATTTTGATAATCAAAATATATAGTATCATACAGTAAATGTCAAGTTAATTTTTATTAACAAACCATTAACTCCCAATTCACTAATTCTTAAAATAATTGATCAGCTCCTTCGAAATCCCATAAAAGTCAACTCAGTCACTCCAGGAAGAACTCATAATACATGAGCCGTTCGTAAAAACGAACGGCTCATGGAAACAAACAAATCTAAAATTTTAAATTAGTATTACACTTCAAATAATAAATCGCCATAAGTAGGAACTGGCCATACTTCCTTAGCAACTAATACTTCTAAAGCATCAATAGGAGCTCTTAAAGCTGCCATTGCAGGTGTAACATCTGTTTTAAAGTATTTAGCCTGTTCTTCCATATCATCAATCGAGTTAGCCTTTGCAGTAACTTCCTGTAATTTCTTTAAAGCTGCTTGTGCTTCTACAAGTAATGCAGAGATTTCTTTCAACAAACCAGCCTGAACGCTCACATCTGCATCTGCAACTGCTGCTTTCACTGCATTAATGGAATCTGCAAGTTCTTTTGTATACTTAATAATTGCAGGAATATACTTAGCCGCAACCATAGAAATCATAGTCTTTGCTTCAATGTTGATTGCCTTAGCATAGGATTCAAACAAAACCTCTGCGCGGGAATGAAGCTCTGATGCAGTGAATACCCTGTGCTTCTCAAATAATGTAACAGCCTTCTCGGTAGCAAAAGCAGGAATAGCCTCAACCATGGACTTAATGTTTGGCAGTCCTCTCTTAGCAGCTTCTTCTACCCATGCCTCAGCATAACCATTGCCATTGAATACGATTCTCTTATGTTCTGTTAAAGTCTTCTTAATTAAGTCATGAAGAGCAATCTCAAAGTTCTCAGCTTTCTCCAATTCATCTGCCATATCGCTTAGAGCATCAGCAACGATGGTATTAAGTACTGTATTCGCTGTAGCAATAGACATAGAAGATGCTACCATACGGAATTCAAATTTATTACCAGTGAAGGCAAAAGGTGATGTACGGTTTCTATCTGTTGCATCCTTCATAAATCCAGGGATTGTCTGAACGCCTACACTTAGCTTTCCGCCAGTTTTGGAGCTCTTTGCTTCACCTGTTTCAATTAACTGCATAATAACGTCTTCCAGCTGCTCGCCTAAGAATACGGAGATGATAGCCGGAGGAGCCTCGTTTGCACCTAATCTATGATCATTTCCTGGGTTAGCTGCGGATATACGAAGTAAATCAGCATGTAAATCTACTGCCTTTAAAACTGCTGCCAGGAATAACAAGAACTGTACATTGTCATGTGGTGTTTTACCAGGATCAAGGAGATTTTTACCTGTATCAGTTACCAGTGACCAGTTGTCATGTTTACCGGAACCATTTACACCAGCGAAAGGTTTCTCATGAAGTAAACAGGCTAAGTTATGACGATTAGCAACCTTCTTCATAATTTCCATTACTAATTGATTGTGATCTGTAGCAATATTTGCTGTAGCATAAATAGGAGCCAATTCATGCTGTGCAGGAGCAACCTCATTATGCTGAGTTTTTGCAGTAACGCCTAACTTCCACAGTTCAACATTTAATTCCTTCATGTAGGAAGCAACTCTTTCCTTAATGCAACCAAAGTAATGATCATCAAGTTCCTGACCTTTTGGAGGCATTGCTCCGAATAAAGTTCTTCCACTGAAGATAAGATCATCTCTTTTTAAATATTTTGCTTTATCTACTAAGAAGTATTCCTGCTCCGGACCAACGGAAGCACTTACCTTCTTTACTCTATCATGGCCAAATAATTTGAGTACACGTACAGCCTGTGTGCTGACAGCTTCCATGGAACGAAGAAGAGGAGTTTTCATATCCAAAGCTTCGCCAGTGTATGAACAGAAAGCAGTAGGAATGCAAAGTGTTACGCCTGCAGCGTCTTCTCTTAAGAATGCTGGTGAGGTACAATCCCAAGCTGTATAACCTCTAGCCTCAAATGTAGCACGAAGACCACCGGATGGGAAAGAGGAAGCATCAGGTTCACCCTTAATTAATTCTTTACCCGAGAATTCCATAATAATCTTACCATCTGAGGTAGGGTTAATAAAGGAATCATGTTTCTCAGCTGTGATACCGGTCATTGGCTGGAACCAGTGAGTATAGTGAGTTGCTCCACGTTCAATTGCCCAATCCTTCATTGCGTTAGCAACAACTTCAGCTACACTAGGATCAAGGTCCTCGCCATTTTCAATTGTCTTCTTAAGCGCTGCATAAGTTTTCTTCGGTAGGCGCTCCACCATTGTTGCATCATTAAATACGTCACTTCCAAAAAGTTCTGTTAATTTCTCTGACATATCATTTCTCCTCTCATGATTATGAAAAAGGTGTCCTCAAGAAAAACCTTCTGAGAACACCCTTGCTCCAAAGATATAAATTAATATATATTATATACCATGTTTCTTTGTAAAAGAAAAGGATTATTTTCGATTTTTTTATTTTTTATGAAAAATGACCGAAAGAATTCTCAAATATGATATACGCTATACGAATTTAATAATCGCTATTCTAAATACCATTCGTCCTTTCTATTGTCATCATCAGCATCTTCTGACTGTGGTGTATACTTTTTCAGAATTCTTTCCATCAGTAGGGAATTTAGCCAAACCAGAACCCCAGGAATAACAAGAAGGAGGAAAGGGATAATATAAACACCCAAAATTGCTGCACCTGTCAATATGACCATACAAACTGTGGAAGGTAAATGTCTTAATGATATAATTAACACAGTCTTAATTAATTGGCGTAGAGACACATCAAATCTTGATAGCACCGGATACACATAGACAGAAAAACCAAGCGATAAGATTGTAATTGCAAGATATACGCCAAATATTGCAAATCGGAAGGTCGAGCCATCCAGAGCATTGTAAGCAGCCCATAAATCAAACCCTACTATAATATATACAATTGTAAGCAAAACGCCAACGATTGCGCCCTTTTTAAAATTTAATTTAAAAGACCGAAAAAATTCACGGAATACATATCCTCGTTCTCTTCTGATTACCTTTACAGTTGCATAGTATAATGCAGTACAGGCTGGCCCTATTGTAATAATCGGAATACAAAAAATGATAAATATGATGCTTAAAAATATCACATCGCATACCTTACTTAGGAACGAAAAAAACCCATTATCCAAGTTAAATATATTTCCCATTGCACCTCTCCTAAAACATGTTTTCTATCATTTTAACATACTAGAGGTATTTAAGAAAGTGAAATAATTCTAAAATAACTGAAATTTCGATGGGTATTATAGAAGGAATTGTTACAATCTCGTACGATGTAACAATTCCCTCCTGTTCCTTTCCTATGAGTTATTGGAAACTATGTTTATTGTTTTCCTATTGTCTGGTCCGAAATGCGCACAGCTAGAATTGTAGATATTAAGGACAACACAGCAAATACGATATATACATTTCTAAAGCCAATATTCTCATTGCCTGTTCCCGCCATAGCAAGCATGATAGGCACAATGAGTAGCGCAAAAGACCTAATACCCACAATAAATGGGGATACAAATCGGTTTGCCTGAGGGAAATCATATCGCCCAAATACTTGTATTACCATGGAAGGCATTAAATTACCCAGCCCACCAAGCAAACTCGCATAAAATACAACGGAAATACAGGAAATCGGTACATTTGCCAAACCTGATCCAAGAGCTGCTACCAGCATCATGATAGTCCAAAGAATACAATACCAGATCACAGTTTTTTTCGTTCCAAATTTCTGATCAACGAAACCCCATAAGAATGAAGCAGGGACGCCAATAACAGATGCAATTGTTAACCACATGATGGCGCTATTCATTTCCATACCAATCGCAGTTAAGCGAGGTACCATCTGAGAAATCATACCAACCAGTCCGATAAATAAAAACCCGAAGATCAGTACCAAGAACCAGAACTCTTTATTTCTAAGCATTCTACCCGTTGTCCACTCACTTTTATAGTTATTAATCAGTCCAAGATTTCTTTGTTTTTCCTCTTCACTGATCGGTTCATTATCCGGATAAGCACCAGCCTGTTCCGGATAGGCTTTAAACCAAACCGCAGTGATTAAAGCTAGAACTAAGGAGATGGCCGTCATCAAGGTAAAAGGTGCTGATAAACCTTTACCTGTAATCAAGCCTTGGAAAACTGCAACCATAACAGCACTGTCAACGCACATTCCCATGGTAGCCCAGCCCAGTGCAATTCCCTTCTTTTTCGGAAACCAGTTATTCATCATCTGCTGAGTGGATACCAGATTAATCGCGTCAGAAATAGATGTAATTAATATAACAATGACTCCGTACATTATGTAGGAATTAACCTGCCCATTAAGGAACCAGGTTACTGCATATATTACAAGAACACCAACCGTAGGCCATTTTACACCCCATTTCGAAATGATCCATCCAAGGATCAAACCTATTGGTATACCCATGAACCCACCAATGGCTGAAAATATTAGAAGACTATTACTAGATTCAAGCCCTAATTTTGCAGCAAAATACCCCGCTGTAATATTTAAAGTATCTGGTGGTGTGCTTGAAAATAAATAAAGAAAGAATACAAAAATGATAACTAACCAACCCTTTTTGCCAAAATTACTTTTTGCTGAGCTATGTGTTTTCACAATAATACCTCCTGATTAGTAATATTAATCCTTATATCACGATTTTAACAAATTTTCCCCTAATCAGATATATATTATCACACAAACAAACCCCTTATTTTGCTTCCTCTTTAGTGCTGTTGCACAAAAAAGCCCTGGGCTCTATTAAACCAGAAGCCCAGGGATAAAAATTTCATATCAATTAAAAACAATCATCTAACAACTGGAAGTAAGCTTGTGGATGCTGACAAGCAGGACAGAGTGTAGGTGCTCCGTCTCCTTCATGAATGTATCCGCAATTAATACATTTCCAGAATACTTTTCCATCCTTCTTAAATACAGTACCATTCTCGATATTCTCTAGTAATTTACTGTATCTTTGCTCATGATGTTTTTCAACTTTAGCAATCAATAAGAAACGAGCTGCAACATCAAGAAATCCTTCTTCCTTTGCGGTCTGTGCAAATGCAGGATAATCAAGCTCAGCTTCTTCATGCTCACCTTCAGCAGCTGCCTTAAGGTTTGCAACAGTATCTCCATATGCAAATGGATATGTAGCATTAATTTCAACCGGAGCCGGATTTTCACCATCCAGATGTGCCTGTGCCAGCTTTAAGAATACCTTTGCATGTTCTTTCTCATTCTCAGCTGTCTCTAAAAAAATATTTTGGATCTGCTTGTAACCCTCTTTACCGGCAACAGAGGCAAAATAGGTATATCTCATTCTTGCCTGTGATTCTCCAGCAAAAGCCTTCATTAAGTTCTCTAACGTTTTAGTTCCTCTTAAATTTGCCATACTTATTTCCTCCTTTAATGTTAGCTATTATAGCAGATAAATGTAATCCACAAAGAATTGCAATTATCTACTTCTATAACACTCTTTTGCACGCTTAATAGCCATCTATCCTATCATTCAAAAGAGCATCCTTATATAATATACCACATTTTACAAGCTTATGCCAAATAAAAATTCATTTTTTAAGCCTTTTTAAGCCTAAATCAGGACAGTCTATGTATAAATAATCCACTTCTTAGCTTTGGCTCAAACCAGGTTGATTTCGGTGGCATTAGTTTACCGGCATCTGAAACCTCAAACAATTCTTCAATAGAGGTTGGGTACATGGAGAATGCAACGGTCATATCCTCCTGTACCCTTCTTTCTAATTCCTTTAAACCACGGATTCCTCCAATGAAATCAATCCTCTTATCTACTCTGGGATCTTCAATTCCAAGAACAGGGCGAAGCAAATAATCCTGTAATAGCGATACATCTAAAGAATCCACCGGATCTACAATTTCCCTTAGATTTCTTTTAGCTCTAAGCGCATACCATTCATTCTCCAAATACATTCCGAAGGTAGCCTTCTCCTTTGGTTCATATGGTGTAGTGCCTACCAATTGAAGCTCAAAATTATCCTCTAAACTTGCTATAAACTCTGATCTTGATAACCCGTTCATACCTTGAACTGCCCGGTTGTAAGGCATAATCATTAATTGATCGTGAGGGAATAACACGGAGAGGAAGAAATTGAAGGCTTCCTTGCCTGAAAAATCAAGATTCTCCTGCCGTCTTTTTAATCCAACCTTTACTGCCGAAGCAGCTCTATGGTGCCCATCAGCGATATAAATACTGTTTATCTCCTCAAAGGCGTTCTTAATCTCATTCATTTTATTCTCACAATCCAGCTTCCATACATTATGAGTAATTCCATCTGGAGCGGTAAACGAATACAGCACCGTATTTTGCTTTTCCTGAGCTATGATTTCATTTACAACCTTATGAGCACGATATGCCAGGAAAATAGGGCCGGTTTGGGCGTTACAGATATCAACATGGTTGATACGGTCAATTTCCTTCTCTTCTCTGGTATTCTCATGCTTTTTGATAACATTGCTCATATAGTCGTCAATTGACGCACAGGCAACCAGACCGGTCTGAGACCGCCCCTGCATGATCAGTTCATAAATAAAATAGCATTCCTTACCCTCAGTTTCAAAGATTCCATCTGCTATCCCTTGATCCAGGAGTTCCCTGGCCTTTTCGTAAACACGTGCATCATAGGTATCTACGTCATCCAAAAACCCTGTTTCCGCCCGATCAATCCTCAAAAACGACATGGGTTCACGCTCAACTTCTTGTGTTGCTTCCTTCCTATTAAATACATCATAGGGTAATGCAGCTACTCGATGCACTACCTCTGCATTGGGTCTTATGCACAAAAATGGTTTTACTAATGCCATCCTCTTTCTCCTATCTATCTTGTTCCTTATTATCGAATATGGTTACTTCTCCTTCACCAAATCCTTTAACTTTTTGCTTAACATATGTACTTCCTGCAAGGAAGAATTAATGTAAGCCACTTTAGAATTCTCATCTTCAATAATGGAAAGTATCTCTTCTGTCGATGCAGAATTCTCCTCCGAAATACTGGATAGATTTGTAATCTGTTCCTGTACCAGAATAAAATTATTAGTTGCATCTAAAATTTGCTTCATACTGCCAGATAGCTCTTGATTCGTTGCCTGGTATGTGTTTTTGATATCATCAAAATAGGAAGCAACTTCACTGATTATCTTTATTCCCTCCTCGGCAGCTGCGGTACCTTCCTGTGACATTTTAGAGGCTCGATCCGATTTTTCAAAAATTTTTGATGTTACATGATTAATTTCATCTATGATATCCTTACTCTGGTTTGAAAGATTTCGGATTTGATCTGCCACCACTGCAAAGCCCTTGCCCTGCTCTCCTGCCCGAGCCGATTCTATGGATGCATTCAAGGCTAATAAATTCGTTTGTCCGGCAATTGTCTTAATTCCCTCTAGCAGCTTGTTGATTTCCTGAAGACTGAGCTTTAGATCATTGACGGTTTCAGCCGAATGATCAATGGTTATATTTAAGGTCTTCATATGTTCATTTACATCATTAATCTTATTCCAACCATCTTCTACTTTTCTACTCATTAGATCTGATTTTTGAACGACACCTTCTGATGTTATGATGGACTGGTTAACCACCTCCAAAGATGAGGTCATGGATTCACTGAATTTATATACACTTGCGGCCTCTTCTTGGATCGCGAGAGCCATCTGCTGGACTGATTCCAGGATTCCCTTACTGGATTCATTAATGCCATTCATTTGAATATCGAAATTCGCTATATTGGCATCCAGGGTCTCTGCACTGTTTTCAATGGTTTTAACAGTTTCTCCAAGCTTTTCTAATAATACTCTGGACTCCTTTTCCTGTCCGATTGCCTTTAGAACCAGCTCATTCCCCCATTTTGTCAGAAAAAACAGTACGATTAATATGCCGTTAACCATTGTTATAATCGTAATAAACCCCTTAAAATCAGCGCCTTGCGATAGCAGATTTTCCGGAACAAAGATATAGCTTATGGTTAATGCCAGGTTATAGATAACCCCGAAGGCTATAATCAACTCCTTTTTGAAGTAGAGAGCAATCATGGCCACAGTAATCAGAAGCATATAATGCTTATTTAGTGTATAACCGTCAATAAAAATCAGACCTGTAACCGCTATGATAACCATGGTAGGAAAGATTAATCCCTTGATATAGTTGTTGAGCGGTAAACACAAGTTAATCACACAAAGCACTATAGTTGCACCACCTGCAATAGCGGGCATCTTAGCTCCCTGCCACCCTTCTGCCAGAAACACCTGGATGCATAGCAAGGTAATTAAAGCAATGATAATTCCCAAATTAATAATATGTGCTCTTCGATAATTATATCCTATCATTTGATTCATGCCTTTTCTCCATTCTTTTTCTTATGTGAATTCTACACTTGTTTTTACCATAAACTTTTTCTATATCTTAATTATAATGTTTATCATAAGAAAAATCACTATTGGAAATCATATTAATTTAAAATGAAAATCCTTCCTGCAATTATGTATAAATCGGGACATGTATTTTCTGGCTTCCCTAGAAAATGCAATGTCCCGATTAACTTTTATCACTGTTTCTTTTGATTCATCCGCATTGAATGAACGTAACAACAAGAAATCTTATTTAACAACTCTAACCTTTAATACGCCTTTAATGGAGGAAACCTTATTTACTACATCCTCATTTATCTTTGCTTCTACGTCTAGTACAGTATATGCATAGTCACCACGGCTCTTATTAACCATGTCAGCAATATTAATGTCAACAGCAGAGAAGGCACCCGTAAACTGGGTAAGCATGTTAGGAATATTCTTGTGAAGAATTGCGATACGTCCAGCTGTCTTACAAATGCCTGCATCACAGTTAGGATAGTTCACTGAATTTTTAATGTTACCATTCTCCATATAATCCTTTAACTGCTTCACTGCCATAACTGCACAGTTATCTTCAGATTCCTCTGTTGAGGCACCAAGATGAGGAATAGCAATAACGCCTTCCATTTTTGCTGTCTTTTCATTCGGGAAGTCAGTTACATATTTTGCAACTTTACCTTCCTTTAATGCAACCTCTATATCAGCATCATTTACAAGTAAATCCCTAGCGAAGTTTAAAATCACTACTCCGTCCTTCATCTGAGCCAGTGTTTCCGTATTAATCATTTCCTTCGTGTTGACACTTGGATCCGTATCCTCAATTAATGGAGTATGTACTGTAATGTAGTCACATTGTTTGTAGATTTCTTCTCTGGTCTTCACGTGTACAATATCACGGGATAGATTCCAGGCACTATCAACAGAAATGAAAGGATCATATCCGTATACCTGCATTCCAAGACGGTTTGCAGCATTCGCTACTAACACTCCAATGGCACCCAGACCGATAACACCGAGCTTTTTACCAAGAATTTCTTTACCGGCAAATTTACCTTTGCCCTTCTCAACTAATTTTGCAACACCTGGTTCTTCCTTAATAGAGTTAACCCACTGGGCACCTCCGATGATATCACGGGATGCCAGCATAAGGCCTGCAATCACTAATTCCTTAACACCGTTGGCATTAGCCCCTGGTGTATTAAACACTACAATACCCTGCTCAGCGCATTTATCCAGCGGAATATTATTCACACCAGCACCTGCTCTTGCAACAGCCTTTAAATTCGGACTAAATTCCATGTCATGCATCGCAGCGCTTCTTACCAGCACTACGTCTGCATCATTTATATTTTCTACCTTTTCATACTGTTCGGTAAAAATATTCAAACCGATCTCAGCAATCGGATTCAGACAATTATATTTCATGAATATACCCCTTTCGACGTCATTCTATTTTGTATTCTCAGCTTCGAACTTCTTCATAAACGCTACCAGCTTCTCTACACCTTCGATTGGCATAGCATTGTAAATGGATGCTCTCATACCACCAACACTTCTATGACCCTTTAAGTTAACAAAGCCAGCTGCTTTTGCTTCTTTTACAAATTTATTATCCAGTTCATCATCGCCGGTTACAAAAGGTACATTCATTAAGGAGCGATCTTCTTTTACTACTGTGCCATGGAACATCTTACTCTGATCAAGATAATCATAGAGAATAGCAGCCTTTTTCTCATTATGCTCTTTCATTGCTGTTAAGCCGCCCATATTCTTTATCCACTTAAATACCTTGCCACAGATATAGATACCATATGCAGGAGGTGTATTATATAAGGATTTTTCATCCGCATGAATTTTATATTTCATCATGGTAGGTGTTCCTGGAAGTGTATCCTCAGTAATTAAATCCTCA
Organism: Bacillota bacterium; assembly: GCA_023386815.1. Classification (GTDB taxonomy): domain Bacteria; phylum Bacillota; class Clostridia; order Lachnospirales; family Lachnospiraceae; genus Mobilitalea. Next base: position 123,626 of record JAEWIZ010000001.1, read on the forward strand.
CGGATAATTACAATTACAACACCGGCAGGACCTATATTTTTCTGTACACCGCCATAAATAAGACCATATTTTTCTACATCTACTGGTTCCGATAAGAAACAGGAGGATACGTCAGCAACTAGGGTTTTACCTTTTGTATTAGGAAGTGTCTTAAACTTTGTTCCATAGATGGTATTGTTTTCGCAGATATATACATAATCTGCATTCTCAGAAATAGGAAGATCTGAACAATCAGGAATATAGGAGAATGTCTTATCTGCGGAAGATGCAATTGCATTTGCTGTACCATAAAGCTTTGCTTCCTGATAAGCCTTTTTAGCCCATTGTCCAGTGATAATATAATCTGCCACTTTATTCTTCATTAAGTTCATTGGAATTGCAGCAAACTGAAGTGATGCACCGCCCTGCAAGAAAAGCACTTTGTAATTGTCAGGAATATTCATTAAATCCCTTAAGTCCTTTTCAGCTTCCTGGATAATTGCCTCATACTCCTTGGATCTGTGGCTCATTTCCATGACAGACATTCCGGTTCCTCTGTAATCTAGCATCTCATCTGCTGCTTCCTGCAATACTTCCACCGGTAGCATAGCCGGTCCTGCTGAAAAATTATAAATTCTTCCCACGTTATCTTCCTCCTTAAAACCTTCCTTTATAATAATGCATAACTTTATTGTGGTAAAGTATAAACTTAATTATATGGCTGTGTTATTTTTTTGTCAATACAGTAATTGTTATATTATGTATAAGACCACCTAATAAGCGGACTTTGGCAATTGCCAAAGTCCCATGTTTCATTCTTCTTTTTAATATATTCCTTGCCCGATTGAATAAGCATTAAATAAGTAATTTAATACAATCGACAGAAGCAGATCTTGCTTATGATAATTATTTACCGTTCTTAAGATCTTCCTCACAAAATACCTCTTCAATTGCTGCTCCTGGCGCAACCATTGGCCATACCTTATCATCACTGTCAATAATACACTCAATCAGTACCGGCTCTTTTAATGCAATTGCTTCCCTAATAACGGACTCAACTTCCTCTTTCTTCGTTATTCTATAAGCTTTTGCCCCAAGAGCCTGCGCAACCTTAACAAAGTCTACCTTATCGCTCAAGTTGGTATTGGAATATCTCTGCTCATAGAATAAGGTCTGCCACTGACGCACCATACCCAGAACATGGTTATTAAATACCATTTCTATAATTGGGATATCGTAACGAGTCGCTGTTGCCAGCTCATTCATATTCATTCGGAAACAACCGTCACCTGCGATATTAACAACTGTTTTATCCGGCATACCAACTTTTGCTCCAATACAGGCGCCAAGTCCATAACCCATGGTACCTAAGCCACCTGAGGTTATGAAGGTTCTAGGCAGCTTATAGTTAAAATACTGGGCTGACCACATCTGATGCTGACCAACCTCAGTCGTAATAATAGCATCACCGTTCGTTATTTCATATAGCTTCTCCAGAATATAAGGGCCGGTTAATATATCCTTGTTATATTTCAGAGGATGTTTTTTCTTAAGATCTTCCACATGTAAAACCCATTCCTTATGACTTTGCTGAGGTATACGATCGTTCAGAATCTTTAGTACCTCTTTGATATCACCAATCACACTATAATGAGTTTTAACATTTTTATTAATTTCCGCAGGATCGATATCTATATGAAGAACCTTTGCATTTTTAGCAAATTTCTTCGCATTACCGGTTACACGATCAGAGAATCTTGCACCAACAGTAATCAGCAAATCACATTCTGTAACACCTAGATTGGAAGCCTTCGTGCCATGCATGCCCAGCATCCCGGAATAACGTTCATCCGTTCCATCAAAGGCACCCTTCCCCATCAGTGTATCACAAACAGGTGCATCCACCCTCTCTACAAATTCCTTTAATTCATCGTGAGCTTCGGATATAACCGCTCCGCCCCCGACAAAGATGAAGGGTTTTTTCGAATGTTTGATTAACTCAATTGCACTACGAAGATCATCTTCTGTAATCTCCTCCGTAGATCTAGTGATAGCTTCAGGAACCGCCGGAGTATATTTTGCCTTAGCCGCTGTTACATCCTTCGTGATATCCACTAGCACCGGTCCCGGCCTATCTGATTTAGCAATTTTAAAGGCCTTGCGTATGGTATCTGCTAATTTTGTTACATCCTTAACGATATAGTTGTGCTTTGTGATTGGCATAGTCACACCTGCTATGTCAATCTCCTGAAAGGAATCTCTACCCAGAAGGTTAACGGCTACATTGGCAGTGATGGCTACCAATGGCACACTGTCCATATAAGCCGTAGCAATACCTGTTACCAGGTTGGTTGATCCTGGTCCAGAGGTTGCAAGACAGACACCAACTTTACCTGTAGCCCTTGCATATCCATCCGCAGCATGGGATGCTCCCTGCTCGTGGGAAGTCAAAATATGCTTTATCTCATGACTGTGCTTATATAATTCATCATATATATTTAAAATTGTCCCGCCGGGATATCCGAACACGGTATCAACGCCCTGCTCTTTTAAACATTCTATTACAATTTGGGATCCTGTTAATTCCATCAATACCTCCATTTCTACTCAGCGATAGCATTCTCTTTATTTTAATAGTTTACTTTAGTCTAGTCTAATTATTTTAATGATCTATGAGCTTCTTGATTTATTTTACCTTAGGCACTTCTAAGATGGCACCTCTGTTTCCACTTGTAACCATCGTTACATAACGTGATAAATAGCCGGTGGTAATCTTAGGCTCCCGTGGCTGCCACTTTGCTCTACGAGCTTCAAGTTCCTCATCAGAAACGGCAAAGTTCAAGGAGTTAGCATTAATATCAATTTGGATAATGTCTCCTTCTTCAACAAGGGCTATATTACCACCTACAGCTGCCTCCGGTGACACGTGACCGATACAGGCACCTCTGGAGGCTCCGGAGAAACGGCCATCTGTAATTAATGCTACCGATGAGCCCAGACCCATACCCATAATCGCGCTGGTAGGGTTAAGCATCTCTCTCATACCTGGTCCGCCCTTTGGTCCTTCATAACGGATAACCACTACGTCACCTGATACGATCTTACCGCCTCTGATCGCAGCAATTGCATCTTCTTCACAATCGAATACTCTTGCAGGGCCTTCATGCTTTAGCATCTCTGGTGCCACAGCGGAACGTTTAACAACTCCGGTATCCGGTGCAAGATTACCCTTAAGAACTGCGATACCGCCGCTTTCGCTGAAGGGATTATCAATTGGTCTAATTACGTCAGGATCAAGATTCTTACAGTTTTTAATGTTTTCACCGACAGTCTTACCGGTCGCTGTTATTAAGTCAAGATTTAAAAGGTTCTTCTTACTTAATTCATTCATAACAGCATATACACCACCGGCCTCATTCAAATCCTCCATATATGTATGTCCGGCAGGCGCAAGATGACAGAGGTTTGGTGTCTTAGCACTAACTTCATTTGCAATATCTATATTTAATTCAAATCCACATTCATGTGCAATTGCTGGCAAATGCAGCATTGTATTTGTAGAACATCCAAGAGCCATATCTACTGCGAGAGAATTCATAAATGCTTCTTTCGTCATAATATCTTTCGGTTTGATATCCTTCTCTAGGAGTTCCATAATCTTCATACCAGCATGCTTAGCCAGACGAATTCTTTCGGAATATACCGCCGGCACAGTTCCATTTCCCTGTAAGCCCATACCAATGGCCTCTGTTAAACAGTTCATAGAATTCGCTGTATACATACCAGAACAAGAACCGCAGGTAGCACAGACTTTATTCTCATACTCCTCCACTTCCTCTTCTGTCATAGTCCCGGCTGCATAGGCACCAACTGCCTCAAACATAGAGGATAGGCTGGATTTCTGTCCGTTAATCTTTCCCGCCAGCATTGGGCCGCCGCTTACAAATATAGTAGGAATATTAATTCTGGCCGCTGCCATTAACAGTCCTGGCACATTCTTATCACAATTTGGTACCATAACAAGTGCGTCAAATTGATGAGCCATCGCCATTGCTTCTGTAGAATCTGCAATTAAGTCTCTTGTCACTAAGGAATATTTCATCCCCTGATGACCCATTGCAATACCATCACAAACAGCGATCGCAGGAAATACAATTGGTGTTCCTCCTGCCATAGCGACGCCTAGCTTGACGGCATCAACAATCTTATCCAGGTTCATATGACCGGGAACTATTTCATTATAAGAACTCACAATACCAATGAGTGGTTTCCTCATCTCTTCCTTTGTCAGCCCCAGCGCATTAAACAGCGATCTATGTGGAGCCTGTGCTATACCGGTTTTTACTGCGTCACTTCTCATCCTTTAACCACCTTTTCTTCCTATTATAATTATACACCGCAGAATATGCTGTGCATGTTCCCGGTGCCTGCCCGTAGGCAAAATTTCCTGAGCGTCCCCACAGTGTTGCAATAAAAAATTGCCTCTGTCTGACTTTATCTATATACGCTCTTTTAAGTTATCCCACCTTCGGGACACAACATCACCTTAAAGTAGTAAAGCTTATGATATAGTATTTCTCCACAAAAATCAATGTTTTATTTCAAAATCAGCATGGAAGATTTTCCGCTATAACTTATAATTATACGTGATATGACCAGGAAATATAGTAGCACGAAATCAGAACTTTTTCCACGTATAAGATTACATAATTTTACTTTGAATAACATAGTCTAATGGTTGTCCCCATCCAAATAATTCCGATCAACATTCCCCATAATTTTACATTGTTTTATAACCGTAAATTCTATGTAAAGTCCGTGTAAAATTTGGTTAAAAAATGCGAAGAACATGTAAAAATCGCGTAAATTTCATCTAAAATATGATTGCTAATGACTTCTATTCGTGTTAAGATTTTAATGATTGGTTACAAAGTAGTAACAAAAAATTTAATATTGAGTTTTAGGAGGCGCAATTATGACAATTACTTTAGCTGAATTTCTACATCAGCTGACATCAAACCCGGCCTTATTTATAACGGTTTTATTGGTGCTCGGAGTTATTTTGGTAAATGGCTGGACAGATGCACCAAATGCCATCGCTACCTGTGTTTCTACCCGATCCATCAGCCCTAAAAATGCCATTATTATGGCTGCGATTTTTAACTTTTTGGGTGTACTTGTAATGACTATGGTTAATAATTCAGTTGCTATGACTATTTATAAAATGGTCGATTTTGGCAATAATCCAAAAAATGCGTTAGTTGCATTATGTGCTGCGCTTTTTGCAATCGTTGTGTGGGCTACCGCTGCCTGGGCATTTGGAATTCCTACCAGTGAATCCCATGCATTAATCGCAGGTGTTACAGGCGCTGCCTTAGCACTTCAAGGTGGACAAGGTATCAATGGAGCCGAATGGATTAAGGTTGTATATGGTTTATTCTTATCCACGATATTAGGCTTTGGTTCAGGATTTGTAATTACAAAGATCATTGGTTTCATCTGCAAGGGAATGGATCGTCGAAAGACTGGTCCAGTTTTCCAAAAGGGACAGGTTCTTGGTGGCGCTGCCATGGCATTCATGCATGGTGCACAGGATGGTCAGAAGTTTATGGGTGTATTCTTGTTAGGTGTATTTCTTGCAAAAGGTCAAGGAAATGTCTCCAACTTCAGCATTCCCATCTGGCTTATGGTTTTATGTTCAGCAGTTATGGCTTTAGGAACCTCCATCGGCGGTTACAAGATAATTAAAACTGTTGGTATGGGAATGGTTAAACTAGGTACCTTCCAAGGTTTCTCAGCAGATTTAGCAGCTACTTTTTGTCTTTGGCTTGCATCTACAACAGGTATTCCGGTAAGTACAACACATACAAAAACTACCGCAATCATGGGTGTAGGAGCTGCAAAAAGAGTCTCCAGCGTTAATTGGAGCGTCGTGAAAGAAATGATTTACGCATGGGTCTTAACATTTCCGGGCTGCGGTTTGTTAGGCTATGTAATGGCTTATATATTCATGAAAATATTTTAAATAAGGAAGGAAGTTTATCATAATGAAAAGAAAGAATGACTATAATTACTTTGATGCTTTTGCAGATCTATCAAAATATTCCTACAAATTAGCGGTATCCTTACATGAAACCTTTACCAACTTTGACCCAACACAGATTACAGAAAGAGTAAAGGCAGCTCACGACATTGAACATAGCGCCGATATTGCAAAGCATGAAATTATGAACCGTTTAGTAAAAGAGTTCCTTCCTCCCATTGAACGTGAGGATATCACCTCCTTAACTCAGGAAATCGATGATGTAACTGACTCTGTAGAGGATGTTTTAATTTACATTGATATGTTCAATATTCAAACCATTCGTCCAGAGGTCTTAAAGTTTACTGACCTGATTGCTAAATGCTGTAAAGCAATGGATGAGGCTTTAACAGAGTTTAAGAGCTTTAAAAATTCCAAAAAGCTTCGTGATAAAATTATTGAAATCAATCACTTGGAGGAAGAGGGCGATGCACTTTACGTGGATACAATGCGTAATTTGTTCCATACCTCTAAAGATCCGATTGAATTAATGTGTTGGACGGAAGTACTTCACCGTCTAGAAAAATGCTGTGATAATTGCGAAGATGTAGCAAATATTATTGAAAGCATTGTTATGAAGAACTCTTAATTAGCCGATAATTACTTAAGAAGAAATGAATCACACCCGGAAAGGCATGGTTAATTATGAATCTTGAAAAGCAGAAAGCATTTATTATTCATATTATTTATTTTGTATTTTTATTATTATTAGTATATGTAGGGATCAAGTACTGTCTTCCCTTATTAATGCCTTTCGTGATTGGTATGATTATCGCGGTATCCTTTCGTAGATTAATTGATTTAATAGAGAAAAAGACCCGTATTAAACGGGTTTTTATCTCTATTTTTATTCTTATTGCTTTTTACGGATTAATTGTATTGTTAATAAGTCTCATCGGTGTGAAGTTATTCAATTTCATTAGTTCTTTAATTTATGGATTACCCGCCTTATATAATGATACCATCATACCGGCTGTCCAAAAGGTAACAACTGATTTATCAAATGATTTTCCAAGTATTAGGGGATATCTTGATAATTTTATGCTTAATATTGGTGATTCCGTTTCGAAATTCATAACAACCGCTTCTTCCACTGTAGGTGGAACAATCTATGGTTTAGCCGGACAGGTTCCAAGTTTGCTTATTAAATTAATCTTTACAATTGTGGCTTCCTTTTTCTTTACCATTGATTATTATAAGATTACCCGCTTCATCGTTCTGCAGTTTAGCGGTGAACGAAGGGCGATGTTACTGAAGCTTAAAGATAACGGAATTGGAACCCTGGGTAAGTTCATTAGAGCCTATGCTTTAATTATCTCAGTTACCTTCCTTGAACTGTCCATTGGTTTTTGGATTCTTGGAATACCTACTCCATTCCTATTTGGAGCTGTTGTTGCTATTATAGATGTATTACCGATTTTAGGTACCGGTGCAGTATTATTGCCTTGGTCTATCATTGGATTTATCCTAGGTAATACAAAGCTGGGAATCGGTATGCTAGTCCTTTATATCATTATTACTGCCGTACGCCAAGCGATTGAGCCAAGGATTGTAGGGCAGCAGATTGGACTCCATCCTATTCTTACCTTGTTATTGATGTATGTAGGTGCACAGTTAATGGGTGTCCTCGGATTATTTATCCTTCCTATTTTAGCTACGCTTCTGGTAAAGCTAAACGACGAAGGGACCATTCATTTATTTAAAAAGTAGAGCTTGCAAAGCTCTTCTTCATAAAAATAAGCTGTTTCATACTTCTGCTTTGTGTACTTACAAAAAAGTTCAAGAAGTATGAAACAGCTTATATTAAATTAGTATGCTTTATCCTTTGGCATAAATGTTGCACAATCTGTTTGTTCTGATTCCTTTGCATTTCTAGGCTCAACATGGATCTGTTCCGCTGAACAGTGATCACCATTCATATAATAGTCACAGGTGTTTACGATACATCTAATTCCTTCATTTGGTTTATCCATTTTTCTAATAGACATGCTGTTTTCCTCCATTCACTAATTAATACAGTAAATTATCATATTGCCCTATTATTGTTGACAGAAGAAAACTGAAAAATTCTTAAATTCTTTTTGTATTTAATCCATAAATTGCATCATAATACCATCTGCCATTACATCTGCCATTTCAAGTGCCTGATCCTCTATGTCATCGAAACCTTGAATACTTTTTTCATAGTCACCGGATAACACATCTGCGATGTTCTCGCTGAGTAAATCCAGATGTTCCTCTAACATCGCGTTCCAATCTTCCTCATTCCACTCAGAATTAATACTTGCGAGGAAATCTGCTATCTCATCTGCATTCTGTCTCCATCTGCGATCTGCATCTGATACCTCACTGTTATTTCCTGCTTTTGCTGCACGCACTAATTCTGCTGCAATCGTTAAATGTTCTGTTAATAAATTGGCAAAATTTTTGGCAACTTCATCACCATAGAATGGCTGCAATGCTGCTGCAAAATCTAAAGGATTACGCAATAATCTCTGTAATATCAAATCTGTTTCCGGCAGATCATGAACAATACCCATTATTGCCATCCTCGTCCATATAACATGCTGTTCCCAAAGTTTACGAAAATCGCTGATAAGCTCTTCGATATCTGAATTCATCATATTATCATAGTCGTCATCATCCATAACAGTTTCACGATCATCCATGTCATCGTAGTCATCGTTATTATCAACATTATTCTGACCACTCATGTTACTTGTACCGGGCATTCCACTTCCACTCGGCATTCTGCTTCCGCCTTGTGTTCCGCTTCCGCTTGGCATTCCACTTCCACCTTGCATTCCGCTTCCGCTTGGCATTCCACTTCCACCTTGCATTCCGCTTCCACCAGGCATTCCACTTCCGCCTTGCATTCCGCTTCCACCCTGCATTCCACTTCCGCCTTGCATTCCACTTGGCATTCTGTTTCCGCCTTGCATTCCGCTTCCACCAGGCATTCCGCTTCCACTTGGCATTCTGTTTCCACTTGGCATTCCGCTTCCGCCTTGCATTCCGCTTCCACTTGGCATTCTGCTTCCTCTTGGCATTCAGCTTCCACGTTGCATTCCGCTTACACATGGCATTCAGCTTACACATTGCATTCCGCTTCCTCATGGAATTCAGCTTCCACATTG
>JAEWIZ010000012.1 GCA_023386815.1 Bacillota bacterium
ACCTTTCCATGAAAAAAATCACCCAAAACACATCATGATATTTATGCTTTTATATCTGTTAGCAATATTTCATTACACAGATAGAATATTTACTGTGGCAAACTGGAACTTACCTTGTCAATTGACCTTAATACAAGTATTATTACCAAAGGTCTTAGGAATGACTCAGTAAAATAGGTATCATTTTCTTAGAGTTAAGAAATAAAAAAATGAGAATCATCCGTTTGATGCTGCGGATGATTCTCATTTAAGTTCTTGTTATTTAATTACTTTCTTTCATAGAATTCATTGCTATTACTTTTTTCTACTTTACCTTTTACAATAAATTATGTATCATCGAATTTTATTTGGTCTTAAATTTAACACCTTCCGGCTGCATAGCACCCTGAAATGTTTTTTTATAACCATCCAGGTATTTTGCATTAACATTAATAACTGCATTTGCATTGATTGCATCAAATACGGAAGGAAATACGATCTCTGGTACCTTTCCCTTAAAGTTGATCGTTTTTAACGCCTTACTATGAGCAAAGGCACAACCATCAATTACTTTTACAGAATCCGGGATCACAACCTCTGTTAAATTCTTTGAAACACTAAGTGCATAAGCACCAATGTTAGTTATATTGCTGCTAATTACGAGCTTACCGGTTGCTGACGGATATGAAATCAACTTATTGCCTTTCTTGTTCAACAGCATCGCCTTATTTGCAGAATAGTATTTATTGTCTGCACTTACTGTAAATTTCTTAAGGCCATGGCAAGCAGTGAAGGCTGTTGCAGAAATATCAACTACTGATTTTGGTATACTTACACTCTTTAAGATCTTGACATAATAAAATGCACTTTCATCGATGGAGGTAACCTTATAGGTTTTTCCCTTTATTTTAATTGTTGCAGGTATCACCAGGTCAGAAGGCAGCTTTGTATTTGTTTGATTATTTCCAACCGCTACGAAGCCTACTGCACTACTCGTTGCCTCCTTAGTAATTCTATAATTCACGTTATTGTAGTTGATTAGCTTATCATAGTATTGGATATAGCCTACTTTTGTTGGCTTCTTATCCGATCTATCTACATTTACTATAATTTTATACCAGGTACTTTCACCACTTGCTGTAACACTTGCGATTATAATACCTTCGCCCTGTAATTTACCAAAGATGCTACCATTCTCACCAACGCTGATAATGGTTGGTGTGGTAATATGATAGCGCACAACGGCACCCTTAGGAAGGTTCTCAATTACTACCTTACCGTACTCTCCTGCCTTCACATTGATGCTTGTAGGTATTGTAATTATCTTCTCTTGCGTTTTAGTCTTATCATCTGCCCCTGCCGGAGAGTCGACGATTGGGGTATTTCCATTGTTGGCTGCCCTTTTATAAGCAATTGCATAGGTTGAGAAACGATCCGTTTCAAACTTAAGCTGAGTTCCATTATTAATTAGATAAGCCTGTAGCTCCTCAATCTGCCCATTATGATTTCTTAAAATTGTGTAATTATAATTATTTCTATACTCCGCCGGAATATCAATAATAATTACAATGGCTTCCTGTGTATTACTTATGTTGCTTTCATTTGAACTATTGTCGTTATAGGTAATTGTCTTTAGTAACGTTGCATCAAATACCTCTACATGATCGCTGATGAGCGTATTTTCAGCATAAGCTGCTACATCCTCTGCCTGCTGCTGATTCTGAGGCTCTCTTAGCAATAAACGCACATTAATCTTACTGACATTACCATCAGCAATATCATTCGTTAAATCAACCGCATTTAAAAGATTATTGTCATTTGAAGTTGTAGAAATAAATGAAATGCTGCTATTAACAGCTGCCTTAAGTTCTTTGTCTGTCTGTACGATCTTAAAGGTATAGGTATTGCTGTTGCCAATCGTAAAGGTAATATATGGATCAGCTGCCCCATTGGTTAGATCAACAGTAACGGTTTTCTTATCTGCTGACAAACTTGCTGTACAGTCATTTGCAGCTATACTTATATTATCTGAAGCGTTACTTAGAACCGGTGTTAAGGAAAACTCCCCAGCCTTAACATAAACAAAGAAGGACTTTGGATTCCTTACGTCTACATTTACGGATGGCTCTGAACCTTCCTGAGTTACTTTAATTTTGGAGATAGTGATGCTGTCATTCGACTGTCCAATGCCATTTGCCTGAGTCTGGAAGCTCCACTCATCGATACCGCCATACTGTGCCAGCTGCTTATTGCTCATATCAAGCACAAATCCAGTGCCAACAACTACATAGTATGCTGTATTGTAATCCAAGCTGCTTGTAAGCTCCACTGTAACGAGCCCTGAATTGCTGATCTTAACTCGGTTATTACTGCTATGCAGTTCTACTACCTTTTTATTTGTAGTCCTGTTATAAACTGTGATATATCCATTCCCTTTTTTCACTTTTTCACTCATCTGGAATACGAGATTACTGTTGATGGATACTCCCGTAGAGTTATTTTCCGGTGCTATAACCTGGCTTACATATGGATTATTCACTTCATAATGAAATGGTCCAAACGTTCCAACCGCTTGATTACCCGCTTTATCCTCTGTGATATAGTGCAGGAAGTAGATACCCTCAAGAGGCATCGTAACTACTCTTTTTACCTGGTTACTTTCTGTTGTCCAGCTGCTGCTATCAGCAGATGGAGCAGTATTACTATCCGTTAATGCTACTTTTTGACCCTTGAAGCCACTGCCTCCCATATCCGTAAAGCTTAATATAATCCTATTATTTCCGGTGGTAGTATCATCCGCAACGTTACAAGTAGCCGTTGGTGCAGTACGATCCGTCACAACCTTTACGGTTCTGGTAACCATCTGAGAAGTACCGTTAACACTGGTCACTGTTAAACCAATTTTGTAGGTGCCTTCTCCTTCATTGCTAAAATCGTTTGCTCCAAACTGTATAACCTTTGAATAGCTGCTGCCATTCTTTGTAACAGTGAAGCTGTAGTTTAGCGGAGCATTATAGGAATCGTAGCTCTTATCAATCATAGTAACTGTTGAATCACCACTTCCTGGATACAAGTAGGACGTAGAAAGCTCAAAATCTGCATAAGGTGCGCTCTTAACTCCATCTTCCTCCGAATAACTGATTAATCTGGTATATGGTAAGCTGACCGACCCGTGGATATCAGTAACTACAAGGGATACCAGATAACTTTCTCCCAAACCAATCTGACTAATCGGTGTACCAGATTCAATCCACTGTAAGGTGCTATCCGATAAATTCATATACTTCCATACAGTTTTGCTTTGGTCAATTCCATCCAGATCATCGGGATCATAGGATCTATCCGTATAAACGATGGCTGCACCGCTGACTGTACCTATCTCAAGGGCAGAACCGCTGACAGATTCCTCCTCAACAGCAGAACCACTCACTGTATCAACGCTGATTGCAGAACCTGATACCACCTGGAATTCAAATGCTGCAACTGGCTTCTCATTTGATATTATTGTTTTAACTAATACATCCTCATAATAAATTTCATATTTACCGGAACGGCTGAAATCCGGATTCAGATCTGATACATACTGACCGCTATATTCATAGATACCATCAACATTATCAAACCCGCTAGGATCGTGGATGATCTTCCATTTACCATCTGGCCAGTTCTCATCTGCTGTATCAGTAGCATCAGCGCCATCCACGGCTAATTCTACCTCATCCGTTGTGATTACGGTAACTGTAACGCCAGTCAGGTTTTTACGATACTTAGCCAGGATTGCCAAGGCAATATCGTGGATTTGTTGTTGATAGGTAGTTGTCTCTGGCGCATCCACATTTACAAGGGTACCTCTCTGATTATTCAGATTGATAAAATCCGTGGTCTGTGTTGCATTCGCGTTACTTCCCCATCCAATATAATTAATATTCTTATCCTGTAAACGATTGATAATTTCGCCCATGGTCTTGATATCATTGAACTCACTGATGGGCTGGTTATTTAAATTAACGATAAATCTCTCTGAATTCTCCTGCCACTCCGGCTCACGTACCACCTCAGTTAATGACTTAGGTTCCTCCGTCGACATAGTAAGATTTTTCAGATCAATGCTTGTTAATCTTTCACAATCATGGGGTCGATAGCTTCCAAGTGGTCCAAAGCCATAATAACCGCTTGGACTTATGGTAAGCTCAGTGCTACTGCTGCCCCCGGCAGTCCAGCTAACAATATCATTGTCCGTTAAATTATCTGTAATAGCTGCTGTACTTCCCTTATACCATACTTTCACCTTTTTGGGCTGCACTTCTATTCGAACCTTACGAAAACTGTCTGTAGACGTATAGGCTGAGGAAGAGGCCAGCTTGGTAAAGCCGGGTGCTGAGGAGATAAGGCCTGATAAGGTTCCCTCATGGAAGTTCTTAGTGTTTATATTTGTAAATTGATACAGGGATATTTCCTGACCTCTACCAGAGGTATTATATTGAAGAAATAGCAAATATCCAGACATTGTCTGTGTTCCTAATAAATAACTTCCGGTTACCCCCGTATTAAATAGAAAGCCTACTCCATCCAGAGCATCATATGCTACTCCCTCCTGGATATCAAACTGGAAGGTCTTTTTGGTAGGATCTGTGTTTTCCAGATACATAAAGTCCTTGTACCCGGATGCACCGTAACCCCGAAAGCCTAAGTCAGCTCCGCCATTGGTTACAAGAATGTGCCTGTCAAGACTATAGTATGCATGTCCGTTATTATTTCCAGATGCAGTCTTCTCAATGAAATTATGATCCGTATCATTAATGATACTTGAATTAGCTGTATGATCATAGGTCCACCAAGCAAAGTTGCTACTGGTGCCAACAGCGTTGGTCTCTAGCTCAGAGACTGTGACCTTCTCCTCCGGAACATTTCCCAGGTTCTTTAATTCCTGCTTTAAATCCGAAGCAAATGTTGAATAATCAATATCTGTTGCTCCAACCGCTAAAGCAACATCCAGCTTGTTAATAACACTGACGGCTACCTGCGGCGCATCTTGTGCCTGAGCGACCATAAAATTGGACGGTATTAAGCCTATGATCAGCAATACCGCAAGAAAAACTGATAAAATACGCTTTCTCATTGAATTCCTCCTCAAAAGTGCTGTGTAGTGTTCTAACCTAATAGTACTAACTACCCAGTTTTAAATGATAAGCATATTCTATCAGCGGAAACTTACAAATTTCTTACAAATTCTACATTATTTTCAAGTTTATTTTTCCAAGGATTCATACGCCGATATCCGGCATCTCCTGCTCCTCGAGTTTTTTGTTAATCCAACGAATTAATAATCGAATACGATCCGTATCCTTTCCGATTGATCTCATTGCTGACAACCCCTGCTTAATGGAAACCTCTTCCTCACAATGCTGCATTACAAAATGTCGAATGGTTTTATCAATTGCTTCCATATCCTGCTTCTCAACATAGTATTGGAGCAAGCTAAGATATAACTTTCGAAAGGAATTTATTGCATCCTCCTGATAGGAGAGACTCCACAGATAATCCTTATCTCCAAACAGAGGAAATTTATAATTATAATAAATATTCTCCTTTTGCTGCATGGTTATTTCTTTGACCAGAGCCTTATTAGCCTCACATGTCTTTAATACTTCCAAATCAGAGAATCCCTCTTCGGATGTTAAGATATATCCTGCGTTTCCTATATTTATTTGTGGATTACAGGGAAGCTCTTTGATTACTGCCTTAATCCGAAACATGGTGCTATACAAATTATTAAGTCCTTTTTCTTGTGTATACTCCTGCCAGAACCGATCCAATAGGTTCCACTTACTGACACACACCCCCTTGTTAACCAAGAGATATGCAAACACTTCCTCTGCCTTCTTTGTTGGCCAACGAACTATTTCCTTCTTATGATTCTTTACCTCAAAGCTTCCCAGGCACTTTACAGGTGGCGTCAAGACGCCGGTGGAGCTGGAATCCAACTCGTTCTCTGCATCTGCTCTCCACTTTGTATCAGCCTTTGCCCTGTTTTTATGTAGCCTCTTAATTACCCTGTTTAAATCCTCGGTCACAATCGGTTTTAATAAATAGTCCACTGCCTCCACTTCAAAAGCGTTAACCGCATATTGAGCATAAGCAGTTAAAAATACGATCATCAAATCCGGTTTTATTGCCCGTAACTTTTTTGCTAATTCAACGCCATTCATCCCAGGCATCTCAATATCCAGAAATACTACCTCTGGTAACATGTCAGAAAAATCAGCCAATGCATCCTCCGGAAGACCATAAGCTCCAATCACTTCAATTTCTCCGGTTGCTTGAATCATCCGCTTTATATAGTTAATTATATTTGTCTCATCTTCAACCACAAATGCTTTAAACATTCTTCTTTGTCCTCGTTGCTTCTATTTTTTGTTTTGGTATCATTAGAATGATCTCTGTTCCAACACCTACTTTTGAGCTTAGGCTAAAGGATGCCTCAGAATTCAGTTCAATTCTTCTTACAATATTTTTTAAGGCCACTCCGTGAATATTTTCCTTATTTATGATTGCTTCCACTACATCTGGCTCCATTCCCATTCCATCATCTTTGACCTGTAGGAGTAATTTATCCTCCTTCTGCCTTATGTTTAGCTCAACATGGCCAATCTCTTTTTTATCAAAGATTCCATGCTGAATAGCATTTTCAACAAGGGGCTGTAAAATCAAAGCAGGAATCAGATAATCCTCGGGTTGGATGCCCTCTTCTACTATCACACGATAGACCAAACGCTCTCCATACCTCAACTTTTCTATTAATACATACTTTTCAATAATATCCATCTCTTCTTTTAAGGTGATATTGTTTTCATTTTGTTCCATCTGGAAGACATATCTAAGGTATTTACTCAATAGGGATAACATATTCGCTGCCTTTTCTCCATCCTCATAGCATAAAGCTATAATATTGGTTAAGGCATTGTAAATGAAATGTGGCTTGATCTGTGCCTGCAAAAAAGCTCTTTGGTTATTCAAAGCTTCCAATGTAGCGCTTTTTAACTGTAAGCAGGTCTGTACACGAACCAGAAGAATCTCCTTGGTAATAGGTTTAACAATAGAATCGTTAACCCCTTGTTGATATAGAACTTCATTCTCTGTAGTATTATCATTCGTAGTAATTGCGATAATGGGTATTTCCAGTAGGGAATATCTTTCCCTGATATGCTTGATAAGCTCTATTCCTGACATACCCGGCATAACCATATCTGTAATAATCAGGTCTGCCTTCCTCTGACTTAAAAGCTGCAGTGCTTCAAATCCATTACTCGCTTTTAATACGCGGTATCTTTCACCTAATATATTCGTCATGGCATGGATATTCAAATAAGAATCATCCACCAGGAGAATGGTCGAAAGATTATTCTCCATATACTCCTGGGCTTGTTGCCGCTCAAGCATATAATCTGTAGGGACAGCTTCGATTTTTGCATCAGCTATTTTCGCGGTAGGAAGCTTTAGTGAAAATGTACTCCCTTGACCGAGATCAGATCTTAGTATGGATAAGGTTCCATTCATCTTCACTGCCAATTGCCTGCTAATATAAAGCCCGTACTTAATATCCCTGCTGCTATTGTTAAGATCTGATACCTCTTCATCAGCACCCTGAAAAACCTTGTCCCAATCCTCCCTGGATATTCCTATGCCTGTGTCTGAGATATTTATTACTGCCTTGTCCTCATCGCTGTCAGCTTCAATGGTAATGGTACCAACATACGTATATTTTACAGCATTTGAAAGAATAGCCAGGATAATTTGATTAATACGCAGCTCATCTCCCAAAACATATGTGAAGGGCTTTACTAAATTCTTCAACCTGAGATTTTTATTCTCTATTTCATAGGATAATAAATGGATTGTAAGATTTATGATAGGATAGAGATCAACTGATTGAATATTCAGCTTCAAATCATTATTCTTCAATCGTACAATGTCATTTAAATCATTGATTCGCAGATAGGACCTGCTAGCAATATTCTTTACTATTTCAAGGTTATATTTTTGCTCAGTGCTTAAATCTTTTTTATTACTGTTTAGCAGATAGGAAACCGTATCTCTAATGTTATTCAAGGGTTCCTTTAACTCCTGTGATGTTCTGCCCAGAAATTCATCTTTAATCTTACCGGCTAAAATTAAATCCTCTGAAAGCTTTTTAATAGCATTCACATTGTTCATGAAACGACAAGCCAAGAAAGCATTTAAGGAAATTAGGTATGCCCATGCTGCTAATTTCCCTATGATATTTCCGGTTGACATTCCGTTATAAAATAAGATGGAATTAAAAAAGGTCAAGGTAATAAAGGACATACTGACAGCGATACAAAGATATTCATTAAAGGGTAACTCTCTGATATTCTTTTTAAACAGGAGTCCGAAAAATCTAACATTGAGAACAATTATAAACAAGGTTAGATAGCTAGCAAAGGCTATTTTATAATTAATATAAACCTCATAAGGCACTATGATTATCGCTAGGCAATAAATATAAATTGGTGCTTTTAGCAAAATGCGCTTTCTTTTATTGAAGAGCTGTGGCTCAATAGTATAAATGAAGCCGCTTAGAAAAATAAACCCGGCAGCAACAGTAAAGTCCTGAATTTTATATTGAATTGAAAAGGGTAGATCAGATAAAAATCTCATAAGAAGCTTTTCACTGGTTGTTATAGACCCAAAGGTTATTGCCAGTAAATATAAGCCACTATAGAGATAAGTTAAGTCCTTATGACTTAGTATGTAAATAAATATATGTATAACCGCAAATAAAAGGAGGGTAAAAAGTGCAGCCATATCCAAACTGTAGTTCAGACGGTCGTTGGAGTTAATATCAGACATCTCTCCAAATAATATTGGATGAATAATTCCGCCATCATAATAGATATAATTCGCTACTTGTACAACAACATCCAGCTCTTTAGCTTTTCCAACATTGATTACATATGGATTATTCCTGGCCAAAAACCCTGCCTTGTCGTTAGCTACAGTTCCTTCTTCCCCAGCCAAGGCTGAATTGATGTAGATTTTATGTGCCATCCAAATGTTTTGTATCTTTATTGCATAGGACATATCGTTATCCGGCAGCTTAATCTTTAAATGATAGGTTCCGCAGCCTCTTCCACTCTGTGTGAAAGGCTGTTTCGTACTCCAATCCCCTGGCACCTTGATTCGTTCCGGCTTATAATTGGCAATATGTTCAGGTAGGATTAACTCACCGGGATAAAAATCCCACTCACCGTTAAGCATTATGATGGAATCACCATACCAATTTGACAAATCAATCTCTCCATGATTAGCCTCATAACGCTTTCCGATCGGATTAAACGTTGTGTACATTAAAATATAAATACTAGTAATCGCTACGAAGATAATCATGAGGCTTATTATCTTTCTTAGACGATATTGTAATTCCAAATGATCACCGCCGATTCCATTATATTCCCTTTTTTGTAATTAAATATCATTATAACCTAAAATTTTTTATATGACAATTAGCTGCCTTTGAAAAAGCTGTTCCTATTAGTCATAAAAATGAGAATCATCTGCTTGTTCACAGTTGATTCTCATTTAAAAGAAATTCCTATTTTCAATTGGATTTTTTACTTTTGCATAATATGAATGGCAAAGCCGCCAAACTCGCCGTCTAGATAAACGTTCTTCAGTTTTCCATCCTCAGTATATGCGGCAGTGTCCATGTTGAAGGAGAAGCCCTTATCCTTTAACTCTTCTGCAGCAGCGGTCAAATCAGGTGTGCGCATAGCAATATGACCATTTGCACCCAGAAAAGGAGCCTTCATACACTCAAAATATGGGCCGCCAAATTCGGACTTTTGTCCGTGACGAGGCTCCAGGTTAAACATCATGCTCAGAAGTTGAGCTAGTTTTTCTGCCTCGAGAACATTTGGGGTGTTGATGCCGATATGCTCTAGTTCAAATTTATTATTCATAATCATACCTCTTTCTCAAAATGTCGCAAGATTATCCGATTCCTATCGTTGAATACTTTTGAATTCCTCTTAGGCAATACAATCTTAATTGGATCAAAAGAATTACCCTTCATTATGTAACTTAGAAGCCTACATTGGGAACAGCAGCAAAGCTCCGGCAGTTAAAGCAATTAAGCGGATGAAGTACATCGGAACTGTATATTTCCAAAACTCTATTAGCTTGTACCTACCAATTCCCATTACCATAGCTGGCATACCGTCAATTGGTAAGAAATGGCCGTTCCAGCCTGAAACTACGATTGCAGCTGCGGCAGCAGTTGGATTTAGACCCAAACTCATGCAGGTAGCAATTGCCATAGGTGCAAATACATATACAGTACCTATCGTGGACCCAGTAAGGGTTGCAAGTACACTTGTCAGTATACAGAAAACTAAAATCAGAACGAAAGGATTGATGTTAGCGCCAAGCATATTGGCCACAGTTTCACCAACCAAAGCGGTTAAGCCTGTACTTCCAAGCGCATCGGCAACACCGATAACACCCGCAGACATCAAAATAATCGGAGCACCGATGTTGTTACGAACTTCATCGAAATTCAAAACACCGATCGCTAAAACTAAACAGGCAGATAACCCTGGAATCATATATGCTGCATCGCCAACTTTACTTTGAAGAATCATACCAACAACAGCTGCAATAAAGGCAGCATACGTTGTATACTCTTTCCATTTTGGTAAACTGTAAACTGTTTCTTTAGACTTATCAGCGCCAACTACTGTATCTTCAATATTTTTGTTGGGTAGAACTTTATAACCAATTAAAGCCCATGCTAGATAAGCTAAGGAAAGTATTAAGTTTACAATAGAGAATTTTGCCAAGGAAACATTCGTAACCGTTGAGCCCGCAGCTGCTAAAACAGCAATAACAATACCATATTGTAAGGTAACGTTTATCGGAATTAATGGATGGTTACATGCGAAACCAGCAGCAGCAATAACTTTACCACGTGGTAACTTGTCAGAATACTGTATCGTTGACAAGATACCTAACGTAAGAACATAGAATGCAGTTGAGCCTGTGCCGAATATACTGCTAGCTAACATAACGATAATAAATAACAGTATATATGCCTTAAATCCACCTTTGTTAGCCATATTCAAAATTGTTCTTCTGAAGGAACCCATAAGGCTGGTTTTCTGTAGAGCTGCCACGATTGCCATGAAAGAGGCAAGCATAATAATAGTAGCGTTAGAAAAACCACCGAAAGCAGTCTTGATATCGGTTATTCCAAAAAGAACCATTAGCAAACATGCGAGAATTGGAGGTGCACCGAATGGAAGTTTGTCTGTCATGATTAAAATAATCATGAGTAAAGTAATAGCAAGAGCAATAATCATTGGAATAGTCATTTGTTTAAATTCCTCTCTTTATAGGATTATTTTTTTGCAGCTTCTTTCTTAGCATTAACCATAAGGATGGCATAATCTATGGCATTGACCAGACTCAGCGCGCTAGAGCGACCGCTGCCTGCAAGGTCGATACCGGTGCCATGGTCAACGCTGGCACGAATGATAGGCAGACCCAGGGTAACGTTAACACCTTCAACAGCCTCCCAATGCTTCTCCTCACGGTTATAAACAAAGCCTTTCACCTTAAGTGGGATATGGCCTTGATCGTGGTACATAGCAACAACGATATCATACCAGCCTCCCAAGGCCTTAGAGAATACTGTATCGGGGGGGGTTGGTCTCTTTTCTGGGATGATGATACCCTCAGCCATGGCAGCTTCGATGGCAGGTTGGATCTCTTTTTCTTCCTCCCAGCCAAACATTCCATTCTCACCACAATGGGGATTCAGCCCTGCAACGCCAATTTTAGGTTCTTTAATTCCCAGTGCTTTGCAGCCTTCGTTGGCAATACGGATGCAATCTAAGACACGATCCTTCTTGACACGATCACAGGCTTCCCGTAAGGAAACATGAGTAGACACATGAACTACTCGCAGATCACCGTGTGCCAGCATCATGGTGTACTTAGGTGTATTCGTGTAATCAGCATATATCTCGGTATGGCCTGAGTAGTGATGCCCTGCCATGTTTATGGCTTCCTTACTTATGGCATTGGTAACCGTAGCATCGATCTGTCCATCCATAGCCAGCTGTATCACTTTCACGACATACTGGAAGGCTGCCTCTCCACCGAGAGCACAGGCTCCCACGCCAAATGGCTTTGGTAGCTCCAGCGTAGAGGTATCGGGAATATCATCCGCCGGAATCAGCTTCAAGTCCATCAGGTCGATGGTGCCATAAGTGTACTTGCCTTCGGCGGGTGTGGACACCACATTCAGCTCCAGATGAATACCGTGAACCTTCTCTGCCACCTTCAGAGCGTATGTCATGGATGTCTCATCACCTACTACCAAGGGTTTACATCGCTCGTAGATTTGTGCATCTGCCAGTGCAAGAACAGTGATTTCCGGGCCATTTCCAAAGGGATCCCCCATGGAAATGCCAATCATAGGTTTCAATTGAATACTCATATTAACACATCCCTTTATCAGCGTTTTCCTTTAAAACTAGTTTAAGTGCGTCAATGCCTTCATCGCATAGGTAATTGAAAGGACGGCGGCAGTCGCCTACCGGATAGCCAAGCAGAGAAACAGCCTTTTTAACAACTGTGTTCGGGTTGCCATATTTGAATACAGCGCGGAAGGAAGCGATGGAGTCTTGAGCGACTTTAGCCTCTTCAAGCTTACCGGCCTTAAACAGTTCATAAATAGATGCCAGAACATGAGGATATACATTGGCACATCCAGCAATACCACCTGCACCGCCTGCCTCAAGGCAAGGTAGAATTAGTGCATCGTTTCCGGATAAAACACGGAAGTCTTTGTCTAAGTCCTTTGTAAGATTGATGTAGGCAAGTAGGTTATCCCAGTCACCGCTGGAATCCTTGGCACCCATGATGATGTCTACATCCTTCGCTAACTTTGCAACGGTCTCAGGTAGCAATTTATTGCCTGTTCGTGCAGGAATGTTATACAGAACGATTGGAATGTCAACATTCTTAGCAATTTCCACATAGTGGTCGTAAAGCTCTTTTTGTGAAGCAAGCGCAAAGCTAGGTGTGATAATGGAAAGCACATCGGCGCCAAGCTCCTGAGCCTTCTTGCTAATACGAATGGTATCGGCGGTGGAAATGCAGCCGGTACCTGCGTATATTGGAACGCGACCTTTTACTTGGTCAATCGTAGCCTCAAGAACCTGGATTTTTTCATTTTCACTTAGGATGTAACCTTCACCATTGGTTCCGAATGGAAATAGTCCATGAACGCCGCCCTCCAACATGCGTTCAATCTGGTTGCCCAGCTCCTTTAAATTGATCGATTCATCGGGATTCATTGGGGTAAGAATCGGTGGGATAATGCCTTGTAATTCAACTTTCTTCATAAATACGATCTCCTTTTCTATTGTATCATTATTTATAGGATTTCTAAGTACAGATTTCTTGCATCCTCTGCGGTTACAAGACGCATATTATTTACCAGCAAACGTTGCACTTGCATACCAGCTTCTACTAAACCATCCAAATCCTCCATCGGAACACCGAATTCCTTTAAGCTGGTCGGAATTTCTAAATGACGTACAATTTCCTCAAGCTTCTGGATAACCCATTCCGCTTTTTCCTTCGTTGTCTGACAGATCTTTTCAGCATCACGACAGCAGCGATCATATACCAAAGCAAAACGCTCCTGACAGACAGGTGAATTAAAACGCATCACCGGTGCCAGTAAGATAGCATTGGAAACGCCATGGGCAATGTGATACTTGCCACCCAAAGGATAGCTTAGGGCGTGTACTGCTGTGGTACCGGAAGCTGTGATGGCAATTCCGGCATAGAATGCTGCTATCTGCATCTTGTTCTTAGCGTCCATAGCCTCGGGATCATCACAGGCCGGAATAATATTGTTTAAAATCAGATCAAGCGCTTCCATTGCAAAGGTGTCTGAGAATGGATTCGCCTTTTTGCTGGTGTAGCACTCAATAGCGTGAGCTAAGGCATCCACTCCGGTAGCAGCAGCGATCTGTCTCGGTAAATTTTTAATCATGCGGGCATCTAATATCACATAATCGGCGATCATATTTTCGTTAACTATGCCAACTTTCAGCTCTTTTTCCGGAACTGCGACAATGGCATTTGGAGTCACCTCCGCACCGGTGCCGGCGGTGGTGGGAATCAGAATCGTAGGGACACACTTTTTTGCACGCCCCGGCTCATCCAGTAGTTCCTTTACACCATATTCATCGGTTACAAGCACGCTGGCCAGCTTGGCAGCATCCAACACGCTTCCGCCGCCGCAGGCAATAATCATATCTGCGCCGCTTACTTTGAACCTGTCAACAATATTCTGCACCGCTGTGTAGGATGGCTCTGGTGGAATCTCGTCCAGCACATAGTAATCTGCTCCCGCAGCCTTTACTGCAGCTTCCGGAAAATCAAACAAGCCGGAGGCAAGTATTCCCTTATCGGTAAACACGGCTACACGCTTAGCTTGATTACTCTTTAAGATTGCAGTGATATTGTCTATTGAATTTTCGCCGCCGTAGACAGCATGGGGCATTTTTAAATTATATACGGTTTGCATCTGATATCACTCCTATTGGTATCTATTTCTAAAATACATTCTAGTAGATGTTACTTATTTTGTGCCCTCGCCGGAAGTGGGATTGTACACACCGACGTACTCACGTTTTGCACCGATAACGTCATCCTCTGTAAAGCTAACATATTTTATGCACTTACGGGTGTAGGCTGCGTAGGTTAGATGCAGTCTACCATCGGTGCTCTGCATCAGGTACGGGTACTCGTACTGCTTGTTGTTTGTTTTGTTCTCCTCACCCATGTATCCCTCACCACGTTCCATGAAACGAATTAAAGGGAAGGTTAGGCCGCCGTCTTCGGACAGTGCAACAGCAACCGGGCAACGCAGGCCCGGCCATGCAGCTTTGCCTGGAACGGGAGCTGGAGTGCAGGTGGGGTTATATGCCACAGCAACACGACCGCTTTTGGTGCGGATAGCACTGATCGAGGAGTTATTGTTAGGCAATGGAGTAGGTTTCGGTTCCGACCAGGTTTCACCCCAGTCCAGAGATTCACTACGGTAGACATTGTCAGCTTCACGGCTGCGCATGAAAGCTACCAGATGTCCATCATCAAGCTCCACAACAGTAGGATGAACACGACCACGGCTGTTCGGCATTTCTACCATGCGCCAAGACTTGCCCTGGTCATCAGAAATCTGAAAAACGCTAGGGTCACCGGACAAGCCTTCTTTAGAGTCGGTGCATAGCCAGTTGCCAAAAATCCAACGACCATTTTTCAGTATCTGAATAGGCTGGCGACAAAAGCTGCCTTCTCTTGGGAATACCGTTTCATAGTCGCTCCAAGTTAGTCCGCCATCAAAGCTCTTTTGGCATCTGATTTGTGAGGTGAACTGCATGTTGTCTTTGCCCGCAATACGATCCAATTGCGCGGTGTACATACACCAGACAGCACCGTCAGGCCCATAGAATAAAGATGGATTCTGCTCGCTGCGCTTTGGGTCACCGGAAACGGAGACCGGCTCCGCCCACCTGTTGGCACCCTTTGGAAGACGGGCACATACGATATGCACGTCGGCTTCCCCTTCATAAGTTCCCGCAAACCAGCAGCACAGTAGGTCACCGTTTGGTAATTCCAGCATAGCAGGAGAATGACAGGTAGCGAAAGGGCCAGGAGGTACCATGGATTCCACAGTACCCATTTCTTCATTGCGGTAGATAATTCCGTCTAAAGTCAAGCCAGGAAGAGTAGGATAATTCATAATATGCCTCCTTATTCTGAGGATGAGTGCTTGCATTCCTTCTCAGAATGCAAACCTCTGTGTGAAAGTATTATTCTTCTACACTTATACCTCTAGTTAACATTTTTTTATATTTAAGAAATCTTTGTTGCCAATTTTATAAGTAGATCTTGATCTCCAAAACCACCGGATTTAGAAATAATATGATATGTTTTTTCTTTGTAAATAAATTTCGTTAATACCACACCAATATCCATTTCGCAAATTGGTGTCAACTCCGAAACGTCTACCGCTTGCATTAACGCCATCAGCGTGTCGCCGCCGGTACACAAAAGAGTAGCCTTCAGACCATCGTCAAGCATTCGCTTAATCAAAGCTGCCAGATTCTCGGAAATTTGCACCCGAAGCTGTTCCGTTGTCAAGTTGTGTTCCCTTGCATAGATAACGGTATCCTCACTCCCTTCCGGATCATTAACATCAAGAATAAAACATTTTCCCACGGATGTCTGTTCCAGCCACCTGTGAATACATTCGACCGCCAACTTACTATCCAACCATTCCCGTTCCAGCTTTTGAATGGGGTTCAAATTTACACGTGGATAGCCGTGTTCCTGTGCCACCTTCATTTGACGGATCGTTACTGGATTGACACTACCACAAGCGATAAACAAGGTATCGTTAAGCTTTGGTATTTTCGGTGCAGCTCCCTTCAAATTCAGCATATCTGCCAGAACCGCCGCAAACCCGGCACATCCTGCGCAAAGTCTTAGCTGCTCCAACCCCAGTTCTCTGCCGATGTGTTCCATATCTGCATCCGTTTCAGCATCAAATACCTGAATGCCGGGATTCGAAATCCTATACGCTTCCTTTCGTGGGTGTATCACCACCGGCATATTCGTTTGCTGGCCAAGGATTTCCTCCACTGCCGAGGTTAGAATCGGTTCAAATGGATCTTGGCCAAAAACACTTTCAGCCACAGGTACACCGTCGATATAGTGAATTCCCTCTCGGGTTACCCTGTTCAGTTTGGGAAAGGCAGGGAGAAACGGTAGGGTGTTGACACCTGCCCCATCCATCAGCGCTGTCAATTCACTGCCAATATTCCCCCTCAGTGCGGAGTCTGTCTTTTTATAAATGTAAGCAATTCCTGCTTGAAATGCACTCTGCACTGTGCTATACACAACCTCATAGGCCTCCTGTGGTGGCAAATGTCTTGTTTCTGCTACCATTACTAAAACTTCCACCGTTTTTTCCACTCCCTGGAAATCATAGTTCAGATCTGTGACCACAATTGTTTCTGCACCCTTGGCTGCGAATTGCACGCCTGTGTCAAGTGCTCCCGTGAAGTCATCAGCGATGATTAAAAGTTGTACCATATATCAACCTCCTATTGTTTCATTTTGAAACACTTTGGAAGGGCTAATTCCTTATTTGTATATTTTCGAAATTGTTAATCCCTTTTGGTTCAAGTTTATATACATTTTATATAAATTATAACGCTTTCGTCAAGTTATTTTCAGCTTTAAAACGTTTACTTTTGAAACAGGCAAAAAATTTGTTGCTTAATTTTTGTGCATTTGTTATAATATGTTCAAATATGAAACATTTTATTGAGGTGCTTATGAAGAATTATATTCGTGTGTTGGGCATTGCGCCCTATGAGGGAATGAAAATTCAGATGCTCAATCTGGCGAAAGAATATCCCCAGATTGATTTGACCGTCTATGTGGGTGATATGGAGCAGGGTCTCATCATCGCTCGGAATAACTTTCATGGAGATTACGATGTGGTAATATCCCGTGGTGCTACGGCACAGATGCTGCGCCAGCAGCTCACCATTCCGGTAATCGAAATTGAAATTTCTATGTATGATATTCTCTGTGCTATCAAGCTGGCCAGCGGGCTTAAAAAAAAGATTACCATGATTTCTTTCGCCGATCTTAGAAACCATGTGCTGCCCCTGTGTGACTTGCTGGAATGCGATATTGATATCCATACCGTAGATTCTATTGAGGCGGTAGAGCCGGCCTTACGTAGTCTTCAGGAAAAACAGTGCGAGACTATTCTATGTGATGTGATTGTTAACACTACTGCCCAGCGGCTAGGAATCAATTCCTTCCTTATTACCTCCGGTATAGACAGTATCCGAAATGCCTTTAACCAGGTATTACTACTATGTGACAGCCAACAATACCTGCGGGATGAAAACTTGTTTTTTCGAGAGCTTATTCGGGGACAGATCGGACAAACTATTGTCTTTGACAGTCAGGGAAACTTATTTCTGTCGACGCAGGAAGATCTAAAACCTGAATTATTGGACATGCTGCGCCACGAGTTATCCCAAGCTTCCCAGGAGGGGGATCAACGAATCAGTCGTTCTCTCAAAGGCATGCGTTACTCCATTCGTGTCCGCCAAATTGCCAGCGGTGCATTGCGATATACCGCCTTTTTCTTCGATGAACGAAAATTACCGGTATCCTCAAACCAGGTGGGTATTAGTTTCTCCGGACGAGCAGAGGCAGAAGCTGCTTACTACAACAGCATTTTTAGCTTTGTAGGTAACCTCCAAGGTTTCCAGCAGGAAATTGACCAAATAGGCCAAAGCACCGCCCCTGTCATCTTTACAGGCGAGGATGGTACGGGTAAGGAATCTATTGTTAGCATGCTTTACATAAAAGGCCCGCTGCGAAACAACCCCTTGGTGTCCATTAACTGCAGCCTGCTGAACGACCGCAGTTGGGCATTTCTTATGGAGCATCACAACTCACCTTTAGCAGATGAGGGCAGCACCCTATACTTTGCAAATGTAGATGTATTATCTCTGGAACGACAATACCAGCTAATCGCTGTGCTGACAGAGATGAATGTGTGCCAGCGAAACCGGGTAATGATTTCCTGTGTTTGCCAGAGTGACGAATATATATCGAAAGTAGGCGCTCTTTTTCGAGAAAAGCTTTCCTGTCTTTCCTTGTATTTACCACCGCTGCGGCAGCTCTCTCATCAGATTCCCACTCTGATGAATCTATGTCTGAGTCACATGAACATCAACATGCCCAGGCAGGTTTTAGGTGCAGATCCGGAAGCGCTGTCTCTACTGCAAAGATATAACTGGCCCCATAATTACACTCAATTTCGTCGGGTAATTGAGGAACTTGCAGTAACGGGTACTAGCCAAATCATTACCGCTGAAAATGTCCGTCAGGTACTGCGTAAGGAGCGGCACGTTGGTGCATTCTCTTCCCAGGAAGAAAATGCTGCCACCCCTCTGGATCTGAACCGAACCCTTACAGAGATTAACCAAGACATTGCCATTTTGGTGGTCAACGAAGCAGAGGGTAACCACACTGCCGCAGCCAAACGCTTGGGAATCAGCCGCACAACCCTCTGGCGACTGTTGCAAAAGTAATATAAAAAAGCTAGTAACTAAATTACTAGCATCTGACCGTAGTCAAAAAGGAGTTAGGGCCATAGCCCTAGCTCCTTATCTTTCTTATTTAATATTTGTGTCTGTTGGTTCCAACTCTACAAATAGTTCTCTTTATATTCTAATTTCAAGGAGCATTTCCTGTGATAAATTCATCAGAAATGCTCCCTAAAAATGAGTCCGGCGCGTAAGGCAAACCAATACCGCAGCTTAGTTCTTCACGGTCACCGGATAAGTCATTAGCTCCTGTCCCTTATAACTTATGGTTATCGATTTCTGTCCGGCAGTCGTAAAGGGACGTCCCTGTGTCAGCGTTACTCCCGATGTCGTAAAGGTAAGGTCTTTGTTGAGATTTTTTTCTTTCCCATAAGGACCACTTACCACAAGAAGACCCTTGGTGTCAAATTTCTCGCCAACCTTATACTCGGTTTTTTCCGGTTCCTCCAGCAATCGCACCGAATTGCCACATCCCACAGCCTCAAACCAGTATATAACCTCTTTGCTGAGACGCTTTATTTGCGCCTTTACAGGTTTCACATTCGCTCTTGTATCGCTGATGCCCGCCCTCTTTTCCGCAATAGCAAGGAAGTTATTTTTGCTAGACTTATAAGCCTTATCAACCGCAGAACCGGGTTGTGCGCCGTGATACTCCCAATTCCATTCCACGGTTTTCATCAGGTGATCTCTAAATTGTCCATAAGTCACTTTTGCAAGAGGGTCAAAATCATTAAGTGATAAAACACCCCAACAGCGCATACGATACACATAAAACCAATGTGCGTATCCTAGTGGCATGGCGCCATCTTCTCCGACCGTTGACTGCGTTTTATTGACACTGGGACCTCTCGCACCGTAGCCGAACCTAAACACCCAGTCGCCACTGTACTCATATATGATGTCTCGCGCAATCGCCAGCACCATGTCCTCCCTAGTGAAATAATTCGGCTGCTTGTTGAATTTCAAAGGCTGATACGCTTTGAAACCGCCGCCTGCCACGTTTATCCACATAGCGGGACGGATACCGATTTCCACATTGACGTTTTCCTCCTGCACCTCGCCCAAACGGGTAACATAGAGGGCTTTATTATCGCCTGTTCCGGACGGTGCGGGTGTTCGAAGCCACCAATACCAAGTCGAATAATCCTGATATACGCCCGAATAAGGATTTGATTTCACACTATTGATTGCCGAGTATCGCAAGGCAGGTGTTCTGCGATCCGCGTATGCGACACGTGCCTTGTCTTTCCCAAAGTAACGGGCTGCTTCTTCAGCACTCAACAAAAAGATCTTGTCTTTGGTATCGGTTCCGAATGTATTGCTATACTTGGGATTTATGTTATTCACAAGGGTGGTGGATACGATACGCCCTTTCTCGCTTTTGCTAAAGGTTTTATTATAGAAATCTCCGTTTAAGTAGGCGCGCAGGGAACTGTCTGCCCAGGCGTTCGAGCGGGAGGTCTTCTGAAATTCCTTGGTATCCAGTATCAACTCGCTCAACACTAGGGCTTTCCCTTTCTGCACATCGAGTACGCGCCAATTCATACCACCCATTTTTATCACCTTGCCTACCGGCGCAGCGGTGGAAGGTTTCGGCGCAATCACTAACTTGCCGCCCTTCAGTCCTTTCGCCTCCCCCCAAGCGGGCGGTGCCGCTGCCACGTCGAAGGTTATGCGGTAGGTGCCTGGCGCCTTAGGTAGGACAGGTGAGCCGTCGTATAAAACCGTGACTGCGCCGGGAGACTTGATCGAATCTGTCTCAATCTTTACCGGAGTAACCGAACCTTGCGTCTGCGTCAGATTTGCAAAGGAATAATCCTCAGCAACCGGAGTTTTGACGGACGCCGCTACCGGTTCAAACCGAAACTTTCCGTGTGTTGGAGCGTCCGTACCGGAATGTGACCACAGTATAATTTTGGTTCTCGGCTCATTTTTTTGCCCGGAAGCATTGGCAACCATTTTTTCATCGGTCGGAGGGCGCAAGCTGAAAACAAGATCAGTTTTGCTTTCGGAATTGATGTTCCAAAGATAAGGACTATCCACCGACTTTAGGGCTGTGCCATTTTTTATGGAATCCTCGATTCCCACATAGCTATAGCCCGTGGAGCTGTACGGATTCTCAATCCTCAAGGTTATCTGATTGTTCCCCTTGTTTTCCACATAAAAGGTCTTACGAGTTGCATCAGGAAAACTCAATTGCACATTGCGCAGCGACGGATAGGTGTCAACCGTGACATAGGCTCCTGACAAGCAGTAGATATTATACCCGCCATCCGCAAGTTGGACGCGTTCTGATTCCGCTGTATCCGTGCTGGCCAGATCACTAGCGGCGGAAGCCGCTTGCGGCAGCAAAAACAGTGCCATACACAGGATAAGCAAAATGCCTTTAAATCGTTTTTTCATAATGTTCTTCCTCCTTCTTTTTAACATACCTACCCACAATCTACCATAAATTTCTTTTTAAAACTGCCAGTTGCATGAAACATGATTTTTTCGACATGAAACATGCTTTTAGAGCGCGTGATTGACATCCTCGGTTGACATCCTCCGGTAGTTCATCAAAGCTTTTTCCCTTTGGCAATACCCTTCTTATGAATTCATGCCCTACCTGATTAGCGTGGTTAGCATTCCTTTTTAAAGCTGTCTGTCAATAAAAAAGGAACAAAAGCTGCCCGCATACTAACTGACAGATTTGTTCCTTTTTGGTTAAGAATTCTTTATTTCAAACATTTTAAAAATACCATAACAATTTCAGCGTTTTTTATTCTGCAACAGGACTACACTCTCCACATGTGTCGTCTTGGCAAAAAGAACAATTTTCGGTTAACTCGTCCTGCTGATAAGAACACATTTGAGCAGACTCTCCTACGTGATCATTATCAACAGAACTTTTGCTATATTCATTATCCACTAAGTAATCGTGTTTGTTCATTTCAAACATCCTTTCTACTTGGTGAATTACATATTATCGGTTGTTATCAACCTGTCTTCTTACGAAGATTTAGATATCGGTTCTTTGCATCAGGTACCGTTCTATTATCTATTCCTCTTAACACAAAGGTTAATTTATAAGGATCAGAACTGCCATCTGCATTTGTTTCACCTACGATGACTTTTTCAACAATACTCTCAAAGACCACTCGGTCAAACTTCTTAATTCCTTCTGCTTCATTTAATAGAATACGAATATCCCTCATTCTTTTTCCAACGTCTCTTTGAGCATTAACATTAGAAGCATAAAGGCTTCGTTCTTCTTTTTCTTGCTTAATCTTACGAGTAATATCATCATATTTTTCATCATAAGCATCCTTAGTAATTTTATCATCCAGTAACATGTCGGTCAATTTCTTTCTCTTTGACTCTAATGCACTGAGTGACTTTTCAATCCTACTAAGCTTTGCTGCACTTTCATCGTTGCAAATGGTCTCCTCTACCGACTTAAGTACCGATTCAAGTACATCATCAAAGTTATCAGCAAGCAGATTAAACATTTCTAAAAATGCATTCTCGATAATTACTTCATCCATCGACTTACTATTTGGACACTTATCAATACCGCTCTTAGTGGATGTAGTACATTTCCATACTGGTTTCTTATTATGTGTATCCTGATGATGTGAACGTCTGGAAAAGTATTTCCCGCAAAATCCACATTGACACATACTACTGAACGCAAATTTACGAGTGGCTTTCATTCGAGTACCATCTACTACCGTATTATTAATACGATATCTTTCCTCTCGAATTTCCTTCGCCTTATCCCAAATCTCTGCTGAAACAATAGGATCATGGTGATTTTTCAAGTAATACTGTTCTTCCTCACCCATATTTTCCAAACGTCTCTTTGAAATCGGATCTACGGTAAATGACTTGCCAAGTAATAGGTCTCCCTTGTACTTTTCATTCTTAATTATTCCTAGCACACCAGAATCTGACCACTTTACAATACCCCTTTTGTTCTTCTTTCCAAGCTTTTCAAGTTGCCTTGATATGGTGTAAGCTCCATACCCTTGAACATACTGATCAAAGATATAGCGAACCACTTCCGCCTCTTCTTCATTCACGGTAATTGATTTATCTTCGGGATGATAGTCATATCCGAGACAACCATTAAATCCCATCAATTCGCCACGTTTCATCTTCATCTTTATACCCATCTTAACATTAGCTGATAAAGACTCAACTTCATTCTGTGCCAGAGTACTTAATAATGCCAGTGCCATTTCACTTTCCATAGAAAGAGTGTTTATATTTTCTTTCTCGAAAATAATAGCTACACCCTTTTCCTTTAGAAGTCTCACATACTGAAGTGTGTCTACCAGGTTACGAGAAAAACGTGAAATTGACTTCGTAAGAACAACATCAATAAGCCCATTCATACAATCATCGATCATATTAAGGAATCCATCTCGCTTTGCAGTCTTTGTACCAGTAATGGCTTCATCAGCATAGATACCGACCATTGCCCAGTCCTTATTCTTTGATATTTTCTCTTCATAATATGATTTTTGTGACTGAAAGCTCTGCAACTGCTCCTCTCCGTCAGTACTTACCCTGACATAAGCAGCAACCCTCTTTCTATCAAATGTTACGCCAGAACCAATGATATTTCTTCTTCTGTTTACAGTTCCTTCGCTTGCCTTTATTACTTCAACTTCCATATTAACTCCTCCTTCCTTGAAGTATGGTAAAACCAGAAAATTGTATTTCCTTGTTTCTGGCTTTACTATACATCAAGACCAAAATATTAACGAACATATAAAGAAGGCAAACCAAAAATTTTTCAGCTTGCCTTCTTTACACTTAATTATTCAAAAAACTTACTACATTGTAATCCATCATAATGTGATTCTTGGTGATGCCGTATTCTTCTTCACTGATTAGACCAGCATGAAATATCATACCAAGAACAGCCAGTTTCTTCGCTAACTCCAGATTCTTCATCCTGACCTCCTAACAAATACCGACTGCCGCTGCCAATGCCTTGTCCAATTTTTCCATCAATCTCACGTCGGTTATCATTCCAATCTTTCTTCTTACCTGTGTACGATCTACACAGCGGATTTGTTCACCTAATGCCATTCCACTGTCTGTAAGACCTTCACAGTCGCCTTTGTCAATGAACAGATGGCACTCCATATCTATAAATTTAAAATGCTTAGTCATGGGTATTGTTAGTAGAATAGGACTTTTTGAGCAATAGTCCGTTGGACTAATTACGATTGCCGGTCTTGTTTCGCAGGTGAGACAATGTTCATAATCGTTTCCAAAATCCACAAGTACGATATCATATCTGTGATAATACGGCATCTTCATCGCTCTCTCGACATTATCTGGCGTACCACTACCATAAGGTGACCTACCATCCTCCACGATTACCACATCCGGTTGACTAATTCTTACTTTTTCAGTTCTCTTAGGATAATTTGATTGAGTATTATTATAATAACCATTTCTATTGTTCTCTGTAATTCTCATTTGTTGAATCCTCCAATTCTTTTATACATTCGATTGCCTCCTGCTCTGTAGGAAAAGCAACATCAATTTTGTCTTTGTTAAGAAGTACTGTACCGAATGACAGTATTACAAGTTTTTGTTTTAGCACCCTGCTGCACCATCCCAAGTTACTGATTCTACTGCTTTCCATCCCAGTTCTTTCACATTTATGGATATTCCATTGCGTTTTGCTTCTAATAAAATGTCATTTTGGATTTCTGATTCAACCGCTAAGTCTGACATTCTTCTTATTAATAGAGTAGTTATTGACGTATTCTTCATATACCACTTCAATAACGCTAGACCATTATCGACTTTAAGCAAAGTATCTGTAACGCCGATGCCCATTTCTCTTGCATCTTTTTCAAGTTCGTCAGCAAGTTGCTCATCATCTTTTCCTATGTAGATAAGTCCATGCACTTCCTTTATTTGTTGATTTATTACTGAGTACATATTTCCTCCAATCGGCCAGTGGGATTAATCCCACCAGCAATGATAATCTTGATTTGTTCTTTTATTACTACTCTTTCTCATAATCAGCCATACCAGGTTTGTCAACTTTTGTTCTTTCCATAAATAATTCTCCTTTTAAAATAGATTAATAGTATCTTTGAGTTGATTCGCGCGATTATCTTCTCAAATAAAAGTTCAAATAATGCATTCAAACTTTTATTTGAGAAGACAAAAAGTCTTCTCCGCAGTTACCTTCTACAGGTATCCCTCTAAAGGCACACACCGCAATATGGTCAACTGCTCCAATGCTACTTGGAACCATATTAGGAAGCCACTCCTCTGATATTTTCAGGTATTCCCTTCGATAATGACATGATTCAGTTATATTAAAACCGGCTCGCCTTTCCCTCAGCGACTGCAAAACTTAACAGCAGGCATGTCTTCGCACAATTGTACATTGTAATCTGGCTTCATCATCGAATTCGGATGTGTGGTCTATGTAATTTTCAATGTACAATGAAAGAACTTAACTTCTGTTCTTCACCTTTCTTTGGACATGATTTATTGGGATGGCCACATAAAAATAAATATTTTTTCAAACATTTAAAAACAGCTTGCTGCAAAATATAAGCATATGCGTTACGTAATTCAGTATTTACACGCAAAAAGCACTGTCTAAGGTTTGAAATTTCCTTTGACAGTGCTTTTTTGTATCTTCTTATTTTATTTTTATTACCACATATATTATATTAAATGGTTGATTCAAGTTATCTTCTACGTCGGTCTCTTTCATTATCTTAACATCTTAGCATTTGCACCTATACCATAGAATTTATTGAAGTATACTTTTACTGATTGATTATAATGTCATAAGTACCCTTTCTCACGGTTTCATTATAGGTAAAGGTCATGTCGACGATGAATTAATCATTAAGACACCAATAAATGTAGATTTCGGTGTAGTTGTGCGCAAATTGGAAGAAGCCCTGTCTGGATTGAAGGACTGCTGCTAAGAGCCGATGGGTATGAGTCAAGATTTTATAAGGGTAATAAATAAAAAACACCATCAAAGGATTTTACTTCCCTGACGGTGCTTAGTGTTATCTTATTGTTAGATTTCCCTCATCATTTAATTTATACAATAATATATTTTGGCTTGTAATTTCTGAATGACCCTCTTGGCCACAATATGGACATACAGCATATTCTCTTTCTTTTCCACCAGCATAAACAGTTCTCCACAATTCATATCCATACTTCTTACCATATTTTTTCATTCTATTATAGTCGATTAAATCATCACATTATTTTCTTCTGCCGATGGCAAATAGAACAATTTTCCATCTTTTGCTACGAGTCTTACATTCTCTTGAAATAAATCATTATTTACTGCCGGTGCTTCAATAATCTTGCCATCTGCCTGATGTTCAATTAAAGCAACCGTTTTTCCAGACACCTTTTTGTAATTGAAGTCATCATTGATTACACCAAGCGCACCCATAAAAAATCCTTCAACACCTTGTCTCTTTCTACGGCTCTCATCCATACTAATCTGGAACTTCTCTTTATTTCCATTATGCCAATCTGTCATTTTTTTTAAAGCTCCTTCAGATTGTTTCGCATATGGCAAATATAAAGCAAAACTGTTTTCTCTTGATATAGCTCCGAGATTTAATGCATAGGACAAATCAGAAATCTTATACATGATTTCAAGTAATATCTGCTGATACTGATACCACGTCTCTGCTTCTGCAACTAATTTTTCATATTCATCATAATCAAGGTCTTTTTTTCCTGTGATTTCCTGTAATGATAAATTAACCTGCCCAAGTAGCTGTGCACATTCATGTTCCAATGCCTTTAGATGGGTTAATTCTCTGTTTCGAAGTTCATTATTCTCTACTGTTTCCACTTGCGTCGGGTTCACAATTAGGGAAGTTATTATCTACGTCGTCCTGCCAATTTAGGCACATATCAGATTGCTCTGGTGCCTCATTAGAAAGACGCTCTAGGTTGCTATCATTACCATCCAATAAGTCGTTTTGAGTGCTCATTTTAAACAGCCCTTTCTTCTTATTGAATAATAATTGTTATTAGCTTATTTGCTTATGCAAATTCTTGTATCGCTTCCTTGCATCTGATATTGAAAAATCTGCAAGTCCTTTCAGTACAAAAGTGATTTTGTATGGATCAGATTTCCCATCTTCACCCACCTCACCAATAATAACTTTTTTTACGATACTTTCAAATACAGCACGATCAAATCTATCCATTATCTTAACTTCAGAAATTCGTGCCCTTATTTCCTTCATTCTTTTACCAACATCTTTCTTAGCCGCTTCATTTTCAATCAAAATCTGCTGCTCCTGCTTAGTCTGACTGATTTTCCGTGTAAATTCATCAAATCTTTCATCATAAGCCTCTTTTGAAATTTTATCATCAAGCAACATGTCAGTCAATTTCTTTCGCTTGGCTTCCACTGTTGCCAGACTCTTATCAACACGTTTTAGTCTATCACTATTATCTGTACTAGATAACTCAATCTCAATAGATTCTAATACTGACTCTAGGATATCATCAAAATTATCCGCCAATAATTGAAAGGATTCTACGAAAGCATTTTCAAGAATAGATTCATCAATAGCTTTACTATCAGGACAACTAGCCTTTCCCTTATTTGCAGCCGTTCTACATACCCAAACCGGTTTTTTATGTTGTGTATCCTGATGATGTGATCTTCTTGAAAATTTTGTTCCGCAATACGCACATTCACACATGCTACTAAAGGCAAATTTACGTGATTGCTTTTCCCTTGTTCCTTCTATAATACTTGTATTCTTGCCATATCTGCTCTTACGAATTTCTTGAGCCATATTCCACTCTTCCTCAGATACGATGGCTTCATGATGATTTTTAATATAAAACTGATCTTCTTCACCCATATTATCAAGCCTGCGTTTAGTAAGTGGATCTACTGTAAAAGTCTTGCCTAGAAGTAAATCTCCTTTATATTTCTCGTTCGAAATAATTCCTCTTATGCCACTGTCAGTCCATTTAACGATACCTTTCTTGTTTTTCTTACCTAATCTGGTCAAATCTTTTGCTATAGTGTAGGCACCATATCCTTGATTATAACGATTGAAAATCCACCGAACAATATCAGCCTCCTCTTCGTTCATGCTAAGTGACTTATCTTCCTGATGATAATAATATCCCAGACAACCATTAAATCCTAATAATTCACCGCGTTTCATTTTCATCTTGAGTCCCATTTTTGTATTGGCTGATAAAGATTCAACTTCATTCTGTGCCAGTGTGCTTAATAATGCCAATGCCATTTCGCTTTCCATCGAAAGAGTATTAATATTCTCTTTCTCAAAAATAATCGCAACATTCTTCTCTTTTAGCATACGCACATACTGTAACGTATCAACAAGATTACGTGAAAATCTAGAAATAGATTTTGTTAGAACGATTAGCAGCAACATCTACATCACTTTCCTGTCTAACATTCGTATTATTAGCATACGACCCCTGAATAAACAGCCTGATTTCAGCACTTGTTTCTTTATTTTTCATTGTTAATGAGTAATCATAGATATCAGTATATGATCTTGTAATTCCAGCTGGACCATCTTCATATCCAAATCCTTTCAATGCATCCCTGATCATTCCGATTGCACGCTTACACTTACTGTCTTCTGTGTCACTTAACGGTGCTTCGTATGATATTATCATATCATCTGTAAATTTCATAAATTATAATCCTTATCTTGTTAATTCACCAATATATAACAAGATCATAACAAGACAATCCTCGTATTATAAAAACGATGAGTATAGAAGTATGCTAGATTTTATTTACACATTAAATAACCAAGGTTTTGCTGTTCAGGAAGGAAGTATCACATATATCGACATATTGAACTTATGCAGTGAAGGTAAAGTTGATTCAGCTTTAGGCAACAATGTGGGTGCTCCATATGCAATCTGCCTGCTTCCGCCAGCCCTCGATCAGGAACCTTCTCAAGGACAACAGCCTCCAATCGGATACAATCCTAACAACCCCAATAATTATCCGGCTAATTTAGATTATATAGCTCCGGGATTTTCCTCTAAAATGCGACCTGACGAGGCTATCGTAATAATCGGAAGAACTCCTCCACCCGCCTTATATTATAGTTTCCGGAGTTATCTTGGATTTGTTCCGGATCAACCGGATAAAGACTACAGCGAATATATTACAGCCGGTAATGAATTTACAGGTTTATATCATATGCTTTTTGCCAGTCTGGGTGATCAATTAAATAATTATAATCTCTGGACAGTTAACACTCCCAAAGGAATACCTGGCTTTCCATATAATAGCTCAACAATCATTATTAGTACTGCTGACAAAGGTATGAATAACCAAATCCGTAATGCTCTATCCACAGCCGGTTATAACCCAGATATTATGAATGATGACAATATTCCATTGGAGTTGGTGAACATGGGACTGGAAAGGGGAAAGGATAGCTTTATCTATATGATGAGGATTGCATTATGGGCTAATCAAAGTATCGGCAGCTGGTATCTTAATAACATTAATAACTTCTTTAAGATATTTCGCATTACACCGATTATCCCTCTCACTGATTGTAACCCTTGGCCTGTACCAACCCTTAAATTCAGAGAAACAGGCGTAACTGAGTATCAGGTTGTACCTAACTGCAGGAATGATCTTGATAACCTACGAAATGAGATCTTTAATAAATATAGAGGTATTGAGTTCGATGCTATAGACTTGGACTTTACAATTGGAATTCCGGATAATTACAATGCTATATTACGGGATTTTAATGTATATGGAGACAATAGAGATGCGGTCTATTTTAAAACAGAAGATTTCAGGTTAACAAGTGATGATGATTTTGTGATCATTTATGGCATCAACCATGAACGTACCGGAAAAGCAATCTATTCGAATGCAAGTTTTTACGGAGTCGAGTTGTTTAATGGAGTCGCCGGGGCCTATAGTACGGTTCAATTTCCGGATACTGCTGATCCTTTTTTCCCTGAAGGATATGAAAACTCCGCTTACTATTATGTATATAAAATGGCAAGAAAGGCTGATGAAGATAATGTTGTTATCATTCCCTATAGCTCAGGGAACCCTCTGGGAAAAGCATATGGTGTTGATAATAATCAGGATGTTCGTATCGTCTTTCGAGTATATTTAGACCAAATCGCCATGGTTGGCCCTTATGTCTTTGACATCATCTGGGACCGTGCTATTCTCTTTTCAAAAAAACAGCACTAAAAACCTTGCCATCTTATATCGACAGTCGCAATAACTTTGACTCAAATTTTCATCTCAATAAAAGACTAGCGATTTTTCGATTTCACTAGTCTTTTTATTTGGTACACTTACAAAAAGTAATAATATTGTACTGCTTCTTCTCCCATACTTTATATGGGTCTTCTTCCCCCGATTAGTTATTCAATGTCTCTAATAGCTTTTGATGGATCTGTGTTACCTTATCCGGATTGTATTTATTAATAGCCTTTAAGTAAGCATTCCAATCAGTATCACTCGCAGGATCCCTGGTTCCCAGAACAAATGAAGGAATATTCTTGTAAGCAAATTCCTTTACATTGCTACTTATCTTAGATGCTTCGCTTCCTTCTTCTGCTGTTAGCTGGGAATAGAATGAAGAATATAACATCCCTGTCTCGGTATATGCCTTCCATTCGGCCTGAGCATGATTCCAAGCTTCTGTCTTTGTCTTATCAATTAATTTATAACCATCAGGTAAACCTATCAGGCCAAGCTGTAAACGGTTCGCTATACACGCACTTTTTAAGGAATCGTCCTTCTTTAAGAGATCATTATATTCAACTTCTTGAATACCCTCTGAATTCATGGTAACGGTATAGCTTCCTTCTGTCAGACCATATTTTGTATAAAATTCATTTTTTGTAGTGTCATACTGTTCCTTATTTAATCCATAATTCAACAGAATATTTTTCTCATCATACAAAGAGTCAATGAATGAGCAAAGTGCAACCATATCCTTTTCGGCTGCTTTATCTGTTATAACCACAGCTTGCCCTTCCTGACCCATCTGGTAGAAAGCATAAGGCTGCACATTCTTCTGTGCTTCTGTTCCGTATAAGTCATTGATCGGAGGTCTAGCTGCATATACTACCATATCCTTGCTGTAGCCTTCCTCGGTTGCAAGTTTACCTATTAGTTCTGACTCAATACCGATCCAAAGGCCAACCTTACCCTGACGAACCTTAGTATCGTCAATCTTATAAAACATATCACTTGCATGCTCCGGGAACGCTGTATCAATCCAGCCGTTTTTATACCACTGATTTACTGTCTTAAGGTAAGTCCGGAAATTATCACTTGTTAAACCTAATTCTATTTTATCTTTGTTCTTATACCAGATAGAACCACCGCCGCCAAATGAACTGACCAGGAACCCTGCAGGGTCGAAGCCGCCATGGCTAAGACTCATGCAGTAACCGTCTTTGATACCCTCTTCTTTGAGAGCGGTTTTGAAAATATTAAACATCCATTCCCAGTCACTGAGATAGATAGGATCGGAACCTCCGCTTGGAAATACAACATTATCTTCCCAACTGGTCATGTCATAGGTTCCATCTGGATTTGTTACCGTGTACTTACCGTTGAAAGTAGAGCCGTCCATAGGATTTTTTCCGTATTTAATAATCCAGTCACGGCGATATTCATAACCGCACCATTGTTCTAACGTACTGGGATAATGATAATTATATAGCTGAATATATTTCTTTTCTCCATTCACCAAATTAGTAGCTGTAACTTTTAAATCAGGATGTGCTTCCAGATAAGCTATGTAATTCGGCATATATTTCTCCACATATGGTGTCAGATCCTGTATGACTCCCTCTTCATAAAGATCAACAATTGACCCTGAATACAAGGCTATATCCATCATATCAGTATAGTCTCCTGTTGAGATCATAGTAGTAAGGTTGTTCAGCTCTGATCCCGCGGGAGGTACTTTAAACTCAAAATTTATCTTGGTTGATTTTCCGTTTTCCCCTTTGTATTCTTTTGTCATCCTATATTGAATGACCGGATTTTCCGAATAATCTGAATAATAGGTAGAATCCTTACCCTCCATCATCCACTAGGTATAAGAATGTCTAGAATCACTTCCGTCGGTTCCCCCTTCCCTTGAACAACCTGTAAATGTAAAACTAAATAACGCAATAAGAATGCCATAAAAAAGTACTTTCTTGTTCATCGTTTTTAATCTCCTCTCTTTTCATCCATTGTTCATACAGAAAGCTTATCCACATAAATAAGTTTTTCTGCTGTAAGTTACTTAAAATATTTGTGATTATGAATTACTAATCAGGTGTAGATAAAAGCTTCTGCATTGGTGCAATATACAATATCATCTTTTCCGGCTATTGCGTCAAACAGCCGTTTTGCATAATCCCAGCCTCCGTTTTCGCATTTATAATCGAATTCATAAGCATGTCCCCACATATATAGCAGAAGGTTATCATCGTCTGCTCTTGCAGCTTTAAACTTTTCAATGAGTGCAAGCGCATTTTTACTTAAGCAGGAACAAGTCGGACGGAGGTTCATCCGATTTTCCGGAAAATCAAATTTATTGCTCGGCAATACTCCTCGCGCATAAAGAATTCCTTTCTCCTTGAGGTAGCTTTGCACTGTTTCAGAGGTTGATCCATTGGCATATGCGTGGCCCATAATTTTCCGGCCAATCATTCTTTCCAAGGCTTGAATATCCAAATCTATAGATTCACGCATTTCAGCAGTGCCGATTCTTCCTAGAGGTTCATGTCTATAACTGTGTGATGCAATTTCCATATCTTGATAAACTTCCACGATTTCATTCTCCGGAATTCTGTTATGCGGAACATAGGAAAATAGTTTCCCATGCTTCACTCCCTCTTCACAGTCCTGGAAAAAAAACTTTCCAAGGCCTTTTACCTCTCCCCGAGTTCCGAACAAACCGGAATTTAGATTAAATGTTCCTTTCAGCCCGAATTCTTTCATGAGT
The DNA here is from genome assembly GCA_023386815.1 of Bacillota bacterium. Classification (GTDB taxonomy): domain Bacteria; phylum Bacillota; class Clostridia; order Lachnospirales; family Lachnospiraceae; genus Mobilitalea. The sequence continues at coordinate 33,242 of JAEWIZ010000012.1, forward strand.
TGTATGATTCTTTTATCCTGCTCGAGGCCGTCATCAAAACTTAATGTAAAATACTTTTTTCCCATAACTGGTCTCCTTTCTATGTTACCAGAGGCAAGCGTCTATTCAACATCAATGAGCACGATTGCATCCTCCATACCATCACAAGAGACAGTAACTTTGGCAGTTCCCTTTTCATATCCTGCACGAAGAACGGTAAGTGCTCTTCCGAAGTGGGTCAAATGATTATCCTTGTCAAATGCTTCATCGCTTTTTGTTCTTGCCGAGCCCAAGCCCGCCAAGGATACTGCCTCACCGTCAATCTTTACGGTAACACGCTTATCGACAGCAGGCTTGATATTACCCGCTTCGTCAGTAAGTGAAATAGTTAGGTATGCCAGATCTTGTCCGTTTGCTTTCAGTTTTGATTTTTCCGCTTTCACCTCAAGAATTGTTGTATTCGAAGCCGTGACAAGGCTGTCTTTTCCGATAAGCCTTCCCTCTTTATCATAAGTATTGACAGAGAGCTCTCCTGGGTAGTACTTGACTTTAAACTTCGTTCTCATTGCTTTCAGTACTTTTTTCCCACAGGTTTTTCCGTTAAGGAAAAGCTCGGCCTTTGCTGCATCTGCATATACTTCAACCGTAGCCATTACGCCTTCACAGCCCTGCCATGACCAGGAGCGCACTGAATCCGTCATTCTCCATGCACCTTGGGTGTGCTTGTGCCCTGCATATGTGACAGGTCTTACGGATAAATACGGCTTATTATAAGTGCCGTATACAATTTGCATATAATAGTTCTGCGGAGTTATCAGACCCGTAGCATCTATTGTGCCTGATCCGTCATAGAGCGGCAATCCCGGCCAGTCAACATAATCCCATGTGCCACAGGTTCCTGCTTCGCCCAGATAATCCCATCCGGTCCACACAAAATCTCCGATAATCTGCGGATACTTTTTGACTAGCTTCCAGTTTTTATCTATTCCGTGTGAGAACGTCTCCGAGCCTACATATAATCTGTCCGGGTCTCGGAGCACATCTTGTTCATATCTGCAAGTACCATAGTTCAGTCCAAGCACATCAAGAAATGTGACCAGCTCATCAGCCTTTTCTTGACATTTCTTGCCGTTCGATGCATTTGACAGGAACTTGGGAAGCATATTCATCATCAAATTGAAGCCCGAAGAGCCGGAAGTATCCAGGCCTGCCATCAGATCCTTGTTTTTCTCCGGGTCAATCGGTTCTCTCTTATATTCTGTTTTCTCATCCTTATAAAGATTGACCTTGAGCAGTAGCAGATTTGCGCCCATGCTCACGATACGAGTCGGGTCGGCATCTTTGAAAAGTTTTGTCTGCTCCCTAGCAAGCTCCATTCCTTTTTCTGTCCGGGGTTCGGAATTCTCATTGCCTATCGAATACATAATAACGGACGGATGATTATAATCCTTTTTAACTACCGCAGCTATATCGTCCTTGTAATTATCCATAAAATCTCTGGAATAGTCGTGATAGCACTTGGTAAGGTACCACATATCAAAGGTCTCATCAATAACATACATACCAAGCTCATCGCATGCCCTCAGAATTGCATTTGAGCACGGGTTGTGTGATGATCGAATTGCATTGTAACCGCCCTCCTTGAGGATTCTTATTCTTCTGTATGAGGCATCGTCGAATTCACACGCACCCAAGAGACCATTGTCATGATGAATGCAGGCTCCGCGCAACTTAACTTCCCGTCCGTTAATAAGTACACCAGTCTTGCTGGACCACGTAAGAAGCCTTATACCGAATTGCACTTCTTCTTCATCAAAGTCTGTCTTTAATACAACCCTGTACAAATTAGGGGTCTCTTCTGACCAGAGCTTAGCATCGCGAATTCCTAATTCTCCGGTTTTGCCGGAAGCCACGGGGGTATCTCCGTCATAAATAATAACGTCGGCATCTTGGTTGCAGGTAACAGAAATGACTGCCGGATTGATTGACTTTGTTTCAATCTTAATACCTTTCATATAGTTTTTGTCTTTTATAATAAGCGAAACCGGACGGTAGATTCCCGAACCTGTATACCACCGTGCATTAGGCTCAAGAGAGTTGTCTGCTTCAACGGAAATAACATTTTCTCCGGCCTTGACTTTTTCAGAGATATCCACCTCGAACTCTGTGTAACCATATGCATGATAAAAAACATGCTCGCCGTTCAGGTAAATATTTGCACAACGATATATGCCTTCAAAAAATACAGCTATGTATTTACCAATCATTTCCCCCGATACTTCAAATTTTTTTTCGTACACATACTTTCCACCTGGAAAATAACCGGTATTAGCTCCGTTGAGGCACTTGCATCTTTCCTCTGTAATCATTGCATCATGGGGAAGGTTCACAAGCTTTATGTTATCTTCTTTTCCCACTTTAAAAACTTTCCAACCCTTATTAAAATCCATAACCATTTTTATTTCTCCTCGTATTTATTTTTATTATTGAAAATAAATAAATTATTCCTTATACTATAAGATAGTATAGTCACTGAAGTAAGTAATTCGAAACGGGAGATTCAAATAATGGGAAATATTATACATTACTATTTTGATAACATTGATGAAATCAAGCAGCAAATCAGTGAATACTCCATTAATTTTCTGAGTAACCCTTTTGCTGAGCGCAACTATTTTTCTCCTCTGTCAATCGCAACAGCCAGTCACATAGAAAACGAGTATGTTTTCGGCAACTATATGGACAACGTTTGTTACTGTATTCATACTCCGCATGATTCAAATTTTTACCGTGAGACATTGATGCATAAGCATAATTTCTTTGAATTTCTGTATGTAAAAAGAGGTATTGCTTATGTCCGAATTGAGGACAAAGACTTTAGTTACAGTACCGGCAATCTATGCCTGTTAAATAGGAATACCAAACATATAGAAACCGACATTTCAAACGCCGATCTCTACTATATAGGAATAGAACCCCGGCTGATTATCGATTGGCCAAGAAGTATCCTCTTACCATTTAAACGAAAAGGAATTCTTGGTACGTTTTTCAATGAAAATCTGTCGGACAAAGCAGAATACAAAAAGGATTATATAAATTTTGCTATACTAAATGAAAACAACCTTGTCGAAATATTTGACGAAATGATTACCTCGTTTTCAGAAAAGCGTATTGGCTATTATTTTGATATTTATTCTTCTCTTTCCCGCTTCTTTGCAACCCTTGAAAATAAAGATCTTTACAATGCTGCATATATTAATCTGGAATACGATAAAGACAGTCTGATTGCAGAAAAAGTAAAGACTCTTATTTATGAAAGTCATGGGTGCATTAAAAGGACGGAACTCGCACGCAAACTTAATTACAGCAGTGATTATTTATCAGAAATAATAAAAAAATATACCGGCTGTACACTAAAAAACTTTTGCCAGAGAATACAGATGCAGGAAGCCGCAAGACTTTTGCAAACGAGTTCTCTTCCCATTCTTCAGATAGCGCTAACGCTCGGATATGAGAACCGAACTCAGTTTTATAAGATCTTCGAGCGCGAGTTCAAAGTCACTCCCTCAGAATACAGAGAAGCCGCAGCTACTCGGAAAACGACTAGTTGATTGCTTCTTTGGTTTGCTATTGTTTTATCCGAACAATACCTTTATTAGTTCCTCTTTGAAAATATTATGTGCCTCCGGTGTAGGATGATTCATTCCGTTTGCAAGCATAGCAGTAGTGTCAACGCCTTCAGCAGCCAGTTCTTTCCATACCGCATAAGCATCAGCAACAGGAATATTTAGCTCTTTGGCTACCGCTTTCTCTGCTTCAACATATAAATCCATTTTACCTGAATTCTGAATATCCCTGAAAACAGAATGAACATATCCCCAAAACCATTTGAAGCTCGGGACCTTACGTGTGCATAACATCGTCGGCGTCATAAAAACAACTTCGATTTGATTCTCAATTAGTATTTTAGCAATCTGACGCATATTGCTTGAATACTCTTTCAATAATTCATCAGCATTTCTTCTCTTTGAATTCGTCACATCATTGGTACCAAACATTACGCAACAAAAATCAGGTTTTTTGTCAATAACATCCTGCTGCAATCTTGCGAGTCCATCTTTGGAAAAGTTACCGGATACTCCGGCATTCAATATTTCAACATCGATGTCATACTTCTCTTTTATGTATTTCTTTAATAGCGAATGAAACGCTTCTTCGGGTCTTGTAGATGTATCTTTATAGCCATTGACAAATTCAAAACACCCTTGAGTAACACTATCTCCCAAAAATGCAAGCGTCATTTTTTCACCGTTAATTATTCTTTTTCCTGTGCTTATCATACTAATAACCATACCTTCTCTCATAACCTGCAACTTTGTGTCGAAGGCACAAAGTTGCGTACTAATCTAAATAACTTTATTTAATAAAATTGAATGCTTTTATTTGTAAAGAGCCCTTACCAATAAAACGGATGTATATTTCATATTTGCCGTTGATATTTTCCGCCCTTCCTTCAAATGACTTCCATAAGTTCGTTCCATCAACTTTGATTTCGCAAATTGGTGGTGATTTAAACTCTTTATCAGTTGTCACCTGAAGCTTACCTTTGCACTTACCTCTTATTTCCACTGCAATTTTACTGAGACCATCAAACACAAAATACTTGAAACCGCAAGAAAATCCATTCTTGATATTTGCAATATACTGCTCATTTTCGCCATTTTCCCTATCTACTCCGTCCATGGTTATATAAGGGAAAAAGGGTTTCAACATTTTGAAGGAAAAGCTATTCGCTCTTTTCTTGTTCCATAAAGCGCATGCAATCGAAGACGGATAATTCCCTTCACCCTTGAGTGGACCATGATTAAGCCCGCACGATGTTATCTCAACCTGATTGATACATCCATCATCTTTAATGACAATTTCCTCAGCGCACCCTTGGCGTGAATGATCATGGCAATTTGTTTGGCGATGGTAGAAAATATACCACTTATCATTAATCTTGCATAACCCACCGTGATTATTTCCTATTGCAGCTGTTGGATTCTTTCTGGTTCTACCCTCCAACCCTACATCTCCATTCGATACAATTACTCCGCCATATGTAAAACCCTCCATTGGTTTTTTACTTGTAGCATAGCAAAGATTTGTTCCCATAACGTCTGAATATACCAGATAATAGATATCGCCTATTTTTCTTATGGAAGAAGCTTCGAAAAACTCATGTCCTTTAAAACCGACTTTTTCTTTCACGGATTCATCAATATCCGGCAGGAGTAAATCAGGCCCTTTTTTCACTGTAAGCATATCGCTTTCCAGTTCCATTACCTGCGAATGGTTATGCGTATAAATCTTTTTCATCTGGCGAGCAGCCGGGGCATTTCCAGTATATAAATAAACTCTGTTATCCGTATCGACCAGAACTGCCGGATCAAATTGGACAAAATCTCCATCACGCTCTCCTACTATGCTCCCATCCTTATCTCTGACGTATCCTAAAAATTCAAATTTCCCGGTAGGGCTATCCGATACTGCAACACATACTCTTGAAACATTATCGAAAAAATAATACAAATAGTACTTACCATCCGGTCCCTGACACACATCAGGTGCGTACATATAATGAATTCCGTTTTCACAATTGCGGGTAGTATTGGGATGCGAACCGTTGTTATATGGATCTTGGGTCTTAGTATAAATAACTCCTTCATACTTCCAATCGGATAAATCATCGATAGGGGCTGACCACACAACATAGTCATTCATGCAGTATTCAGCACCATTAAATCTATCATGGGAACCGTAAATGTATACCCTTTCTCCAAAAACATGGGGTTCTCCATCAGGTATATATTCATAGGACGGAAGATACGGATTGAAAGCCTGTTTTTTCATATTGTCATCTTCCTCTTCATTGTTGTTAGTATTTATTATCATTTTCTGTGCTGTTATGCTACTTTTTTACTGTCAAAGAAAGCTTTCATCTTGGCACGTTCGTTATTATCAATAGGATATTTTCTTAATATCAGAGCAGAGATAATACCAAGGATAGCAGGCACCAATCCCATTATTACTATAAACCAGTTAAGCATTGTAGGAATGGAAGAAAGCTCACCTATGTAATCCGAAGTGACAGGATCGACTTTATAACCGATTGCAATAAGCACTCCACCTATGAGGGCGGCTGAAAATGCAGCCTGGGCCTTCATGATGAAGCCTCCGGCAACCACAGTTAAAGCCGAACGATCCTTACCGTTTTTATATATGTTATAATCCATGATTTCCATTTCAACCACAGATTGAGGAACAAAGTCGGTTCCTATACCTACTGCCATGATAAACATTGTTACAAAGAAAAGCCATGGAGCATTCTGAAGGATCCCTGTTATTTGTGCGACAAAGAGAATGGTGCCACCAACAGCCTGAGTTATAAGGAGCGTACATGTCATATTAACAGGATTGTTTTTAAACAGTTTCAGTAAAGGTCTTCCGATTACAGCGCCAAGGATCATTGGTATCAGCGTCATGATAGCAGAGATTCCACTATAAACAGAATAAAGCTCCATATCAGGAATTCCTGTAGTAAGGTCAGTGCAGAATCCCCATTTGATATAATATATGGGTGTTGCAAAAACCAAGGTCCAAATAAAACCCGAGAAAATACATTTTAAATAAAATATAACCATAGGCTTATTCTCTCTGAATAAATCAAAGAAATCTTTTACTTTTAACTTTTCTGCCTTTTCATCTTCTACAATATGTTTTTCTTTGACTATAAACCAGCCAATAAGCGACAAAACCGTTGCTATTCCTACAGTTATCAAAATTAGAATTGCGAAAGAATCATGATAATTGCCGATTTTTTTATTAATTGTTACTAGAACCGCAGTAAAGGCTGCCGCTAAAACACCAATTAACATAGTCCAAAGACGTGGCCCGACAACAAGCTTTGTCCTTTGACTGATATCATTCGTCATAGTTCTGAATAACAAATTATCCTTGTAAAAAGAACTACCGATATCATATACCAAATAAAAGAACACTACCCATATTACTACGAGAATAGGTTTGCTGGCAAAAGCCTTAGGAAGTGAATACAGTAAAATAGTTCCTAAGCTTGTCATGATGATACTAATCAGGAAAAACGGTTTATACTTACCAATTTTTGTCCTTTTTCCACTATCCATTATGAACCCTTGGATAGGATCATCTACGGCATCCACTATTCTGGCAACCAGAAGCAAGGTTGTAGCAAGAGCAGCCCCCATCGCTCCAAGACCGGCATAATCTGTCATATACTGCATAAACATCGTTGACATCAATACACCGGTTAATGCACTAACTGTCGATAAAGTTGTTGTTCCTAAGCAATCCTTGAGTCCGATTGTATTACTGTCTTTAATCTTATACTTTTTGCCCATTTTATCTCCTCCTTCGTCATACCTTTTAGGTATAATGCACAATTCGATGATAGAAAAAAATGAGTAATAAAACAATATCAAAACTAATGCTAAGAATAATAAACTGTATCATTTTACGGTACGAAATACCTAAAAGTGCATAATACCTCTCGACAAGTAATAGAATATGAAAAGACACACGGTAGTTCTTTATTGTAATACTACAAACAAAGGAATAGGGCATCCCGATCATTGGTTATCAGTATTCGTCTCTCATGGATAATTTTGAATGGGCTGAAGGATATGACAAGAGGTTTGGATTGATTTATTTAGATTATCAGACAAAAGAACGAACGATGAAGTTGCCCCAACATTTGCCCCAACTTCAATACACCTTCATGACATTAGACAAAATCCAATTTTCTAAAACTCCTTATTTTATAAACAAAACGGAGGCTGATGATACATGACAAAATCATGTCTTATCAACCTCCCCTTGAACAGCAATACTTTTTTCATAGTAATTTTTATTTCCCCTTCTTTGTTTGTGATAATGCACTTGCAGCTACCGATTTTGAACTTTTGCTGTATCTATCATCTTTTAAAATCTTAGATGCTTTACTAGCAACTGTTTTAGATGTTTGCTTTTTGTTTCCCATATTCAGTTCCTCCTCTCTCGTTTTTTTCTACATATTGTACTTTTAGTAAATTATATTCCAAATACTGGTATGCGCAAAATATTGTTTTGAACATGTTTCGAAACATTTGTTTTAATGTAATTTAACCTATTTAAATATCCTATTTAAATATCCTTATCCTAAATTCTACATCTTTTTATATCCCATAAAACGGACTTGCAAAAGAAATATTAAACTACCTCTAACATTCTTCTAACCGGAATTTTTTTGGCTAGTTGTCACCCAGCCCTATTTCCTTTTTCTTGTTTTAGGAGGCATTTGCCTCCTTATCTTTTTCTGTTTCCTGCATTGGATTTAACCATTCTAATTCACTGCAGGACC
>JAEWIZ010000004.1 GCA_023386815.1 Bacillota bacterium
TACAAACAACCCCGGCCCCTTTGCCACCCCCCCTTGTCACCCGTCAACCAACATACTTTATCATTGGAGGTACTCATCATGACAATTTTGCAGACTCATGATTTAAAAAAAATTTACAGAAGCGGAGAAAATTCCGTTCACGCTCTTGCAGGTGTCAATCTGCAGGTGGAAAAAGGAGAATTTGTAGCTATCGTAGGAACATCCGGCAGCGGTAAGAGCACGCTTTTACATATGCTCGGCGGACTGGATCGTCCTAGCAGCGGCTCGGTTACTGTAGATGACAAAGACATATTCTCTTTGAAGGATGAGGAGCTTACCATCTTTCGCCGTCGTAAGATCGGATTTGTGTTCCAGAATTATAATCTGGTTCCTGTACTAAGTGTCTATGAAAACATTGTGCTACCCATTCAGCTGGACGGCAATACACCGGACTCCGGTTATATTGATAGTATTATCGAGACTCTGGGATTACAATCCAAGCTACAGAATCTCCCTAACAACCTCTCGGGCGGACAGCAACAACGCGTCGCTATCGCGCGAGCTCTGGCTACAAAGCCAGCCATAGTTTTAGCAGACGAACCCACCGGTAATCTGGATTCTAAAACCAGTCTGGATGTGCTTGGACTTTTAAAGGTTACCAGTCAGAAATTTGTCCAAACCATTGTGATGATTACCCATAACGAGGAAATCGCTCAGCTTGCCGACCGCATCATCCGCATTGAGGATGGTTTGATCGTAAAAAGGTAAGGGGGGGATGAGCATGAAGGTAGCTAATCGAAAATGTATTCGCCGCTTGAGCCTGAAAAGTATGCAGGCGTCAAAAATAAGAAATCTCATTGCAATTCTCGCAATTGCTCTGACCACTATACTATTTACTTCTCTATTTACAGTGGCACTTTCCATTAATCGGTCTATTCAGGAAGCTAATTTTCGCCAATGCGGGGGCTGGAGCCACGGAACATTCAAGTATCTGACCGAAGAACAGTATCATGAATTAAAAACAGATCCTCTCATTAAACAGTACGGCTTACGCCGATTCGTAGGTATGCCGCTAAAATCTCCCTTTCATAAATCCCATGTGGAGATAGGATACAGCGACGTGAATCAGGCTAATTGGATGTACTGCAACCCAGTCGAAGGCCGCCTGCCAAAGGAAGGTACTAATGAAGCCGCCACCGATACCCGTGTACTGAAGCTACTCAATGTGGAACCTGTGCTGGGCAACGAATTCACTCTCACCTTTGATGTAGACGGAACAGAAATCACGAAAACCTTTACTCTAAGCGGCTGGTGGGACTATGACGAGGCAATCGTTGCTAACCATGTCCTGATTCCTCACAGCCGTGCTCAGGAAATCTATGATCAGACCGGAATTGGTACCGGTATCGGCAAGGATGGCATGACCGGCTCTTGGAACCTGGATGTGATGCTTGGCAGCTCTCTGCATATAGAACAGGATTTGATTAAAATACTGTCAAAGCACGGCTTCCAAGAGGAAAGTGCTTCTAAGGGAAGCAACGATATCCCGATTGGGGTTAATTGGGGTTACACCGGTGCACAGCTTGCAGATAAATTAGACCCTACTACAGCTGCAGCCATTGTGGGGCTACTGTTAATTATCATTTTTACCGGCTATCTCATTATCTATAACATATTTCAAATCTCAGTTTCAAATGACATCCGCTTTTACGGTCTGCTTAAGACGATTGGAGCTACAGGCAGGCAGCTGCGACGTATGATTAGACAACAGGCTTTGGTACTGTCACTCCTCGGTATTCCACTAGGGCTATTATCCGGTTATGGCATTGGTGTCAAGCTGACACCAATCGTACAATCCCAGTTAAATGTAACACAGGACATAGTTTCGGCAAGTCCAACGATTTTTATTGGATCGGCGCTCTTCTCCCTGATAACCGTATTAATTTCCTGTCGAAGACCAGGAAAAATGGCAGCACGGGTCTCCCCTGTTGAGGCTGTACGTTATACCGAGGCAACCGGTACAAAGAAAGCCAAACGGAGTCCGTCTTCCGGTTCATCTTTGCACTACATGGCCTGGGCAAATCTAAGCCGCAGCCGCAGCAAGACCACTGTCACAGTAATCTCTCTATCTTTAGCCATACTGCTTCTCAATATGACCGTCACTTTTACAAATGGCTTTGATCTGGACAAATACCTGGTAGACATGGTTTCAGACTTTATCATAGCGGATGCTGGGCATTTTCAAACAGGAAACCTATGGAACGGAGCTGATGCTCTGCCTGAGGATATCATCTCAGCCACGGAATTACAGCCCGGCTTCGAAGCCGGAGGACGGGTCTATGGTGAGGTAAGTGCTGTACAAGAGTTTGTTACGGAGGACTATTATCGTACGAGAATGGGTAGATGGAATGATATCCCCACTCTAGATTACCTGGTTTCAAGTATGGAGCAAAATGAAGCAGGCCTGCTTGCGGATCGTGCACAACTCTATGGAATGGAAGAATATGCTGTTGACAAACTCCATGTACTGCAGGGGGATCTATCTAAACTCCATGAACCGGGTGGACGGTATGTTGCAGCCGTTTACAGTACCGATGATTACGGCAACCCCGTTATGACATCCCATTGGGCAAAGCTTGGGGATAGCATCACCCTGCGTTATATAGAAGAATACGAGTATTATGACCCAGGTACAGGTGAGATTCTGGATCCTGGCAATATTCAGGATAATCAGCCCTTTTTCACCCGGGCAAAGACTTATAAAGATGTGGAATATGAAGTTGTTGCTCTAGTCAGTATTCCCCGCACCCTCAGCTACCGTTATTACGGCGACGATGAATTCATCTTAAACGATCAGACCTTTATAAAAGACACAGGAACCAATTCTATCATGTATTATGCCTGTGACGTTAACGACGAAAATACAGCTGTCATGGAAGAATTCCTATCTGAGTTGACAACCAATCAGATGCCTGAGCTCGATTATGAGAGCAAAGCAACTTATGCTGAGGAGTTTACAGCTTTTCGCCATATGTTCCTAATGCTGGGCGCCGTTTTGAGTTTTATTATCGGCCTGGTAGGTGTACTGAATTTCCTCAATGCTATCTTGACCGGCATAATAACCCGCCGTCGTGAGTTTGCGATGTTACAGTCCATTGGCATGACCGGTAGACAGCTAAAAACCATGCTCATCTATGAAGGGCTGTACTATGCACTAGGTGCAGTGCTGGTATCACTACTCCTCAGCCTAGCGTCTGCCCCGTTGCTATCGGGTTCCTTAGGAAGCATGTTCTGGTTCGTTACTTATCGCTTTACGATCTGGCCGGTCTTCCTGGTTGCTCCTATTTTTGCACTACTAGGAATCATACTGCCGCTGACTGTTTACCGTTCTGTTTCCAGACATTCCATTGTCGAGCGCCTTCGGGTGACAGAATAAAAAAGCCACTATGGTTAACGGAAGAATCGTAGCTGTCTATAAACCAAGGGGAATGCTGATGCATTCCCCTTGGTTTATAAAACATTTACATCCTCGTAACCTTGACTGGTTTGCCCTCTTTGTCATAGGTCGTCCATTCACCAACCTGATTACCCTTCTCAAAATATCCGGAACGTTTTATCGTTCCTTCAATGCGGTACCACTCCCAATAGCCGTCTGCTACCCCATCTACAATCTTGCCTTTCGACCAAATCGTTTGACCATTCGCATGATACTTAATTGTAATTCCGTCAACGACTTCTTCCTTTTTCCTTGGTACCATGATTGCTTCTCCTTTTCTACTCACAAATTATTCTAACTATCGTAATAAACAAACTCCAATCACTGGAAATGTCTACATGACGTACAACGGATATCCTCACCTACGTTTCTTTGCAGAAATAATGTGTATAAAAAATCCAACTACCATTGACACAAAAATTGTCCCCATCCAAATTTCAAATCCAGGATGATGCTGAAGCCGATATACCTCTTCCCTCGTCATGCTCTCAACAATTTTACTTTCATTATATATTTTAATAACATTTCCAAGAAAGTTACCAATAAAAATACCAAGGGTTATGCCTGCAGTCATGCATACAGAAACAATTACTTTTTTAAAGAAAATTAACACTAAGACAGCTACCCCTAAAACTAAATAGAAGATCCAGTTATGAGCTGCCCAACCAAATAGATATTCTTGACTCAAAACAGTAAACCCTAATAATTCAACCAAAACTAAGATTATAACTTCAATAACTGCATAGATAAATTTTTGTTTCATGCTCACCTCTACTTTCTGAGCCTACTTACAGGTTAAATAGCAGCCATAGGCCGCCAATCAAAAGAAACAGCACGTGATAGAATAATTAAAGCTTGTAATAGTAAAGGCAAATATCCTCATAATGCCCGTCCTTCATGCGAAACCCGCCTGGTATCGTTCCAAGCTCTTGGAAGTTCAGCCTTTCATATAAATGTCTGGCATGAACATTCGTAGCAACCACAGCATTAAACTGCAGAATCGTAAAACTATGTTCTTTTGCCTTTGCAAGACTATCGAGTACTAATTTTTCTCCAATATGTAATCCTCGGCTCCCCGAACTAACTGCATAGCTGGAGTTCCCAATATGTCCGCATCTTCCTATATTATTGGGATGAAGGATGTATAAGCCATATATTTTCCCGCTTTCACAGTCTTCCGCAACAGCACAATAGGTTTGTTCTCCAAAAAATACTGCCCCTGTCTCTTCCGTCAAATAATCTTCTTGTGGAAAAGCTACTCCCTCTTCTACAACTTCGTTCCAGATGCGAATCATTGAGTCCACATCTGTTGCGGTGTACTCTCGTATATTTATTTTCATCCTAGTCCATTATCCCTTCTGCTGTGATCTATTAGATTTCTGTTCATCTCTTGTTATTACAACATAACTAGATATAAACTATCTTAAATTCTCTTTTCATACAAATAAAACAACCCTTTACGCCAATTAACCTCACCCGCCTTCTTAAATCCAAGACCCTCATACATATTTAACGAAATAGGATTTAAGGAGTATGCGTCTAGTCGAATTGTTTCAATCTTTTTATTCCTTAATATGTTCTCTATAAAATGAACCGTTTTTTTGCCTATTCCCTTTCCTTGAAAATCCGGGTTTACACACAGCCTATGCACGATAGAAAATGTGGCGTCTTTATATGCCCAATTACCGTCTTTATAATCTGTATCATATTCTTGATTTAGTGCAAAGACTGATGCGATGTTCCCATCAACCTCACCTAAAAACATTTCTTCATTTAAAATATCATTCTGGATAACCTCTTCATTTGGATAAATGCTATCCCATTGATATATTCCCTTGCTCTCCATGGTTTTAATTGCATTTTGATATAACTGATGAATAGCTTTTAAATCTTCCCGTGTTGCTTTTCTAAATGTGATATCTTTGTCCATTATATTTTCACCTCATAATACTATTGAATGGCCTCTAAAACTCTATCCCTTTCTCTCTTACTGCATATTCCCAATACTCCTCAGGGATATGAGGCCATTCGGCTTTCCCTGTTTCTTCCTTACACAATTCCATAGCTCTTAATAAAACCTTCGAACAACTTCCACTGAAAAACAACATTAATACGAATTTCACCTTATATACCTGCTTCTAATATAACCATACCCAAAGATAAGTGCTGACAGGGTAAATAATATAGCATACGCAAGAATGTCCCAAATATCTATGATTGGCTCACCTATATGCTTTGATATGATGAAATTAACACCTAAGGATACCGGCAGTCCAGCAAAAAAAGTTCCTGCAACAGCTATATACTTAGGCCATTTTGTTCTTCCTATCATTAGATAAGCTACCCATAAATAAACCATCGTAATAATAAAAATAGGGGTAGCTAATGGCATGATGAGTCTGTTTATACCAATAATCTTTTCTAACACAAACAGAAAGGGAATTGTTAAAAGGCTTACTAAAACAAGGGAGCCCAAGATCCTCCTTTTACTGCATACAATTGCAGGTATTGTAACCAGCCAGAAATAAACAAGGGAACTGACAGGAAACAAAGACCAGGTTAACCTTCCTGTAATAGCAAAATCACATATGATACATATTGCAATTCCAAGAAAAGAAAGTGCAGATATAGCCGCTATTAATGCCGCACGGATATCTTTAGATCTACTTTTTGTTACTGTATTTGCATATTGAAGCGTGGTTTCAACAATAGTATCAACCGTTGTGTCCGCAGTACTATCTGCTCTCTTCCCACTAAGAAGTTCTGTCACACTTACTTCCAGAACAGCAGAAAGTTCTGTTAACAATGATATATCCGGACAACTTAGACCTCTTTCCCATTTAGAAACAGCCTTATCCGTTATTCCCAGGCGCTCTGCCAACTCCTTTTGGGTCATTCTTTTTAATTTTCGCTGTTCGGCAATAAACTTCGCCATCTTTTCATTATCCATATTAAAATGCTCCTTCCTTTTGGCTTGCGTTGTTATTATACTTGGGAACGTGTATCCATTACAACCAACCAAAGGTTGAATTTAGTAAAGTAAACCGATGGTAGAGTATCATGCCAATTGTAACTTACTAATGAAGTATAGATTTCTTATAAAGTAAAAATACATCAGTGGATATGCTATTATATATTCGAGACCTTTAATACCCCCAAATTTCATATGCCGGGTATTCATAATCAAGATGATATCCTAATTTTTCAGCCAAAGCTGCCGACCATTTATTCTGAGCATCCCAACTGGGATACAGATTCCTTTTAAGACATTCCAAGATTAACTTAGCACCACTAACATATGCTAGTCCTCTTCGTCTGTACTCATATTTCGTATCAATCTCTATTTCAATTCCATCCTCATATCTGGAGTAGGAGGACGCTCCTGCTACAAGTGCTCCATTTTTTAAAATAGCAACACCAATTCCAAGGTCTCTATACATCTCATAGTCTTTAAATTGTGATACTAAATCCATGCTCCAATCACTTGATCTGCACAGCTGAAAAATCTCTTCATCTATTATTTTTAAAGAATACTCTGATGATAAAGAGTTCACCACCTCTTGTAACTTTTCTTTACAAAATACATTCTGCTCTTTCTTAAACGCATAACGGGTAACCCTTTTTGCCTTATCACCATAACATTGAACAATCGTTGATGCCCAGTTGTCGTTCTGAGGTACCATAATAATAAAATTTTTAGTATTACCTTCGGGCTTGTACATAACCAACTCTTCGTCCGGTGCTCCGGCAAAAAAGCAGAAATCTCCAAGGACGGCCATTGCAGATAATGGCATCTCTATGCTGTTTCCATAGATCTCTCCCATACTATTTTGCAGGCATGAACTTATTAAGGTTTCCTGCCAATTATGAAATAGCGGTTCAACAAGTCTTGTGTCTTCTATTTTAACAACCATTGCTGTTCTATTCTCACTTTCCATTTATGTATACCCTCAATTATTCAGGCGACGGTCTAATGTATATAATAAAGCTTAAACCTATTATTTATATTACATTTTCTACCAGCCTCTGTCTAGCCTTTTCTTTTAATCACTACCAATCAAACCCTAGCCCAGATATAACTTAATTATTTATTGGAATGCAATTTATTCCACTCTAACCTATTTCCTCCTTATGCTAGTGTCCAGCTAATGGTACACTATTATCACCAATACTACTGTTTATATATTCCAGGATACCCAAATGAATTGCCCAGGCTATCTTGTCTTGGTAACTATCCTTGATCAAAAGGTCTGCTTCCTCCCTGTTTGATAAAAAACCACACTCAACAATTACTAACGGACATTTTGAATATTTTAACATATAGTAAGAGCTATTTGATTTCGCTAGTCTATGGTTCCCATCCTTGATATACCCTTTCATGCATTCCTGTATCATTTCTGCAAGAAGTTGCCCTTGCTCTGAATTTTGATAGTAGAATACCTGGGCCCCTCTGGAGGATTCCTGAGTAAAGCTATTTTGATGTATACTGACGGCAAATAGTGCATCATTTGAATTAATGATTGAGATCCGTTTTCTCATATCTGCATGCTTTTTATCCGTGTCAGATTTTTTACACAAGCAGGAATCGTCCGTTCTGGTCATTATTACATTAATATCGTTATCCTCTAATAGAGCTTTCAATTTATAGGCGATACTTAAATTGATATCCTTTTCAGCTGTTTTATTAATACCAATTTTTCCAGGATCAAAGTTTCCATGCCCTGCATCGATTACAATTGTAATTTTACCTTCTTTATTGAAGAGTTGATACTTTATTGCATCATATCCCTCCTTATAAGGGAAAATGAATAGTAGGAATAGCATAAAAAGAATTATTACTATAAAAGTATACCTTTTCATTGGAACATCCTCAGAGAGTTTTATATATTCATATGAAGCATGCTACAACCTAAGACAAAATAATTGTAAGTATTTGAATTTATTTTTCTGATGAATCTTTAAAAGAAACCATGAGAAGGGTTAGGTAATTCTTTTTTACATTGCATATCCACCATTAACAAGCTAAAATATAGGTGTTTCTAATACAAAAAGTCTAACTACTGTAAATACCAATAAAACATAAATCTCAGGAGGAAGGTATCCTTGAATTATACAACCATAAAACCAGCCGTCTTTATCAGCCGTCCCAACCGATTTATTTCCCACGTATTGGTTGATGGCAGGGTTGAGGTCGTTCATGTTAAAAATACCGGTCGTTGTAGAGAGATTTTACAAGAAGGCACCACTGTAATCCTGGAGGAAGCTAGTAATACCAACCGTAAAACAAAGTATTCTTTAATAGCTGCCTATAAAGGTGACGTCCTAATTAATATCGACTCACAGATCCCTAATATGGTAGTATATGAGGCTCTTAAAAATGAGAAAATAAAAGAATTTCAGCAGATCACCAAACTATCAAGAGAGGTTACCTATGGTAACTCCCGGTTTGACCTATATTTTGAAAGCGGTGAACAAAAGGGGTTTATTGAAGTCAAGGGCGTAACTCTTGAAGTCGATGGAACTGCCATGTTCCCGGATGCCCCTACACAAAGGGGTAGCAAGCATGTTTATGAAATGATAAAAGCTGTGGAGGAAGGTTACGCAGGCTTTCTATTCTTTCTAATACAGATGAAGGGTGTAACACACTTTACGCCTCATACAATTCGAGATCCTGAGTTTACAAAAGCCTTAAGGCTGGCACATGAAAAGGGCGTCACTATCCTTGCTTATGATGCCCTCGTAGGTGAAGATGCGATATGTATCGGAAGCCCTGTGAAGGTTTTGCTAGATGAGTGAAGCTAAGGCTATATTCATTTGTCTGGAAACTACTAGCTATTCAAAAACAAGAAGTACTATGACTGAAATACTCCTCAGACATAATACTTCTTACTTTCATTCATATTAAACCATTGTCATATCAGCCATATTTTCGATTTGATTTTCTACTTGTGGTATTGTCAGCCCCATTCCAACCATGAAACCTGCTAGAATGTATTTCTGAAGTAATTGATCTATGCTTTTTCCGGCGGCTTCTTCTCTAATCCCCTGTTCCACTAACGGTCTTATATATTCCATAAATTGCTCAACTGTATAATATTCATTATTAGCTTCACTATTGTTTTCTCTGCTACTATTTAACTCTCTTGTATCTGTATGGTTGGTATCTGTGTGGTTGGTATCTTTATCATGACTCATAGGATGCATATTTAAAATGTAATTATACTTATCCGCATGCTTGAGCTCGTCTGTTAATATCTCAAATACCATGTCACGATAGTAATTAACAGGTAAACCTGCTCTTATGTTCCTGTAACGTTCCATGGCAGCTAACTCACCAAAAAACGCCTTTTTAACTCCCTCTAGATATGATCTTGGCTTTTCAAACCTTGGATTCTCCTCCGCTTGAATTTCATCTCCAGTAAAATATGCATAAATTTCTCGAAACATTTTATTATGCTTTCGTTCGTCATCTCGAATAGATTTGATAATATTAACTTCCTCCTGAGACGGTGCAACAGAAATTAAGTAGTCATAAAACAACTCATCTTCCCTTTCACCCTCGACGGCAGTTCTAACAAGATCCAACGCATCAAGTAAGGATTTGTACATAGCCATATCATAATCATAAGGCATATTGTTCATAGATATCGTTCCCCTAACCCGCTTCAATATTCTATCATATGCTATTTTCCAGATTAAGTTCCACCATAGGTTATTAAATCGAAAAACTAGTGAATATACTATATAAGCAAAATGCATTCTTGGGATAGGAAGTGGTAAGATGGACGAATCATCTGGTTTTCATACCGTTCGTGGCTATCAGCTATTGGAGAAAAATAAAAAGCTATTAACACCTGCCATGGAGGATTATCTGGAAATGATCTACCGTAATAGCCTTAATTATGGTTATATGCGTATTAATACATTATCTGAGCTTCTCCATGTAGCAGCACCATCTGCCACAAAAATGGTTCAAAAATTAAATCAATATGGACTACTGGATTACAAAAAATATGGAATTATTTTTTTGACTGATTCAGGAGCTGAACTGGGTAAGTACTTGCTACAACGGCATAATATTATTGAAATGTTCTTATTAAACCTTGGCGTTACAGAAAACACCTTGCTAGAGACCGAATTAATTGAGCATAGCATCTCTATATCCACCTTACATAAGTTGGATGTGTTCAACGAATTCCTTCAAAAAAATCCTGATATTTTAAAGCAGTATGAAATTCATTTAAAAAATACATAATAAGCGCTATTTTTGTGCCATGCATCTCGACGATAGGAAACGTGATTTTGGTCCTTGATTTTCAACCAATAATATTTCATATGACATGTAACCCTTTTATTCGATTGCACATAATGTAGTCTAGGTAAATCTTTTTAGTCTTAGCTAATTCCTAAGTGACTACTAAATTGCAATCTGTAAAAGAGGTGTTTTCATGCTGGATGAAAGTTATACACAAACCAGTATAGCTGGTGCTAATCCCCCCTTCACGTCCGTTCGTACTCCACAACGGAAACAACGTATTTCCCATAGATTCAGTGCTTTATTAAAATGCTTAGGCCCTGCCTTTGTTGTAAGCGTTGCCTATGTTGATCCAGGCAACTTTGCAACTAATATCAGCGGTGGCTCTATGTTTAACTACTCCCTGGTATGGGTAATCCTATGGAGTAATATCATGGCTGTATTCCTTCAGACAATGTCGGCTAAGCTTGGAATAGCAACCGGTCATAATCTACCACAAATGTGTGGCAAAGTATTCACCCGTAAAACAAACTGGTTTTTCTGGATCATCGCAGAGATCGCTGCCATGGCCACCAATCTGGCGGAGTTTATTGGAGGTACCCTGGGCTTTTATCTTCTATTTCATATTCCCATGCCAGTTGCAGGTATAATTACAGCAATTTTAACCTTTGTAATCGTATACTTAGGTAGATATGGGCAGCGCATTGTGGAAGCTGTGATATCCTGTCTCATTGCTGTCATCTGTATTTCCTATGGGCTAGAATTGTTTCTTGCGAAACCGGACTGGTCTTTAGTAGGTCTTCATACCTTAATCCCTTCTCTCCCAAATGAAGAGGCGGTACTTATTATGGTCGGAATGGTTGGCGCAACCATTATGCCTCATGTAATATATTTGCACTCTCAGCTGGTTCAGACAAGAAATAATGACCTTAATCTTGAACAGAAGAAGCGTTACTTTAAAATGGAGCGTTTTGACATCACTATCGCTATGAACATAGCCTTTATCATAAATGCCTCTATGGTTATTGTCTCAGCTGCTGTCTTCTATCGAAATGGCCTTATTGTGGAAACAATCGAGCAGGCACAACAATCCTTGTCTCCTCTACTTGGTACTGCATCCAGTGCTGTATTTGCAATCGCCTTAATTGCCTCCGGACTTTCCTCCTCCGCTGTAGGGACAATGGCAGGTCAGACAATTATGCAGGGTTTTGTAGGTTTAAAGCTAAGTGATAACGTAACCAGGCTGATTACCATGTTTCCAGCTATGATAATCATATTATCGGGACAGAACCCAATGAAGGCACTTGTGTTAAGTCAGGTTACCTTAAGCTTTATGCTTCCCTTTGCTATTATTCCCATGCTCATTATCACAAGTAAAAAAGAATATATGGGCGATTTCGTTAACCGCCGCCCCACAAAAATACTTGGTTGGATCATTACCAGTATCATCATTTTTGCAAATGTTATCTTACTTTTTCTTAACTTTACCGGAAAGTCTTAATCAGGACTATATTCGACTTTTATATATGAAATGGGAGCAAATCAACCAAATTCCATCAGTTGTTCGCTCCCATTACTTTTATTTCATTAAAATCACATACCGAGTAGACAGCTTGTTTTACCTACTTATTTGTCAGTCTTAGTTTTTTATTCACCAAGCTCCTGACTAAGTTCCTCACTAAGCTCTTCCCTTGTTTCATTCCCTGTATAGGTTAACTTCACGCCAACCAGATATATCAGGAGTGCCATTACAACAAAGTATAAGATAAGACAGACAGGGTTAAGTAAGGCTGCTGGAACAGCTTGATATAAAGTAAGTGTTCCAAAGAACATAAATACCAGTCCAGCACCCCATTTAATGTATTTCTCAGGTATATGCTTAGCCATCCAAGCACCACCCAGAATACCAATACCATCAGCAACCAGCATACCTGCCGTAGTTCCCATTAAAACAAACATCGGTGTAACACTCTTTGCCGCTATTGTTATAGTCATGAGCTGTGTCTTATCTCCCATTTCTGCAAAGAAAAATGCTATGGCTACCGTCACAACCGGACCAAACTTCGACTTTTTGTTGTCTTCTCCATCCAGCTTATCGCCTCGAAGAGTCCAGAGACCAAATGCCAAAAAGGCAATCGCTGCAACAATCTTAACAACATCCATCGGAACCAGCCTGCTCAAATAGCTCCCAAGCACCACCGCCAAGGCATGGTTTAATACGGTAGCGATCAATACACCAATCATTACTTTTCCTGCTTTATATTTACTTGCCATAGCCATCGCCAGGAGCTGTGTCTTATCTCCCATTTCTGCTACAACTACAAACAATAAAGCAGTAATAAATTCTCTCATTGCATGTCCTCCTAATAAATTTTTCCCATTTATATGGTCGCTGCGCTATACTTAAACAAGCATATAAAAAGAGACCTTTAACGTAAAGAAACAAACCATTAGAAACTTATCATGCAATAAATTACATAATAAAACTGTTTCATGGATAATTTCTTTGCGTTAAAAGTCTCGCTTGACTGAATACAGCCACGATAATGCCAGACCTTGCGGTCAGTATGTTGACATTATCACCAGATTGGCAGCTACTCCCTTTTAATGGACATATTCATATTGCCCGAGTAAATATAACATAATTTATGAGAATATGCAAGTATTCTTTTCCAATATCAACGCTCAATAAAGCATAAGACAAGTTTAGAAACATAAAACATAATCATCTATGGGAATGGGGATAAATTTTATAAATCTCTCTGCCTTATGCCCTATTGATCATTGATATTACTGTCTGTGGAATTTTCTGTATGCATTTGCTCAATCCTTGCAACAATCTCTTCCTTCTGATATTCCTCCAATGTTTTTAGTTTATTTATAATATCTCGTAGTTCTATCAATAATTCCTGAGCTTGTTGCTTATGATCCATTCAGCCACCTCACTTGGGAACCTTTAAGTACCTATTACTCTGCGCATTTATTTAACTCATTTATTTAATGTATTTATTTTATGTATTTATTTAAGTAACTACTTTACACCATTATTTTACACATTTATTTTACACATTTATTCGACTCATTTATTCGACTCATTTATTCGACTCATTTATGACTCTTTATCTTTACTATAAAATCCTATTTGGTCTTGTATAAACTAACAAAGTCATATACACTCTTAACTATGTCAATATTATACATAATATTACATCCTATGTCAATACGATATTGGAATATAATTGACTAAATTTCATAATTTTGTTAATATCAATTCGAAAGGGTGTGTCGGGTTGAATAATAGGATAAAGCTTCTTCGATCAAAACTAAACATAAGCCAGGAGGCTTTTGGCAAGCGGTTAGGTGTTACTGGGGCAAGCATTTCAAAGATAGAAAGCGGGCAGCGTAAACTAACCGAGCAAATGGTATTATTAATTTGTAAGGAATTTAACATAAACGAAGCATGGTTAAGATATGGTGAGGGTGATATGTATAAGACATTGCTGCCCTCGGAGCTTAGTGTACTCTCCAAGAGCTATGATCTTGATGAGCTGGATACTAAGATTCTCACAGAATATCTATTATTAGATCCAAGCAAACGTAAAGTAATAAAGGATTATATCGTGAAGGTTGCTACGCAGATCAAGCCAAATAATAGTTCCGTAAATAAAAGCATAATGCGAGATGGAGTAGGTACAAAGGAGGTTCTTATTTGTGCAGAAGAATCTGGTACTATGGAGCAGAATAATTAGGGATTGTCATAATGTCCAAAATTATATTTGTACTTACTGATACTGCTATTTTATGCAAACTAATGTACTAAATCTGATCAATAAAAATAGCTATCCTGATTTCTACAAAAACTAGGATAGCTATTTTACTATTCCATCACATAACTAAGCTCAGCAATCGGATAATTACTTAAGAATTCCTTCGTCTTAAATTCCACATCACTGTTATGTAATTTAAAATCTCTTTCGTTTTTCAAAAAATATGTATATCTTAATATCTGTTTTCCAGAGGAGGAAACCGGATCATCCCAGGTAAGATCAATATTATACCACTCACCATTCACCTTAACGATATTCCAGGCATGGCGCTCCCCGTCCCCATCTCCGGTAATAATCCGGGTCTCCAGCCCGGCATCTGTAAACAAGCGGTAAGCCGCCAGCGCATATCCCTCACAGACAGCGGATTTATTAATAAGAATATCATAGGCAGTGGATCGTTGATAAGTCATATCATAGCTTGCCAGATTAATGATATAATCATGAATCGCTTTTACTTTCTCATAGTCAGTAGCCTTACTTAAATTTAAACTCTTTAAGATACTTGCTACTTTACTATCCACTACTCGTTCCTGTGAGAGCGTGGTTTCATATTGTACTTGAAGCGTTAGTGTGGCCGGATCATCCGGGCTCTCAATTGTTTTCACTGTACCGTTCGAGTAGCGCACTGTTTTATAGGATACTGACCAGTTCTGTTTTAAGGAATCTATCAGTAATGACAGATAATCCGCATCCTTTGAGGTCGTCGTATCATCAATCTCTAATACGGCATCCAGAATATTCATATTGATATCCTTCATGACTGAACGCGATGTTTTAAAGCTTACTCCTGTTACTCGAGCCACCATATTAATTCTTATGGCATTCAACAAGTCTATTTTTGATGTAAATGTTTTAGAATTGATGTAGTTAAGTAACTCTTCTGTTATCGGAATATCAGCCTTGCTATATCCGTTGATGCTATAGCTTACCAGGCTTCCATAGCCCATATTTGAATAATAGGTATTACTAGTATCCCTATAATAATTGTAATTTAGAATATTATTTAATGTTGCCATATGAATCACATAGCATTTGTTGGGATCATCATAGTAAAACTTATAAATCGCAGTCTTTGTAACCCCTTTTGCCGTACTGGAGGAATAATAAGTATATTTCTTGCTCCCTCTTATAAACTCGACATACTTACCATTGTTTGGATTTTTAATGGTCAATTTGTTTTTATTACTGTCATAGCTATAAGACAGACCTAACGCCTTACTGATATTATATGCTTTGACCATGATATTTTTAGCCGGGGATAATACCACCAGGTTATGATACAGCTTATAATTATTCGATTTATCTCCTATGATAACCCCAGTTTTACCACTAGCAGCGGATACTAAGGCTGGTGTAGTAAGGTAAACCGTTAACGCCAAAACGATCAAGCACAGAAGAATTTTTTTATAATGCTTCATCCCCATCTCCTTCTATATAAAAATATACACCTGTTTAAGAAATCTTACCAATTCCTTATATACCTTTATATAACTATATAGTTTGTCATTCCTGTGGCAAATTGAATAGAAAAGCAATATACCCTGCGTTAAACACCATCAAGTAACAATACATCTACTTAATCTCCCTATCGCCTCACACATCCTATCCCCTTCAATTCCTGAATAGTTCATAACCAGGATATGCTCTGTACTTGGCGCAGGTTTGTGATAGAACTGCGAAAGACACCCAATTCGAATTCTCTCCTGCTCTGCTCTTCGGATGATTACTTCATCGGTAAGCTTGGTTTTTAGCTCCATCAAAAAGTGTAACCCCGCATCTTCCTCCGTAATTGTCACTGCATTAGATAAGGGGCTTATTCTGATACATTCCAACAACTCATCTCTTTGCATACGATAAAAGCTTCTCATCCGATTGATGTGCTTTTCAAAATATCCACCCCGAATAAATTTAGCCAATGTATACTGCTCAAAGGTAGAGACTGTACAAGAATAGAAGCTTAATTCCCTGTGAAATTTCTCTACAAGATGCTGAGGAAGAATCATATAACCAATTCGAATTGTAGGCGCTAAACTCTTACTGAAGGTATTGATATAGATGACCTTCTCCATTACATCAATGCTTTGTAAGGAGGGAATGGGCTTTCCAAGGAGTCTAAATTCACTATCATAATCATCTTCAACAATATATCTTTCTTTTGATTTTGACGCCCACCCCAGGAGCTCATACCTTCTGCTGATGGGGGTAATAATACCGGTTGGATAATGATGTGAGGGTGAAATGTGGGCAATTTCCGCACCGCTTTCTTCTAAGGAAGAAATTAATATCCCTTGCTTATCCATAGGAATATAACAACAATTCACCTGATTACTCCGGTAAATCTTCGCTACCTTTTGATAACCCGGATCTTCCACCGCATAGATTTTACCATGGCCTAGGAGCTGAATTAATAGCCCGTAGAGATACTCCGTACCCGCTCCTACCACGATCTGCTGGGGAGAAACCTTCATTCCGCGAAATTCCCTTAGATGCTCCGCAATAGCTAATCGAAGCTCTAGAATTCCTCCGCTAGGTGAGTTCATCATTAGCTCTTCACTTTTCTCTGAAATTACCTCCCTCATCAGCTTTACCCAGATGGAAAATGGGAAATTTGCCGGATTCGTCTGATTACTGAGGAAATCAACATAGTATTCCGGCTTACCGGCACTAAATTCCAGGTTAGAGTGGAAAGCTGCTGCTGAAGATTTCATAGAGTTTATAATATCTGATACAAAATAACCCTTCTTGGCAATGGAATAAATATAACCTTCCGCTAATAACTGGGCATATGCATTTTCAATTGTTATGGTGCTTATGTTCAGATGCTTTGCAAAACTTCGCTTGGAGGGCAATCGGTCTCCTGGCGTTAAAACGCCTTGTAATATATCGTTTTTAATACATTTATATAGATGCTCGTAAAGACTATCTGACCCTATATCGGTAAAGGAATAAGTTAACATAAGATGATAAAGCCTCCAATCTGGCCATTCTGAATATATTCAAAATGGATATTTAAATATGGTCACTTCCAATTATAATAGGGTTTATAACCTTTGTAAAGAGAACAAGGAAAAAGCGTATTCTAAGGATGACTTAAAAATTATCTGTATTTGATTTATATTTTGAAAGTGAGGATTTCATATGGATGAGAGAAGATATCAGTTAAACAAGGAGCTGGCCAGCATGTTAAAGGGTGGGGTTATCATGGATGTGACTACACCGGAACAAGCAAAAATTGCAGAAGAAGCAGGTGCATGTGCTGTTATGGCGCTGGAACGTATTCCTGCGGATATTCGAGCTGCAGGCGGAGTATCCAGAATGAGTGATCCTAAAATGATTCGTGGTATTCAAGAAGCCGTATCAATTCCTGTTATGGCAAAATGCCGTATCGGACATTTTGTTGAGGCTCAGTTACTGGAGGCGATTGAAATAGATTACATCGATGAAAGCGAGGTCCTGTCTCCTGCTGATGATGTATATCATATTAACAAGCGAAATTTCCAGGTTCCCTTTGTCTGTGGCGCTAAGGATCTAGGTGAGGCTCTGCGCAGAATCAACGAGGGTGCTGCTATGATTAGAACCAAGGGTGAGCCAGGTACCGGTGACATTGTTCAGGCGGTTCGCCATATGAGGATGATGAACAGAGACATTGCTCGTATTACTTCCATGAGAGAGGACGAATTGTACCAGGTTGCTAAGGAGTTGCAGGTTTCATATGAACTGGTACAGTATGTACATCAAAACGGCAGGCTGCCGGTGGTTAACTTTGCAGCTGGTGGTGTCGCCACACCAGCAGACGCAGCCTTAATGATGCAGCTTGGTGCGGAAGGGGTCTTTGTTGGTTCCGGAATCTTCAAATCAGGTAATCCTGCAAAACGAGCCAATGCAATCGTAAAGGCTGTAACCAATTTCTCCGATGCAAAGATGATTGCCTCCCTGTCTGAGGATCTAGGAGAAGCGATGATTGGAATCAACGAACAGGAAATTGAACTTCTGATGGCGGAAAGGGGTAAGTAGTCTAGGTAATATCCTTTTAGACTACTTGTTAAGCCTTTAGAGCCATTAATTGGAGGTCAAAACTTCCTATAGAAGGAGACTTTATCATGAGAGTTGCAGTACTCGCAGTACAGGGCGCATTTATAGAGCATATTAAAATAATGAATCAGCTTGGTGTAGAATGCATTGAGCTTAGACAAAAAGCGGATTTAGAACAAGACTTTGAGGGTCTGATACTGCCCGGGGGAGAGAGTACCGTCCAAGGAATGCTGCTTCGAGAGCTCGGCATGTTCGAGCTCTTGCAGGAACGTATTCGAAATGGACTTCCGGTATTTGCTACCTGCGCAGGCCTGATTTTACTGGCAGAGAATCTTAGTAATGATAGAAAAGTTCATCTTCAAACCCTGCCTATCACAGTAAAACGCAACGCTTATGGAAGACAGCTGGGGAGCTTCTTTACCTATGAGGACATTACTGGTATCAAACATTTTCCAATGGAGTTCATCCGTGCACCTTATATTGAAGACGTGGAGGCTGGTGTTCAGGTACTGGCACGGGTAAAGGGCGACATTGTAGCTGTCAAATATCAGAATCAACTAGCATTGGCTTTTCATCCGGAATTGGTAGAAGATACACGTCTCCATGAGGCTTTTTTACAGATTATAACATCCTCTCTTGAGAAATATTGATCATGTGAACTGTTGAAAACACTCCGAGAATATTGTATGATAATATAGTGTTAGTTTCAACTAACTAGTTTTATTCTAGTTTTATCTATAGAAACCACATATCACGAGAATCACAATTACATGTCATAACATCTCATACATTGAAAGCTCATTATACAGGAGCAAAATAAAAGGAGGATATTATATGGATAAAGTAATAGTTGCATACTGGTCTCAGACAGGTAACACCGAGGAAATGGCTAATGCGATTGGTAAGGGAATCGAACAGGCCGGAAAAACTGCGGAGGTGACAGACATCTCTCACGTATCACTGGAGGATTTGAAAGCATCCTCTACCTTTGCCCTTGGATGCCCCTCCATGGGAGATGAGGTTCTGGAAGAAGGTGAAATGGAACCCTTTGTTTCTGAGGTTGAAAAATTCTGTAGCGGTAAGAACATTGCTTTGTTTGGCTCCTATGGCTGGGGCGACGGACAGTGGATGCTTGATTGGGTAGATCGTATGAAAGAGGCCGGTGCTAACATCGTGAACGATGAAGGATTAATTACCGAAGGCTCTCCAGATGCAGCTACTGTTGAAGAGTGCACCAAATTAGGCACTACTTTAGCTCAGCTATAATTTCACTTACACTAATATTCCATTAGAATATATTACTTCCTATTCATTCGTGATCAATTACTTTCTTATTCATTAGTAGATTGATTACTTCTAAGATTGATGAGGGTTGTCGCAATTAGTTAGATATGCGGATATAATTCCCACAACACAAGATTCGTCTGTGTGTGAGAAAAGTCATACCGTAGAGCTAGCTTCTGTGATAGCCCTTTTTTATGAGTTCTTTTACCTGTAATCTTAAAAATCAAAAATGTATATTTATGCTAAGGTGGTTGCAGAAAAAAAGATAATATATTATAATTGACCCCAAGCGAAGTATCTTAATTTTAAAAGTTTACAATAAGCGCAGGAAGGATGAAACCATGGCTAAGAAAACCTCAGATTCCAAGCAAAAGATAAGCAAAAAATATATTGACCTTTTTTATATGACACCATCCACAGTAACAGCGAGAGATATTGCTGATCTTTTACAGGAGAACAAAGGACTCTCCCTTCAGGTTTGGGAGGAAATGAATGTGCTGGAGATAGAATTGCCGAATGAGAATTCGATTGACTTTGAACCGGTGGAGCCGAGCTTTCAAGATCCCTCCGATGCTGCCTTTATCAAAAACAGAAATATAAAAACTATCTTTGCCATCACTATCTGTGAAGATGACATCAGGCTAGTTGTACCCTATTTTGAGCAGCTGATTGCGACTTATGCTGGTTTTGTATGCTCTGATAGCGCTGATTTCAACCCGGTTTATGCGGGCACAACAGCAAAGGCATAATAAGTCTAACTCATAGTTTCGGATTTGTTAACAGCTAATCTCTATTAACATTTTATAAAGGAGTTTTTATATGTACAAGAAAAGAGCAGCCTTAAAGGCTGCTTTCCCGCATACAATACCTGTTTTTACAGGATATTTAGTCCTAGGAGCTGCTTATGGCATACTTATGAATAGTAAGGGCTTCTCTCTGTTTTGGATCATGCTGGCAAGTATCTTCATCTATGCCGGCTCAATGCAGTTTGTTACTGTGTCACTGCTGGCTGCCGGCTTTGATTTAATGGGTGCCTTCCTTATGACTCTGGCAGTTAATGCCAGACATTTATTTTACGGTATCTCCATGCTAAAGCAATACCGAGGTATCGGTAAATTAAAGCCTTATTTAATATTCTCTCTGACAGATGAAACCTTCTCCATTGTGTGTTCAGCAAAGGTTCCAGAGCAGGTAGATCATAAATGGTTCTATTTTTTTATATCTTTGCTGGATCATTCCTATTGGGTAGTAGGCTCTCTCCTGGGCGGTATAATCGGCAGCTTACTGGAATTTAATACAAAGGGAATTGACTTTGTTCTGACAGCATTGTTTGTTGTTATTTTAATCAATCAATGGCAGTCTACAAAAAATCATTTACCAGCAATCATCGGTATCGTAAGTGCAATTGTATGTCGCTTCTTCTTCGGGGCTTCAAACTTTATTATCCCTTCCATGATTATGATATTAACCTTAGTAACCGTAGCAAGATCACCAATGGAAAGGAGTAAAGAAGCATGAATTATTCCATTCCACAACTTGTACTTTTCTTTGGCGTTGTTGTTCTTGGAACCCAGTTGACCCGGGTGCTGCCCTTTTTGATTTTTCCTGAGAACAAAGAGATACCAAAGTATGTGAAATACCTTGCGGACATTCTTCCTTTTACAATTATCGGAATGCTCGTTGTCTACTGCCTTAAGGACATCTCCTTTCTCCAGTCGCCTTATGCGATTCCCGAGGCAATCAGCCTTTTGGTTATTGCTCTGCTTCACGTCTGGAAAAAGAATACTCTCCTCAGTATCGGCGGAGGTTCTCTTTTATACATGGTGTTGGTACAATATGTATTTATATAATTCTTCCTGTCTAGAAATAAATACAAAGAAACCTGCAAAGGGAATTTCTGAGCTATTCTTGGTCAATCTTTTTGAATAGCATCAGTCTCCTTATGCAGGTCTTATATTTCTTAATTCTTTTAACCATCATTTTGTTTTTCATTCTTATCACATATGTCATCTTTTAACAAGTTTTATGTACTTTCATACTCTTTATGTTATTTAATTCTCTTTATGTTTCTTTCGATCTCTTTATATTCTTTAAATCTCTTTATCTCTTTTTAAGTACCTTAGCTATTTGTATATTCCTTTGATCATACTTGTAAGTTTCTATATAATCTCTTCAATCATCAATTTATGCTCTTTTGACAAATCTACAAAGCCTGTCCCAATTCTAATTACCGGACGTGATAGCGCCAGCTTATTAATCATAATAACCTCACCTTCTCTGCCATCATTCAGTCGTACGATATTATGCATATAGGATACAACGATACGCTCCATAAAGGTCATCAGATATCTCGGATCATATTTTAAAAACCCGTCTCGTTCAAAGTTTTCAACTACATCAAAGGGACAAATCGCATGACGATAACGACGGTTTGAGGTCATCGCATCATAAACATCAGCTATAGCCACAATTTTTGAAAAAGTATCAATTTGCTCCCCTACGAAACCGTTAGGATAGCCAGTACCATCACAACGTTCATGATGCATTAATGCAGCATATTTCACCCGAATATCAATCGGTGCATCCTTAATCGCTTGATAGGCTTTAACCGGATGTGTTTTAACAATTTTAAATTCATCTTCCGTCAGTTTTCCATCCTTCGTAAGAATCTCCCTTGGAATCAATAACTTTCCAATGTCATGCAGAAGTCCCGCCAGTGTGAGCTGCTTGATATCTTCCTTCGAAAATTTTAACCAGCCGCCAAAAACATTACATATCAAAGCTACGTTCAAAGAATGTACAAAAGTCAGATCGTCATAGTTTCGGATACCATGGAGCATCTCAAAAATATGGGCACCATTACGGCCTTCCTCTAGGAGATGTTCTGTCTCACTGAGCAGTTTATCAACATCGATTTGCGAATCACCGGAAATAATACTATTGAGACTCGATTCCATATGATCAACAGTCTCAACATAGGTACGATTAAACTTTTTGAATTCCTCTGTGTTCCTCAGCATTTCAATATAGGATACTTCCTTGACCTCTTTTACTTGCTTGTCAATTTTTTTATACACCACAAGCCCATATATATTATAAAAACGCAGTCTTGTAATCATTCTATCATCGAGTACTGTGCCTTTTGTAATTATTAGTTGATCTGCTGACGAATAGATATCGTTTGCGACCATCATTCCTACTTCGGCTTGATCTGTCCTAATCCTCATTGCCTCCATGTAAGATTATCCTCCACTTTTTCTTGGTATGAATAATAACGTATACTTCTTTGTAAAAATAATACACATAACCCTCTCAGGGTAATTCATTTATTTTAAAAGCAGCTCTATGGGACAATGATCACTTCCTATAATATCCATATGGATCTTAGCATCCTCCACCCTGTCCTTTAACCGATCAGACACCAGAAAATAGTCAATTCTCCACCCCACGTTCTTCTCACGAGCCTTGAACATATATGACCACCAGGTATAGGCATCCTTAACCTCCGGATATTTATAGCGGAAGGTATCAATGAAGCCGCTGTCTAATAGCGTTGTCATCTTATCACGCTCTTCAATCGTAAATCCAGCATTTTTTATGTTTGATTTTGGATTCTTTAAATCAATCTCTTTATGTGCCACGTTCATATCGCCGCATACGATAACTGGCTTTTTCTTATCCAATTCCATTAAGTATGCTCTAAAATCATCTTCCCATTCCATACGGTAGTTTAATCTAGCTAACTCCCTTTGAGAATTTGGCGTATATACTGTAACCAAATAGAAATCCTCAAACTCTAAAGTGATAACCCGTCCTTCATCATTATGTTTGTCCATGCCAATGTCAAAAGTTACCTTAAGGGGTTCCTGCTTACAAAAAATCGCCGTACCCGAATATCCTTTTTTTAAAGCTGAATTAAAATACTGATGATAACCTTCAAAAGCAATATCAACCTGCTCTGGCTGGAGCTTTGTCTCCTGCAGACAGAAGATATCTGCGTCCATATCAGAAAAATATTCCGCGAAGCCTTTATTCAAACACGCTCTTAATCCATTCACATTCCAGGATATTAATTTCATATGTCACTTCCTTCCCTTGTCCTTTTCCTTACTTTATTTTAACTAACTTTTATTTTAAATTTGATCGGCTGGTTTTCTGATCTGCCGAATACTTTTCTCAACCTGTTTTCTTGGTAGCATGACCTGGTGTCCACAACCTAGACACTTTAATCGAAAGTCCATTCCCACGCGGAGAATCTCCCACTCAAAGCTACCGCAAGGATGCTGCTTCTTTAATTTTATAATCTCGCCAACGTTTAAATCCATCTGCCATCCTCCACTTTACAAATTACCAAATTACTTTATTACCTCTATAAAGTATAGCATATTCCAATTTAATTGGAAAGTAAACTGTTAGTTGAAATAAATCAAATTTACTACTTGCATTTCGAATTAACATGTTGTAGTATATAAATACATTAGATGTAGTATTCATTACTACATAACATGGTATATATATCAACAAAACGTATAAACAAAAGATAACTGGTAAAAATAAAAATGACAAGAGATTATCCAGCGATAATCCCTAGTCAAAATTACGTACTAAATAGTAAGAAAAGGAGCTGATTTTATGACTGTAAAAAAAATGAAAGCAAAGGATCCGGGAAGTGCTATTACACATTTTATTGGAACTCTTATGGCAGTATTCGCCTCTACGCCTTTATTAATTAAGGCGGCAGACCAGCCCAGCCGCATTCATTTAATCTCATTGGGTATCTTTGTCCTCAGTATGATTTTATTATATGTTGCCAGTACGGTCTATCATACTTTCGGAAAAACGGAAAAGGTTCATGTTCGTCTGAAAAAATTTGATCATATGGCTATTTATATATTAATAGCAGGTACTTATACTCCTATCTGTGCAATCGCTTTAGGCGGACGCACTGGCTATATCTTACTTGCACTTGTATGGAGTCTTGCAATAATTGGTATCGCAGTAACAGGAATTTGGGTACATTGCCCGAAATGGTTCTCCTCCATCGTTTATATCGCTATGGGTTGGACTTGTGTACTCGCATTTACTCAGATTATCAATGCTTTACCCACAGCAGCATTCCAATGGTTATTGGCTGGTGGCATCATATATACCATAGGCGGAATTATATATGCACTTAAACTTCCTATCTTTAATAACAGGCATAAGAACTTTGGTTCCCATGAGATTTTTCACCTATTTGTAATGGGCGGTACCTTTTGCCACTTTATGCTGATGTACCAATATATCGCTGTTATGCCATAAAGGCATTTATTCGAAAATAATATAATGATACAAACAACACCGCCCCAAACTCCTGAAAGGATGGGGCGGTGAGTCATATCTATGTGAAGCAGCCGAAGAGTTCTGGTAAGGTAACAAGGCAGTAAAGATATCTCTTCCTTCATGTAAAAGGGATTCGGTTGCGAGTGCTCAAAGATATGTACCCTATCCCGGCTAAACTGTCCTGCTACTTACTTCTTTAATATATTATACTCAGGTAATACTTTCTTGTTACAATAGAGTTAAGCATTCTTAAGCCAATTGCTACAAATTACAAAAGAACTCCAGAATGAATCCATTAAGGTTTTCACTTTGGAGTTCTTCAAATTCATGGCAAGTCAATCAGATCAGTGATTTAGCCTGTTTCTTTATTTCTATTATTATTACAGTCTCTTTAATAATTCTTCTCTCTGAGCTTCAAAGCCCGGCTTTCCAAGGAGAGCAAACATATTCTTCTTATAGCTTTCTACACCTGGTTGATCAAAAGGATTCACACCAAGAAGGTATCCGCTTACACCGCATGCAAATTCAAAGAAATAGAACAGCTCACCAAGGAAAAATTCGCTCTGCTCTGGAATTGTTACTAACAGGTTAGGAACATTACCGTCTGTATGAGCTAATAAAGTTCCCTTCATAGCATTCTTGTTCACAAAATCAACTGTTTTTCCTGCCAGGTAATTCAGACCATCCAAATCAACCTCTTCTTCCTCGAGAATAATCTCAGAAGGTGATGCTTCTACATTAATAACCGTCTCAAATAGTGTTCTTTGTCCATCCTGTATAAATTGACCCATGGAATGAAGATCCGTGGTCAAATCTACGCTTGCAGGGTAGATACCTTTTTGATCCTTACCTTCACTTTCACCAAAAAGCTGTTTCCACCATTCGGATACAAAATGCAGGCTTGGCTCATAATTTGCGAGAATTTCAATACTCTTTCCTTTGCGTAATAAGATATTACGAACTGCAGCATAAAGAATTGCATCGTTTTGCTCATATGGAGTGGTAAGGCAATAATTTCTCATGCTTGCTGCGCCTTCCATCAGCTTCGTGATATCTGCACCGCTTACTGCGATTGGAAGTAAGCCAACTGCTGTCAGTACGGAGAAGCGTCCACCCACATCATCCGGAACCACAAAGCTCTCATAGCCTTCCTCTGTTGCAAGGTTCTTTAAAGCTCCTCTGGCTTTATCTGTGGTCGCATAGATTCTCTTTGCCGCTTCTTGCTTGCCATATTTCTCATTCAATAATTTTTTAAATACACGGAATGCAATGGCCGGTTCTGTTGTTGTACCTGATTTACTAATAATATTAATGGAGAAATCTCTGTCTCCAATAACCTCTTTCAAATGATTCATATAATGACTGCTAATGTTATTTCCACAGAAATAAATCTCAGGGGTTTTTCTTATTTCCTTAGATACAGAATTATAGAAGCTATGTCTTAAAAATTCAATTGCAGCTCTAGCTCCAAGATAAGAACCTCCGATTCCGATTACAAGGAGTACCTCAGAATCACTCTGAATTTTTGCCGCAGCCTTTTGAATGCGAGCAAATTCCTCCTTATCATAATCAACCGGTAGATCAATCCAACCCAAAAAGTCATTTCCTTCGCCTGTTCTGCTTACAAGCTGCTCTTTTGCTGCTTCTACAGAAGCTTTTATCATGCTAATCTCACTGTCAGAGATGAATTTTTTTGCAACAGAAAAATCAAAAGTTACTTTACTTGCCATTGTCGTTCTCCTTATCTATTTTTTCTTTATATTTTAACAAAGGCTAAGTAATTATTCAATGATTTTATTTTTGTGGCAAGGGGGTGACAAGGGCGGTGACAAGGGGGTGACAAGGGGACGGGGTTGGTGTCACATGTGTGTGACACCAACCCCGTCCCCTTGTCACCGCCCTTGTCACCCGTTATGCAAAGAATTCCTTCAATACATCCTCAATCAGTTTTTCCTCCTGAGGATCAATCTTTAATGTTCTTTGCTTACTTGAAGGAGCTTTCGTTGGTCTACTGCTTTCCAACTTTCCTTGTTCTTCTTTCACCATACGAGTCTGGGCTTCCTTTTCCTTCGCAGCCGCAATCTCCTCAGCTCCCGCAAGAACAGCTTCCATGGTGGAACGAGCACGCGCAGGCCTTAATTCTTCCTCTATACTCTGTAATATGTCTTCATCTTCATCTTTTAACCTATGCTTCCCATCATTAATTAACTGCTTCTGCTCAGCCTTCTTCTTTAGCTGAGCTCTTCTAGCCTCTAAGGCTTCTCTTTCTTCTTCCAGTTTCAAACGCTCTTCTTCCCGTCGTCTAGCTGCTTGTTCTCTTTTCTCTTCTAGTCTACGCTGTTCTTCTGCTCTTCTTTGTTCTTGAAGCCTGCGTTGCTCCTCTTCCCTGCGTTCAGCTTGAAGCCGTTTTTCTTCCAACTTCTTCTGTTTTGCTTCTCTGCGATGATTCAACTCATCCCTTGTTCGATCCTGTTGCTGCACCTCCATGGTTGCTGCTGTCTCTGTCCTTTTATTTGAAAAGACTCCTGCTTTTGGTTTCGAATTATGTACCTCGGTTACCTGGGAGTATTCCTGACGATATTGTTCGATTAACTCAGGATTTGAGGCTTCCTGTTCCAGCCTTACCTTACAGAAGTTTTCTAGATAATCTAATAAATTAAGTCGTACAATTCTCTTTTTTCCCGACAAATTAATACTTTTATCCACAAGTATTAATACTGCTGCCGACAAAATACCCACAGCTCCTGTCAGCAAAATTATATCTTGTCCACATTCTTCCAATACAGCGAAAACCGTTATAATAGGCACCATTAGGAGTATCAAGTACAAAACTTGTCCACACAAATTCTCCCATGTGGATAATAGAAGTCCACAAAAACGATACTTTAAAATATTCTTATCCACAAAAGTATCCACATTATTCACACCTATCTTTAATTTGTAGCAGGTGGAGAATTTTAATTTAATATGCTTCAGCATTTTGTTCTTTGTCTCGCCCAATTGATCTGACTCTTTCATCAGATGCTTATATACCAAATTTACAATTAGGCGTAATAACAATCCAAAGGCTCCCAGTCCTGCAAAGGCATAGATCACAATATTTTCGTTATACAAGTTTTGTAGCATAAAAAGCCCCTCTCTTTTCCATAAATTTACATTTATTATAGCTTACAAAAGCTAATCTGAAAAGAGAGAGGTTGAAAATTCGGTTGACACAATTCTATTCAATGCCACAAAAAGTTATGAAATTATACGTGATCGTAAAGCATTTGACAAGATGCGATTAATCTTTTTTTGTCAAGTCCGGGAATGTATAATAGGAATCCAAATTATCATCTGACACTTCAATGGTGTAGCTTGTTGTCTCATACCCATCTTTAATAAAGGTAAGTACATGCGTACCAATAACCTTCGGGAAACTGTCAGGCGCTATCCCTTTAAATTCTCCATCCAAATATATGGAAGCACCGACCGGAGCCTGAATGTAGATGAGATGACCCTTATCCACGTTCTCATTTGAGGAATTACCCGAATTACTATTCTGATTTCCATTACCCGAAGATGAATTTCCCGTACCGCCAGTGCCTGAACCTGCGGATGAATTATTATTATCCGAGGTAGTATCTGACTCAGTGACGGTTGCCTCCTGATCACTGGATACTTTCGGCAGATCGACTTTCACGGATTTGCTAGCTGTATCTACTGTCAATGTTCCCAGATAGGAAGTATATCCATTCATTGACACCTTTAACTTGTGGTCACCATAATCTAGCTCTATCGGATTGGAATAAGAGATCTGCTCACCATCAATATATAGATCCGCGCCAAAAGGAGAGATATGGAAGGTCACTCTACCAATACGTCCGCCGCCAGGCCCCAGGTCACTTAAGGATACATATGTAGTTTCATTACGTTTAACGGTTATATTTTTTGTCGCACTATAAGCTCCATTTTCCACAGTCAGATTAAAATTACCTTCCCGAACCGTAATCTTCATATCATCTATTATTTGTTGAATTGCTTCATAGCCAATTGTTATATAATCCCCAAGAAAGTTATCATAATTCTGCAGAATAACGGTACCATGACCTCTGGCCACTACAATGGAATAAATGGTATCCTCATATCCCCTGATGGTCAGTTCATCCTGTTCCGCCAAGTCTGTAACCGGAATCGCTTCCGTGCTATTCAATACAAAAATGTCATCTTCATATTTATATAACCGGGAAGCTATCTTCATTGTATTCTCCCCACGGTTAATTCCCAGATTACTTACCTTGGCATACCTCCATGCCCTGGTGGATATCTTCATCTGTGTCAGTCTACCTTTAGTCTCCAGATAGTCTATATCCACCATCTCACCAAGTTCAATCCGGTTTATTGTAATTGGCTTATCATATTTATCCGTTATATTTGTTCCACTGGTATAGCTTAATTCCAGTAGATTCCCACTCTTGATATCATACAGACTAACCTTTTTCTGATCTGGATCAATTTCCTTGACAACCGCTAGTAACTTATTCCCTTGATTATCAGCAACTTCCTCTGTCTCAACCTGTGAGGCAGGTGTGCCACTCTTAATATTCTTAGAATTAATATCCTTAGCGTTGGTTATCATCGTAGCCGCTATCACAATGGTAAAGAAGCCCAGACCTATTAACAGATTAATAATTAGTCTTGAATTAAAACCCAATTGCTGCTTCGGTGTTTTCTTATATGCCATCTTATCGTACCTCTAATTTACACTTTCCTTAATAGGAACTATTGTTTATTCCCTTCATTGTTCAGGGCAGAGTAACGCACTAGTTCAATATATGTTTACCCTGTTTTAAACCATTATAGCCCACCTTCCCTGCAGATTCAATCACAGATTCTTCCTATAGGACTCTTTTACAGGCTTCACATGGATACTATCTTAAGCTTCTTTTATGATTCTGACTATAAAATACTTTCTAGCTTACGCAAAAACATTTCCTTCTTCGTATTCTGCTCTCCTATAATATTCAGTTTCTGAATATTCCTTCCGGATACCCAGGATTTTTTTCCATTATAGTAGAAATTAGTAATCTTCCAGAATTTTTCCGGGTAGAGCAACAACAGATATAAAATGTTGAGCTCCTCTTTACTAATATGCTTTATGCGGTCATACGCTTCAATCATATTACTTCCATAAAGGATATCCCAGTCATTTTTCTCCATAACTTTCCGAACAAATTGATAAAGATCCCCGATCTGCAGACCAATATAGGATTTCTCAAAATTGGTAGTTGCAATCAGATCCTCACAGGAAGGCAGAGAGGCTGCATAGATTGGCTGACTATTAATCCAGCCCGGTGGTACATAGGTCTTTGAAATGGCTTCAACCTTCTCTTTCAGCATAATTAAGTTGTGGTATGTATAATTACCATGACATACTCTTCGTTCTCGAATCGACTCCGCCAAAAGAGCCTGATAAGTTGAGCTTGTCAATCGGCGTGCTGCTGTCTGACCTTGCTCATAGAACTCATCATAATAGTTTAGGTATGACAACTCAAATTCATTCTTCTGCTTTTTTTCACGAATATATGCCTTTACTCGCTTTAGTTCACGATTACGCTTATCGAAGGTCTCAACCAGATTAGGAGAGATGTTATGCTCTAGCTGCTCTTTTGTGAAGTCAACATCTTTTAGAATATTGTGTAACCTAGCCAGGTTCGCCGACGCCGTCTCAATCTGAGACAACTCCTTCAGATTACACTCTTCTCCCCAGAACCAATTTTTCATGATATATAGACTGCCTGCCCCGTCTTCAGCAAGAAGCTCATCATCAATTGTTTTGACAAATAAGTCTGTATTAATATAGCCTTGATCCAGCAGATGCTCCTTCACCTTATGCTCAAAGCCCGCCCTATTCTTAGAGCCCTCAAAGCATTTAAAAAGCTTCAGTCCACAGTCTGTCTCCAACAAAAAAGCTCCCCTAGCTCTATATATATTGTAAATCTTTAGACGGTATTTTTTTAATGCTTCCTGGCTCCTATCCTCCACTGCGAATCCTCCCAACTATACATTATGAATGCGAAAACAGTCATTTAAATACGGGTGAAAAACCCGTCTACTAATATTATGTTGGTAATTTAGAATTCATGATTAGGGATTGAGGAAATTGTGGAAAAACATTTCCAAAGTTATCAAAGACACTCTTAACTATAGTGGCCAGAACCAGAGGAGCTCTTATCTTTCAATCTTCTCATCTGATTCCTTGATTATTTTCCTATGCTTTGCTATAATCGTTGTGAACTTAGTCAAGGAGGCATCCCATGAATTTTCGTATTCCCCAAAAAGTAAATACAATCATAGAAGAACTGATGCAGCATGGCTATGAAGCTTATGTCGTAGGCGGCTGTGTCCGCGATATGGTGCTTGGCCGGAATCCAGAGGATTGGGACATCACCACTTCTGCCACTCCTCTAGAGGTGAAAAGAATCTTCAGACGTACTGTAGATACCGGGATCCTACATGGAACAGTAACCGTACTAATGGACAGAGATCATTATGAGGTGACTACCTATCGTTTGGATGGAGAATATGAAGATAATCGCCATCCGAAGGAGGTTTCCTTTACTTCAAGTCTTACGGAGGATTTAAAGCGTAGGGATTTCACCATTAACGCTATGGCGTATAACGAAAGAGAAGGCTTTATTGATCTATTCGGAGGCATGGAAGACATTCAGAAGAAGCTGATTCGATGTGTCGGCAGCGCAGAGGAACGTTTTAGTGAAGATGCTCTTCGAATTTTAAGAGCCGTACGTTTTTCCGCTCAGCTGGGATTTTCCATCGAAGAAGAGACCTTGGCTGCAGTGCGTACAAAGGCAGTTAATTTAAATAGCATTAGCGCAGAGCGCATTCGTGTGGAGCTTACAAAGCTTTTATTATCCAATCACCCAGATCGTTTGCTCGATTTATATGAGACAGGAATTACCAGGGTAGTGTTGCCTGAATTTGATCAAATGATGATCACCGAACACAATAACACGCATCATATCTATTCTGTAGGTGAGCATACACTACGAACAGTTGAAGAGGTTGCAGGCCTTCAAGAGTCCTCTGTTTTTGATTACAGAGAACGTACTATTCTTAGATGGACAATGCTTCTTCATGACATTGAAAAGCCAAGTTGTATCACCATTGGCAATGACGGTCAGCATCACTTCCTCGGACATCAAGAGAAAGGTGCAAACACCGCAAAACGTATCCTTAGGCGGCTTAAATTTGACAATGATACAATTGACTGTGTTGTCCACCTGATTCGCTGGCATGATTATAGGTTTGAACTGACACCGGAGGGTATGCGAAGGACGATGAATAAAGTCGGCAAAGAATATATGCCCCTGTTGTTTGAGGTATACCGAGCCGATACCTCTGCCAAGAATCCAATCTATGCCAAGAAGAAGCAGAAACAATTGGAAGAAGCAAGAATTCTTTATCAAAGCGTTCTCGACCGGGGTGAATGTGTAAATCTAAAGGAAATGAATATTAATGGTAACGATCTGATTGCCTTAGGTTTGAAGCCGGGCAGACAGATTGGTGAAGTACTGGCATATCTTTTGGATCAAGTACTAATAAACCCTGAATTAAATCATAAGGATCTATTACTAAATATGGCAAGGGCAAGAATCAGTTAACATC
Source organism: Bacillota bacterium (assembly GCA_023386815.1). Taxonomy (GTDB): domain Bacteria; phylum Bacillota; class Clostridia; order Lachnospirales; family Lachnospiraceae; genus Mobilitalea. The sequence continues at coordinate 32,861 of JAEWIZ010000004.1, forward strand.
TTGCCCTTTTATATTTTTATAAACTAAAACCTTCTTTCTGCTAAATCATATTTTATTATAAACAATACCATAAAAATACTTCTAAGAATTTCCTCTCATTATCTCAAATACTCCATATACATCTAATATACCGTATCCCCATTCCCTATTCGGATAAGGCATGCCTGGCTCTCTTTCCGCACCCCTGATTAATAAATTCTTAATGTCTGCTCCATCTAAATATTTAACATTTCCTCGAATAATACCCCACTCTAACAGCATAGCGGTGATACCACTCGTATGAGCTGCAGCCACACTGGTTCCAGACATCATTACATAGCTATTTTCCTTGGATGGTCCCAAAATATTCACCCCTGGTGCAGCCAAATCCGGAGAAATCTGCCCCGTTCTGTTATATCCTCTACTTGCATTGATAAACAGGCTGCCATTTGCACCATCATAGGCTGTGGTAATAATCGGAATATATGTATTGCCAGGTGAAGTCAATGTAGTATAGGGGTTGGATTTAACGAAGTAAGTTGTATCCCTAATAAATCCATTAATAGGCAGCCACATATTGAAATGAAAATCAAGGGTTTTATTCATTTTCTTTATTTCAATACGCCAAATTCCTTCCGATGGATTCTGAAATCTTAAAATAACCAGCTGTGCACCGGATCTGGATCCAACTAACTGAAAATAGATATTAATAATCGTTGTTTCAAAAATGAAACTTACCTCTCTTCTTTCATTAATTTTTGGTACGATAGCAGGAATGAATTCTCCTCCCGGCGATGTTAGTCCAACCCCAAAGGTATTGGGAACATCACCCCATATCTCCATATAAATACCGGATTCATTGGGACCAACATTTAGTTCAACGATGTCCGAATCCGTCCCCAGTGGAATAGTGTTTTCATAATGATGCCTGCTATTTCCTTCATTGCCTGCCGCTATGGCAACTGATACCCCATTCATTTGTGCAACTGTTGATAGATATACGCTTAATGCCCCCGCATCATCATGTGATCCTTGAGAGGTACCAAGACCGATGCATATGGATATAGGTCGGTTTAATTTTGTCGCAACATCCAGCAAATACTTTACCCCCAACATAACATCATTCTCCTGATAGCAAATTGTATCCGGTGAAAGCATATAGAATTCCTTGATTCTATTTTTTGCAGGCTTTAATTTTACTATTACAAGTTCAGCATCCGGAACCACTCCTGAAAAACCATTATTATTATCCTCATTACCAGCTGCAACACCTGCAAGAAACGTACCATGTCCTATATCATCCATACTGGGAACCACCGATCTTGGATCAGAGTTTTGCAATGCCAAATCAATTTGCTCTCTGGTATATTCTGTTCCATAATAGAGACCTTCCGGAGGATTTCCAGTTTGTATGAACTGATCCCAAATGGAAACAATCTTAGTTGTACCATCCGCTTTTATAAAAGCCTGGTGCGTATAGTCAATACCCGTATCCACAATCCCCACCAAAACCCCTTGTCCCTTCAAATTCAGACTTGGTATATTTCGAAGCCTTGTCACACCGGAGGCTTCTAGACTCCGTGTATCCATTAATCCTAAAACTCTTATAAATAATTTATACCCATACACATCTAGTGTTTTCACAGGCACTAGATTCCTGGGTATATAAACCGCTGTAAGCAGTGAATCTATTTTAATATAGCAAGTATCATTACTAAATACTCCATCAGAAGCCAATTCATAGTCAGCAATAAAATCAGAATATTCCTCACTCATTATACGATTACCACAGTCTTCCATCATGTTATTGCCCCAAAGGATCTATTAAAATAATATATGTTCTTCCTTTCCTTGAAATTCATTTCTTTAACAGAGTAGAGAAATAATATGCGTTATAGCATAGTCGCTACTGTGCAGGCGCTGTCAAATGTCCCGAATTATAAACGAACTAAAAAAGGGATAATTACAATACCTTATCAGTATTATAATTACCCCTAACATTTTAAAATCTACAATTATCTCATCTCTGATTAGTATGCCTTACCCCAGTAGGTCATGGTTTTTGCAGGCTTTCCACAGCATACACAAGTATCTGAAATTTGCTCCTGCTCAAATGGCATACAACGAGAGGTTGCACCGGTTTTCTCTTTAATTTCCTTCTCACAAGCCTCATCCTGGCACCACATAGCTTTAATAAAGCCTGGCTTCTCCGCGATAGTCTTTTCGAACTCTTCCATGTTGGTTGCAACATAGGTATGAGAATCACGATGATTTCTTGCTCTTTCCAGCATATCAGACTGCATGGTTTCAAGTACCTCTCCAGCCTTTGCTACAATATCATCCAGAGATACTACTATCTTTTCACGGGTATCTCTACGAACGATAACCGCCTGATTTGCTTCGATATCCTTCGGTCCAATCTCAATACGGATCGGTACACCACGCATCTCCTGCTCACTGAACTTCCAGCCCGGGCTCTTATCAGAGTTATCGACTTTTACCTTGAAGCTGCTTAACTTTTCTTTTAATTCAAAGGCTTTATCAAGGACACCTTCTTTGTTCTGATTGATTGGGATAATCATAATCTGGGTAGGTGCAATTCTAGGAGGTAATACTAAACCGCTGTTATCACCATGCACCATGATAATAGCACCAATAATTCTGGTTGACATACCCCAAGAGGTCTGGTGAACATACTGAAGTGTGTTATTTTTATCTGTATACTGGATACCGAAGGCCTTTGCAAAACCATCCCCGAAGTTATGGCTGGTACCAGACTGTAGTGCTTTTCCGTCATGCATCAGAGCTTCGATGGTATAGGTAGCATGTGCTCCCGCGAACTTTTCTTTCTCAGACTTACGACCTTTGATCATAGGGATCGCCAGTACCTGCTCACAGAAATCAGCGTATACATTTAACATTTGTACGGTTCTTTCTTCTGCGTCCTCAGCAGTCGCATGAGCTGTGTGGCCTTCCTGCCATAAGAATTCCATGGAACGAAGGAAAGGTCTTGTGGTCTTCTCCCAACGAACAACGGAACACCACTGGTTATATAACTTCGGAAGATCTCTGTGGGACTGAATAATCTTAGAGTACAAATCACAGAATAAAGTTTCGGAAGTAGGTCTAACACACATTCTCTCCTGCAGCTTCTCGCCACCACCGTGAGTTACCCAAGCCACCTCTGGAGCAAAACCTTCTACATGGTCTTTTTCCTTCTGTAATAAGCTCTCTGGAATGAACATCGGTAAGTATACATTCTCTACCCCGGTATCCTTAAATCTTGCATCCATTTGTCTTTGAATGTTTTCCCAAATTGCATAACCAAGAGGTCTAAGGATCATACATCCTTTGATACTGGAATAGTCAATTAATTCTGCTTTTTTAACAACGTCAGTATACCATTGAGCAAAATCCACGTCCATGGAGGTTATCTGCTCTACTAGCTTCTTATCCTGTGCCATAATTTTCATTCTCCTTAATAATTTATTTGTTCTTGTTAATCATTAATTGCAACAAAAAAAGCCCTTCAAATCCACAAGGGACCGAAAAAGCTTCGGCGGTACCACCCTAATTAACTGCCGCTTCCGGCAATTCTCTTTCTCCCGTTAACGCCGGTCAATACGTTGTACTTCGGGGATGAACGCTCTTACTTTCTGCCATCCTTTCATACAAGGCTCCAAGATTGGTTCAATAATATCTATATAAGAAGCTCACACCATCACTTCTCTCTCTGTAATAAGATCATTACCTACTATTTCTCTTCATCACCATTCTATTTCACTTCATCACTATGATAGAAACGAACTTTTTTCACTCAAATAATGTCATTATTTTATGCTAGAATAACCGCTTTGTCAAGCGGTTATTCCTTGTTTACTTATCACTACGTATTTCTTCCTTTACTTGAACCATATCATCCCGATCATTTACCACCTTATATACCGTTTGTATAATGATAAGCCCAATTGGGCCTAGAATAAATCCTGCGATAGAAAATAACTTTAATCCAACGTACATTGCAATAAGTGTGAACAGGGGTTTGACACCAATCCGGTTTCCGATCAATTTTGGTTCTAATATTTCACGAACAATCTGACATGCAAGAAAGGTAGTTATTAAGATAGCTGCGGTATAGATATCTCCCGTAATCACCATGATAATTGACCAGGGAACCAGAATCAGTCCACTTCCTAAGACTGGCAACGCGTCCATAATTGCTATTCCAATTCCGATAAGAGCGGCATATTCGTTTTTTGTTAGCGTTAAGCCAAAGATACATATTCCTGCTATTGTTATCATAATAATCAATTGAGAACGAAGGTACGCCACACCTGCCTCGGATAATTTCTTTGTCACTCTGTGTATATCGTGATAGAGACTATTCTTTTCAAACTTTTTATGATAATCCGGTAAATCCTTAACAATTAAGACTGCTGCCACAAACACGATCAGCATAATACCAATGACTGCAATGACTCTAATTGTAATTGAGATGGAGTGCTGTGTAATCTCGGGTATCACCTGGGTTTTTACCCGATTTATTGTTTGAAGAATATTTTCATCCATCGTGGATCTCATGGTTCCACCATCCAGACCGAACAACTTATCACAATGGTTGCAGATCTTATCCAATTTACTTGCAATGAGATCCAGGTAAATAGGTAGATTACGGATGAATGCAATAGCCTGCTTTACCAGAATATTGATTAAAAGGCAGATGCTTGTCCCGAATACCGCAACCAATAATAGAAGGGAACCTGCACCTCCAAGAATTCTGGGGATTTTGAATTTACGATATAAGGACTCGGTGACTGGTCGAACAATCCACGCCAAAAAATAGGAAAACAGAAAGGGTAATATCAACGGAAGCAGGTATTTAAAACCCAGGTATACTCCTAATGTAATTCCAATCATTAGAATAAGTGCTCTTATCTTATGTGAATTTTCTTCACCCAGCCTCATGCCATCACCTCCGAGTTTTAATAATAAAGAAAAAACTGTTAAGAAGTTAATTAACAGTCCTTGTTTTTCAAACTACAAGTGAACCAGCAAAAGCTGATTCACTTGTTATTATAAAAAGATTTATATGACTATAAATCCTCTTATCGATATTGTTTGCCAAACATAATTTTATATCCTCGGGGATAATTTCTAATTATTTAGCTAATATTATGTAATTTACCTTTAATCTGTAAAAAACGTTATTCTATGTTAACTTTTCTAACAGTTACAACCAATAAAATACTATAATCTTCTGTTTAAAGCAATTTATGTAACAAAAGCTACTCTTATTATCGTCACCTTTCTTCAGTCTTCAAAATATCCTTTATTTTCATATCACCCAACAATATATGATGAATGAGCCAATCCTTAATAAATAAACTGATGCTAATCAGCTCCTTATCACTAATGCTCTGATTTTTATGACTTTCCATTATTTCATTGATTCGCAGCCTGAATTTATCATGGCTTTCCTTATGCTTTTCATAACCCTCAAAAGAAATCTTTAATTGATACTGCTCTTCATGTTCAAAATGAGTATTCACATATTCCATTAAAAAGCCAATCAACTCGTGATAGTATTCGTGCCCATGTCCCTCTCTCATCATGGAATAAAGCTTATTAAAATGTTCAAAAATTTTTTTGTGCTCAGAATCAAGCAGCTCAACACCAATGGAATAGTCCTCACTCCATTTTAAAGAAATGGCATTCTCCAAAAATAACTCACCCGTTTTAAAGCTTTCATTTTCCTGATAAGGCCTCTGACTATCATATTTTAGCTTATATACTTTGCTGATTAGAGTTTCTGCTTCAAAGGGTTTTAACACAAACTCCCGGCAACCTACCGCAATTGCTTGTTTTAAGGTTGAAAGATTGGAGTCCCCACTTATCGAAATGATCGGTGCATTATCTATTTCTTTTCTTATCCTTCTAATTAGTTGAATCATGTCATGGTCTCTGTCATCCAGATCCACAATGATACAATCCGGTTGATTCGTTGTTCGATAATTCGCTAAATTTAATCCGGAATAATCCTTTACTATTTCAATGTTATGGAAACCGTTCTCTGTAAGAATCCGTTTCATTTTATATCCCAAGATACTTGTATGCTCAAAGATCAATATTATTCCCACAGTAACCTCCAACTAATCTAAGTAGGATATCGTTCGTGTATTATAAATAGCCTCCCATCCAGTGATAAACACCAGTTGAGAGGCTGCTTCTACTTACTTATAACTAATTCAACCTGATATTTGAACCTTCTTCTATTCAACTTCTTCAATTGCTGCATAAGGTACGTTTGCAAGAAGAGCCGCTTTAGCCTGATCTATCCCTTCCAGTACCTCATAATCCTCATCCGCTTTCTTTACCTTAAGAACAGTATCAATTACATCCTCTATGTTTTTATAATCTTTGATTAAGCCCTGAAGTCTATCTTTATCCTCTTTTGTTATTGCCTCTTCCTTTACCAGCCTTCTTGGAGATACCAACATTTTTGTAGTCTGGACAGCCTCTCCCTTCGCATAAAATGCCTTTGCTTCCCTAACAATAATTTCAGCAATTTTATTGGGCGTACAATAGGTACTATCAATTACAAGATTGTAGTTGGAGAAATCCATATAGCTTATATTGTATATGTCCTTGTAACGAAGACATTCGGTCAAGGCACGTTCTGAAAGCAGCTTCTTCGCTTCTTCAAGAGAAGAATAGTTTTCTACCTCGCCTCGCTGATCGTTCATTACACGCTCTGCTGCAACACTCAAGTTTACCGACACAAAAACCTTAAAGGAATAATCCACGAAATGCCATGCCAAACGGGAGTCAAAGATAATATCCTTGTCCTTCTTTTCTTTCGAAATTCTCGTAGTCGCATCATCAATCATAGCATCATACTTTTTATCACTGCGCATAAACTGGTTAAGCTCCAGAGTTGTCATGTTCATCTGTCCTGCCAGCTCTCTCTGAACCTTTCCTGTGGAGTAAATCTCAAAATTATATTTTTCATTTAATAATTTACAGATGGTGGATTTCCCACTTCCTAAATTACCTGTAATCGTAATATGCATGGATCTTTCCTCTCTCCTTCTACCCTCATACCAAATATTTATTTGTATATGCAGAAAACAATAGATATACCTTTTAATTATTAATACGTATTATAGACGATTCCACACAAAAAAACAACCGTGAAGTATAGGAATTGCTTGATTTCTAGCGCTTTCGCAGTAACTCGCTAAAGTGTTTTGTTAGGCTCCCTCTTATCCACAGATCAAGGTAATTACAATGACTTAATCCACAAATAAAATCCGAGGTACTGGATAACTTGCGATTTAAGTCTTTGAAGTAGTTGATCATTTTCATTTTGTTGTTTTTATATTTTCCTCAGTTACCTAAATCTGCTTCTTTGAATAAATTGTTTTTACATTTACACCTTTGACCATACCTAGTTTGCCCGCCATGGTACTAATAATATCTGCCTCTGCATTTACTACAACGCTAATAATACTAATTCCCTTTTCACGATACGGTAAGCCCATTCTACCAATTACATACTGGTTATATTCATGTAGCAAAGAATTAATCTTCTCCGCTGCCTCCAAATCCTCCACAATAATTCCTATCAGCGCTACCCTAGTTTCCATCTCACATTTCCTTTCTCAAGTTCCCATAATTTTATTTCTGCTAAGATTGTTAATACTGTTTTATACCGATTAATCTTGCATATAAAATTCCCTATGTCTCACAGACATAGGGATTATGATTATCATATATATATCGCTTAATAGTATTCCTTCACTGTTGCCGGGCGATATTTGTCATATTGAACCTATGCCTCTCTGTCAGATACTCCTTCCAAATCAGCTAAAACAAGCTTATCACCTTGTTAAAACATTGTCAATATTGCATCTGGAAATTCAATGATACGCCAGAGAGATAATTATCTTGCCAAAGAATAGGATTCGCTATATGATAGATGAAATAAAGCACCTAACTTTAAATTCAGTTACTCTATTCGGAAAGGCAGGCGAAACAATGAGCTCTATCATAAACCTTCAACTGGAAATGATCAAATACTATTCTAGTGATCCAAAGCGAATTCAACATTTTACAAAAGTACATAGCTTTGCCAAACTAATCGGTACTTGCGAGCAACTGAAGGATTCCACGCTATTCCTTCTGGAAGCAGCTGCTCTTGTCCATGATATCGGTATAAGGCTATGTGAAGAGAAATATGGTAATTGCAATGGTAAGCTTCAGGAAACAGAAGGGCCTGCCCTTGCAAGAGAAATGCTTGAGCGGCTCGGATTTGAGCAGGCTTTGATTGAGCGGGTATGTTACTTGGTTGGACACCATCATACCTATACAGAAATTGACGGTATTGATTATCAGATTCTTGTAGAAGCAGATTTCTTAGTAAATCTCTATGAGGATAACCTTTCAATGTCAGCCTGTGAAACTACTCTGAATAAAATTTTTAAGACTGACAGTGGTCGTAACCTGTGTAGAACCATGTTTCTTTCCTAGTTAAGTATCTTATGCTTCCGTAATAGTAAACATCTTGTGTTTCATCATATGCAAAATAACCCCTCCTTTAAAAACTGGCCTCCCAATTGCTAGATTTCTAGGTCTAACTTATTAGGGCCACATCATTCCTAGGCGGGGTTGATTTCTTATATTTAATTACAAGGCAGCTTCTCTATCCTACACCTTAAATCGGTACCCAACACCCCATATAGTCTCAATATACTGAGGCTTCGAGGTATTGTATTCTACCTTCTCTCTAATTTTCTTGATGTGCACCGTTACAGTCGCAATATCACCCACGGATTCCATATCCCAGATCTCACGGAACAATTCATCCTTCGTATAAACCCTATTTGGATTCTCTGCGAGGAAGGTAAGAAGATCAAATTCCTTTGTTGTAAATATCTTCTCTTCGCCATTTAAGAATACACGTCTCGCTGTTTTATCTATCTTAAGACCACGAATTTCAAGCACTTCATTTTCTTTCGTTCCTGAGCCAATCAGTCTTTCATATCTGGCTAAATGTGCCTTTACTCTCGCTACAAGCTCACTAGGGCTGAAGGGCTTCGTCATATAGTCATCCGCTCCAAGTCCCAGACCCCGGATTTTATCAATATCATCCCTCTTTGCTGATACCATAATTACCGGTATATTTTTAACCTCTCGAATACGCTTGCAGATCTCAAAACCATCTACCGTAGGAAGCATAAGATCTAAAATTACGAGGTCATACTCCTCTGATATCGCCTTACGCAGCCCCAGATCACCAGCGGTCTCCACTTCTACCTCGAAGCCGCTGAGTTCTAGATAATCCTTTTCTAATTCTGCAATCGCAATTTCATCCTCAACGATTAATATTTTACTCATAACAAAACCTCCTTCATTTCAACCAGAGTCTCATCCACTAATCGATGTCAGCTAATTAAATGCCAGACCATTGAAAGCAAAATCCCACTCCGTGCTTATTAGATTAATTCTTGTTATTAAAACGCCTTATATGGCTATATTCTTCTCACTTTTCTTTAAGGTGAAGAAAATAATTGTTCCTTCGCCCAATTCACTTTCCGCCCATATCCTGCCTGCATGATCTTCTATAATTTTTTTGGAAATGGCAAGCCCTAAACCGCTGCCACCTTTCCGGGAATTTCTTGAAGCATCTGCCCGGTAAAATCGTTCAAAAATATAGGGTAAATCTGCTTTTGGTATTCCCATACCATTATCCTCAATCTCCACCTGGATAAAGGCGCCAATATCATGCAAACGAATACGAACCTGTGCATTACCGGATTTCCTATACTTCGTTGCATTCCCAACAATATTGTTAATGACCCGTTTTAGTTGCTCTGCATCCGCTACAACTTCTATGGATGGATCCGTATCATTCTCATAAAGTATTTCCACATTCACAATTTCCAAATCTAATGATATATCCTCAATACAGTCTTCGAAATAATCATGAAGGTTAATCTCCTTGAAGCTATACGGAATCGTGTTATTATCAATCTTTGCGTAAAAGGCAAGCTCATCCACCAAAATTGACATATCATTGGCTTTCGTCATGATCGTTCTCAAATACTTCTCTTGCTTATCCGGTGTCACCGCGACACCATCAATTAAGCCCTCTGCATAGCCTTTGATAGCTGTCAGCGGGGTTTTTAAATCATGGGAGATGTTACTGATTAATCCTTTGATGTCTTCTTCATAGGCAAGCCTACTATCAATCAGCTCTTTCAAGCGAATTCTCATCTCTTCAAAATCCTCACAGAGCTGTCCAATCTCATCCTCTGTCTCAGCCTTAACGGAATACTCCAAATCACCATCTTTGATTTGATTCATCGCAAAGCGCAGAATATTTAATGGCCTTAGAATACTTCGATAGATGATAAATGCCAGGATAATTGCCGTAAAGAATAAGATAATGAAAAAGGAAATAACAAATTGCATCGCAACTGCCTTGATCTGCGGTACTAATGTATTCAAATCCGTGATAACAAAGATGGTTCCTTCCCCACCATCCGAAAAATAGAAGTCTTGTGCCTTTACGAGGAACGGGTTTTTACCTTCAATGTAAGTTCCGCCATCCACCTCTGTACTGTATACACCAAAGGCCTGAAGGTCATCCTCTACCAAAGCTAATTGTTCATCATTTCCTGTAAAAATAAACACTCCATTCTTACGTACTGCAACGAAGGAATATTTCATCTTGAGCTCTTCATTCAAATTTGTAATATAATCTATATTAGCGAGCTTTTCCGGCGTTTTTAATGCAGCAAGCTTGATCTCATTATAGGTTCCCCTCGTTAACCGATTTAATATCTGAATGGGGTTGGTGAGAATCTGAAGAGTATCTGCCTCCACATCATAGGATTCCTGGATCGAATTCATCTGAAAGCCGACAATTGTGCTTGCCGCAACAGAAAACATAAAAACCGGCATTGCAATCATAATTAGGAATGCATATAAAATTCTGTCCTTTAGCTTCAAACCAAACTCCTCACTTTCTTAGAAATACATAGGCAATTGCGAAACACTATAGTTTGTGAAATTTTTCATACAACTGATGCAAATTCCTTCGCTCCATGCTGTATACGGCTAAATTTCGCTCAGGAACATGCATCAATTGTATGAAAAATAGCAACAGTTTTTGAGTTTCGCAATCGTCTATTAGAAATACAAGCTAAGTATATCATGATCGTTCCAAAAATGCACAGAAAAATACTATGACCTTTCTAAAGATTCTATTAACATCTATAATAATACACAAAATGCACTCATTCGTAGCAGTAAAATTGTATACAAAAAACCCACCCTTTTTTGCAGTTAAGATTCTTCATCTATATACTAACGGTATATATGATAATCTTGCCTTCCGGGTAGGTTTTTAATATAAAACTCTAAAATTTATGCTTTATCTTATTTTAAATACTGCTTTAAATCTGCAACCTTATCTGTTCTTTCCCATGGAAGATCCAGATCATTTCTGCCAAAATGGCCATAAGCTGCTGTTTGTTTATAGATTGGTCTTCTTAAATCCAGCATCTTAATAATTCCTGCCGGACGAAGATCAAAATGCTTGCGAATGATGGTTACAAATTCATCATCTGCCAGCTTTCCTGTACCAAAGGTATCTAACATAATGGAGGTTGGCTCTGCAACACCGATGGCATAGGATAACTGAATCTCGCATCGATCAGCAAGGCCTGCAGCTACAATATTCTTAGCTACATAACGAGCTGCATATGCAGCGGAACGGTCAACCTTCGTGCAATCCTTACCGGAGAAGGCACCACCGCCGTGTCTAGCATAACCGCCATAAGTATCTACAATAATCTTTCTACCTGTTAAACCGCTATCGCCATTTGGTCCGCCAATAACAAAACGTCCGGTGGGATTGATGAAGAACTTTGTTTTCTCATCAATTAATTCCTGAGGCAGCACTGGATCTAATACATATTCTTTAATATCCTTGCGAAGCTGTTCAATAGTTACATTTTCATCATGCTGGGTTGATAAAACAACTGCATTCAGATGAATCGGTTTTCCATTCTCATCATACTCTACTGTAATCTGAGACTTTCCATCCGGACGAAGATATTTTAATACCCCTTCTTTTCTAACCTTGGTAAGCTGCTTGGTCAATTTTTGAGCTAAGGAAATAGGATAAGGCATATATTCCTCGGTTTCATTGGAAGCATAGCCAAACATCATACCTTGGTCACCTGCACCAATTTTAGATAATTCCTCATCTTCGGCTGTATGCTCTTTTACTTCGAAGGCTGTATCCACACCCATAGCAATATCCTTAGACTGTTCATCTAGAGCAACGATGACGCCGCAGGTATTCGCATCAAAGCCATACTCGGAATGATCATATCCGATTTGACGAATGGTATCCCTAACTATCTTTTGAATATCTACATATCCTTCTGTGGTGATTTCACCCATAACAAGTACTAATCCTGTGGTGATTGCTGTTTCGCATGCAACCCTGCTCATAGGATCCTGCTCTAATAAAGCATCAAGAACAGCATCTGAAATCTGGTCACAGATTTTATCCGGATGCCCTTCCGTTACTGATTCTGATGTAAATAAACGTTTTTGCATGATAATCCTCCAATTCTATCTTTTTATTCACGTTTAATTTCGCAAACCGATTCCCTTACGACTTAGGTTTCCATAGATAATTGCAAAACTCATAACCTGTACCAATTCTATGAAAAATTTCACGAACTATTTGGTTTCATAACTATCTATTAGTTTGCCAATTAAGTTGATTTTTACCCAATGATGTGCTGTTTATAAGGTCCATAGCTTAATAGAAAGAACTAAAAAAGTCCGCAATGCGCGGACTTGAAAACTATCATAATCAAATCCTCTTATTGTTCGATTACTCGCTCAGGTTGGCACCTTCCGTAAATGGGGTTGCCGTGACTTCATAGAGCCTTACTCTCCGTCACTCTGAATAAGAGAAATGTATTAAATTCTGTTATTTTGTCATTCTATTAAGTACTCTAAGAATATAACGATTTTTTTTATTCGTCAAGTACTATTTTCACTTTATTTTGACTTTAATAGAACTAGTCTACAATATCCGACAACATGCCCAGAAAGTCCATAAAAGAATTGACATTTTTCATCATGTTTCATATACTCAAGTTATGGCTAGGGCTTGGACTATCAAGAATACATAAGGCATCCACGAAAGGAGAACCGCTCTTTTACGCGGGTAAATAATGACGATGAATAAAGTAATAATTCGAATCAACCAAGCGATACCTGGCATGGTTGTTGCCGCTGATGTTTTCACAAAGGATGACCATCTCGTTATCGCAAAGGAAACCACCTTAACTGACAAAATCATTACCCGCCTTGAGTTCTATTCCATTTTGGAACTCTGGGTTTACTCCATAACAGAAAAGCCGGATGTCGCTGGCTTCTTTGAACAGACAACCTATTATGATCGAATAAAGCAAAGCGAATCCTTTAAACGTTTCCATTTGGCCTATCAGAAAACAGTACTTCAATTAAAGCATTCTCTGGATGCAATCGTATCTTCACAAGCTGAGATAAATACAGATGAACTGCTCAAAGAGGCCACTAATATTATTGTTGGCATCGATTCCGGTATTGAAGTATTTGACATGCTTCATTGTATGAGAAACTATGATGATACCACCTATATACACAGTTTAAACGTTGCAGTCATATGTAATATAATAGGAAAATGGCTGCAATTTAGCAAAAAAGATCTGGAGACTATTACCTTATGTGGTTTACTTCATGATATTGGAAAATTAATGATTCCGTCCCAAATCATTACCAAACCCTCAAAGTTAACTTCAGAAGAATATACCACTGTGAAAACTCATACTACAAGGGGATACTCCATATTAAAGGACAAAGATATTGATCCAAGAATCAAATATGCAGCATTAATGCACCACGAACGTTGCGATGGCAGCGGTTATCCCTATGGCTTTTATAGTGAACAGATTGATCACTTTGCGAAGTTGGTCTCCATTGCCGATGTATACGATGCCATGACCTGCGCCAGAGTTTATCGCGGCCCCTTATGTCCCTTTGAGGTTATTTCAATTTTTGAGACCGAGGGCTATACAAAATACGACCCCAAATACATTATGACTTTCCTGGAAGGCATTGTTCAAACCTATATTAATAATACAGTTAAACTAAGTGATGGAAATATCGGTGAAATCATTTTAATTAATAAACTAGAATTATCAAGACCAACCGTAAGAATCGGAGATAACTATATCAATCTAATGAAGCATCGGGATTTACATATTGTTGCACTTGCTTAAAACATATAAAAGGGGCTGTTCTTCGTGAACTGCCCCACTTTTTTCCATGACAAATCAACTAACCTTTAATTTAAACTTTTTAATTGCTTTTGTATCTTCAGAGTCAACCTTCACCATATCGGCTCCCAATTGCTGCATTTTATATTCAAACTTCTCATAACCACGTTCAATATATTCTACATTTTCCACGATGGTAAAGCCTTCTGCCATAAGACCTGCAATTACTAAAGCAGCTCCGCCACGAAGATCCGGAGCAGATACTACCGCACCAGTAAGCTTATCTACCCCATCAATGATAGCAGTGTTACTTTCTACTTTAATTGATGCACCCATACGTGACAATTCATCTACGTATTTAAAACGATTCTCAAATATACTCTCTGTAACAACGCTGGTACCCTTTGATACTGCTAAGAGGGTAGTCATCTGTGGCTGCATATCAGTCAAGAAACCTGGATAAATCAAGGTCTTAACATGAGTATTTCCCAGTTTACCTTCTGCTCTTACACGAATTGCATCATCAAATTCCTCAACGTCTGCACCGATCTCAATCAACTTTGCAGTAAATGCTTCCAGATGCTTGGGAATTACATTTTTAATTAAAACATCTCCCTTAGATGCTGCGGCTGCAAACATAAAAGTTCCAGCCTCTATCTGATCTGGAATAATGGAATACTCCGTACCATGGAGTTTAGAAACACCTTTAATACGAATTACGTCCGTACCTGCACCTTTAATATTAGCACCCATACTATTTAGGAAATTCGCGATATCAACGATATGAGGCTCCTTTGCGGCATTTTCCAAAATAGTCAGTCCATCTGCAAGGCAAGCAGCCATCATGGTATTGATCGTTGCACCAACACTGGAGCAGTCAAAATAAATATGAGCTCCCTTTAACTCTTCTGCGTCCGCACAAATTAAGCCATACTCAATCTTTACTGTTGCACCTAAGGCTTCAAATCCTTTAATATGCTGGTCAATTGGTCTACTTCCAATATTACACCCTCCTGGAAGAGCAACTTTAGAACTTTTATATTTTCCAAGTAATGCTCCCACTAAATAGTAAGAAGCACGAATTTTTCTCACATAATCAAAATCTACATCTACAGTCTGAATCAATCCTCCGCAGATTTTAACTGTATCTCCATTAATATACTCAACCTTTGCTCCGATATCTCCAATAGCCTGTAATAAAACTCTGATATCTCTTACATCTGGTACATTCTCTATTGTAACGGTCTCGTCTGTCATTACCGCTGCTGCTATTATTCCGAGTGCCGCGTTTTTATAACCACTAATTGTCACTTCGCCAATAAGCGGTTTTCCGCCTTTAATGATATATTGTTCCATTGCACACCTCATTTATTATCAAAACCAAGTTATATATTTTTCATATAAAACAAGTTAATTTTTTGTCAGCATTCATTGCCAATTTTGATTATACCACAATGTGGTGTTTTGTAAATTGTTTTTTAAAATTTAAATATTTTTTAATATCTCTTGTTTCCAGTAATTATGACATAATACCCCCTTCTTTTCAGTATATTTCCCAGATTAGTTTATATTTTCCTGAAGTACTGTTTTTAATTTTTATTTCAAAGCATTTACTCTGTTTTATATTAGTTTATATCCATGGATCTATTAGTTATTGTAAGACGAAATTTATTTTCTATACATGAAGAAAATCGGGAACAAAGGAAAAGAAAGCTTTAATAAAAAAATTTGTAATGTTCGTTAATCAGTTGAATCTTCATCATTTTGTGCTATAATAAACTCGTAATAAAGAGATTATAAATGCTTCTGACATAAATTAAGTACAAGATATTTATTTACTTTGCTGATTATTATCATCAATAAGATAAACCGCAAACTGAATTAGATTTGGAACCGAGATTAATGTTTTTTGTAAATTTTTAATATTCTGGCTTAGAGGCGAGTATTAAATTATGAGGAGATGATGTTATGGCTAATTATATTACGATAGAATCCGTTCTGGGCAGCAAAGAGAACAAAGTAAAGCAAGCTCTGAAATTCAAAACTGGTAACTTTGTCTGGAAGATTAAATTCACTGCACCCTTGAATCCGTCTACAGTCAATAACCGCAATCTATATGTTACCTCCAGAAACAATACTCCTCTGCCGACCAATATCAGATATGATTCCATCGGTAATTACATTGAGATAGAACCCCTGGCTCCATATGAAAGAAATGAATCCTATCTACTACACATTACCACAAATGTAAAGTCCAAAAAAGGTCAGACATTACCTAACGAAATTACAATTCAGTTCAAGGTCTGATTAAAATAACAATGAAACGGATCAACATCAAAGCAGTTTGATTTGCTAATACATCTCAAACTGCTTTTTAATTATTATGATAAATGAATTCGTTCTTGTACTAAATCCATTAGCTTAGGATATTCCTTAAAAAGCTGATTCAAATTTTGCTCCTCTTCTTCAAATATCACAGCAATATCCTCTTGCAATATGGAGGTCAGATCTAATAAACCTTCTATTGTCTTCCGTTTCAAACCTCCGGCATGTTCAATGAGTAAACAGCAATCTCTAAGTCTTTCTTTTTTTGATAGGACTTCCAAAGCATTTAATTTTTCCGCTGTAATTTTAGCCATCTTAGATGATCTTAATTTACCGGCTTTGTATAAAAATAATGCTATTTCTTTCGCTAGAGTTAGCTTACCTGAGTCCTGTGTCCCGGTGATAATCAGCATTCTTGTTTGCCCATAAATAATTGCATCTATAGTGTTTACCAGCTGTTTTTTAACAGATGGTATTTGCAGGTAATCTTTGAATATTTCCTCCGGATTAATCTGCAGATCCTCGGCTATTTGATTTAACTTCTTATTTTCCAACTCCAGGTCTTCTTCCTCCAGCATAGAGTAAATTGCCTGCTCTACCTCTTCCTCTGCAATTTCACGAAGGTCAGCTTGTGTAACTGTGTTTGGTTCCTCCTTAAGCATACCCTGAATTTCCATACTTAACCCTACTTCAAAACCCTGATGTTCCACAATGCCACTATCGATTTGATCCTTTTTTATGTCTGAATCAGTCATAGCCTTGGAAGAAAGCTGCTCTGTCTCCTGCTGAGCCTCATCACCAACCGGTTGTTTATCCGCTGCTTCAGAGTCACTTAATATTCCTGCTCGACGTTTAATTTCCTTCATGATTCCATCTTTGTCCGTATCAGTTAAATAATATGATCTGAGAATTTTTGCTTTCTCAACAAAAATCCCATCTCCAAACCATAATATAATATCATTACATTCATCAATACATTTTTGTTCCAAACCGGCTTTATAATATAACTTTGCCAGTTCGTAAGCCCATTTTTCGGTATACTCCACCCGTTTTAATTCTTCCAATATCCCAATTAAATGATCATAGGATTCACCCTTTAGCTTGTCATACTTATAACGAAAAACATAATTATAATAATCCTTTGGCGCAAGCTTCTGATATTCCTCCAGGAAATACTGTGCATCCTCTGTATTATTTAATTTTATTGATATTTCCGTTAATTGAAATAAAGCTTTTCTCGACTTTGCCTTTTCATATATTTTTAAATATAATTCTGCTGCTTCCTCATATTTGCCATTTTCGGTTAATACCTCAGCAATTAGATGAAGATCTGCTATATGTTTTATTTTTCTATAATCCATCGTATCAAGTATTTTTAAGGCGGATAACAGGTCGCCTTCGGTCACTTTTCGTTTCATTTCTTCTAATCTGCTAATATTCTCGTAGCTTCCCATGACACAACCTCCTAAAACCCAAAGCTATTCTATATAAATACTACCATTAGTGATCTATTTAGACAAGCACAAAACATAGATCGCCATACAATACCATTTATCCACAATAGAGTTTGTCGTAATGAATCGAAAAAGCAGAGCTTAGTGATACATTCAACCAGTACCGCCAAGCCCTGCTTACAGGTAAGCAACCTTCAGAAAAATTACATATCTTTATAATAGCTCAGTGTGTCCACCAGCTCTTGTGTCAATTCAATATTATCCTTTTGAAGTAAACGATATCTTCCTTCCAGCTCACGAACCTTCTTCTGTTTTTCTCGATAATATCTTTGCATTGCCTCTTCAAAAATCGGCTGACGCTGCAGCTTTTCTCGAACTTCCTTTGAAAAAGGGCAATAGGTGGCCAGAATATCCCGTACAGGCTTATGTAGTTTCATTGCACCCTTAGACTCAAAGGTGATCCACTGTTCATAATCCATAGTAAAAATCTCTCGGCTATTACTTCGGCCTCGTTGAATCTGCGCTTTAATCTTTTCTTTACGTTCTTCTGTAAGTTCCTTATTCTTTTTATAAAACTGCAAAAAATCAGAATATTCTGCAGTAAGGGACTTGCTAGTAATATCATTCCAAAGAGCTCCTTCTACGGTACGGCAAAGCTCCCAACGGTATCTGCCGCAAATGCGAACCAATAGAGTGCTCAGTTTTGCTTCCGAAAAGATAGGAAGCAAGAATCGACCAGCAGAATCGCGACGTTTTCCGGTAATCTCCTGCCACATGATCCCATTGCTACCCACATTCGGTAACAGAATAATATCGGGAAACACTCTCTTTATAACATACTCTTTTTGAATATTCTTTTCTTTATTGGTATAAATAACTTCACGGTCAAAAACAGAGTAATCAATCTGCAGAATATCATCAATTGCTTCATTGACTGCAGCACCTGTTAGCAAGGATCGCTCAATGGTATTCATCCAACTGTCCTTATGTAAAACCGGCACAAAAGTAGTTATCTGTCCACTTGTCGTTCGGTTATTATATCGGAACATATTTTGAATCTCATATTCAACCTTTTTAATAGGATCCTCCAGCCATTGCCGCGCTTCTTTTTCTGAAAGCTTACCTTGTTTCTTTAAACCATTGACCATCTCTGTATATTCCAGATCAAATTCATTCTTAGAGGGTTCTTTTTTACCTTCGTATATAGCTGTTAGCCATTCCTTAATATCATAGACCCTACATGGCCCCTGCTGCTTTTCTTCTTCCGGCAGGAAGTAGAGAGCTAAAAGCTGCTCCTTCGTAAGCAGTCGTTCGTCCGCATAGCCATACTTTAAGAACATGTCAATTAACCGCGGCACTTTCTTTTCCTTGTTAGCCCGAATAAAAACCTTATTATATATTTGATAATGGTTATCCGCTAACCGTCTTCTTATGTGACGCGCAGAATCCTCACTGGAGGTCTTATCCTTTAAATGAACGAAATCAAGCATGGCTTTCTTCATTTCTTGTGCTTGCTCCCCAGCAATTTCTGCGTAATTAAGGATACTCTGGAAGGTATCTTCCATTTCCTTCAACGCATTATTGGTATCATCTATAGAGTGTTTTAACAGGGTTTCTGCGCTAATATCCTGGCTCTTATCTCCTGTTAAAAGCAGATGATATATTTCTTCCATCTTCTTGCGGTTTACTATAAGTACTTTGCCAAGCATTCGCTCCGTAAATCGCTCCGCTTTATTTACTTCCTCAATTATACTGTCCATAATATCAAGTAAATCATCGCTACTGCCCACGTAGCTGCTGCCTTCAATAGCTAGCTCTGCAAATTGCTGGAACAGGCTGTTATTCTTATCTTCTACCAAACACTGTGCCATGGTTAAGTACTCTTGTGACAATTTCTTCAGGTGCTCTAGCTGCTGGTTTACTATACTGACTTGATCCTCAACCTGGTATAGAGTCACTGTATTACCATAAGAATAGAATAGCTTTACTGCATCGAGCGGTAGCTTATTGCATTCAACATAATAATTTATTCGGTCTCTGATTAGCTCTAGGTCACTTTCTAGAGGCACTAGGGCACTCAGTCTTTCTGATTCTTTTGCTTTGATACCCAAGCGATTCGACTGTTCTTGATATTTTTGATAAGTACTATCTAAAAACTGATAGAGCTCCGCTCCATTTCTAAGTATTCCTTGATAAATCTGCTCCAGCTCATTTATCATTTTATAAAAAGATGCTACCATGAAGCCATGGTAGTCTTTATTCACAGCTAATACCGTTTCCATTGCCTCCCTGCGTTCCATTGGGAAAGCATAGAGCATCAGATCATCTACCGCTGTATAGGTACTTTGAAATCTTCCTGTATAGAGATCGTTGATACCCAAAAAAGCTCCTGAGCCCACCACCATACGAGATCCTTGATTCGAAATTAAAACCCTGCCTTTAATTACCATAGCAATATAATAAACAGGTTCCTCTTCTTTAAAAATTACGGTACCTTTTAAAAATTGGTTTACTGCATTCGGATTTAATTTTATGTCCATTACACACCGCCCAATCAATTTATTAACAACCCTTAAATATCAAAAGTCCGTTATGACTTCCGACAGGTGCAGGGAATCTCTGCTTTCATGTTTCCTTTATTATATACTAAATATAGCGTTTCAAAAAGCAAAAAGTGGCACAATTCCCCTAACTAGGACAAAATTCTTACTAATGTTACTGGTCTCACCGAAACAAAAATAGTTAAGAAGCAACTTTCTAATGAGCATGTAAGTTGTTTCTTAACTATTTTTATTTAAAAGGTATTATTTTATTTTTAAATTCCGTGCGCTCTGCTTCGAGTGCTTACCATAAGCGTTACCTTTACAGTTAACTCGGTCCAGGCGACCTTACGGCACACAAGAGCTTTTGCTTAGTGCTGCTTCATTCCTGACCTGACACGGTTCACAAATTCCTGTTGCGTAAGACCCAAACGTCAACATCACTTATAAAGGGCAGCCCTACAGTAAGTCATCCTAGGCAGAACATCACCCCTGCTGTAGCGGATTGCAGGTACAGGGCACCGCTATCTCCCCGGCTGCACGGAAATCTTATGACTTATTCATGGCTTATTTGATGTAAGATGTGAAACATCCATGGTTCTTAACTAATATTTACTTTCAAAAAAGCTGTATGCCAAGTATATAATTTTTGAAAGCGAATGTCAACCCTCAGACTTTGCCATTTTATTACGAATTCTCAATTCTTTAAAAAAAGTTTGTAGTACCTGGGTACACTCCTCTTCCAGTATACCGATTTCCAGTTCCACCTGATGATTAAACTCCTTCATTTGCAGAATGTTAAGAATGGAACCAGCGCAACCTGCTTTGGGATTCATCGTTCCCACAACAACCTTTTTCATTCGGGCTTGTACAATTGCCCCGGAACACATCTGACACGGTTCCAGAGTTACGTACATCGTGCAGTCCTCAAGGCGCCAGTCTCCCATTGTCTTACTGGCCTTTTGTATTGCTATTAACTCTGCATGTGCCAAGGTGGTTTTATTCGTGTTTCTCTTATTATAACCCCTGCCTATTATTTTATCCTGATATACGATCACACAACCGATGGGAACCTCTCCAATACGGCTTGCCTTTCTGGCTTCCTTAAGTGCTTCCCGCATATATTTTTCATTTATCATAATTTTTAGTATTCCTTTACGACTCCATCGTATTTTGGTATAGTTATTTTAGCATAAGCAAATCGAGGTGACAATATGAATATCCATGGCTTTAATAAATTAACTCTGCTGGATTATCCTGGTCATATGGCTGCTACAATATTTCTGGGGGGATGCAATATGCGATGTCCCTTCTGTCATAATGCTTCACTGGTAACCAGAGTTGCTTCTCAGTCAACGATTCCTATGGTGGATGTAATAAATACTCTTTCTAAGCGTAGGAGCATTCTGGAAGGTGTGTGTATCACCGGCGGCGAACCTACCCTGAATTCCGGGCTTACTAACCTGATCCATCAAATTAAGTCTTACGGCTTTAAGGTTAAACTAGATACTAACGGCACCAACCCTGATTTATTGAAAGCTTATATACAAGAGGGTCTGATTGACTATGTCGCTATGGATATTAAGAATTCTAAGGAAAAGTACGCACTCACCTCTGGTTTTCCTAATATTAATTTGGATAAACTACAACAAAGCATAGATATTCTATTATCTGCTTCACTAGATTACGAGTTTCGAACTACTATCGTGAAGGAATTTCATATGCAGGAGGACATGCTTTCCATCGGCAAATGGATTGAAGGTGCAAAGGCTTATTATCTGCAGTCCTATCAAGCATCTGAAGATACGATTGGACCCGTATTAAATTCACACTCAAAAGAAACCTTAGAAGCTTTCCAGGCCATACTCAAGCCTTATGTGAACCAGGTAGCTCTTCGTGGAGTAGATTAATCGTATATGCCGATCTCTCATAAAGCTTGTCTCAATCACTGATGAAGACTCCTAAGTGTATTTCACCAGATATAACTTGGTGCTAAGTTTTTTTATCAAATGCATGAAAATACTCACAAATACTTGTATTTTCATAATAGCCCATACACCTAAAGAAACGAGGTGACTGTCATTTTTAAATACTATGAAACAGATCGTCTTATTTTAAAGCCTTTAAACAAAGAATTTGCTCCCTTAGTCTTGTCCTTCTACGAAGAAAACAGGAATACCTTTGAGCCTTGGGAGCCGGTACGTAGCGGAAATTTCTATACCCTATCCTATCAAAAAGCTTCCCTTACTGCTGAATATAATCATATGGCAGAAGGAAAGCTCCTTAGACTTTGGGCATTTTTAAAAAGCAACCCTGAGGAAATCGTAGGCTGTGTTTGTTTTCAAAACTTTCTTCGTGAGCCCTATCAAAGCTGTACTCTTGGTTATAAAATCAGTCATAGGTATCAGTTCCAAGGCTATGCTACAGAAAGCATCGAAAAAAGTCTTGAGGTAATATTTCAGGAGCTGCATTTTCATCGAATAGAAGCATATATCATGCCGGATAATGAAGCCTCCCGGCATGTAATTGAAAAGCTAAAGTTTAAGCAGGAGGGTTTAGCCATATCCTATGCACGTATCCATGGAGCCTGGAGGGATCACATGAGATACGTTCTAATTAATCCGTCTGATTATTAAAATCAATTGGAAGATACCAGTATCCAAAATCGCCCTGCTGAAGCTCTCTTCTTCGAATGGATTTAAAATTTTCAAAACCGAACATTTTTGCCATAAAGAGTTCTCTATTATGATAAATTCCTGGGATACCTATAATATACTGGCTACCGAACCGATCTTTTCTTTTTGCAAAGATTAAGTGATGATAACAATAGAAGCCATGCATTAAAAAGCTATTATTGCTTAAACTCCAGGTTTCTTTCGGAAGCATACCAATATCCTTTGGCTCTATTTTTACGCAGTAAATAATTTCATTATCCTCAAAAGGATATATGCGCGTAAAATGTTCGAAGAAATATTTTGCTGTCCCGTTTTCCTGCTGCTCTGCTGCTGAACTCCCATTCCTGACAGACTCCCATTCTACTTGTTCCGGCATCTGACCTGAGAACTGAGTCTCATCTGCTGGTACTCGATCTGCAAAATCTTGATCTGACGTCTCCCTATTTACCGCATCATTGATTGGTTCAAAATCTGATTGTTCCTTTTCTTCCATCTCCTCTTTCTTCTCATCTCGAACATGACTGATTCCAGCATTATGAGGCTGAAAAAACAATTCAGATATATCCTGAGTCGGAGTCATCTCCGGTATATGAAAGAGCTCAGAAGGAGATACTCCTCTTTCATCGGGTTTCAGGGGCGGTCTATGCAGCCGCTCTATAGTCTTCCAGCCCCTCGGTAATTGATACTTTGGAATCGCCAGCTGCTCTTCTATAGTTAATCCACTGATGGAATCTTCTATCTCAAGGTTATTCTCCTGGGTTTCAATCTTATTCTGAACAGTTTTAGGCTTCTCTTCGAAAACTTCCTTTGCTTCTGCTTTTGTTGCAGGTGCAATGGTTCTCTCTGTTCTTTTATCATTCTTGTGTTCTGTGAGACTCCCTGACTGATTCTTGGGTTTTAGTGCCGCCATCACCTCTTTCGCAACAATCGGATTATCATCCCATTCCGTTGCATAAAAAACATTTTCGTTTAAGAAGAGAAGAAGTCCTCCCATATCCGTAAGGCTGTAGCCTGAATTCATTATATTATTTTCATCTGCAGTGAGTTTACTATCTAGCATTTGACCTTTTAACACCGAATCTCCTAGATAGATTAACTCCATGTTATGTTTGTCCTTTTGGATTAAATAGGTGGGGAATATGCTGTCTAGCTGACCAAGCAATTGCATATGTAAGGTAATTTTTAATTGTCCATTCTTTCCCTCGATCCTGGCATATCCCACATTTCTCCTCTTCACGCCATTCTCATATTGGTACATATAAGAAATCATTCTTTTATAATCGGCCATATCCACTCCCTCGCTTTCCTTTTCCAAATCGGATCGTTTCGTAATTCTATTAAATATATTCTCTTATATGCGGCAATATTCCTCTGTTATAATTCTATGGCTGCGTAAGCTTCTCTATCTCCCTTTATAAATCTGAACAAAAAAATTCTTTGATGAAAGGACATTCCCTGCAGCCTCTCCCTTCTTATCAAACTATATAATGTACTATAGAAATACACTTAGACGTTTCATACATTCAAATAAAAAAGTCTTCCGGCTGCATTGTCAATTGCATTTCCAGAAGACCCTTTTTATGAATTTTATTTTAGTTATATTTTAATGTATTATAGCTGTTTATCCACGCATCGCTTAATTTTTCGGAAAGAAATCCACAAAAATTCTAGTCCCTGTGGAGATTATCCCACCTTGCCTGCAGTTAACTCGTCTGCTAAAGCCGCAAATTGCTGCAGAGTTAATGCTTCACCTCTAATATTCTCTGAGATTTCCAGACGTTCCAGGGCTTTCGCAATTTCTTCCTTTGAGAAGGATAACTCTGGTGAATTGTTCAGTCCATTCACAAGGGTCTTTCGCCTTTGATTAAAGGAGGCCCGAATCATACGAAACAGTAGTTTTTCATCCTTTACTTTTACCGGAGGATTCTCATGCAAGGTTAAGCTTATAACAGCGGAGCCTACATTCGGTCTCGGCATAAAACAATTCGGAGGAACATTGGCTGCAATATACGGCTTTGCATAATATTGAACTGCCAAAGACAAGGCTCCGTAATCTTTCCCTCCAGGAGCTGCCTGCATACGATCTGCCACCTCTTTTTGAACCATAACGGTGATATTTTTTAAGGGCAAGTGTCGTTCAAACAAATCCATAATAATTGGCGTTGTAATATAATAAGGCAGATTAGCTACCACCTTAATAGGTCTGCCATTATTTTTTTCTTCTACCAAAGCATTCAGATCCAGTTTTAAAATATCACTATTTATTACCGTTACATTATCATATTCCGCTAGAGTATCCTCTAAAATAGGAATTAGCATCCGGTCTATTTCAACTGCAGTAACCTCTCTGGCATTTTCACAAAGATACTGGGTCAGGGTTCCGATACCGGGACCGATTTCCAAAACAAAATCCTCCTTCGTAATACCTGCGGCATTTATAATCTTATCCAGCACATGAGTATCAATCAGAAAGTTCTGTCCGAATTTCTTCTGGAATACAAATTTGTATTTATTCAATATTTCAATCGTGTTCTTGGGGTTTCCCAGTGTCGCCATGCTAATCCTCACATATCTATTCTAATTTTGACTTAACTTTAACTTTTGAATACATTCTAACCTTAACTTATTTCATTTGCTATTCAATTATTTATTTACTTTCACGCTCGTTCTAAATTCAATTACTTTTAATCGACTCAATCATGATCGTCAGTTCTTTATTAATCATATTATCGAATATGCTAATTTTTACTTTCCCATTGGCCCACTTCATTACTAGATTAGGCGGTAAAATTTTTCTGCATTTTCCTCAGTGACCTTCAGCACAGTCTCATATTCAATGTTCTTAATTCGAGCAATCTCCTGAGCAACAAAAACTAAATTAAGTGAATTATTTCGTTTTCCACGGTTAGGTACCGGTGAAAGGTATGGGCTGTCCGTTTCTAAAACCAGTTTATTAAGAGGCGCATATTCTACTACTTCTTTTAGCTTTTTACCATTGGTAAAAGTAACCACACCACCTATTCCTAGATAGCAGTCCATATCCAGATACTGTCTCGCCTGTTCCACTCCGTATGAAAAGCAATGAATGATTGCACCAATTTCCTCTGCCTTTGCTGCTTTTAAGATGGAGTAGGTATCATTTGCCGCATCCCTGCTATGAATAATCATTGGCAGGTTTAATTCTCTTGCCAATTCTATCTGTCGCTCAAACCACTGCTTCTGTATTGCCCTGTCCGGAGTATCCCAATAGTAGTCCAGACCAATTTCACCAATCGCCAGATTCTTTGGATGCTTCGCTTTCTCCCTTAGCCAGGTGAAGGTCTCTTCATTTAACTCCGAAGTACTGCTAGGATGAATCCCAACGCCGGCATAAGCAAAGGGGTATTTTTCAGCCAGGGCTAATATTTTATCAATCGTTCCAACTTCAGAACCAACATTTACTACGTGATTAATTCCGCTTTTTAAAAAACTTTCAAACAGCTCTTCACGATCTATATCAAATGCCTCATCTTCATAATGAGCATGTGTCTCAAATATCATAATATAACCTCTAAATTCTTTCTTTTGCAGTAACTTTATAACATCTGTCGCTATTATACATCAGCCAGTTCCTCATTTCAACATTAGATATTCACCGGTATATTCTAAACTCTCCCGCAAAAAGAGGGCATCGGTGTCCTAAGTTAGATGGATACCGGTGCCTCATTATCATACCCGAAACTTTCTTATCATTTTTAATGCCATAAAACTAACATTACTGATCCCGATATTTAAAGTTTTGTCTGCCAACGCCTTCCTTCCTTGCATTATGGGTTTGGTTTTGATTTTCCGGCTTTACAGAATTTGTAATGCTATTGAATTTTTCTTTTTCTTTCTTCTGATTCATCTTTTCTTGCTTTTCTTTACTCATAATTACCTCCATCTTCATTTCAGTGACAGGTTCTTTGCGATATTGATAGTATAAAAAGGTTTTCAATTTTTATGTATTTGTATTCCTATAACAATTAAAACACATACCTAAGTATGTACTTTACCTAAATAATTAAAGATAGTCTTATTTATCTGTAACTAAGTAGTTAAAATACGCAACATAGACTGGAAAGATTGAAAATAAATGGTAAAATTAGTATAGTTTATTTGAAATGGAGGAACACCGTTTTGAGGATACATATTAATGAAAATCCCAGATTGAAGGAAACAGAAATAACCATCAACTGCAACAAAATCAGTACAGACGTGGAAAAAATCATTTCCATCCTACGAGTGATGGATCTAAAACTTACCGGAAGAAAAGATGATCAGACCTACATACTGGATGCATCCATGGTACTCTATATCGATACGGTGGATAAAAAAACCTTCTTTTATACGAAAAAGGATGTTTATGAAACTGATCTAAAATTATATGAACTAGAGGAGCAACTAGCTTCCCTGGATTTTATTAGATCGAACAAATCCTGTATTATTAATTTTAATCAAATTATCTCGATTAAAGCCGATATTGACGGTAAACTCTTGGTTACCATGAGCAATCATGAAAAGTTGTTTGTATCTAGGCAATATTCACCTGTCATTAAGAAAAAATTGGGGGTAAAGTAATGGAACACAAACAAAATTCTTTTTTTCAATTTATATCTTGGACCTTTATCTTATTTGCAGCAGACATCTTGATGATGATGATTATCGCTGCATTATTTGGTGAAGAGGCAAAAAATATGTCCACCATGTTTCAATTCGGTTCCAAGGGATTAGCTTCAACTACGATGCTACAGTTTCTATTAAGTGCTTGTGTTAGCGTCCTGCTAAAAGATTTCTTCTTTAACGAGAATATCTTAAAGAATATGATGGCTTTATGGAGAACCATTTTTATGTTGTTAAGTATTCTTTTTATCCATATCGTTTTTATACTTCTATTTGGATGGTTTCACTACGACAACATGTTGGCATGGGTAAGCTTTTTCATCTGTTTTGGAGGAAGCTTCCTTATATGCACCTTCGTTATGATTCTAAAGACAAAGCTGGAAAGCAAACGTTATGATGAGCTACTAAATTTTTATAAAGAGCAAAGAAAGGGAGACGAGGATGAATAGTATCTACATGAAAGAAATCTCCAAAAGCTTCGGTTCTAAGGAAGTATTAAAAAAACTCTCCTTAACCGTATCAGCCGGAGAAATATTTGGTTTGCTTGGCCCATCCGGTGCTGGCAAAACAACTATAATTAAATTATTAACCGGTCAGTTGTCTTATCACGGTACAGCGGAAATAATGAACAAAAGCTGCAATCGCTTAGACCGAAATATCTACTGCGAAATTGGTATGGTCATGGATAACAGTGGTATTTATGAACGCTTAACCTGCTATGATAACATGATTCTTTTCGCAAAATTTAATCACATAAAAAAGGAACAGGTGATTCATATTTTAAAGCGTGTCGGCTTAACCGATTTAAAAACCCCGGCAGGAAGGTTATCGAAGGGCATGAAGCAAAGACTGGTATTAGCAAGAGCCCTGCTCCATCATCCTAAGATATTATTCTTAGATGAACCTACCAGCGGATTGGATCCGGCAACGGCAAATGAAATCCACAAGCTCTTGCTGGAACTTAAGGCAGAAGGTACTACCATATTCCTGACAACTCATAATATGGCGGAGGCACATAAGCTCTGTGACCACATTGCCTTATTAAACGAAGGCTCCATTGTTGAATTTGGCATACCTGATGAAATTTGCAGAAAATACAACAAAGATAATATTATTTCCATCTTAAGTAGAGATGGCCAAACTATAACCATGATTAATAACCCAGAGAATGCAGATCAGATAGCTGACTATTTTGCCAAAGACAAGGTAGCTGCAATTCATTCCTCTGAGCCTAATCTGGAATCCGTATTCATGACATTAACCGGAAGGGAGTTGGATATCTGATGCATGCCCAAAATATTATTGCCCTTTTTCAAAAACAACTTAAGGACTCCCTAAAAAACCTGCCTGTCCTTGTACTATTTCTCGTATACCCTATTATTGCCTTGGTTATGACCCAGGCTATGAAGGAGCAGGCTGGTATGGGAACCTTCTTTGTATCCATCTTTGCAACAATGCATTGCGTGTTTACTCCGATTGTTTCGACCAACAGCATCATCGCAGAAGAAAAGGAACAAAATACTCTTCGAGTACTTTTTATGTCTAATGTTACATTAAAAGAATACCTCCTAAGTATCGGTGGTTTTGTATTAATTTCAAATTTAATAACAAGCTGCTTCTTCTTACTATTAACAGAATATACAACAAAACAGTCCCTGCTTTTCCTTCTCTCCATTGGAATCGGAAGCCTTATCTCCATTATTTTAGGAGCCTGTCTTGCACTATTTTCAAAAAATGCTTCTGCAGCAAATGGGATTGCAGTTCCTTTTGCGATGGTATTTGCCTTCCTTCCTATGCTGGCTAACTTTAATTCAGGTATTGAGTCTGTATCTAAATTCACCTTCAGCCAGCAGGTTAGCTATCTATTGGCAGGTAAGGACCTTTCCGCTTTTGGTATAATTGTATTAGTTGCTAATTTTATTATTCTATTTGCAATTGCAGCTTTTCTTTATTCTAAAAGTAATTCTGAGGAATAAGCGCTGTTATAAAGCTAGTTCCCTTGCTTAAACATAAATAAATATGGCTTACCTAACTTACAGCTAAGAATTTCGCTTGTAGACTTTGTGATTTAAAATCATCTGTGATTTTTGAATCAACAGTATATGCAGCGTACTCCTAAGATAGTTTGTTATGGTAAGCCATAGTTTTCTTTTGATAAATTAGTACTATAAAAGTGATCTCTTAGTTCTACGGTTAAATATTATAAGAATAAAACAAGCAAACATTCCTAGTAAAGCAAAAGCAGGTATCAGCAAGCCATGTACTGGCCCATGGTGAGGGGTGGTATTTAACTACTGCGGCAATTTTAGTAAGTCTGCTAATTGAAGCTACTTTTATTTCTGTTCTAATGTTTTGTTTGTCTACTAACAATTTCCCTCATAAACATATCTAAGCTTTTTTCTTGCAATCTCAGCAAGATGATATACCTTTTCAACAGGAGTCGCACCGCAGTCTTGCATTTGGTAACGAGGAAAGAAGCGAGATATATGGAGCGGAGCATCAGGATTAACGCTTGCCAGCCATCCTGACAGTTCCTCCATCTCCTCATCGCTGTCATTTTCCCCGGGTACAATTAGTGTAGTTACCTCAACATGACTTTTTTCAGAGGCAATCTCAATGGATCGTTTTACCGTATCCAAATCTCCGCCAAGCTTATGATAATATGCTTCTGTAAAACCCTTCAAATCAATATTAAAGGCATCAATGAATGGAAGTAGTTGTTTTAATGGTTCCTCACAGATAAAACCATTTGTCACTACTACATTCTTTAGACCCTCTTGTTTTACAAGGGTAGCGCAATCCCGGACAAACTCATAACCAATTAAAGGTTCATTATAGGTGTATGCAATACCAATATTACCTCTGTTTTGCAGTAATACTGCTTTTTTAACCATTTCTTCGGCAGTGGTTTCTTGTACTTCTATCTCTTTACTTCCCACCATAGAAATATCACTATTCTGGCAAAAGGAACATTTTAAGTTACAACCATAACTGCCTATTGATAAGATTTCGCTGCCAGGATAAAAGCGGCTCAGCGGCTTTTTCTCAATAGGATCTAGTGCAAGCCCTGTGAGCTTTCCATAGTTTTCACTAACTATTTCCCCTGCTTTATTTGTTCTTGCTTTGCATAAGCCGATATGCCCTTCTTCTATTTTACAATGATGGGGACAGATTTCACACTGAGTTCTCATTTATGTCTCACCACCTCAAACCGTTCCAGTTGAAAGGCTTCATTATCATAAATCCCTGCCTTTTTCCTGGCGATAGCAACCTGTTCTTCCACTGTATTTACATTTTCCAGATTGGGAAGCAGTAGCCCCCGCTTTCTACCTGCGTATACAATGACTCCATAGCGAACTACGTCAAGTTCTGCCATAGATGCAATTTGCTCCGGTTCTCCAAGAACATCCACACTATAAATCAGTTCCTCCAGCTCTTCCTCTGTTACCGGCGGAAATCTTGGATCCTCTAAGCCAGAACTTACGGCATTTCGAAGAATTTCTTCTGCTACACTGCCTGTTACAGGACTGATGGTTCCAATACAGCCACGCAGACTCCCATGCTTTTTCAAGGATACAAAGACTCCTGCCTTGCGGCTAAGCATTTCTGTGGGCAGTCCCTGTGGTAGCTGCATATGATCTCCGGTTGTTAAATAGTATTCTAAAGCCTGCCTTGCCAGGTGTACATAAGGATCCTCTGTTTCCTGTTGCTTTCGGGCAAGCTCTCTTTGCTTTTCTGTAAATATCTGATCAAAATTTCTCTGTTCACTTTCACCCGTGATTCTAAATTCACACACGGCATACCCTACCCCAAAGGTTCCTTCATAGGATAAAAAGTCGGATTCCACTGTCTTACCGCTTAGAGCACCTGACATAATCATAAATGATTTCAACCCGCATTCTGCTGCTGATTCACAGAAATCAGGTGAGAACTCCAGAAACTTAAGGAAATCCCCAGTCTTCATTGCCTGTGTAACC
Source organism: Bacillota bacterium (assembly GCA_023386815.1). GTDB lineage: Bacteria > Bacillota > Clostridia > Lachnospirales > Lachnospiraceae > Mobilitalea. The sequence continues at coordinate 64,800 of JAEWIZ010000004.1, forward strand.
TGCTCATCAAATTCCGGCCCTTCCTTCGCAAAGCCGTAAGGTCCGGTCTCGTTAAGTTTATGGGATAAATCACCGCTTGCGACAAATACAATTCTTCTATTCAGCTTGTCCGCTGTTTTAGCCACACATTTTCCCAGCTTATAGTGATCCGTGTTCGACAAGCCAGATAACCCCATGCGAACCAATTTATAATCCTTTGTATATTGATTAATAAAATATAGAGGTACTAAGGTTCCGTGGTCTAACTGAGAATTCTTTTCGCCTAAAGTTCCAGCCTCAATACCATCCTTTTCTGCACTACGCTCTAAGGCATCTACAAAGTCCTCATCATACTCCACATGATAGGATACTTTACCAGCACCAAACTGCCCGAGATTTCCCGCAGCCTCTTTACCCGGTGAGATATGAAAGTAATCCGAGTACATAATGGAATGGGGTGAGGATATGATAATAGTCTCAGGCTTTAATGCTGCAATACGCTTCGCGACTTCATGATAACTCTGAATTGTTTTTTCAATCTTGAGCTCCTGTCCTTTGCCGACCTCTGGTACAATCAGCGGTGGGTGAGGAACAATAAATGCACCGACGAGTGCCATAATACCACCTCCGTAATTAAACTGAAACAATGTATAGAATAGGATTATTATACCATAAGTTTTCTTTTTTATTATCTTACTCTTATAATAATTGGCTTCAATCATTTATGGAGATGATTTTCATCATTTCATTTATCAATTATGTAATTCTCAGTAAATATTAATTTACACTGAATTTCGATTAACAAACTGGGAAAGCACGCTTTAAAACACCAGATTTGTTATAATTGTACTTGCGATCACACCGGTCAGCATTGCAACAAGACATCCAAACAGTGTGTACCGTGTCTTCTTAACTCCAGCTGCCATAAAATAAACCGCCAGAGTATAAAAAATAGTCTCAGTACTACTCATAATAATACTTGTTAGTCTCCCCAGATATGAATCAGGCCCATATTCCTTAAAAATATCTAAAAGTAGACTAGTGGCCGCCGAAGAAGAGAACATCTTAATAATGACCAAGGGAACTGCCTGTGATGGAAAGTGTAAGAAGTCAGTGATAGGCTGCAAGGCACTGGCAATGATTTGTAAGGCTCCTGAAGCCCTTAGAATACCGATAGCCACCATAAGTCCAATTAAGGTAGGCAAAATATCAAGAACCACCTTAAAGCCGTCCTTAGCGCCATCAATGAAGTCATCAAATACATTCTGCTTTGATAATAAACCCATTCCGATAATATAGAACAAAATAAATGGAATGATATAATCCGAAATATAAATCAAAAATTTCATTTTAAACAACCTTACCATGTCTTTATTGTATTTTATGAGGTCAGCCCAGAACATATGAATCTTATATACGATACATAGACAAGAGGAACGAAAGAATAAAGCAGCGGCTATATCAGGAACCTATATCGATTCCTAATATAACCGCTGCAATTTGATGTTTAAACTAATATACCTATTTTTTATATACTCATTCTTGCTTCTTCTAAAGTTGCAAACTCCTGATTACCGATCATCTGGCAAATGATATTACCAATAGCAGTTGCCTCAGAGGGGCCGGCTGCTACCTTACGTCCTGTATACTTTGCTGTAAGGTCATTTAAGTATGTTGCATTAGAGCCTCCGCCAATGATGTTAATACAAGGATAATGCTTTCCTGTTAATTTTTCGATTTCTGTTAAGGTTTCCGCATAACACTTCGCCAAGCTATTGTAAATAACTGCAGCAATTTCAGCCAAGGTTTCTGGAATCTGTTGCTTCGTTCTTTCACAATAATCTTTAACTGCCTGAGTCATACTTTCCGGTGATAGGAAGCAGGAATCATTACAGTCAACGATGGAAGCGATCTTCTCCTTAGAGGCACTCTCACAGATTTCAGCAAAGGACTTGTCTGCTCCAATTTCCTTACGTACAGACTGAATCATCCATAGTCCCATGATATTTTTTAAAATACGATATCTATAGTTATAACCACCCTCATTTGTGAAGCCCGAAAGTCTGCAGGCTTCGGAACAGTTTGGAATCTCTGACTCAATTCCCATCAAAGACCAGGTTCCTGAACTGATATATAGAGTATCTTTTTCTATGCTTGGAACTGCTGCCACAGCTGACGCAGTATCATGAGAAGCCGGTGCAACTACCTTGCAGTCATATCCGACTGCTTCCCGAATTCCAGCTCTTAAATTACCAACCTCACTACCCGGCATCTGGAGCTGGGTAAATAATTTCTTTGGTAAACCAAGTTTTTCTATAAGCTCATAGTCCCAAGCCTTTTTGTTTACATCTAACATCATACTAGTTGATGCTATGGTATATTCCTGCCTCTTCTCCCCTGATAGCAGGAAATGATAATAATCCGGTGTAAATAATAAGGTTTCAGCTTCTTCTAACTGTTCTGGATGTTCTTTTTGCAGTGCCATCAGCTGGTAAATTGTATTATATACTTGGCTCTGAATACCGGTTCTTTCGTACATCTCCTTAGCTGAAACGATTTTCTCCAGTTCTGCCGGCATGTCCATGGTTCTGCTATCTCGATATCCAACCGTATTTCCTACGATATTTTCATTCTTATCAATCAGTACAAAATCAACACCCCAGGTATCCACGCCAACGCTTACCGGAATCTTTCCAATTTCCTTGCAACGCTTCATACCCTCAAGAATCTCATGAAAAATCTTATGGGTATTCCAGCAAAGGGAGCCATCTACCTTTTCCATACCATTTTCAAAGCGATAAACTTCCTCAAGGCATATCTTTCCATTATCAACGCTTCCAAGGATATGACGTCCACCGGAAGCTCCTATATCAATTGCTAAATAATATTTTTGCATAGTAACCCTCCTAAAACCTACTCTTATCATCCCATTTTAAGTCAAGCGACCTGTAAAGTAAATACACTCTAGTTTAATATGATGTAACCTCAGTTACACAATATAATTCAAAAGCTGATTCATTTTTGTCATAAATAAAAGGTCTTTACCTGCATTGGGAAGTAAACCATATGACATAACTATATGGCTTACTTCCCCTCAGAATTAAATCACCTTTTTACTTGATTTGAATGTTTTATTATTTAAAGAGTGGTCCATAGGTCTGGCATGCTCTATAATCCTGACCCTCTTTATCCATACCGTAAGCATTCCATGCTGCTGGTCTAAAGATTTTCTCCTCAGTAACATTGTGCATAGCTACAGGAATACGTAAGATAGAGCAAAGTGTAATTAAGTCTGCACCGATATGACCGTAAGAAATTGCTCCATGGTTAGCACCCCAGTTATTCATAACATCATAAGCTGACTTGAATGCACCCTCTCCTGTGGTTCTTGGAGCAAACCAAGTACAAGGCCAGGTATAATCTGTACGTTTCCAAATTTTATCAGAAACCTCATCAGGAAGTTCAACTGTCCAGCCTTCTGCAATTTGAAGAACCGGTCCAAGTCCCTTCACCAGGTTCAAACGAATCATAGTTACAGGCATCTCTGCTTTTGTAAGGAATCTGGAGGAATAGCCACCACCTCTGAAATAGCCGGTATCTGCTGCATTCCAGGTTGTTGCTGCAAGGATTGCTTCCTGATCTTTCTCAGTTACCTCATACCAAGGCTTAATTACACCATTACCATTCTCATCCTTTGCTTCGCCGTTACCGTCAAGGCATGCAGCTCCGGAGTTAATTAAATGAATGAAGCCGCCGGATTCCTTTGCAGGTCCTTCCAGATCATAGCCTGTAGCCTTCTTTACTGCCTCAGGGCTCCAGTAGGTACGAACATCCGCAAAAATCTGTGCTCTATTGGTTAATAACTTCATAAACAGCATACTGATGCCGTTTAAAACGTCGTTTTCTGTTGCTACAATATAAGGTTCTCTTACACCTTCCCAATCAAAGGATGTATTCATTAATGCCTCTGCAAAGTCTGCATTTGGATAGAAGTCAGTCCACTGTCTCTGTCCCTGGAAACCAGCACAGATTGCGTTGTGTCCTGCTGCTTCTTCTTCACAGCCTTCCGGAAGATTTGGATTACCGTTCATTAAGTCTTTAATAATAACCATCATCTTAACAACGAATTCCCAATCCTTTTCCTTCTCCTCAGCACTCTTCTGGAACTCTGCCGCATTCTTATCGAAGCCTTCCTTGCAGTACTTCTTAGTCCAAGCAAGTGCTTTCTGGAATTCTTCTTCATTATAAATGCCTTCGGTCATTCTACGGATAATCTCAACCTCATCCACAGATTCAACTCTCATTCCAAGATATTCTTCAATGAAAGCTGGATCAATAATGGAACCGCCGATACCCATACAAATAGAACCGATCTGAAGATATGATTTACCTCTCATGGTAGCTGCTGCTACTGCTGCACGTCCAAAACGAAGTAATTTTTCCTTAACGTCCTCAGGGATTGTAGTATCATCTGCATTCTGAACATCATGTCCATAAATACCAAATGCAGGAAGACCCTTCTGAGCATGGGTAGCAAGTACAGATGCAAGATAAACAGCACCTGGACGTTCTGTTCCATTGAAGCCCCATACACCTTTAATGGTCATAGGATCCATGTCCATTGTTTCAGCGCCATAACACCAGCAAGGAGTTGCTGTTAAGGTAATATCTACACCTTCTTTTTTGAACTTTGCTGCACATGCAGCTGCCTCTGCTACACCACCAATGGTAGTATCAGCGATAACAACCTTTACTGGTTCTCCGTTTGAATATTTGAGATTCTCTTCAAATAATTTTGCTGCTGCTTTTGCCATCTCCATGGTCTGTACTTCAAGAGATTCACGCACCTTTACTGCGCCTCTTCTTCCGTCAATTGTTGGACGAATTCCAATTACAGGATAGTCCCCGATTAATCTGCTTTTAGCCATGATATCCTCCTTCTGCCGCTTCATTGCGACCATTAACGCTTCTGCGATTATTACCGTTATACTACGGTCTAAGCCACAATTTTTTGCGACTATAAAATACGAAATTTCGTAATGTTACTCTGATGTATATATTATACAATTGCATTCACTTAATTACTTGTGTTAAAATGACAATAAAATATGATAATATTCACTTTTTATAGAAAGGAGATCAGCAGGATGAAATATTTGGATTATCGGGAGGATAAACAGCAAGGAACCTTTGATTTTCCTGCCGCCTTTTATCATGTGACATCAAGTCACCCCCGTTATCAGATGCCCTACCACTGGCATCCGGAATATGAGATTATTCGTATTATAGAGGGTAGTCTTCATCTCACAGTAGACGGTGTTCCTATCCATGCCGATAAGGAGAACCTTCTGTTCATTCAGGGGGGCATGCCTCATGGTGGTGTTCCCGAAGATTGTATCTATGAATGTCTTGTATTTGATCTTCGCCTTTTATTAAGTAACAACAAGCTCTGTAATAAGCAGGTCCAAAAAATAATTAATCAAGAGCTTACCCTACATTTACAGCATCTTAATGAGCCTGTCCTAATGGAAACCGTTGATGCTCTTTTTCGTGCAATGAATGAAAGAAAGCCTGGCTATGAATTCCTAACCCAGGGCGCTCTATTTAAACTGATCGGTTTAATGCTGGAATCACACGCTTATATCATTAATACAGAGCCCACCGCTTCCTCCCAACAAATAAAACGGTTCAAGGACGTTCTTAATTATATAGAAGAACATTATACGGAGGCCATATCACTGGAGGATATGGCACAGGCAGCCTGCCTAAGCCCCAGGTACTTCTGTCGTTTTTTTCGTAAAATGACTCAGTGCACCCCAACAGAATATCTTAACTATTATCGAATTGAAGCTGCCTGCGAACAATTAGCAGAAATGAAATATAGCATTACGGAGGTAGCTCTCAATTGCGGATTTAATGATATCAGCTATTTTATAAAATCCTTCCGTAAAGCGAAGGGCGTTACTCCAAAGCAATATAAAGCCTCTAGTTTCCAGCTGGAATAGTTAATTTAATCATAAGCCGCTCTTTTTATTTTGTCCTGCTTAATTTCCTTGCAACTACTGCAAAGGATACACCTACAAAGCTGGAGAAAATCGTAGCTATGAGACCCGCTGCAAGTATTTCGGCCGGGTTAACAGATCCATACTGGCTTCGATATGCGATAATATTTACTGGTATTAGCTGAAGGGACGAAATATTAACAATTAGAAGTGTACACATATCACAACTTGCCACCTCAGAGGATTTATTTAAAGCCCTCAATTCCTTCATCGCCAGTAACCCCATAGGTGTGGCTGCCCAGCCCAGACCCAGAATGTTAGCGATCATATTGGAGGCTATGTACTCGTTTACGATATGTCCTTTTGGTATACTAGGATAAAGAAATCGAATTACCGGATACAACGCTTTTGTGAAGGCTGCTACCAGCCCGCACTTCTTTGCTACCTGCATCACACCCGTCCACATTGCCATGATTCCCAACATAGTAATGCATAAGGATACTGCTTCTTTTGAAGAATTAATTGTTGCATTGCTTACTGCGCCAATCTCCCCTCGTAAAACCCCGACTGTAACACCTAGAACGATCATGATACCCCATAAATAATTAAGCATGAAAGAACCTCATCTTCCTTAATTTTTATTCAATAAATATGTCTATAATAGTATACGTTTTCAACAAACTTTTATTACGGAATTTGTGATATTTTTTATGACTCTTCCGTTTTTACCTAAATTATTCCGATTTTGACGCCGTTTATGGTATTAAATGTATCTGTTTTACATTTTTTTCTGATTTTGTGCTATGTTTTGACAATTATTTTAGTTGACATTGAAAAAATCCTATGATATCTTATAAAATGCCATATACAAATAATGTAATTTAAGTGATGATGTTACATTTTGTATATTATGCATTCTATTTTATTCCCCATTATGTAATATGAAAAAGGAGGCCTACTATGAAAAGTACAGGTATCGTAAGAAGACTTGATGAGCTTGGAAGAATTACTCTTCCTATTGAATTAAGAAGAACATTGGATGTAAGTGAAAGAGATCCATTGGAAATATTCGTTGATGAAGGTAGAATCATTCTTCAGAAATATGAACCAACTGATATCTTCAACGGTAATAAGGACAACTTATTAGAGTACCACGGAAAAAGAATTTCTAAGGATACTATTGTTGAACTTGCTAAACTTGCTGGAATCATCGAATAATTTTTTTACCGATTATTCTACATAAAATTCAGTCCAATATTTTACTAATGATAAAATTGATAAAAGCCTATCGCATATTGCAATAGGCTTTTTCTTTAATAAAGTGCTTCCTGCCAAACAAATCCCTGTATTTCATCCTCTTCTAGCTCTTTCACCTGAATAAGTAAATTGTCCAATTCTTTGTCCTTGGCGATTTCCAATGCTTCTTTAAGAATCCGTTCCGCATCCTTATAAGCTTGTGTGGTAATATAAACTTGAGCTATCTCTTTATAGGCTGTAATATCTTCGGGCTTTAACTTAAGCGCTTTTTCATATTGATTAATAGCTTTTTTATAGTTTTCATGGCAGGTATATTCCCTTGCCTGCTCAATCAGCGTTTGATATTCATTTTCTAGTATGCCGGTATCAATTAAATCTAGTAAAACAGAAAAGGATTCATCCTTTGTTATTGCCTGACCCTCTATGGCCTCTTCTCTAGCTAGCTCATACTCCTGCATAGCAATGTAGACCGCTGTTATTCTCTGATAGGAGGTTATCTCTTTGCTTTTAATTTTCTTTGCCTTTTCATAAACGGCGATCGCTTTTTTATAATCCTTATTCGTATGATATACTTCCGCTCTGCTTATATATTGCTGATATTCATAATCCGTCTGCTTTACGCTGATAGCCTCTATCTCCTCACACAAGCGTTTGGAGGGTTTTTCTTTATAACAGGTACGCAGAACCTCCAGAGCCTTATCATATTGATCCAATCCGACATATGCATTTGCCAGACCTATGGTAAGCGCTTCATCATTACTTTTACCTGTAAGCGCACTTTTATAAGCCTGCACAGCATTTTTATAATCACCGGCAGACAAAAGGTTTTCCGCCTTTACCGTCTGTTCCTTAAATGCCTTATGATTTAAGTAACTATATTGAACGACAATCAATACAATGACTAAAATTCCAAATAATCCCCAAATAAGTATCTTCCCCTCTTTTGCGCGAAATCTACTTAACATAATTTCACCTCCAAAAGACAGAACTCCTAATTACAAATTTGTTCCCTCTATTATTGTTCCCCAGGAATTAACATTTGATAAATATCCCTTTTGCTCATTCCCCTATCTTTTGCAACAGACCTCATAGCCTCCTTCCTATCCAACCCACGTTCTAAGTAAAGCTTCATGTGATCCTCTAAAGCAAGCGCTCCCCATTGCTCCTGCTTTTTAACTTCCAACTCTTCGAAGGATTTACCCTCTAACACAACCACATACTCTCCCTTTGGTTCCTGCCCGGTAAAAGTATCAAGCGCCTGCGAAAGCGTGGTTTGCAACACGGTTTCATGCTTCTTTGTTAATTCCTTTATAATTGTTATCGTCCGGTCTCCTAGTACATCCAGTAACTCACGTAGCGTTTTAACAAGTCTATGCGGTGCTTCATAAAGCATCACTGTTCTGGTTTCTACCTTCAGCTCCTCTAAGATTTTCATCCTCTCTTTTTTATCCGAAGGAAGAAACGCTTCAAAGCAAAATCTTCTCGTAGATAATCCGGATAAGGTAAGAGCTGTAATGGCTGCGCATGCACCCGGCAGGGAGGTAACCTGGACTCCAGCGGCATACGCCTGCTTCACTAGCTCTTCTCCCGGATCCGATATTCCCGGTGTCCCGGCATCTGTAATCAAGGCAATGTTCTGTCCAGTCAGAAGCTGCTCTACCAGATATTTTGCTTTCTCAACCTTATTAAACTCATGGTAGCTGGTCATTGGAGTCTTAATATCAAAATGATTCAACAGCTTAATACTATGTCTGGTATCCTCTGCTGCTATCAAATCTACTTCCTTTAATATGCGCAGCACCCGCAGTGTGATATCTTCTAAATTGCCAATCGGCGTAGCACATAAATATAACATTCCAGACATAATCCAAGCCCTTTCTTTTCTTACCCATGGCATTCGTATTAGTTACATTTCCATTTTGCTTATCTGGAAAATCAATACCTGTAACAATACAACATCCATATATTAAACATAATTTCTTATACCATCTATCTAATATCCATAGATATCGTATATTTCATCCGTATATACATTCGGTTCCTTATATACAATCAATGGTGACTCTACCGTCACCCTGGATTTTGCACCTTTGATACATTCTAGTAGAACCATATTCGGTTCTTTATCAACATAAGGATATACCAGCTTCATTCGCTTTGGCTCCAGCTTATAAGCCGTCAGTACTGTTATAATCTCCACCAGTCGAAATGGACGATGTACCAGATAGAATCTGCCATTCGGTTTTAAACATCTTGCTGCTTCCCTAATTACATCCTCTAAGGAGCATAGAATCTCATGGCGTGCAATTGCTTTCGCTTCACCCGGGTTAACAAGTCCATGATTATGGTTCATATAAGGTGGATTGCTGGTAATAACATCAAAGGAAGCCGAACCAAATAAGGCAGAGGCTTCCTTGATATCACCCATGACAATATCAATTTTATCTTCCAGCTTGTTCAAGGCAACGCTCCGCCTTGCCATATCAGCACTTTCCTCTTGTATCTCAAGCCCGGTAAAATGCTTTCCTTTTGTCTTAGCCTCTAATAAAATCGGTATGATACCCGTTCCGGTTCCCAGATCCAACACCTTTTCGCCGGGCAAAACTTTAGTAAAACCGGAAAGAAGTACTGCGTCCATACCAAAACAGAATTTTTTTGTATTTTGAATAATTTGATAATTATTGCGATGGAGCTCATCCACCCGCTCTCCGGGCTTTAAACACTCCTCATTAGTAAAATTATTATTAATCATCGAGTGAGGAATTCCCTTCCTTCCTCTCTAAAAGTTCTAATACTCTTAACTCTTCGTCATCGAGAGTAATTCGTTCTTTTCTGCGCTTCTTATTAAAGCGTAAATCGTCTACCTTATATTCACGTACTTCTTTTTCGTCATTTTCCAAGGTAACAATTACTTTGACTAACTGCTTCAAGACGCTGACACTTTGTACTTCACCCTTAAGGTTATCCTTTGTGGTCACATAATCTCCCACATTCGGAAGCTTACTATTAAGCTCCTCATAGGCCTCTTCTTCGTTTTTCAAGCAACACATGAGCCTTCCACAAACACCTGAAATCTTGGTTGGATTCAGGGATAAATTCTGTTCCTTCGCCATCTTAATGGATACAGGAGCAAACTCAGATAAATGGGTGTGACAGCATAGAGGTCTTCCGCAGATACCAATACCGCCAACAATCTTAGTCTCGTCTCTAACTCCAATTTGACGTAATTCAATACGTGTTTTGAAAACACTGGCTAAATCCTTTACCAGCTCTCTAAAATCAATTCTTCCATCCGCAGTAAAGTAGAATAATACCTTATTATTATCGAAGGTATATTCAGAATCTATCAGCTTCATCTCAAGGCCATGCTTACGTATTTTTTCAAGACAAATCTGAAAGGCTTCCTTTTCCTTTTCCTTATTTCTTTTCTCGATTTGATTATCTTCTTCTGTAGCTTGACGGATCACCGGCTTTAGGGGCTGAATAATCTTATCATCCTCTACATCTCTTGGTCCTAATACCACATGGCCATATTCAATACCTCTGGCAGTTTCAACGATAACGTTGTCCCCTTGCTTAATATCGTAACCAGCCGGGTCAAAGAAGTATACCTTACCGGCCCGACGAAATCTAACTCCGATTACATTAACCATTACTGTTCTCCTTTATACTAAGTAGCATCAGCTCAATTGCAATGTCAAAGTTAACATTTGCTTTTAATCTGATTTTTGCCTTTTCCATTGCATTTATAATTCTCTCCAGACCTTCATAGCTTCTGGTATTTGCCTGTGTTTTAATAAAGGTCAGTTCTTCTCTGTACAATAGCAAGTCTGGATCCATCGTAGCCTTATACATTAAAACATCCCGATACCATAGCATCATTAAGTCAATATAGTCCTCTATATTATTCTTGCTCACAGTGAGACTTTTTAAACCAGATATAATCTCGTGAAGCTCCATATCATCAATATATTTTAAAATATGAAGCACCTCACTTTTCATCCGCTCAAAATCTTCGGATGAGGCATACTTAATTGCTTTACCCACATTACCGCCGGAAAATGCTGCTGCAACCTCTGCCATATAATCCGGCACCTGATGATGTATCATTAAATATTCCTTAATTGCCTGCTTATCCACCGGCTTTAAATTTAACACTACGCACCTGGAAAGGATGGTAGGTAATATAACATTAATATTACTGATGAGTAATATTATAATCGCGTATTCCGGTGGCTCTTCTATGGTCTTTAATAAAGCATTCTGAGCCTGTTCGGTCATTTTATCTGCTTCATCTATGATATATATCTTAAATTGGCTGCTATAGGGCTTCACTTGAATATCAGCATTCACTTGAACTCTGATATCCTCTACACCAATACTGGCCTTTTCATGGGTAACCCATATAATATCAGGGTGGTTACTAGATTCTGCCTGCATACAGGATTTACAGCGATTACAGGATAAGATGCCCTTTTCTTCACACTGCAAGGTCTTTGCAAAGGTACTCGCCAGCAGTTTTTTACCCATGCCCTCTTCTCCATGAAGAATATAGGCGTGAGAAATTTTGTGGGCCGCGACCCCGTTTTGTAAATGCTGTATAATACTCTCATGACCAATAATTTGCTCAAAATCCTGCATCTTGAACCTCCAAATAAATGCTTACTATATTCCAGCTATCCCTTCATCCAATTACTTTATGAAAAAATGTCTAGAAGCAGTCCTCTGATTTCATCTATCTTCCCTAAAATAGCAAGATGATCCTTTTCTTCTTTAATGAGCTCTGCTGCCAAATCATCTAAATTCTTATCAATTAGCTTAATCATTGTATATACTCTATGTCTACCACGTTTATCAAGAAAATTCTCACGAAAGAACTTATGGGAACGGTTGACGATTTCATTCATAAACTCCCGGATAAGCTCACGATAATGCTTCATATCCTTGATATCCATATGCTTCGCAATCTTCTTACCATGAGCTGATATTTCTTCCAGCATAAAATTAATTCTAGCCTGAAGCTCCTGCTCCTCTATATGGGAAACTAGCGTAAACTTAAACGAACCATCAGCCTCTGGTACCGGTGCTTTTCTGTCAACCTGATTCAGTTGCTGCAATTGGTTCACCTTAATTTCCATAACTAACCTCCACTTAAATATAGCTAATGTCTATTACCATTAATATCATGGAAAAACCATCCATGATATATGGCACTTCGTGCCAAGGATGCGCACTCTCTGCGTTCGGCGCTATGATATAATGTCTATTGACATTAATATCATGGAAAAACCATCCATGATATTGGCACTTCGTGCCAGGGATGCGCACTCTCTGCGTTCGGCGCTATGATATAATGTCTATTGACATTATATCATACAATCCCCCTACTTTACAGTATAATTTTTGATGGCGGTGATTACCTCCGATAGACAGGTGTTGATATCATGATTGTTATATCGTTTTATTATCCCAGCATTTTTTAGATTTTCCTCCGAGAAGTCCTCTTCATCTGCCAAATACCGCCTGCACATCTCTGCATATTTCGGATGTTCCTGCTTTTGCTCTCTTTTTAAGGCCCGCATTAAACGGACTCCGTCCTCTACCTCAATATAAAGCGGAACTACCTGGTTCTGGCCAAAATATTCACGAATTTGTTCATAGGTCTCTATGGTTCCTATCATTAAATAATCCGCTTCTTGTAGATTAATCTGGCCATCATTGACGGTAAAATAATGCCATATACCATGGATTGTTTGATAAGAACGATGCTCAATAATCTTCTTCTGTCTTTGCAACTCTATTAAAGTATCCTCATTGACAAAATAATATTCTACTCCATCTTCTTCCGACTTTCGAATTGGCCTTGTTGTATACATTACTGCTGTTTTTAGATTTAGCTCCTCACATTCCATCAATTTTTTGTATATGGTATCTTTCCCTGTTGAGCTTTTTCCCATGACGATAAATATCTTACCCATGATCTTCCTTTCCCTAATACAATCTTCACTCTATTTTGTCACAACCTCAATCTCATCCATTCCTTCACCAATAAGACCTGTAATTGTGAATCCTTCTTGTTTAATTCTATCTATATAATTCACTAAATCCCTACTAATTCTTTCTCCTGGCACAAGTAAGGGTACTCCAGGTGGAAACTGACTAATGAATGCTGCCGAAATTCCACCGGCACTGTCGCCTAATTTTACTGCATTCGAACAGCTCTCCATAGCCTCTGTGGGTAGCATAACTATTTCAGGAGCAGATTCGTGACAGGCCTCATAGCCAGATAATACTTGTCCTTTATTTTCTATTGGTAAATTCAACATACCATCAATCACTTGAAGAGCCTTTGAAAAACGCTCCAAACCTTCTTTGGTGTCTGCTATGCTGGTCATCCCCAGTAGATAATCAGGTGCTGCCATCTCCAGCTCAATATGGAATTGCTCCCGGAGCATGGTCTGAAGCTCCTGGCCCGTTAGGCCTGAACCTTTTAGAGCTATCGTTAATTTTGATTGGTCAAAATCGTATACTCCATACTTACCTACTATCGAATGATCTGCTATCTGCAAGCAATTTAACCCTCTCATCGAAGCGTAAAAGTCTTGCAATAAAGCAGTATATTTTTCAAAAAGCTCCTTGCCTTGCTCCTCCAGTAAACTGAGGCACCGATCGATTCCTGCCATTATCACATAAGAAGGACTGCTGCTTTGATAAACTGCTAGATATTTTTGCAGCTTACCATACAACTCCTCCCGGTTACAGTGCAGCACTGCAGACTGGGTCATTGCCGGTAACGTCTTATGCAAACTTTGAATAATAATATCCGCATCCTGTGTAACTGCACTTTTGGGAAAGGAATTATGAAATCCAAAATGTGCTCCATGAGCTTCATCCACTAAAAGTAGCGCCTGATAACGATGAACTATTTCCGCTATTGCCTTAATATCAGAAACAACTCCTTCATAGGTCGGAGAAGTGATGACCACCAGGCGAATCTCTGGGTGTTTCATCAACAGGTCCTCAATATTTTCAGGAAGAATTCCACCGTTTATGGGTAGCTGGTCCACTTTCTGTGGATAGCAATAGATCGGCTTAAGTCCTCTAAGCATTGCCGCATGATATACGGATTTATGAGAATTTCTCGCAATTAATATAGTGTCTCCCTGTTTTGTAGCTGCAGATATCCCCGCTAACAGTCCTGATGTACTTCCATTTACAAGAGGGAAGGATTTCTTAGCTCCATAGAAAGCAGCTAATCTCTCAGACAGATCCCTTAGTACTTCTTCTGGCTGATGAAGATTATCAAAGCCCTCAATCTCTGTGATATCAATCCCATAGGGATTGTCCATCTGCATTAGCTGTGTATTCCTTTTATGTCCAGGCATATGCATTGGATAATAATCCTGTTTTGTATAAGAAATTAGTTGTTTATATAATCCATCCAACGGTTACTATGCCTACTTTCTTACATTTTTTATTAATGTTATACTTTTCCATACAATTTTACTATATACTAAGTTTTGTAGAAAAACAAGTTTTCCTGCGAAAAAGCCTTCTTCTCATATCTGGCTAGTCACTGCTAAAAAGGATCCCATAAAACGGTAAAGGAGTATGACATTTGTCCATCTTCCTCACTCAGTCTTATAGAATCCTTTTCAAATTAACCTTTTTATATAATTTAAAAAATAGAAATAAAAATTTGTTACTTTTGAATCAATCAATTTTATCAACTTTTTGATGTTCTTCGAGTACCCCATTCAAAAAAGTATAAGGATATTGGGCGCCGCATAAGTTACACTCAATATAAGTTCTAGTGTCCTTTTGTTCTCGTTTGTCATATAAAAAAGATAAAAATTCCTCATGGTTCTTTAAGCCCGGCGCATCTGAGTCAATTACATAAGAATAAACATAACCTGCTTCATATCGAAGTGTTAATTTTCTTCCCAAGCATATTGGACATTGATAGGTTGAATGCATATAAATCCCTCTATTCGTTAATATTGCTATTTCAAATACTCTATAACTCTAGCGTTTCCCAAACCAATAATTATATTCCTTAACTAATAAAAACGAAGCAAAACCACAGCATGCCACGGCATAACTGGAAAGTTATTCTGTGGCATGCTACAATAGTTATATGATCATTCCTTCTATTTCTAAAATCATTTTTTTAAATTGCCAGCTTAGTTAGGCATTGTTCCTCCGCCATTTCTTCTACCGCCCATTCCTCCTCCCATACCGCCTGGAAAGCCAGTGTTTCCTTCTCCTGCGGTGGTGGAGACAGAACTTAGAGTAATCTCTGTTGTTTGTTCACCACTGGTTATCGTATAGGTTGCACCCTTTTGAAGGTCAGGTGAACTTATTACGATGGATTGATACTGCTTTTGCGGTGTGTAAGAAATCACTATATTTCCGTCAGCATCTTTTAATGATATCTCCGTTCCCGCTGTACTAGTGGAGGAAAGATTATACAAAACAGAATACTGTGTTGAGGTATCAGAAAACCCTTGAGCCATACCAACGCTTCCTGCCAACACAGCAGTTCCACCTGTAATATTAGCTGTTCCATTATAATCCATTGCACCGTTACCACCATTTGTAGGGCCGCTTACGTAGATGTTACCACCAGAAATGTCAATGGATCCGTTCGAATCTATACCATCACCTTCTGCATTAATTGTGACTGTTCCTCCTGTAATCAGAATATAGCAGTTATTATTATTTTCCATCTCACCGCCACCCATTTTGCCATTCATTCCTCCTTCTTTTCCAGGCTCTCCTCTCATTGCATTCTCATCCGGCATCGTTGCAGAGGCGGTTGCATCCGTTGAGGAATCAGATGGGGCTGTGATTGTGATTGTTGTCAAATTGTTTGCTGTAATATCAATAGAATCTGCAGCTAAAGTATCTGCCAAATCCTGTGTGGCTGTGTCTGGCTCAGGAGCTGCTGTACCAGGTTGTAAGATTGTTGAATCTGGCTGTGAAGTCGCACCTGTGGTAGATGTGCTTCCAGCAGCTGCATTTAATCCATCATCCTGTGAAGTTATATTGATGGTACCGCCAGCTATGATAATTGCTGTTCCCTCAATCCCTTCCTGGCTGTCGGTAACTGTAATTGTTCCACCTTCAATATATACATAACCTTTTGTGGAATCATCACTGTTCTTCGATTGGAGGCCATTTCCTTTCGCTGCACTTAAGGTCAGGGTTCCATCTTTAATTTTCACGCTATCCTTACCATTTAGAGTATCCTTTGCTGCCGTTATGTTATAAGTACCGCTGGTTATAACAAGATCATCCTTAGATACAATTCCATGCTTATAGTTTGCTGTAATATCCAGACTTCCGTTTCCATTTAAGGTAAGATCAGCGGTGCTAAAGATTACACCATCTACCGTATTATCATCGGTTTGAACATATTCTGTACCGTCAGTTAAAGTATTCTTGGAGTTCTCAGCTAAAGTAATGAACACTTTATCTGCCTTCTTAACATAAATAGGGGCATTATCCATACACTGTATGTTTACACCATTTAAGACCAATTGTACCTTTGCTTCATCAGCATTTGCGGCTATTATGATCTGACCGTCTTTCAAAGTTCCGCTGATGATATAAGTACCTTCTTCACTAATTGTTAAGATGCTTCCATCTGCTGTTGCGCCTTGGCCCGTTACTTTAATACTGTTTCCGTTTAATGTAATTGTTGTGGCGGTACTTTCATCATAACCAACTTCTAAATCTCTTGCTGAAAATTCCGTATCTACTACTATCTCTGATGAGGTATTTATTACCCCTGTTGAGGAAAAATTATCCTCTATAGAGGTGGATGAATCGGAAGAGGATGTTCCCTCAGTGCCAGATCCAGAACCGGTACTTGTATTTGAGCAGCCTGTTAAAAGCATCGCTGTGATTAGTAGCGTCGATAATATTCCTAATACTTTTCTTTTCATAGATTATACCTTCTTTCTGTGTTATAGTTCCTCTGCCATACTTGAAATCCTGCCACAGGAGATTTCCAGGTTACCGTTCCTGCAACGAAGTTCATCGATAAGAGCTTTTTCCTTCGCGGGATCTTTTAATAATATCTGGTACTGTAATTTATAAAGACTTCCCATGTTTGAAGTCTTTACCCGGATTAACTCGGTTTTCTTTGTATACTCATCAAAAATGTCATTGAATACCTCCATATAATCCAGTCCCTCGGGTATTGTTATCTTTAACTCTTTTTCTCTTGTTTTCGTTTCACCAAAGCTGGTCGCGTTAAAGAGAACACTTGCGCCTCCTACGATTAATACAAATAATACTGCTACTCCAACATAACCTGTTCCTGTGGCAAGTCCGACTGCCATTGCCATGAATAAGCTGCTGATTTCCTTTGCACTACCAGGAACTGAGCGAAACCGAATTAAGCTGAAAGCACCCATTACTGCAACACCTGTTCCCAGGTTACCATTAACCAATAAAATTACGATCTGAACGACCGCTGGTAATAGAGCCATTGTCATTACAAAGCCTTTGCTGCTATGATTAAATCTTCCATGAACGAAAGCAAGTGCTGTTCCTAAGGCCAAGGATGCAATCGTGCAAATCAGGAAATTTTCCATCGATAAGGTAGTAGTTAAAATAGAATTAAGCATATAATTTCTCTCCTTTTGTACTCGTTTCTCTCTGCATTTCTAGTGATTGAAGATATCCTTTCCCATACTTTGAAAATGATGACGGGAAGATCTCCAAGTCATTCAAAATATGTGCTAACCATAAGGGCATGGTGCCTGGAATCTTTATTTCCATCAGCCTTTGACCCTCCCCCAGGACCGGATTTCCCCAGGCTCCGCTTTCCAGCCAAAGTTCTTCCTCTCTCCACAAAATATTATGATCAAAGGTTACTCTAACCTCCGGATGACCAACTTCATACATTGCTACTCTTTCATAGGAGATATACATGGAGGGAATTAAGCTCCGGTATGATTTTATAAACCAATCGATCTCCTTCGTTATCTGTGCCTGTTTTTTACTAGGATAGTTATCATATAAATATTGTTCCGCATCTGTCAATTCCATCTTTTCTCTTCTCTTATATACAACTCCTTTGTATTTCTTTTTAATTTCTATGAAGACCTTGTCGCCCTCCTCCGGTGTTCCGTAACTGCGTAATCTTAGTTTTTCCTTATAAACCGGTTTATCCAGAGAAGTTCTGATGAGCAGATGTTCCGGTGTATCAAAATAAATATTGCATATGGTCACTTTTCCAAAGTGATCCACCTCCATTTTCTCTTGAAGCCTTTCACGCAACAAATGATATTTCTCCTCGTCTAACAGATACTTCATCTCATATCTTTTAAAGGTATCTTGAAAACTACCCATATCGTGTCCTCCTATCTGCCCATTATTCCTGGTAGGTTGTGTCGACCTTGTTTCCTGTTGCATCTTTGTCTATGAACTCATTTTAACGATCCAACTTAAAATGGACTTTAAATTTAACTTTAATTTAACCTTAAACTTGCAAAGATCTTTCATTGTCATATGAGAAATGTGATTTTCAAAAATTAAAAAAGTACAAAAAAATAACCTCAAAAAGAGGTTAAATTATATTGCTCTGGATACAGCCTATTCTGAAAATTGAGTTTTTTTAACTCTACAGTTGCCAGCTTTTATTGGAAGTCCGGCAACAGAGAGTATTTTTTAAGACAGAAAACCAGAAATGAAAACTCTTAAATCAGGGACTTCATCCTGCCGGCAATTAAATCTCCTATCCGCTGATAGCCCTGTACGCTACAATGAAGTTGATCCTTATTATAAGGATATGGCACCGACTTATCATACTGCTCTAATACCACCTGCTTATTTCTTAGCTGGTAGTAAGCTTCGCCAGGAATGTAGGTTATACGTTCGAGGGATTTTTCCTTTCCCCATTGATCCAGTCGATAGGGTGAATAGCTGTCATCCTCAGTTCCGGGGCAGGCGCCGTAAACGCTCCAGGTATATTTATTTATACCGCTGTCATGCCAAAGATCCAACACCGGAATACTATTCCTCTGTGCTACAGCCTTCATTGTATCAGAAAGCGTCTCTAGGCTTTCTCCGGAGCCTGGCGGGTATTCTCCATAGCCATCCACATCTATATATTGATACCGGCCCGCACAGTGGGGAGTCACAATCAGCAGTCTGCAGGTGAGATTATTAGCCTTTGACAATTCTTTATAAATCCGGTTGATACAGTATTGTGTCATCCCGGCGATGGTAGGTTCTGTCTCATCATCAGGAGAATAGCATTCTCCCGGCTTGCCATCCGGATTTTTTCTATTATTATAACCCGCATACAATATGATCAAATGCATCTGCCGGACCAGCTCTGCCGTTAAAGGCGGCAATATTCCTTCCGCTCCTATGCCTCCGTCCACGATTTCGATCAACCCCAAACCGCCTTTGCAATGCCGGAACACATTACACCCCAATTCTTCTTCCAGCCTGGTCGTCCATATTCCAGCCTGAGTCATACTATCTCCCAGACATAGCACATTCTTATTCTTCCAGCTCATCGGCTCTCATCCTCTCTATATGCTATACTGTATTCCGATCATCTGATGCCCCTCAATCTTGTCTACCTGAAAGCTTATGTATCCTGCCTCCTGCTGGAATTCCAGTTCCTCTCCCTCGGGCAAAAGCTTAACCTCGGTCACATTTTTCTCACCAGCAAATATCTGTACTCCAATCTGATAAAGGGGTATCACATCCTCCACAGTGAATATTTCTTCCGACCTTTTTTCCGCTACATAGTGAAGCAGATGTACGATATCACGGTTATACTCTTCCTGTGTATTGAGAGTACACAAAAGAGTGGAAGGCCCGCTGTGGCTGAGCAGCTTAGCAGGAAGCAATAGCTCCAGCATATCCCGGAGCATCTCCTTGCACCAGGAGGGAGCATTCTTACGGTATATTTCAAATATGGGGTGAGCACAATATAATACATTTTCCTTTCTGACAACCTCAGCTCCATTTATAATTCCTGAAGAGGGTGCATGCAAATGACTACAGAACTTTTCCCCTCCCCGCTCAAAATATGGAGCCACCCGATTCATAAGCACTTCAGCATCAATAACGACAATGTCATTGCCCTTTCCATACAGGACAAATTCTTCTTTTGGCAGGCTTTTTCCGATGCAGGTATTCGGCATGATAAATTCACGGCTGTATTCTGATCTTCCCTTAGCTTCGATTCCATACAAAGGGCTCACTGCCTTCAAGGGCAGGCAGGCGTCACAGGCTCCGATAACACTGCCCCCTCCTTGCACATAGTCAAGTAGCTGTCGCTCAAGCTCCGGGTTAAAGGGAATGTCCCCCGGCAGAATAACCACCGGATACTGCCCCATATCAGCTCGAGAGTCAATGATGTCAAACTGATAGGATAGCTCTGTCAGCATATGAACCGCACCGATCAGAGCTTCGGGAAGCCCTGTATCCTTTAATACGTTCTCCCTGTACTCCGAAGGCGATAACACTGCTATCTCTGTTCTCGCCTTAGCTCCTTTACAGTACTTTTCCTTTCGGCTTACACTTCCATATACGTCCTGAATCAATTCATAGGTCGCCTTTGAAAGTTTTCCCCGGGGATGCAGCTGGTCTCCGATGGAGCAACCGGTTCCCATGGCAAGCATCTGGAAACATTCATACTCCAATGCAGCTTTATTTTTCAGGGAATGGAAATCACCCCAGGAGGTATGGAACTTACCGGTCATACCTATCATATCCCTCCCCAGCGTCCTTGCGTAGCGAACAACGGCCGGAAAATGGTCGTAGCCCCAACTGCCGCTGGGCAGTGATTCGATTTCCAGATGACTGTAGGCCTCTTTCGCCTCACTAATGGTAATGTCCATACGGTTATCATTGTAAAAGACGGATATTCCCGGCGCATGGTTCCAGATAAATTCGCTGATCTCCTGCTTAAATTCTTTTAGCATAAGCGCCGCATATTTTTCCCGCTCCATGCGGTTGTCCGGATCAATACTCAGCTGCTTCATCTTATCTTTACAGTTCGAACAGCAGCAGTCTGCCTGGATCACGATATCCATAAATATCCCATCCAGCCGATTGGTACCGACTGCCTCGATGATATCAAGTAAATGCTCCTTAAAAAATTCCCTATAGCCGCTGTTAAGGCAGATGGAATTATAAAAATGAGGCTCGGGTATCCCGTGAAGATTGATATAATCGCCATTCTCATCGATGCACAGCCACTGCGGATGCTCCCTCATAATTCTGGCATCCCAGCGAACGGTGGTATATACAGGAACACGAATGCCGTTTTTATGGCAGGCATCAATCTGTTCCAGAAGTAAATTGTGATTTTTCAGCTCCGGGTGGATCAGCTCCGGATTTCGTTTTGACGGATAATATAGCCAGCCATGATGACATCTGGCAAAACAGGTCACTGAATCCACATGTGCTTCCTTTAAGGTAGCAGCAAATTCTTCTGCACAGAAATCCTCTGCGATTTCTTTAATTAATTCACTGGTGTGAAAATCCATATGTATCTGACGATACTTTAATTCTTCCATATATAATTCTTCTCCTTTGATATAATGATATATAAAGATGCTTGCGAAACTTATAAACAGCTGCTATTTTTCATCCTCAGCTATTCTTTAACGGCACCGGCTGCCAGACCGGACTCCACCTTTTCCTGGAAGAGCAGATAGAATATCATTGGTACGGTTACCGTGATTATGATAGCAGCCATTAATAAACCGTATTCCGTCCCTCTTTCTCCGTTAAAATTTAATATTCCAAGAGCAATCGGCTTTAGGTTCCTGTTTTTAATAAATAAAAGCGGGAACAGAACATTATTCCAGCCATTTAAGAAATTAAAAATGGAAACGGTAGCGATGGCAGGCTTGGTAAGCGGCAGCATGACGTGACAATATATCTGGAAATAGGTTGCTCCATCCATCAGGGAAGCCTCCTCTAAGGATTTATTGACCCCTTTCATATAATTAGTAAGTATAACAATCGTAAAGGGCAGATTAAATGCTACATAAACCAGTACCAGCGCCAGGATATTATCTGATAGCTTGAGTACTCCGATCATATAAGAAATCGGTACAATTACCGTATGCATGGGTATCATCATGCCAAGCAGAAAGAACACAACAATAAACCCGTTTATTTTAAAAGCGAAGCGGGCTAGCACATAGGCTGCCATGGTAGAGATAATGGCAAGTATGATAACCGATAATCCTGCCTGAATCAGACTGTTTAGAAAATACCGGCTCATATTTGCCCCCTCCCACGCCTCCAGGTAATTTTTCCATTGCCAGATTTCGGGTAGGGAAAAAGGAGCTGAGAAAATTTCTCTTTTTGTTTTGAAGGAAGATAGAAGCGTAAAGGCCAGAGGCGCGGCAAAAATCAGCGCCATTAGGATCAAAAACAAATACATCAGAATTTTTTGCAAAGATATTCTTTTATCCAAAGCTCTTCACCGCCTTCTCCTCCCGGCTCCTCGTAAGCCGGTTGCTTAGTAAGGTTCCAACCAGGCATATTCCGAAGATAATGACTCCGATTGCACTTCCCACACCGTTGTGCTTATATTTAAATGCTTCATTATAAAGCAATGTAGTAGGCAAATTAGTCAGTCCGTTAGGGCCGCCTCCCGTCATGGCAAACACCAGATCAAAGACCTTTACCGATCCGATGATATCCATCATAATACACATGGATATGGTGGTTTTTAGCATGGGAATTGTTATATGAAAAAATTTTTTAAGGGAATTTGCTCCGTCAATGGAAGCTGCCTCATAAATATCCGCAGGTATGGTGGTTAGTCCGGCAAGAAGAATCACCATATAGTATCCGATGCCTGCCCAGATGTTAACTGTAACTATAGAATTCATGGCAGTGTCTGCGTTCACCAGCCAGGGTGTCACCCATGCCTCAAGTCCGATTTTGCTTAACAGCGCATTTAAGGCTCCGGTAGGCATGAATACAAAATACCACATCAGACCTACCGCAGATAAAGGAAATACCGTGGGGACAAAATACAGAACCTTAAAAACACGGTAGCCCTTAAATTTAGTATTTAAAGCTACAGCTAGAAGTAAAGCGATGGGTGTATGAAAGATCACACTGAACAGAACCATCTTTGCCATGTTTTTTAGTGCAAGCATAAAATCCTGATTCGAAAAGGCATCCAGGTAATTGCGAATCCCCACGTAGGTGATCTTAGAACCTGCAATTCCATTCCAGTCCATCATCGAAAAATACAAGGCTCCAAATAGGGGTATAATCTGAAATACAATGTAGATCAGCAGCGCCGGTATAAGAAATAGGGCTAAGATCAACAGGGTTTTTCTGTTTTTTAATTTTATCATTTTAAATTCTCCTAACAGGGATTACCCCTGATATAAAATGCGCCTGTTCACGGGCTATTTTGTACCATATCCTCATCTCAGGCGCATTTTCTTATATACAGTAAAGCTTCCTCTGATAATTAATTATTGCTGTCAATTTCAGCCTGTATTTCTTCTGCTGCGTCCTGTGCGGTAGCATCGATAAACATGCTGACAATGGAATTTCTTGTTCTGTCCTGCATAGAAGGCAGAGGATCAAAGTCAAAAACATCCACTCCTACACCGGAGGAATTTCCGCCAAGCGCTAAATTTTTAACCAGCAGCTCCGGACACTTTGATTCATCCAGTTCAATATCCGATCTGGGAATGAGAACCCCAGCTTCCTCTGCAAATCTCTTAGCTGCGTCCTTATTAGTCAGCATTTTAATCAATTCTACCGTTAGTTCCTTCTCTCTTCCCTCTAATTTGCCATTAATCATATAGCAGCCAAGGGTCTGCATATTTTCATTTTTTAACTCAGGCTTTTCATCGAAGTAAGGGAAGTTTGCAACATCAATATCCTTTGCTACAGGTGTCTTTGATTCATCTGAGAAATTCGTGATATTCCAGGGTCCCGTGATTACCATGGCAGCTTCTCCCTGCTGGAATTGAGATAATGCAATATCATCGGTGAGACCGGCCGCACTCTTATCAAAGGCACCTGCATCAATCAGATCCTTCACATATTGAAGAGACTGTACCACATCCTCGTCCGTCCATTTTTTCTCTCTGCTTCCCAAAAGCTTGGCTGCATCAGTGCCAACCCATTTATAGAAAATCTGGTCATGAAGATGTCCTGCCATATAGGAGCTCTGGGCACCCATGGCGATCGGAATTACACCTGTCGCTTCCAGCTTCTCTATTGCCGTAAGGAACTCACTCCAGGTTTCGGGAAACTTGTCAATACCGGCAGCACTAAACAGGGCCTTGTTATAATAAATACCTATAATACCGGATTCCATTGGAATTGCATAGGTTCCTTCATGTCCCGGTACCTTAAAGTAAGAAAGAGAACCCTCCGTAAAGCCGGAACCCCAGTCCTTGTCTGCCTCCAAGTCCTCGGATACATCCAAAAGAAGACCGTTGTCAATATAGTCCGCCAGATTGGCAACGCCCTGGATTCGGAAAATATTTGCCATATTGCCGGAGGCAATATCGGATGCCATAAGATTATTAAAGGCACTTTCATCGCTCTGTGAATCATCCACAATTGTAACTTCTGGATACTTGGCTTTAAACTCATCAAGAATTTGATTAAAGATTCCAACCTGGTTCGAGGTGCCGGCGATTCTAGTCAAGATTCGAATTGTCACGGCCTCATCCTGATTCTCATTTGCTGACTGTGAATCATCATAAGCCTGATCACCCCCGGTACTTTTCCCGCAGCCTCCAAGCATGCTGACGGACATAACAACAGTTAATAGAATAGCCATCCATTTTTTTAGTTTCATAAATACCTCCCAATTATTAATTTATCATTACATGCAGATTCTAACCCACAAGTTGTATATTAAGAATGGTCAAAATCTAGTTTATATGTATATTCTGCAGCTAAGAATTCGTTTTGTTTTCGTTGATATTGACAATGCAAATCTCTCTCTATATGATAGTGATTAGTTAATCGAAACTTGTAAACTAAATCTATTGTGTAATTAATACTACACTTTCAAAGGATGCATAATGAAGAAACAGCAATCCAATACAATTAAAAGAAAATTCTTTATATCCATGAGCCTTATGACGGCAGCCATCATATTTATTCTGCTCCCCTGTGTCCTGGTCACCTTTTACAGGCAGTATCTGGATCAACAGACCATATCCTCCGTCAATCAGCTTAATTATATTAGTAAGCAAATGGATTATTATCTATTTTCCCTTGATAATTATTCTAAAATGATCATAACAAATTCCGAGGTACAAAGCTATTCCATGAAATATAGAGATACTCCGGAGCGCTTTACCGCTAAGGATAAAAAGAATATGCAGAATGTAATGAGAAGGTTTTTACAATCCATACCCTATATTCATTCCGCCTCTGTCTATGCCCCGGATCATACCTTTATTGTATCAACTGCTGTCTCCAATTATAAGTCTGACCTTAATTCAGTACTACCCTGCGAGGAACCGGTATTTCTGATCCGAACGAAATATTCCAATATCACTCTTCGTACTCCGATACAGGTGCTCTCTATGATCAGACCCTTTTATGATATAGACTCCGGTTCCTTATTAGGTTATATTGAAATAAGTATTCCGGAAGAAGATATTTCTAATATTTATCGATCAAATTCAACGGAAACAAGTAATTTTTTTATTACGGATACATCAGGTATTATCGTAAGCACCGACGGATCCTATGAGCTTGGCGGTAGCTTCGCTCCTATAGTCGATCGAAAATTGAATATACCTGCCAGATTCCAAATCGGAAGCACTTCTATTTGCTTTACCACCTATATGGAAAGCCTGGATTGGTATATTATTAATATGATTGATTTGTCCGAGTTTTACCGACCAATTTATATTATTCTGGCGATTACTGCCGCTACAGGTTTCCTTTTCATCGCCATATCAATGCTGATCTCCAATAAGATCTCAGATACGATAACCCAGCCACTGTACCACCTCATCTCCCATATTCAAAAAATTAAGCAGGGCCATTGGCTGCCTGTAAACAAAAAACCGGATGACACGGATATCGGCCTATTATTCAAGGAATTTGACAGCATGATCCTTGCTCAGGAAAAGCTAAAGGATGAGCTGCTGGCTTCCCAAAAACATAAAAACAAGATATCCTTTGAATTGCTTCAGCAGCAGGTTAATCCCCATTTTCTTTATAATACGCTGGATAACATATGCTCTCTTGCCACTCTAGATGAAAAGGATACCTTAATTCAAATTGTCATGAATCTGTCGACCTTCTACCGAGGAAGCTTAAGTAACGGTAATTTTGTTATTACTGTCAAAGAGGAATTAGAGATTATAGATTCCTATATCCGCATTATGCAGATACGTTACTATAATAAATTTTCCTTCCATATTGATTGCCCCGAACAGCTTTATTCCTGCAGCTGTCTGAAGCTTCTGCTGCAGCCGATTGTAGAGAATAGTATCTACCACGGAGTCAGAGATCTGGATTATATGGGTCTGATATCAATCCGGGTATATGAGCTTGACGATCAAATCGTTTTCAAAATTCAGGATAATGGAAACGGTATTTCAGACGAGGAGCAGTTAAAAATCTGGACTGCCCCGAAGGAGCATTTTGGGATTAAGAATATTCATGAAAGAATCCAACTTCATTATGGTCTGGAATACGGGCTAACTATGGAGACACCTCCACAGGGCGGCTTAATTACCTGTATTACCATACCGAAAAGGAGGAGATTAAGCGATGCAAGCCAATCTGATCATAGCAGATGACGAATATTTCATCAGACAAAAAATCAAAAAATTAGTTCCTTATGAAGAGCTTGGTATAAGGTTTCTCGGAGAATGTGAAAACGGAGCCGAGGTCATTGATATGCTCTCTAATAATACCGTCGATATCATTCTTCTCGATATCCGAATGCCAAAGCTTACTGGAATTGAGGTTGCGAAATATGTATTTGAACACAAACCCGAAGTAAAAATAATTATCCTCTCAGGTTTTAATGATTTCGAATATGCTCGTACAACCTTCCGTTATGGCATATTTGATTATCTGCTAAAGCCGGTGGAACCTGAGGCACTGACTTCCGTGCTAAAAGCCTGTGTGGCAAAGTTGACAAAGGATCGGACATATCATCAGCAGCTTCAGAAGCTTTATCACTATAAGAAATGCATGAGCTTAACGGAAGTATTAAAGGGCAGCATGGATATGGAGGAGCTATGCCTGGAATATCCGGAATATAAAAATGTGACCTATTCCTTGTATGTAGCTCTTTATACCATAATGGAGTGCGAAACGGATGCGAAGAACCTGGTCTCCCTATATCGCAATAAGGGAATCGAATGTGAGTATTATATTGAATCAGAGCATATCTTCTTTATTCAATTCTTCTTAACCGATGACACTCTGGAATCTCTTTGCCATTACATTTGCAAATGCTTTGTCCGTGATGCAGCATCCGAATGCTATTTTACCTTCAGCAAGCTTTTCTTGATGACGGATAACTGGCAGTCCTTCCATCAGATGGCTCTTTTTTCCCTGGGATACCGCTACTTCAGCTCTTTGCCGGATTTAACGGGATTCCTTTCCTTGCAGGCTCCTCCGGCTCCGATCCCTGAGCTGTCAGGTATCCGTCACAATCTTATATTGATAATAAATGCTGCTGACTCTTCCGGCTACAAAGCCTTCATTCAGGATCTGTTTTATTTGCTGGAAGAAAAAAAATCCTATGGCTATCTGTCCATTGTGGTAACAGAGATATTACAAACCTTCTACATCCGCTTTCCGGCCTCGGACATAAATGCTGTGAAGTATCTGAACGATATTAATGCACTGCTGGAGGATGAGTATCAGTTAGCTGATCTTATGAATACCCTATTGAACTATGGACTTCAATATATGGATAACAGTAAAATGATCCCTTCGGACTTAAAGCTCAGCAAAAAAATATCAGTCTATATTCAGGAGCATTATAAGGACTCTGATTTGACCGTGGCTAAGCTTGGTGAGATATTTCAGTTGAATGTCTCTTATATGGGTAGCATCTTTAAGAAAACAAACCAGCTATCTATTCTACAATATCTCACCCATGTAAGGTTGGAGGCAGCTAAGAAACTTCTCCTGAGCGAACAGTATAAAGTCGGGGAAGTAGCAGAGATTGTCGGCTTTACTGATGTATTCTATTTCAGCAAAAGATTTAAAAAAATGTATGGTGTTTCGCCAAAAGATTTTTTAGCGGTTAATGAAGAGGGAAATACTTTAAAGATATATCCAGTATGAGACCTGAATCAAAAGGGCATCCAGATTCCGGTTCAATTCAGCCGGAAATAGAATCCGGTTTGAGCCACATGGAATAGCCGGATATGAATATTTTATTGATTCTTAAGATTATGATGGTTATAATGATATGAAATAATTCTTACTATAGAACCGATCCTTTACGAAATTGGAGGCGTTATTATGAGTAATGCAACAGAAAGACCTGTCATCCCACCCTATCTTCATCAGGCTAAATATTATGAGACAGATCAAATGGCAATTGTTCATCATTCCAACTACATCAGATGGTTTGAAGAAGCAAGACTATATTATCTCGAACAAATTGGCTTAGGTTATGATAAGATTGAAGCAGCCGGAGTCTATTCTCCTGTTCTGGGCGTTAATTGCCAGTATAAATCAGCTGTTCGCTTTAATGAAACTGTAAAGATTAAGACCTTCCTCCGTTTCTTTGATGGAATTAAAATGAAGTTAGAATATGAGATTTTAGATGCAAAAACGGATACTCTTCGTGCGCTTGGTACTTCAGAGCACTGTTTTGTTTCAAAAGATTTTAAACCTGTCAGTTTAAAAAAGAGTTATAAGGAAATGTATCAGATTATTTTAAATAGTGTGGATGGTATATAGCTTATCAATTAAGTTTAATATCACATTATACCTGATATGAGCATACCTAATCCTCACTCCTTGTAATGTTGAGTTTATACGAAAAGCTTCCGTTATCCTTAAGTGCTAAGACGACGGAAGCTTTCTTTTGTCCTAATAAAACTATATCAATACCGTAAAGCAGATGGATTTACCATCTTCACTTTTTACTGTTATCTTACCTTGATGAGCTTCTACAATGGACTTCGCTATGGAAAGGCCTATTCCATAACCTCCGGTTTCTCTTGCTCGTGAGGAATCAGCTCGGTAGAAGCGGTCAAAGAATCGATCCAGATTCGTTACATCAAGGCTACTTACTGTATTATATACCTGTAGTTTCACGCCTTTTTTTGTCTCTGCCAAGCATATCTTAATGCTACCGCCGTCATTGGAGTACTTCATAGCATTATCCACTAAGGTAGATACTAACTGCTCCAGGCTACTCTCATCCCCATTAAGAATAATGTCCTGCTCAATATTCATTCGAAACTTCTTATTCTTAGCCTCAGCAATCGCTTCGAAAGACCCTGCAATTTTAGCTACTACTTCACTCAAATTGAAATTTGTGAAGGTCAGCTTAACACTCTCTTCATCCATTTTAGATAAGGTAAGAAGGTTCTTAACCAGTTTATCTAACCGAGACACCTGGTTACGAATACTTGTGATCCATTCGCTTTCACCACTAGTCAGTTCCAACACATCTGCATTAGCAGAGATGATCGCTAGAGGTGTTTTAATCTCATGCCCTGCATCTGTGATAAATAGCTTTTGTTTTTCTGCATTTTCAACAAAGGGTTTAATCGCTTTTCTAGATAAGACCGTTAAGAGTACGAACATCAAAATAAAGGTGGTAAAGCCAACAATGCAGGAGATTGCAAGCAGTAACAGTTCAGATTGAATCTGAGTTCTGCAATCCATAAAAACAATCATTTTGCTATCATCTTTTTCAATAATCTTGTATTTATAGATGCCTATATATCCGTCGTTTTTATCATTTTCAATAATATCTCTTGCATATTCCAGAGCATCCTTAGAAGTGATTGCCGCGATATGGCTGGTGTTTATTTGTTCAATGGTATCATCGGAACTTAGCTCTACGATGAAATACCTTTTTTCATATGGGGTTTCCGCATTCATTTTAAAGCCAAAGAGAGGATCATCTATCTTAGGGTGACCATCCTTTGGGTCTCCTCTATTGAATTCAGGAAATTTGCCTTCATTTTCTGCTATGATGCTAATTGTCTCATTAATCTTAAATTCTGTCTGTATAAAATAAATTCCATTCATCAGCCCGATTAAAAAAAGCATAACCAGAAAGAGAGAACCCATCGTTATCATAATAAACTTTCGTTGCAGCTTTTTAATCATTTATGTTTCCTCCAGGCTATAGCCACTTCCTCTGACCGCCTTAATCTTTATATTAGCATTCAAGGACTCCAGCTTGCGACGCAGATAGGAAATATAGACCCATACCACATTGATTTCTGCCTCAGCATCATATCCCCAGATCCGCTCCATGAACTGCTCCGTGGAAATTAGCCGTTTAGGATTTGTCATTAGCATTTCCAGCATCTGAAACTCTTTGTTACCTAGTCTTAAAGCTGATTGTTCATTGGAAAGCTCGTAGCTTTCTTTATTTAAGCTGATATTACCTACCTGTATTACATTGGGAGTAAATTCTGACTTTCTTCTACTCATGGCACGAATTCTCGCCAGCAGTTCTCCCATAGCAAAGGGCTTACTCAAATAATCATCAGCGCCTTTATCTAGCCCAAAAATGCGGTCCTCAATTTGTGATTTTGCTGTGAGCATAAGAATCGGTGTATGGATTCCTTTTGCTCTTAATTGCTCGAGCACTTCAATTCCGCTCAGCTTTGGCATCATGATGTCTAATACAATAACGTCATAATTTGCTGATAATCCATAATCCAGTGCATCTGCTCCGTCATAAACTGCATCCACGGAGTAATTATTGTGCTTTAAAATGGCAACCAGTGCGTTTGACATTTCCCTTTCGTCTTCCGCTAATAATACTCTCATTGTAATCTCCCTCGTCCTATTTCAATTTATGATATTTTCTTTTATTTCTATTATTTATTATGACGTGATTACATAATACTGAATCGTTTCTATGATATTTCCTATCGAGATATTCCCTATAGAAATGCTATAGAAATGTGATTTATTTAGAATACTCTATCGTAGTTTTTGCTATTTTGTAAACTAAAAATAAGCTTCTTTTTTCAAATTTTACAGCTGTATTTATTTGTTTAATCATTCATTAAATTCTTCCTGCTGTATTTCTTCTATCATATCCCATATGGCCTGAAAATTCAAATCTGTTGAAGCAATTTCATCTCCGCAGCGCTTTAACTCACCGACTATCATGTCCTGCCTTGGAATATCCTTTTTATATTTTAATTTGTGCTCCAGGCTTGCCCAACAATCCATTGCAATCGTACGTATCTGCAGTTCACAGTATACCAGATGAATTCCATCCTCCAGATGAATCGGCACCTTAAGGATCATGTGATAACTACGGTACCCGTTTGGCTTCGGATTACGAATATAATCCTTTTCCTCGATGATAAAAATGTCACGCTGATTACGAAGCATGTTTACTACCCAATAGATATCATCTAGAAAGGTACATATCACGCGAATTCCAGCTGCATCATAAATCTCTGTTAAGGCATTTTCCACAGAAACAGGAAGGTTTCTTCACAATAGTTTGTCCTTCATACTTTCTGCTGATTTGATTCTGGCCTTGCAATGCTCTATTGGATTTTTGTCGCTTTTTATTGCTCTATTTTTACGAATGATATCTAGCCTTGATAACACTTCGATAATTGCACCTTCTAGAAGTACATAGGATTCTTTATAAAATTGCTGATCGATTGACCTGGACTCACATATGATATCATGTTTCATTTGTAGCATTGGCATTTCCCTCCTGGTGTAGATTGGTGGTTTAATTATTTTTACTAACCTATGAGAAGAGTATAGCATGGCTACCTTAAATGAAGTTTAAGAGATGAGGTGATTAATACTTAATTTAAGAAATATCCTACAGTTGATAGCAATTAATTTTAATTGACCCTGCTCAACTTATTATAGAAAAATGCAGGAAAAAAATTATACCCCGGTTTAATGTTAACGTAACCAGGGTATGTTTTTGTTACAGATTATTATTAAAAAGTTATAACTTACTTCGTATTAAACAATTTCTGCTCGGCTTGCCTACGCTTTGTTAACCCTGGAATTACTACCAGATCCCCATTGCCGTCGATATCGCCCTTATTCCATTTTAGGAATTCAGCTGATGCGCCTGCATAATCTTTTTTATTCAGCTTTTTAAGCAGTGTGGATTTTTTGAGGTTTCCTGGTCCTACATTAAAGCAAAATGACATCAATGCGTCGAACTGATTTTGAGTAACCGGCACCTGTACATACTGATTTACATATGTCTCAAACTTTTTAAGGTCAGTATTTAATATCTTAATTGCATGGGAGTAAGTGATCTTCATCCCTTCCTTAACCTTTTTACCCAAAACTGTACCCGTATGACCAATTCCGATTGTCCAAACTCCGGCAGGACATCTATACGCTTCAAGTTTACACCCCTCATATTTTTCTATCAGTTTAATTCCTTTTGTCCCTATTTTCATTTTACGTCCTCCTTCTTTTTTTATGTTAATCAAATACGAAGAATAAGGCATAACGATGATAATCTTTTCTTGAGGGAAGGTATTCTTTGTTTGTACAATCAATGTTTAAACACCCCACCCCCTTTTAGGCTAAATGCCTTATCACAAATAATATTCAAAGCTCTATCTGAAGCTTATACTTTTTTGAAAAATGGCAGTAATAAAACTCATCTCATGTTAAAAAAATAAATGCGGATATTATTAATATATTCATCTCTTCAATGAATGCTAACTTTTTTGTCGATTTATAGAATGTTTTAGCATTTTTAAATATAACCAAATTATTTCTAGCTTATCTCTATCATAATATAGTAATCAGATCGTTCAATATCTAGGGTGTACCAATGAATACTGTTCTTCTTTACCCCAATAAATTACATTATCACTCCTTATTTGCGATAATATGACACACCAATACATAAGGATCATATAATAATTATGTAACCAATTTAATTCGTAAAGGAGAATGTGATATGTGTGGTATTTGTGGCCGTTGCGGCCGTAGTCGTAATAGATGTCGTTGTCGTCGCCGACGCAGATGCGGTATCTGTTTCTAATGATATCTTAAAAAACACCATTAAATAAATAGCTGCATCATTCTATTTCTAGGTGATGCAGCAAATTATATACGTTTAAACGAGCGGTCCTCAAAGCTCCTCTTCTCTAAGGTTGCTCCTTAACAACTACGTCTCCAAGACCAAAACGCAACCTATATACCCTATTTATGAGTGTCTGCAAATGGAAGTTCTTATTCCATAATTCAACCATTATATGCTGATTTGCAATTAAAAACTCTATGTTACAATTTGTAGAATGCCTTGTTTCATCAATTCCTTTATTCACTCGCACAGGTCATTGTGACCTGTTGTCTGGAATCAAATCCGTTCTTTTTAAATTCGGAGAAAAGAAGCTCCATAGATTTCGGAACAATCTTTATCAGATACATAGGATGAGAAAGCCTCTGAATTGCACTTGCAGGGATCTTTTTGAACTCAAGAACCCGGCTATACTCTTCGGAACCATGACTAATCATTTCCGCTGTTCCAGATACCTGAATAGCAGCAATATTATCCATACCTTTGTACGTTTCAAACACAGCAAGGCATACATTTTTGTTTCTAGCAAGTGCTCTGAATTTCAAACCACCTTCGGAAAGCAAATAAAAGCTACCATTCATCCAGCTATATTCAATTGGCGTGCAGCGCACAAAATCACCGTAGCCCGTTGCAAGTACACAGGTGTTGTGCTCGGTCAAGAATTTTTCAGCTGCCTTCAAAACAGCACTGCGCTCCATCTTGATTGATTGTTTGTCATGTATTATCCAGTAGTTTTCGGCATTGATATAACAGTTTCTGTCCATCTGTCTTCCTCCTTTAAATTTGGATTGCATCAATCGTCTGTTGCTTTACTCTCGTACTTTGACAGGCTGAATGTATATTGATTACTTTATCTATGTCCTTATTTGTTCAGATGATAAATCGGTATGAAAGGAATAATAATTGGTGTTCTATCTGCATAGTCCTTGTATTCGGCATTGTTAGCATAGCTTTTCATCTGACGTTTTTCCAAGCGCTGTGCACCGTTAAACATAATATATACAATGCATACATAAGCAATCACAGCCGTCAGCCATTGCCCCCAGCCACGCAGTATATCAAGGCTGGATACGAACACACCTGTCCAGAACAAAATTTCTCCAAAATAATTTGGACAGCGAACCATTTTATAAAGCCCGCCCATTGCTACCATATCCGGACGGATGCGCTTCTGCTTGCTTTTCTGCCTGTCGGCTGCCGACTCAATGATGAGTGCAACCGTACAGATCCCTATCCCCACCCATGTTACGATAGATGATTTTCCGCCATTGTATATGATAAAGAAAACAGGAGAGGTCTGAGCAACATAAAGAACCGAAACGCATACCCATATAACCACTTTAACAAAAATCCGCATATTAGCTTCATCCCTTGACGCTACTTCAAGGGTTTTACGGTAAGCAGTATTTTTTGCTTCCCGTATAATAAGAAAACTAGAAAGACGCAAACCATACACGATAAGTAGAAGAAAAAGGATGTAATGTGGAACACCAGTATGAAAAATCCCCTTTATACTCATTGTTGCAAGTGCGAACCCTATTCCAGCAACGGCAAAACCGTATCCGATTGAAATAAAATATACATACTTATAGAAACCGACAGCGCAGAGAACACCGCTTACCGCCAGCAGAATCCAAAGATAATCAAATCCCATTACTTTGCCTCCCAATTTGTATTAATCTGTATTTGACCTATTTTGTGGAGTGTATCACTCCTTTCAACTATTTCTTTTTTTCTTTTGCGCGTTTATCGTTAATTATGTTCATGTGTTCTTCCGTAATCAGCGTTACTCCATTTTCATGCGCCCATTCCACACAACCTTTTAGCGCTGTCGTAAGGAAAATTCTTGGAACACCAAGCAGCTTTGCACAGGCATCATCTGTAAATTTAATTTCATTATCAATACGGTCAGCAGCATAACGCACCGATTCAAGACTGGATTTTCGCACTGGAAGAAGCTCGGAAAATACTCTATTATGACGGCAGTACCAAAAATTCTTACTGTCACGATAGCCGTAATCTACCGGGATATGTGGGAAATCTTTGCCGCGTACACCTCTAATAATGGCATTTCGATATTTTTCTTTCATAAGTATTTTATCAATACGCAGAATAAAGTGAGCACCGTATTTACTAGTAATACCATTGAAATCATGATATGGTGGTTCGTATCCGTCAAGACAGCCCGGTTTGTCGTTTTCTGCTGCGTCAAGTTCACTCATCCAGGTACACTCCATCACTTGAAATGCCTCGCTTAGAACCAATGGGCGCACATCGTCCGGTTCCAATTCACTGCAAAGCCCTTTTTCTAGGTGAAATTTGCATCTTAGCATTTTATCCTCCGGTTTATCTCCAGGCCAGCTTAAGTTTACACATTCCTTAAAATACTTTTTTTGGTCAGTAATAAAATTAAGGGCACATTTACCTGAGCGCAGGATATGTTGTGCCGTATTTGAGGAATTACGGCACTGTAGGAGCATGGCATAATAATCTTTTCCAGCTATGTAATAAGGTTGAACAAGGGAATACGGCCCCAGAGAAGTACTACCGTCTTCACATAGTGTGCTGATGACAACCGTAGGCATTGGAAAAAAAGCTGATGTCTGATAAAAATTGTCCACAATACGAAGATCTTCAAAACTACTCATAATCATTCCTCCTAATATTAAAAAAATAAGTGATTTAATACAGTACGAAGTTCTTCAAAGCTACGCTGCTCTGCAGACCATGTCAGCAAAGCTTCAGCTATAAATTCCGGTAGAAACTGAGACGGTGATTTCGCTTTTTCCATACAGATGCCATGAATCATTTCCGCCAGTTGTCCACGTAGTTCACAATGTCTTCTATGAAATGTAATACTGACACTTTTTACAGCACCATTTTCCCGAAAAAGTGGCTGATAATCTGAAATAAACTTTCCTAATGTCATATAGATACAGTGGAAAGCATCCATCGGTTTCGCTGTGGATGTGCATTTTTCGTTGAGCTCTTCTTTAAGCGGGAGCCAGTCATTCAGAATAAAAGAGGCAATAAGATAGTCTTTTGAGGGATAATAATTATAAATAGTACCAATTGCAATACCACATTCCTTTGCAACCGACCGGATTGTCATACTGGTGTATCCATTTTCGAAAACCTGCCGCTTGGCTTCTTTCAATATTCTCTCCTGTAGATCATTGATGATTTTCGGCATACCATCCCCCCTAATTGAACATGTTCATTTAATTATATGACTTATTAAGAACAAATACAACAGTGAACCTGATTTTTAAACGATAAAGCCCGAAGACACATCCATCCTATACTGCTTGCCTGCCTGATGTAGTCCCTGAATAAGACGGATCTGTTTCCCCTTTAGAAGGTTTTTCTACACTAAACTTACTTCTATCAAACAAATCATGAGCATATCTTTACACAAGAAAAAAGCACCGACCCAACAGCTCCTACGTCTGTCAAACCGATACCTTTGTGAGTGCGCCTCCAGGGACTCGAACCCTGGACACCCTGATTAAGAGTCAGGTGCTCTACCAACTGAGCTAGAAGCGCATATTCTATTTTGTTTTGCGTTTTTTTATTTCCTGAACGCAAAAACAATTATATATAATTCAAAAGCAAATTGCAAGCATTTTTTTTATTTTTTTTAAAATTATACACATTTTATACTTCAACCGCGAAAAAGCCCTATAATTAGGGCTTTTTCACCTATGTCAGTACCATAATTACATTTTATTCCTAAGAATTATTTGTGTGAATCTAATTTATCCTGCAATGATTTTTTTGGAACAGCACCCACAACAGTTTCTACTGCAGCTCCGTTTTTGAATATGATTAATGTAGGGATTGACATTACACGATATTTTTGAGCTGTTTCTGGATTGTCATCCACATTTAATTTCCCAATTTTAAATACACCTTCATATTCCGTTGCTAATTCTGCCACAATAGGAGCAATCATTTTACAAGGGCCGCACCAGTCAGCATAAAAATCTACTAAAACAGGAACATTAGATTCCAATACTTCCTTCCCAAAATTTGCATCTGTAAATTGAAGAGCCATCTGTTTTCCTCCATTCTAAGCTGGGCTCATGTCTATCACATTATGATAACCCATATTTTATCCGATTGTTTATAGTATCTCAATTCATACTACTTTTATGTGTGTTACAAGGAAATATTACAACAGAAGGCCATTTTTTACAAGAGGTTTTACTTTTTTCTCTTCTTTTTAACAGATTTGCTAAGTATGCCTTCCACTTCGTCCCAAGAGGACTTTAGCCTCATAACCTTACGATCCAGCTCTCGATTTCCACCCGTAGCCTTTGCCACCTTGCTCTTCCACGTTTTCTTCATGGATACACCTTCCTGGCTCTTTTTATTATCATATGATTAATGAAAGCTTTTCGTCCCAATATTCATCACTTTACTTACGATAGGCAATCAGCTTGTGAATCGGATTTCCAAGGGCGGAGAAACGTTCCTCGTATTCTGTCATCACATTGCCTTCTACAAACTCACTGTGGTGCAAATCAAAGGTTACATCTTTCAGTTCCCAACCTGCCAGCTTTGCCTCCTCCAGTGAGAAGTCAAATAGAAGACGATTATCTGTTTTAAAGATAACCTCGCCCTCCTTTTTTAAACATTTGTCATAACGAGCTAAGAACTCCTTGGAGGTAAGACGTCTTTTGGCATGGCGGTCCTTCGGCCAGGGATCTGAAAAATTAAGATAAATCCTTGAAAGCTCGTTAGGAGCAAAAATATCATTCAGATATTCTGCATCAAACCGGATGAAATATAGGTTAGACAACTCAACCTCATCCCTCTTCTCCAAAGCACGCAAAAGTACACTGGAATACTTTTCAACACCTATATAATTAATTTGAGGGTTCATTGCTGCTAACTGCATGATAAACTTCCCCTTACCCATTCCAATCTCTACATGAATCGGATGATCATTTCCAAAAAGAGAATTCCATTTTCCCTTTAACAACTCCGGCTCCTGAACTACATAATCATGAGCAGCAACCATTTCTCTAGAGCCCTTTATATTCCGTAATCTCATTATTAACCTCTCATTCCGCTGCTCGCTGCAGCATAAATCTATTCATCAAGTCCTTAACGGACTTATGAAAAACCTATCATATTATAGTAAACTTATAGATAAACTGTTTTTATTTCGAAGGACAATTATTTCTGCCTTTTCAACCTCTTCCTATTATAAAGTCTGACTTTAAATTCGTCAATTCTTCACTAACTCTTCTAGCTTAAAACTTTAATTCGTAATATCCATTTAACATAACTCTGATTTCTCAAGCTACGCTATGGCCGTTTTTTGTCATATAATGACGATCTAGAAAGCTTCACATTTGTTTCCATTTTCTTGTTTACATCACAAATCAGCTATAGTACAATGGTACATACGAACAAGCTGTTCTTCGGAAATATAGATTGATTTCCCGAGAGCTTTCCATTATTATGTAGTAGTGTCTGGCTTTGTTATGACACAATGTTTTATCTGTTTATCTTAGGAGGATCATATGAAGCAACGAATCTTTGCTTTTTTTATAATAGCTATTACTTTATTAAGCACAATCTCACCATCGACAAGCGCTTTTGCAGCAGAAACTACGAATAATTCATCCAAAGGTGTTTCAACTAATACCAACTCCTCTGTGACTTGGCCGGAAGGACCAAATGTCTATGCAGAAGGAGCAATTGTTATGGAAGCTTCTACGGGCCTAATCTTATACGAAAAAAATGCTCAGAAATCCTATTACCCCGCGAGTATTACAAAGATCATGACCGCACTTTTAGCGATAGAGAATTCTTCAATGGGAGATACTGTTACCTTTTCACGGAATGCAATTTTTGATGTTGAATTAGACAGCAGCCGTATTGGTATCGATGTAGGTGAGCAGCTTACGATGCAGCAATGCTTATATGCCATTCTACTTGAATCTGCCAATGAAGTTACCTATGCTGTAGCAGAACATGTAGCAGGGTCAATCCCAGCCTTTGCTAAGATGATGAATGAACGTGCTAAAAGCCTTGGCTGTGTTAATACTAATTTTACGAATCCGCACGGTCTTCATGATGAAAACCATTATACCTCTGCTTATGACATGGCTTTAATCACAAAGGAGGCCATGAAAAATGCAACATTTCGCAAGATTTTTAATACAAGGACTTATCAGATCCCACCTACAAACATTCAGTCTGAAACCAGGTATTTAAGAAATCATCATCGTTTTGTACTAGGACAGGATTATTTATATGATGATTGCATTGGTGGAAAAACAGGATACACTTCCAAGGCTAAGTATACCTTAGTTTCCGTGGCAAAACGGGGTGATCTGGAACTTATCTGTGTTGTTATGCGTGACGATAGCAATGAACATCAATACACTGATACTCAGAAGTTATTCAATTATGGTTTTGATAATTTCTCTATCTACCCGATTAATGACCTCGAATCCTCGGATTCGATTACTGAATCACCCATGTTCACAAAATATAACGCATTACTAAGTGATACCCAAACACCCATTACAATTGACAAGAATGGTTATTTGATTCTACCTAATTCAGCATCCTTTCAGGATGCACAGAAGGATGTTACGTTCTATTCCTCACAGGATGGCACGAATGGAACACCTTCTTCGGGAATGGACGCTGGCGATAAGATTATTGGAAAGATCTCTTACACCTACAGTGGTAAATACGTTGGTGGAGCAAATATATTATACAAGAACACTAATCCTTTGGTATTGATTCAAGATAGCGAAGAAAAACCCGCGGATACACCTTCCGAAACAAGTCCTTCCAAGAAATCAGGAAAGCCGCTTATAATTATCGTTGGCATAGCTGCAGGTTTATTAATTATAGCTGTTATTTTATATTATATATTCGTTGAGCGCCCACGCTTAAGAAGGAGAAAAGCCTATTATCATAAACGTGCTAATAGAAAATCTTATCGTGACGATGATTTCTTGGATTTATAGCTCCTCCTATTGACCAAAGGAAGCAAATAATTTGGCGATCTCATCCTCTGTTAGCGCTTTATTAGGATCCTCATAAAGTGGGATAACCTTTTGCTCAGTGACAATTTCATTTAGAATAATCTCATCTGGAACTATTTCATCTGAAGGATTTTCTTCAGAAACAATTTCTTCAGTAATAATTTGTTCAGAAGTAATTTGTTCAGAATCAATTTCATTTAGAACATCCTGATTTAGAATATCCTGATCTAGAACAACCTGATCAGAAATAACATCTGCCTCAAGCTCTGGCTCTTCATAGATCCAGCTAGTCTCTGAGGCATTTTCTTTTATCTCATTCTCATAGGGATTTTCCGCATCTTTGATATTCTCCGATTGCGCCTCTTCGACTGATAATTGATCTCCTATGGAAGCTATTTTTAATAGATAATCCTCATTGAAAGACTCTTCATCTGAATTGTCTTCCTGTAAATAATCCTGAGCTAATCCATCTATCATAGAATCCAACGACAGCTCATCTTCATTAGCAGACCGTTGCTCTTCCTTATAATAATCGTCAATAAACACCTTTTGGGGTGCTGGCCCTTGTGAAATAATGTTTTCCACTACTTCCAAGTGATCTTTTATTTCCACCAGTCTCTGTAGCTGATCTTGAAAAAGCTTCTGGTTACTTTCCTCAAGCGAGAGAAGCTTATCAAACTGATTACTTGATACTTCACGCTTTGACTCCTCTTGAAGAATCTCCATTATTTTATTAGCATTTTCTTTACTGTGATTCATCTCTATATTTAATGCTTTTTTCTGGCCCTCAAGTGCTTTTTTTTGCAATTCCAATACCTTCTGTAGGGTATTTTCCTGATTTTTTTCCAAGGATTCTAATTTCGATAAAACATCCTCAAATTGCTTCCTCTGATATTCCGCGCTTTTCTTTGTTGCTGTATAAGAGGCTTTTTGAGTATTAAGTAATTCTGTATAACGCTCCAGCCATAGTTCTGATTCATGGCTAATAGCATGATCCAGATAAAATTGATTATCTTTTTGATCCCGTACGATATACTTACAGATTGCATCCAAAAAGAAGCATGCCATTCCTAAAGAAATGATTCCTAACCCTATTGGAATTATAATACTCACATGTACTAATTCTATACTGTAAATATGAAGCAATAAAGTTGTAAAAAAGCAACCGCCTATTGCAATTATATTCTTTTTCTGAGTCTTCATTACCAGTATTCTCCCATCCTCTCACCAATTGGCGTTTTATCCTATCCGCTAAAATTCACGGTCTATAGACATAATAATAAGAAAATGCTTATAAATCAATCTATAATTAAAATAATAACGTAATTTTAGCGAAATATAAGCTAAAAACAGCTCTAAATCTAGTAATAAATAGGATTTAAAGAATCTTACTCCAAGACGGACAACAAGCCCAAAAAAAGATACCAACCCGGAATGGCTCCCTAGGGCTGATACCTGTAATTCATTAAGAATGAATGCTGATCTATAACTTTCATTCATATATTCTTGCTATAATACAATTAAGCATCATTTTTTTATAGAACTTATTTTAAAGATCTTGTTTTATTGGTAAATGGATCGTAAACTTTGATCCTTCCCCTAATTTACTCTCCACTTTAATGGATCCATCATAGTAATTTACGATATGCTTCACAATCGAAAGACCTAGCCCAGTTCCGCCAACTCTCTTACTTCTTCCCTTTTGAACACGGTAAAAGCGTTCAAAGATACGCTGAATATCCTCCTCCGCAATTCCTACCCCTGTATCTGCTATAGTGATTACCATTTCCTTTGCTTCCGAGGTTATCGTAATTTCAACTTTACCGCCTGGTTTATTATATTTAATTGCATTTGTAATTAAGTTATTAAAAAGTTCTCTCAATTGCTGCATATTTGCCGTCACGGATAAGGGCTTACAATTTGTTTGTATACTCACTTGGCATTTTTGAGCAAGAGGCTCCAGGGTTCTACATACCTCCTGCAACAATGGGCTGATACGAACTTCTGACATAACCACTTGTGCTTCCTTTGTCTCTAGCCGGGAAATCATTAGAATGTCATTGATTAGGTTTGTCATGTTGTCAGCTTCCATTTTAATTCTTGAAAGAAACTCTTTCTTCATATTCTCATCGGTAGCCATATTATTTTGCAAGAGTTCAATATAACCGTGTATTGAGGTTAAGGGGGTTTTAAGTTCATGGGATGCATTGGAGAAGAATTCCTGACGCACTAACTTCTCAAACTCTATGCGATCCATAGATTCTTTTACTGCCTTAGACATCTGTAATGTCGTATCCGCTATTACATTCATCTCATCATATTGATATAGATTAAAACGAAATTCAGGATTCTTATCCTTTAATTTTTGCATCTCATCGGCTATCTCCAGGAGAGGTCTCGTCACCGACCGTGAGAATCGATTCGCTAGTATAAGTGATACCACTAGTGTAATGCTGATACTAGCCAGTATCGCTGGGATCAGTATACCAATGTATTGTTCCATTCCCGAGAAAGGAACTGCAATCCTTAAGATATAGTTTCCACTTTCCGATGGAGCTGCCACATACAGCATGGATATCTGAAGGGTTTCTGACTCTCGAATGGCATAACCAATTCCGGATTTCAGCGCTTCTTTGACCTCTTCTCTATCAAGATGATTCTCCATGCTACTATTATCTTCTACATCGCTGTCTGCAATTACATTTCCCTTCATGTCAATAACAGTAAAACGGGTTGCTTCATTTCCTCTTACCTGTCTTAGCAAATCTACTTGTTCTTTTAAATCACCGTTATAATCTAGTCCGTGATCTGCTACCCGAACTGTGTATAGCATACTCTCTTCTGATCTTATTAAAATGATATTACTGATAGCCACACCAAAGATTCCACAGCTTAAAATGATTGCCAGTGCTATAATGAAAGCAAATCTTTGAAATATTGCTCTTTTCAAGGAAACTCCACCTCCCCTTACTGATCTATTTAGTACTCGGGCTTGGCAAATCGATACCCTACACTTCGCACAGTTCTGATACAATCTGCTCCAATTGTACCCAGTTTCTGTCTTAACGTACGAATATGAATATCTAGGGTTCTTGTCTCACCATCATATTCATAGCCCCAAATATGATTCAACAGCTCGTCCCTTGTCACAACGCGGGAATTATGTTCGATCAGATAGAGCAAAAGTTCATATTCTTTATATGTTAGCTCCACTAAGACACCGTTATTACGCACTTCTCTAGTCGCTGGATTAACTACTAGTGTCATAAAGCGAATGATATCCGGGCTATCCTCTCTGTTTGATCTTCGAAGCAGGGAGCGGATTCTTGCTGCTAACTCTAATACACCAAATGGTTTTGTAAGATAGTCATCAGCTCCAACATCAAGTCCCATAACCTTATCCAGTTCCTTATCTTTTGCAGTAAGGCAGATTACCGGTACATTTTTCAATTGGGTGTCCTGGCGAATTAATTTGATCGCTGCAAGTCCATCCATACCAGGCAGCATTACATCGCATAATACTAAATCCGGTTTATCTTCCTTCATATCCAGAAGAGCAGGCTCAGCCATCTCATACGCTCTTATCTGGTACCCAAAGCCTTCTAGCGCAACCTTTAATAGTTCGCGGATACTCTCATCATCCTCGATAACATATATTTTATCCATGCAATTTTCCTCCCGCTTATAATATTCTGATATTATTTACGGATCCTGTCTCATTAAATTCTGTCCATTCGCAAAGGTTAACTGCATGATCACCGATACGCTCAAAATACTTTGCTATCATTAGAATGTCAACGCATTGATCAACATGTTCATTTGAGGCTCTTAGCATCGTTGCAACCTCTTCCTTTACCTTATCAAATAAGTCATCGACAACATCATCCTTCTTAATGATCATTCTTGCCATCTCAATATCCAAAGTGGTAAATGCAACTACCGCATCATGTACCATTTCCTTAGAAACTCGACCCATCTCCGGAATATGCTTTACAAGATTATAGATCGGCTCCCTCTTTTCACGGATGATTAACTCAGCAATATCAGCAGCATGGTCACCGATACGCTCCATATCCGTTACTACCTTTAAAGCCGTTGTTACTATTCTTAGATCCCTTGCTACCGGCTGTTGCTTTAAGATCAAAGAAAGACATCTGGATTCGATTGTCTT
Source organism: Bacillota bacterium (assembly GCA_023386815.1). GTDB lineage: Bacteria > Bacillota > Clostridia > Lachnospirales > Lachnospiraceae > Mobilitalea. The sequence continues at coordinate 109,479 of JAEWIZ010000004.1, forward strand.
TTCTATATCATTAATATTACGATCTCCTTGAATAATTTCCTTGGCAAGCTCTTCATCTTCATTTTCAAACGCCTTCAAGGTATTATCTATTGCATTCTCAATTAAATGTCCCATTTCAGTCAAGTTTTCTCTAAGTAACATTAATTCATGTTCAAACGTTAATCTGGCTGTCATAATAACCTCCTTTATTCATCTCCATGAAATCCCGGAAAGAATCTCTTTTATTATAATTATAAACTTCAAAATAAGCTGTGTCAAACAAGATGGAATGGGAAAGGCTCTCCCTCGCCATGCTTTAAAAAATCAACCGAATCTACCGGTGATGTAATCCTCTGTTCTCTTATCCTCAGGTCTGGTAAATAAAGCATCCGTTGCTGCAAACTCTACCACTTCACCCACCAGAAAAAATGCTGTGTAATCAGAGATACGGGCTGCCTGTTGCATATTATGAGTAACGATTGCAACCGTATATTTCTCCTTAAGCTCTGACATTAGATCCTCAATCTTAAGGGTTGATATTGGATCCAGCGCGGAAGTAGGTTCATCCATCAGTAATATTTCCGGTTCTACTGCCAGGGCTCTGGCAATACAAAGTCTTTGCTGCTGTCCACCCGATAAACCTAACGCTGATTTCTTTAAACGATCCTTCACTTCATCAAACAATGCTGCACCCTTTAAGCTCTCTTCCACAAGCTCATCTAATTTGGATTTCGATTTGATGCCATGGATTCTGGGGCCATAGGCAACATTATCATAGATGGACATTGGAAATGGATTCGGCTGTTGGAATACCATTCCTATCTTTTTTCTCAGCAGTGTTGTATCCACTCTTGGATCATAGATATTCTCTCCATCAAGCATCACAGTTCCCTCAATTTTAACACTGGGAATTAAATCATTCATTCTATTTAATGTCTTTAAAAAGGTTGATTTTCCGCAACCAGATGGCCCAATGAACGCCGTAATTGACTTTTCTTTAATATTCATAGCTACGTTTTTCAGTGCATGGTTCGTACCGTAGTATAAATTCAGGTCCTTTGTAATGATTTTATCTTTAATCATAGCTTCCTCCAATCCGTCCAACATGACGGAGCCTTTTTCTATCAACTGATTTAAGGTATCAGAAGTTGTACTTTGCTTCTGATAAAAGCGATGCTTCTGCGCGGTGCATCGCGATTGTAGGAACACGTATTTTGTTCCAATAATATATTACTTATTTATTATTTACATCGAGCTTTTTGGACAAATACTTTGTCAACATATTTATTCCAAACACAATGACAAGTAATACAAATGCGATTCCGAATGAAATATCATATTTTCCTTCCTCCATCTTAAGGAACATCTGTATGGTCAAGGTTCCTCCTGGCTGTAGAATTTTTTCTAATAATCCTTCACCGAAGTCCCCCAATTTTGGTAACAGATAGCCGCTTCCCGCAGTAAATAATAAGGCTGCCGATTCGCCAACGATACGTCCAATGGCAAGAATAATACCTGTTATAATACCCGGCATAGCAGAGGGTAAAAGAATTGTACGAATCATGTACCATTTGGTTGCCCCAATTCCCAAAGCACCGCTTCGGTAGCTGGTCGGAACTGTCTTTAATGCCTCCTGGGTATTTCTTGTGATTAAAGGAAGAACCATTAAGGTCAGTGTTAAGGATCCTGTGAGTACAGAGTATCCTAATTTTAAGGTTGTTCCAAAAAACACATAACCGAACAAACCAAAAATAATGGATGGAATACCGGCCAATGTTTCTGTTGTAAACTCAATTAATCGAACTACTTTACCGGGTTTTGCATATTCATTCAAATAAATTGCTGCTCCAACACCCAAAGGAATCGCTATAATTAAAGTAAGAAGAATGATGTACAAGGTGTTTACAATATTACCAGCTATACCAAAGGTTCCTTTAATGGTACTTGGAACATTTGTTAAGAAGGACCAATTAACTGCTGAGATGCCGCGGATTGTTACATATCCAACAATGACCGCAAGTATAACGATTGAAATTGATGCACAAAAATATATAATGCCATGAACCAACACATCAGAAGTTCTAACTTTTTTATCATAAATACTAGCTGTTGGCATCCTTTGCTCCTCCCTTCATTAGACGGTTTAAAATCAGATTAATTATCATGATAAATAAGAATAATACTAAACCGATTGTAAATAACACTCTTTTATGAGTATCAGCAGCATAGGACATCTCACTTACAACTGCTGTGGTTAAAAAACGTACTGAGTTGAACATAAGCGGTAAATTTGCGCTATTTCCTGCAACTAAACTAATAGCCATGGCCTCACCAATTGCTCTGCCCACACCCAATACAATTGCAGTAACAATACCCGATTTTGCAGCGGGAAGGATTACTTTAAAAATTGTTTGTATTTTTGTGGCACCTAAGGCTAAGGATGCATGCTTATAATGCCCTGGAACTGCCTTAAGGGCAGATTCACTTATATTAATAACTGTTGGCAGGATCATAATTGCTAAAACTAAAACGGCCGATATTAAATTAGAACCACCAGTAAATTGGTGCGTTGTTGAATCTTTGTAAATTAACATTTCTATTTTATAAATGAAGGGACATAAAATGAGAATACCTAATAATCCGTAGATTACGGAAGGAATACCAGCTAACAGCTCAACAGCCGGACGAACAACATTTGCCAACCTCTTTGGTGCAGTTTCCGCTAAAAACACTGCCGTTAACACACCAATTGGAACACCAATTAAAATTGCCATAGCTGTTCCGAGGAGTGACGTTAAGATTACATATAGAATACCATAGCTCGGTTCGGACGCAGTCGGTTTCCATAGGGAACTAAATAAAATATCTTTCAACCCCACCTCAAAAATTGCTGGGGTTCCACTGATAAACATGTACAAGGTAATTGAAAAGACAGCTAAAACAGTAAAGAAAGCACAAGCTGTAAAGATATAGCCTGCTACTTTTTCTACTGTCTTTTTTGTTTTATAACTACCTATGATAGAGATGCTCTTATCGATCATACAGACTCCTTTATTCATATAAAATGCAGATATAACAACTTCAGGAAGAGCTTCCTCCTCAGCAGATGTAGCTCTTCCATTTTACAGTTTAATTTTAGTAATGAATTATTTTACTGATATTAAACCAACACTCTTTACTAATTCCTGTCCTTCTGTTGACAACATGTAGTTAAGGAATGCTTGAACCAATTCTGTCTGCTCTTCTGAAGCTCCTTTTGTTGCCATGATGAAAGGTCTGCTTAGTAAGTAAGATCCTGCTTTGATATTTTCCTCTGTTGGTGCTACATTATCAATGCTTACGGTTACTACTGAACTATCTACCACATCAAGTGATACATAACCGATTGCCCCTGTTGTAGAAGCTACCTTTGCCAGAACACCACCGCTGCTGTTGATTTCATTGGAGTATTTACATCCATCTTTTACTTCTAATAACTCCTCAAAGGCATCTCTGGTACCGGAACCAGCTTCTCTACCGATTACTACGATTGGCTGATTAACACCGCCAACTTCACTCCAGTTTTTAACCGCACCCGTATAAATCTGAACCAATTGATCCTTTGTTAAGCTAGCAACTTTATTCGCTGGGTCAAGGATAACTGCAATACCGTCAATTGCTACGATATTCTCAACTACACCTTTGCTAGTCTCAGTATCCTTTAATTTTCTGGAAGAATTACCGATATCAACTGTTCCTGCAGTTACTGCTTCAATTCCTGCACCAGAACCTGTAAACTCAGCTGTTACTGTAACATCAGGATATTTTGCCATAAAGCTTTCAGCTGCAGCATTTGCAATCTTCTCCATGGAAGTGGAACCTGCCATTGTGATCGTGCCACTTAAGTCTGCTGTCTCATTTGAATTATCTGTTGTACCCGGTGTTCCAGTAGAATTATTCTGATCTGCGCTATTAGAGTTACCTGCACATGCTGTAAAGGTACCAATAACAAAAACCAACATTAACATAAACGCTGCTATTCCTTTAATTGTTCTCCTCATTTTTACTCTCCTTTTTAATTCGTCACATTTTCTTCTCTTCATTTCTTACAATACAAAAATAACATTATTTTTTATTTCGTAATACCATAGTAATGTTCAGTTTCTGTAAAGTTTATGTAAAGTGGTAATTGTAATCTATCCGGACTTTAATGATTCATTTATTCATTAGTATCTGTCTCTATCCTTTATTCATCCATTTTTTTCTGTTTTTAAGTAGACGTTAAATTAATGTAAATTTGGGCAAATAAAAAAAAGCCTAAAAAGGCTTTTTATAACACCCCCAGCAGGAATCGAACCTGCAACTAGCCCTTAGGAGGGGCTTGTTATATCCATTTAACTATGAGGGCATGTATTATATTATTTTGTTGTTACTCTTTCTATACTGAAACCAAAGACAGTATTTCATTGTTTTGTCACGTTTAAGCAACATACATATTCTACTATTTCCGTTCACCTAAGTCAATAACTATGTGACTTTCTTTTCTTATTGTTTTTATCTTTTGTTTTATCTTCTTTCTTTTATTTTCTTTTATTAACATCTTCCTACTTCATATAAGAAAGATATCATGGGTAACCTATGGTATTAGCAAAACCCACTCCTTATTCACACATAAACTTTACACAATATTAACCATATTCTGATATTTGTCAGTTAATTCATGCTATACAATATAATTACCAAAAATATTAAGGAGTGATCACTATGATAATAAATTTAATAATACTCTTTCTTATATATATGTTTCTTCTAGGTTTCTGTTATTACATGCATTTGAAAAGGACACAAAATAAATACGTTGATTCTTACAGATGGTTTACACGCATACTTAAATAGAGCATACTCCAATCAGCACCGCCCGTCAAACGGGCGGTTTGCTCTACCCCTATAAGGGGTTGTTACCGGCCAGCGCCTAAAGACGCTGGCTTTCACTTTGTTCAAGCCACTACGCCATTGCCTCTTTTGCCGTCC
>JAEWIZ010000025.1 GCA_023386815.1 Bacillota bacterium
TTTAGGGCTAGCCTGAGAGAGAAGTGCGGTTGGTAAATCCTTCAGGCGCCTTCCGGGCGCAGGCAGGTAAAAGCCCCTTATAGGGGCAAAGCAAACCACCGGCTTAGCCGGTGGTCATGATTTGTGAACACCGATATGAGAATATTATCTTGGTTAAATTTCCAGGCAATATGTTTCATCATATTCAGCAACAAATGCATGTACATATACCTAGAGATATAGATGCCTAAATATCTTGATATATCTGATATAAAAACTTATATAGCCATAATAACCGATATGCCTAAATATAAAACTCATATGCGATATATCAATATAAAAGATCGGCTTATTTAATAGAAAAAGATTATTTTATAATGATATTTTATAATGATAGATTATTTATATTTAAAAAGTATAAAATTTGGTCAGAAAATTTAATTGGATTACGATTTAATATTATATGAAGTTTATAGAGGGGAGGCAGCATTGGTGAGAGACTTAGATTTGCTGGAGGAACTGAGTATAAATCCGAATCGAGCCATGGAATGTATCATAGAGCAATATACCGGCTTGGTTTACAGCATAATAAACTCAAAGGTATCATCCGTAGGAACCACAGAGGATGTAAAGGAATGTGTGAGCGATGTATTTATGGACTTCTATCGCCAAGCCAAAGAAATGGATACGTCTATTAGCTCAATTAAAGGATATCTCGCAGTAATTGCGAAACATAAAGGGATTGATTTATACCGCAAACTTGTCGGTAATACCGGTCGTAATGTAAATCTGGATGAAACCTATGAGCAAGTCCCAGATAATAAATTGAATCCGGAGCAGGAAGTAATTCAAAAGGAACAAAGAAACCTTCTGCTACAAGCAATTGAGTCACTGGGGGAGCCGGATAGGGAGATTTTCATCAGAAAATATTTTCTGGGACAGAAAACAAAGGAAATTGCAGAGACACTTTATCTGCGTGACAATACTGTGGATAAAAAAATATCAAGAGGTTTAAAAAAATTAAGAATAATGATGGGAGGTGTTGTACATGAAGAAAGAAAAAGCAATTAACTTACTAAATGAAGCTGCTTTAGAAGAACAAATTTATATTGCCATGGATGAGCTTGACAAGAAGAAAGCTTCCATGCTGATAAATGATATTGATATAGATGAAACGTCATTAGATCGTAGGTATATTCAAGATATCAAGGAGCGAACCTTCAAAAAGCTTGGACTGGAAACTACGATAACGCCTAGTGCTGACAATATTACTGAGAAGCTGTATAAAGAGAAGCTGGCTATGAAGCAAAGCAAGAGAAAAAGAATCAATTGGAAAGGTTATGTTGCTTGCGCAGCTGTAATTGCTATACTTACTCTGGGTATCAAACATGACAGTATCGTACTTGCATTTCAGGAAATGATAAGCCTGATACCAGGTGTAGGAATTGTGGACAGTAATCAAGGGGCACAATATCGGCTAAAGGAGCAAGTTACAGCGGAAAATGATCAGTGCTCTTTGAAGATATATTATGTGACAGCAACAGAGAATACCATGACCGTTCGGTTCGATTTAGAAGGAACCTTTCAAGAAGAACCGGAGTTAAGCGAGAAAAATAAGAGAGAAAGATCTAAAATCGATGTATTTCTCCTTGCTAATAATCAGAAGTTTCAGAGTTCTCATGGCAGCAGCGGAGCTGGAATATCGGGAAATAAGTTTTCCTACAGCTGTAATTACACCTTTGAACTGGATCAGAAGTACATTAATACAAAAGAAAGGTATACACTGGTATGTGAGGAATTAGATATCCGCGTAAGCTTCCGGTTGAGTGAAATTGATCAATATACCAGTTTAAATGATATTGGTGCTACACAAGTCCATAATAACATAAGTCTTACAGCCAGTGCTTTTCTAAAAGACGATCAGTTGAGCGTGAACGTGTATCCAATTAATAATTCGAACTATAATCTCATTAGCTTTAACGAGGACTATAATCTTGAGTATTTTGGAAAGAAGATGACTCTAAATACGGACAAAGGAATGAAGGGATATACACCACCAAGCTATTATGGAACCGGTCTGAATGCACCCTTCCTCTTTGATGTGAGCGACGGCTCCAGTGATTTTCAATTGTCAATCCCTTTTGTTGCGGTAGAATCGGAAGAGATGAAAGTAATTGATCTTACAATCCCTGAGGAAGGAAAAACGATTGAGGTTAATAAAGAAATTAAATTTGAATATGGAAGTGCTATCATTAAGAGTGTAAAAAGACTGGAAGGGGACGTAGGTAGCGAATACGGATATCTGAAAATTAACCTTGAGTATACCAGCCTGAATGAAAATCAACAGCTGGTCAGTGTTGAATTCACTGGAAAGAATGCCATAGGCTTTTATCCGTATTTTGATGTTCAGAACAGGACAGTTGCTGTCAGTTATATGCTGAATGAAGCTGACACAACGGATTTGAAGCTATCGGTTATCAAACCGCGGTATGTGTTGATGGAATCCTATTTACTGGATATCAATGTGAAGTGAGATGTGGCAATCAAACGGTCTAAATTGTTTAACTTCAATAGCTTAAGGCTGGAGAACTTCTTGGTTGAGGTTCTCCATTTTTTGTTAATAAAGCTTAAAAATAGGTAAAAAAACCGTACCTAAAATATTCTTTCATAGATACCAGGTTTTAATGATATGAAATGTGACATGGTCACAGAGATTTGGACAAAACGATTTATAATGATAAAAAGGAAAGTTAAAGTCAACAATAATCATTGTTTAAAATACTGGAGGAAAAAATATGTTAAATCTTTTTAAAAGAGATACTAGTAAAGTTATTAATGTTAACGATATGGACAACCTATTAGGTAAAGTGGAATTAATTGATATCAGGGAACCCTATGAATTTAAAGCAGGAAGCTTAAAGACAGCAAAAAATATACCGATGGGTATTTTATTAACGAGTCCTGAAAAATATTTAAGTAAGGATAAGACCTACTATATTATGTGTCAATCAGGTGCAAGAAGTGGAAATACCACGAGAGCACTTACAAAGCAAGGGTATGATGTTATAAATGTTGCAGGAGGAGTGGGTTCCTATGTAGGAAATAAGAAGAAATAACAGGAAACAGTTATTTCGTAAATAGGGTGAAGCGTTAGAGGCATACAAAAGTCTATGTACACATATTCCTGGGTTGCAATCACTAGTGGTTCCATTGTATATTTAATCAAGGAAGAAATTTAGAAGATTATTTTAATAACTAAACTTGAAGTAGAGGTGATATTCAATGGGAGAATATACAAGGGAAGAATTAGAAAAAACGTTGCAGGTCGTAGCTTCAGTTATCAGTAGATGTGAAAAAATGCAACTCAAATTTTTGGAGGGAACCTCTCAGTACTCACTCCTTAAGAACAGAATAAAAGCATTGTACATTTCTAAATCACTGCTAATGAAGGAAAATGTCATGGCTCAATACTCAAAGGCTGATCTGGAAGAAGCACTTCCTCCGGTATCCTCAATTATCAACAAATGCGAGAAAGCACAGCAGAAATTTAAGGAGGGTACCACTCATCATACCCGATTTAAGAATATGATAAATGCGATGTATGTGTCTAAGGCATTGATTGTAGAGGCAATTGAGAATAGTTCATTTTAACATATACATTTTTCCAAAACATGATATAATCAATAAGTAGTTCCTTAGAAAGGGAAGTTCTTATATTAATAGATTATGTTTTAGGAGGGCTTTACATGCATTATATACCAGAGGGGTATTCAAGCAAGACGACGTTACGAGAGACAGAAGTCGCGATTAAACTTATTAAGGATTATTTTGAAAATAGCCTGGCAAAAAAGTTAAACCTTACAAGAGTATCAGCACCTTTATTTGTTTTGCCGGAAACAGGATTAAATGATAATTTGAATGGTGTGGAACATCCGGTTTCCTTCTCTGGAATCGGCACACAAAATAGAAACTGCGAGGTGGTTCAATCACTAGCAAAATGGAAGAGAATGGCTCTTAAAAGATATAAATTTAATGTAGGTGAAGGTTTATATACCGATATGAATGCAATTAGATGTGATGAGACCTTAGATAATATTCATTCGATATATGTTGATCAGTGGGATTGGGAGAAAGTAATTTTAAGAGAAGAAAGAACCATTGAGCAGTTGAAGAGTACAGTTAATAAAATTTATGAAGCATTTTTGGAGACAGAGCAATTTGTTGCTGGAAGGTTTGCCCAGTTTGAGATGAAATTACCGAAAGAAGTTACCTTTATTACAAGTCAAGAACTTTCAGACTTGTATCCTGAACTTTCCTCCAAAGACAGAGAAGCGGCCTTTGTGAGAGATAAGGGAGCGATATTTGTAATGCAAATCGGAGATAAACTAAAGAATGGGGAAAGACACGATGGACGTGCACCAGACTATGATGATTGGAGCTTAAACGGTGATTTGATTTTATATCACAATCTATTGGATATAGCCTTCGAAGTGTCCTCCATGGGTATCAGAGTTGATGCAGAAGCTATGGATAGACAGCTGACAGAAATGAATGCTGACGACAGGAGAGCGATGCCATATCACCAGGACGTTCTGAATAATCGATTACCATTTACGATCGGAGGCGGTATTGGTCAATCTCGAATTTGTATGTATTTTATGGATAAGGTACATATCGGAGAAGTTCAAGCGTCGGTATGGGAAGATGGAATGGTAGAGGAAATGGATGAGAAGGGTGTAGTAATCCTTTAATTAATAAGCATTCCATCCATCATAAGATGAAAGATATATGTTAAGGCGTGAGAGTAAGGTACTTTCACGCCTTTTGCTCGATTGTAAAATTATATTACTATATCGAATATTATTATTTTCATGCTAGTATGCTGCAATTTTAATTTTCAGGGAAAGAATGAAATTGAGGAATGCGATAACGGCGGCCGCTATAAATACGGCTTCATATCCAACAAGTGCCCATAGAATACCTCCGAAGACGGGGATTACCATGGAAGCAATATGCTGCAGACTAACACCTGTGGATAGTGTTGGAGTCACATCGGAAAGATCAACAGCAATTTTACGAACATAGGTTGACCTAGCCATTTCCACTGCCGCCATGGAGTTATCAATGACATAACAGCCAGCGATTATTACAGCGGCAACAGCGAAGGAGAAGATTCTGGCTGAGAAAGCATACCCAATACAAATCACAAACAACAGAACCGCTTCAACAGTTAGAACGAACCGCTCGCCCCGGGTATCTATTAGTCTACCAATGAGTTTTCGTGTGCCTATGCTAACAAGGGCGACCACCATACCCAGGATAGCAAACATCTGTGGTTTTACACCAAACACTTTGATTAGAACCCATGGTGCAAAGGTCATAAAAATTTGGTTTCTGGCACCGCTGATGACGGCTAATACATAATAAAGCAGATAACGTTTTCGAAAAACAAATTTGACTTTTCGAGCCTGTGACGCACCTCTCTTCATCAATCCGATTGAAAGGGCGGCGATCACATAGAAAACGGTTCCTGTGATAAAGGCGATCTGATAAGTCATATGCATATAATTAAACCCAATGAAGATAAAAATGTAGGCGAAGATGCTTCCGAACAGGCCGAAAGCACTTACTGTTCCCAGTCTGGATCCAAAGGCTTCCTGATTAGAGAGTGACATGCCGATGGAAGGAGTAACGGGCATAACCATATGTGTACCAAGGCTGTACATCATCATCCAGAGAATCATAAGAGCAAAGGTTGGTGAAAGCAGACCAAGCCCAAACATTCCCATTCCCGCTGCTGCCATACCAAGCATTGCGATCCGTATATCTCCCAAAAAGCTTAGTCCGGCCAAGATTACCATAATAAAAAAGCCCGGTGCTTCTCGGGGTACCTCAAGAAAACCTCTGGCATTCTCAGTAAGCTTGAAAATATCATTTAAGTAATTGTTAAATATGGAGGTATTAATGCCTGCGCCGACTCCAGCGAACAGCCCTGCGAGCAGAAATAGATTAAAATCCTGATCGGATTGAAAGTTTCTATAAAATCCAAATCGTCTTTTTCTAATTCGCTGTTGTGCATCGACTAACATTTCTTGCCCTGAATCGTATTCATGAGGTATTTTTTCTTTTGAGTTCATGTGTGTACCAGCTTTCATATTCATAATTGACAGCAATTATAACATAGGAAACTGGTTCTTTCAATATTTTTTAATAGCCCCAAACACGAGCAATTTTTTATATACATCAACATTAAAGTATTAAATTAGTGCAAATCTGAGGAAAAACGGGTTTATATATATTAAAGTTAAGCTCATTCGTATTGCAAGATAACCATCCCTAAGCTACAATAATGAATAAGGGTGGACACTCATTTGTCTATTATTGTGACTGTTTGTAACAATTCAGGGGGGTTATTGTGATAGAGATAAAAGAGGTTAGAACGAAGAAAGAACAGAAGCTGTTTGCAACATTTTCAACAACGATGTATCGGAATGTACCACAGGCAATACCAGATTTGATATCAGATGAAATCAGTAACTTCAATCCAAAGAAAAATCCGGCCTATGAATACTGTAGAACAAAGCAGTTTTTAGCTTACAAGGATGGTCGCTGTGTGGGGAGAATTGCTGGAATTATCAATGAAGCAGCAAATGAAAAGTGGAAAACAGGAAGGATTCGCTTTTCCAGAGTGGACTTTGTCGACGATCAGGAGGTATCGGTGGCTTTATTTAATGCGGTAGAGGAGTGGGGACGTTCGGAAGGATTAACAGAGATACATGGGCCAATCGGCTTTTGTGATATGGATCAAGAGGGTATGTTGATCGAAGGCTTTGAGGAAGAAGGCATGTTTATCACAATCTATAATCATCCTTATTATATGAAACACCTCGAAGCGATGGGGTATACACGCGATATTGACTGGGTGGAATTTCAGATTTTCCTGCCAAAGGAACCGAATCAAAAGCTAGATAGGCTTTCAGAAGCAGTACTAAAAAAATACAACCTCAGATTGTATGAGCCAAAACACCGCAGAGAACTGAAGCCCTACATAAGGAAGATTTTTGAGCTTTACAATATAACATATGCTACTCTGTACGGCACTGTACTGTTGTCTGATAAGCAAATTATCAAATATTATAAACAGTTTATTCTAATGATAAATGCAGAATATGTAAAGCTTCTGTTTGATGAAAGTGACACATTGGTTGGCTTTGGTTTAGCGATGCCGTCGATGAACAGGGCGGTTAAAAGCTGTAATGGTAGGTTACTTCCTTTCGGTTGGTATTCTATTCTTAGAGCGCCTTTCTCCAAAGCAAAGGTACTTGATCTCTATTTGGTCGGTGCACTGCCGCAGATGCAGAACAAAGGACTAACCGCAGTTTTGATGAATTCTATGGCGGCTACCGCAAGAAAAAATGGAATAGAGCTTGCAGAAACTGGGCCAGAACTCGAGAGCAACCGGCAGGTTCAGGCTTTATGGAAGCATTATCAGACCAGACAGCATAAGCGAAGACGTTGCTGGATTAAGTCTTTGGATAGTTAAACGCGGTTCATAGATAAATTAAATTAAGAGCTTAGAATGAAATACGATAACGGCATTTCCGGAGATAGCCACTTCCATAGGATGCTGATGCTCAATTTTAACGCTTACATTAATAACACCCGCACGACCAATGGCCTCACCTTGTGTTGCAGTAAACTCAAACAACGAGTTATTATGTTCTACAAGGTTGTGGTGTACCAAATAGGCACCAAGAGGACCATTGGCGTTACCTGTTACAGGATCTTCATTTATACCAATAGCAGGTGCAAACATTCTTCCATGAATTAAAATATCATCATTTGGATGGATTGTATAAACATAATAGCCGTTGCAGGTTATAGTATCGCTAAGCTCCTTAAGCATTTCGTAATTTGGTCTGAGACCATGAAGTACTTCCAGGTCTTTTATACCAATTAAAACTTTGGAATGACCCGTTGATACGATCTGTATGGGATGGTCAACTAATAAGTCTTGAATAGAAATTCCTAAAGCTGTTAATAACTGTTTTTTTTCATCGAAACATAATATTGATCCGAATTCTATTTTCCCTTGAATCATAATTATCTTATAATCGTTTTCATCCTTCACTATTTCAATGGGTAAAATTCCAGCGCCGGTTTTATGATAGAGTACGGTAGAGTTGAGCTTATTTTCCATTGCTCTTGCGTAATGAGCTGCAATTGTTGCGTGTCCGCATATCGGAACTTCTCTTGTCGGGGTAAAATAACGAAGATAGACCTCATAATCCTCGCTGTCAGAAGAAAAAACAAAGGCAGTCTCAGAATTGTTAAGTTCTCTTGCAATTTTCTGCATTTGTTTTTCATCCAAACCATCCGCATTTGTTATCACACCAGCTGGATTTCCTGCAAATTTTTCTTGTGTAAATGCATCAATTTGATACAGATTATATTTTTTCATGTTTATGAACTCCCCTTAGTATGATAAATGGAGATATAAATTCCGATTTAAATTATTAATCGATAAGTATCCCAGTTTTTGATACTTCTGGTACGGTGCACCGTGTAGCATCAAAGCAACAGGGTCTTCTATCTCCTTTGTGCAGTTTAGAGCATGCTACTTCAATTCTCTTCTGACGAGTCGCTGGATTGTTCGTGGAACGTATCCATCGAAGCCATTCCCATCGTGCTTTCGTGGTAAGAGAGTTCCATGAATTAATAAGTCCTTCTTTTAGGATTCCATCCATAATATCCTCAGGAATCTCCGGCTCAATCCATTCATTGATGGGGTCTATACAAAACGATGCAGTCTGTCCAATAACTAAGCCTGCCTCTTTAAGTAATACATCGCTTACTTCGAACCAATGACTGCCTTTACCGTCTGGTTCCAAGGGTGCTTGAAAGGACACATCATTCATTGTTCCTTGAATCATGACCATGCCGCGGGAAGGTAGTTGTTCACTTGAACTTAAAGGGATTTTTACGATGAGCTTTGACTTGATTTCTGATAATGCAGCTTCAAAAAAGATACTCATATATTTAAACTCCTTTCAGCTGTACATATTGAATGATCATGTAATCACTTTAATTCTTTATCATCTTTATTTATATATATCATAACAATCCAACGAAGTAAATAATAATAATTATTAATTAACATGGCGTATCTCATCTATCAATTTGATATCAGTTTCAGTAATTTTGTTGAAACATATGTTCGAATGTGTTAAACTTATGTTAGAGATTTTAATTTGTATTTGAATGGAGGAACCTATTATGAGTACATGCTTGTGGCCAGGTAAAAATCAGACGATGCAACAATATCATGATAATGAATGGTGTGTACAGAGCCATGATGATACTTATATTTTTGAAATGCTAACCTTAGAAGGAGCTCAGGCTGGATTATCCTGGAATACGATACTTGCAAAAAGAGATGAGTATCGAAGGGCATTTCATGATTTTGATATTACTTATTGTTCCAGGCTCACGGACGAAGAACTAGAGATGATTAGAGACAACTATGGAATTATTAAAAATATGCTAAAGATTAATTCGGTGAGAAGTAATGCAATCGCGATTGCTAAGGTTCAACTGGAATTTGAAAGCTTTTCGAATTACTTATGGAGCTTTGTTGATCATAGTCCGGTGATAAATCAATGGGAATTTGAGGGACAAGTCCCTGCGCAAACTGCACTTTCCGAACGTATCAGTAAAGATCTAAAAAAAAGAGGCTTTAAGTTTGTAGGGCCGGTAATTATCTATTCATTCCTGCAGGCTATCGGAATGGTTGACGATCATATAAAGTCCTGTCCATATCACTCTGGGAACCGAAAATAAATGATAAGAACGAATGAAGCAGGGTATTAACCTAATGACTACAGCATACATAGAGGATCATGTTAGAATGGTAAGATAATTATTCAGGAATTAATCGTTAAAGGTGGAGAACATCCTATGAAGTTCTCCACCTTTTTACTGTACATGACGCGTGAAGCAGCTCCATGATTCATTGATTCATTAGGTTAGAACCAAACAGAGAGGGTCTTTGTTATAGTGTGAGTACTAAAGTGCATTATTTTGTCATAATATGTAATATTTGTATTGTAAAGAAAAAATATGATGGTATAATATTCATATAAACCAGAGTAATACTTTAGATTAGCGTTAGAATATTGCAAAAGAGAATAGGTATGTTACCAGAGACAAAGAAGGGGGAAGAATGTTAAGAAAACTGACGAAACTCTTTAAACTTACTGCATTTATAGTACTCATCATTTACGGTATGCATTTATCTGATCAGGTACAAGCCAAAGATAACAGTTCAAAAAAAGTTCTAATTTTAAACTCATACCACCAGGGGCTTACTTGGACAAAGGAAGAAACGGAAGGTATCATGCAAACCTTAAGTGACGAAGGAAGGAATATATCGTTCTATGTAGAATATATGGATTGGAAGAATTACAGTTCCCAAGAGAACTGGAATTATCTTTACAATTATTATAAATACAAATATGAACATAACAAAGTGGATCTGGTTATGACAACAGATGACGTGGCACTCCGATTCGCTTTACAATACGAAGATGAGATATTTAAAGATACACCCATAGTGTTTTGTGGTGTTAATAAAGAAAGTGCTGAGGACATGGTCCAAGGGAAATCGAATGTTACTGGAGTAATAGAAGTCGTTAATCCTACCCAGACCATTAGTTTTGCAACAAAAATCAATCCATCTCTAAAAAATGTCTATCTGCTGTTCGACAACTCAGAGAGTGGTTTATCTACTGGAGATATTGCCACTCAAGAAATTAAAAACCTCTATCCAGACTTAAAGGTTATACCATGGAATGATTTATCGTTTGAGGAAGTATTGCATAAAGCGAAGTCATTAGACCAGGACAGTATAATTTTAATTACCACTTATTATAGCGATGCAACCGGCAAAATCCTTGATATGGACTTTGTGAATAGGGAAGTGTGTGCGCAGAGCAATGTTCCTGTATACGGCTTATATGATTTCGGCTTAAATAAAGGGATCGTAGGAGGCATCTTATTAAGCGGTAAACTGCAGGGACAACATGCATCAGTTATAGCCGGTCGTATCCTGGATGGAGAAGATGCAAATAATATTCCGATTTCTGATCCGAATTCTATGAGAACAGTATTTGACTATAATCAACTTGTACGATATGACATCCACCTGAATTCGTTGCCCCACGGCAGCGAAATTATCAATAAACCTTTTTCCTTCTATGAAACCTATAAATCCCTTGTCTTAAGTGTGGTAGCAGCCTTTACCCTGTTATTCGTATTTATTAATATACTCCTGTTTTACATTCATAAAATTCAAAAGATGAAAAGGAACCTTGCAGAGAACAACGAGGAACTTACACAGCTTTATGAAGAGCTTACTGCATCCGATGAAGAGATGAAACAACAGTACGATGAAATAATCTCAATAAATGAGAAAATTAGATTAAGTGAAGATAAATTATCATACCTTGCTTATCATGATTCTCTGACTGGATTACCGAACAAGCTATCACTTTATGAAGAGTCAAAAATAATTTTTTCCATACAAAATCAGAAAGCAGCGCTTTTATTTATTGATATCGATAATTTCAAATATGTAAATGATACTATGGGACACGCCTTTGGTGACAGCTTAATTATTAAATTAGGTGAAAGATTAAGTGAATTACTAAAAAGTAACTGTTCCTTGTACCGCCTCAGTGGAGATGAGTTTGTAATCATATGGAAGGATATGAAGCAAGAGGATCAGGTGGAAGAATATGCGACCTATATTCTCTCTGATTTTATCACTAATTTTGAGCTTCTTAACAGCGATCTTCATGTTAGTATAAGTATAGGAATTGCGATGTATCCAATCCATGCGACTGATTTGGAGGAGTTATTAAAATATGCTGACATTGCTATGTATCAAGCCAAAGAAACAGGTAAAAAAAGATATATGGTTTATGACCTGGCAATGAAAGAAGCGTTCACCGAAAGAGTCTCCATTGAAAAGTATTTGCAAAAAGGTTTGGAGAATAATGAATTTGAAGTGTATTACCAGCCTCAGCTTGATATCAAGAACAATCGTATCACGGGGTTTGAAGCTTTACTTCGTTGGAATAGTCCCGAACTTGGTCAGGTGTCACCGTTAAGATTCATTGATGTTGCAGAAGATACCCATTTTATTATTCCGTTGGGAACTTGGGTATTAAGAGAAGCCTGTGGCTTTCTGGTAAGATTAGAGGAAAAGGGCTATGGAAAATTAGATATGTCTGTTAATATATCAATACTTCAGCTATTGCAGGAGGATTTTATTGATATCATTACTGATACTTTACATGAGTATCAAATAGAACCGGAGCGTCTTGAGTTAGAGATTACAGAATCCATTTTGATGGAATCCTTTGACCGAATTATAGCAAAGCTGCAAATTTTACGTAACAGTAATATTAGAATAGCATTAGATGACTTTGGTAAAGGATATTCGTCTTTGAATTATTTAAAACAGCTTCCGATAACGACCTTGAAGGTGGATAAATCATTTATTGATTACATCACGGACACAAAGGAAGACGATTTCGTAAGTCACATTATTTCTATTGGTAAATTCCTGGGAATGTGTGTGGTGGCAGAAGGAGTTGAGGTTCAAAATCAGTTGGATTATCTGCTAAGATATAATTGTGATAAGATTCAAGGATACCTGTTTTGCAGGCCTGTACCGGAAACTGAAATCGTTGCTTTGCTTAACAGGTTATTATAAAGGATAAGCTAAAAATAGGTGATATTAATCACTATCAAATATGAAAAGCCTTGTAAATTGTGCATGGATCCCTGGAAGTTAGATTTTTAAGTCTACTTATGAGTGTCACATCACTGTTAACAAGGCTTTTTGTATATAATAAGTTTAGGGTGGAATACGTCTTGCGACACCATTAACATACGGGATTAGTTTTTTGCAAGCCTTTGTATGCGGAGGGTGTAAGCCCATATCTTCGTTTAAAGGATCTACCAAAATATCGATAATCATTAAATCCAACTAAGTAAGCCACCTGCTCCATGCTTAAGTTGGGCTCGTTTATAAGAAAATATGCTGCCTTTTCAAGACGTAGGGTATTAACATATTCTAATGGAGAAGTGGAAAAGTGCTGCTTGAAAAAGGATATAAAATAGTTTGGATGCAGATGAGCAACATCAGCCATTTCCTTTAAAGTTATAACACCCTGAAGATTTTGCTGTATATAGTTATTTATTTTAGCTTCAAAGTGATCCTCATCTTTTGGCATTAGCTTCGAGGAATCGATGTTTTCGAGGAAAATTTTAAATAATTCCATCATAATTGCTTTTTCTGACAAAATATCCAATGGATTTACTGAAGAATCGAGCTGAATTAGTCGCTCAAAAAGAGGGATGACCTCAGCCTGATTTGGTGTACATTTAATGGATTGTGGAGAATAAGCTATTTTTTGTTTTCCACTAAACGCTAAATCGAAGTGGCACCAATATTTTAATACCGGGTTTGTTGGATTGTGAAGGTAGGTATGCTTTATTTTCGCAGGAATCATAAATAGCTCTCCTGCTTTTGGATGATAGGTATCTCCGTGGATGATAAGTGTTGCTTCGCCAGACTGAAAGTAGTAAAACTTGTTATAGCCGTAGACACAGTCTGTTTCACCCCAATCAGAGGCACATACGTTATAGCCACGTAATAAACACTTCATTATTGTTGTTTCAAAGGTATTTTTAGTGTAGGACTGTACTTCATAGTTAGGATTCAATGCTTACCCCCCATTTCAAAGAATAATTATAAATAACTGTTTTGATAATACAATAATATATTAATTTTGTCCACATGGATATTAATTTTGACCATTAACGAGATGATGTTTTATCTTTATAATAAACAATACTTAACACACAAATGCAGGAGGTATTGAATCATGAGTAATAAGGTATCGAGCTACTTGAATATAATCGATGAAGTAATTAAAACAGGATACTACAAGGATAGTTGGGAATCACTAAGTACATATCCTGTTCCAAAGTGGTATAAGAATGCAAAGTTTGGTATTTTTTTGCACTGGGGCGTATATAGTGTACCCGCCTTTGGAAGTGAGTGGTATCCAAGGCTTATGTATATTGAGGGGACGAGAGAGTATGAACATCATATCAAAACCTATGGGGCACATAAGGACTTTGGTTATGAAGATTTTATCCCAATGTTTACAGCAAAATCTTTTGATGCAGATGAATGGATGCAGCTGATCAAAGCTTCAGGAGCAAAATATGTCATGCCAGTCGCTGAGCATCACGATGGTTTTCAAATGTATGACAGCGAGCTATCTGACTGGAATGCTGCAAAAATGGGACCTTGCAGAGATGTATTAGGAGAATTAATGGCTTCTGCCAAGAAGGAAGGAATTGTATTCTGTGCTTCCAGTCATCGGGCAGAAAATTATTGGTTTTTTGGAGGTGCACGTGCTTTCGATTCAGGAATACAGGATATTGTATTTCAAGAGCCATACGGGTATGCACACCCAGCATATTCAAAAGAAGATTGTATGAACGAGCTTTCTCATGATATCTATTCTGTTCCAGCGTCACGAGATCATTTAGAGAATTGGCTGGCAAGAACCTGTGAATTGGTAGACAAGTACCGGCCTAAGGTAGTTTGGTTTGATTGGTGGATTCAAAATATTTCTTTTAAGCCTTATCTGAAGAAATTTGCAGCATATTATTATAATAGAGCATTAGAGTGGAAGGAAGAAGTAGCGATTAATTACAAATTCGATGCTTATGCATATCAAACAGCCATCTTTGATGTTGAGAGAGGGCAGCTTAATAATATTCGTCCAAGATTATGGCAGACGGATACAGCTGTGGCAAAGAATTCATGGGGATATACAGAAAATAATGAATTTAAAAATCCGGTCGATATTGTATGTGATCTGATTGATATCGTAAGTAAAAATGGTTGTATGCTTTTAAATATCGGACCAAAATCTGATGGAACAATTAGCAAGGAGGATCAGGAAGTATTACTTGCTATCGGTAAATGGTTAAAAACAAATGGTGAGTCTATCTATGACACTACCTATTGGCAAACTTATGGTGAAGGCCCTACGCAAGTGAAAGAAGGTGCATTTACAGATACTAGCAGAGCTTGTTATACAAGCGAAGATATTCGTTTTACTTATAAAGCTCCCTATTTATATGCCAATGTACTCAGCTGGCCCAAGAGTGGTGATATCATAATTCACTCACTTGGACATGATATTTTAAATTGTGATATAGTAGATATATCGATTCTAGGATTTGATCTTCCGGTTGCATTTACCAGAGATACAAAAGCACTACATATAAAGGTTCAGGGAGAGATTAACACAGAATATCCGGTTTGCATTAAAATAAGAATAGATTAATTTCACAAGAGCATTTATATATAAATAGCATATATAATGAGAGGGATATCTTCCATAGGAGATGTCCCTTTTTGTGAAATAAGAGCGTAGAACATAATCCTGATCAGAAACTAAACAGCAATTATAATCAAGTTTTTTATATATTCCTATGCTATAATTGTTGTGGAGGGTTGATCGATGGATTATGCGATAAGTATTCAGAACTCAATTACATATATGGAACAGCATCTTTGTGAGCAGCTTACGCTGGATGATGTATCGAAGGTGGCCGGATTCTCAAGATACCACTTTTTAAGGATATTTAAGCGTGAAACCGGCATTGGTGTTAGGGATTATATCCAAACACGTCGAATGTATAGAGCGGTGCAGCTACTTTTATCCTCAGAATTAAATGTTATGGATATCGCTGTCCTTTTGCAGTTTGATTCCCAGGAGGCATTTACACGTGCCTTTAAAAGGGAATATTCTCTTCCGCCGGGACAATATCGTCGCACGATGATGAAATTATTAAGTGATAAGAAGGAGCTTGATATGAAACATAAACAGTTAATTCCAGGTTGGATTGTTACGGGTAGTATGCCTAAATTATATAGTGTATTAATGGACTCTGAAACCAATTATAAGGGAGCCAAATCCGTAATACTGAAAAACAGGTCTGAAATCCTTGAGCCAGGAGCTTTTTGTACAATTTTGCAGCAATTTAAGGCAGCTAATTATATCGGTAAAAGAGTTCGTTTTTCAGGTTATATAAAATCACAGGAGATCAAGGAGCTGGGAGGCTTGTGGATGCGTATTAATAGTTCCACCGCGGATATTCTAAAAATTGATAACATGCAAGACCGTCCAATTAAAGGAAATACGGATTGGACATATTATTCCGTTGTTCTTGATGTACCTGAGAACAGCGCGATTATCAATATAGGAATGCTCCTAAATGGTACCGGGAAGTTATGGGCCGCTGATTTAGCATTTGAAATTGTAGATAAAAGTGTAAGTACAACCGATGTTGATTTAAGCTGTGGTTTGCCTGAAAGCCCCATTAATTTATCCTTTGAAGAAATATAAATCATCCTTTTACGAAGAAAGAAATCGATATGAATGTACAGCCATATTAGTTAGGAGGTTTCAAATGAAAGAATTCAAACGTAACTATTATTTTTTGATATACCTATTTTTATTGGTAATTACCTTTATTACAACTGCATTATGCTTTATATTTTACAAAATGCCTGTACTGCCCATATTAGTCTCATTAATCATTATAATAGTTGGCATATACTTTGTATGGTTAAAGAAATTAAGTAAACGTAATTTATACTTTAATAATATCCTGAATTTATTAGCTGCAAATATAATAGCTTATTTTTTAGTTCATTACTTGATTAAATACCAGAGTACAATAATTGGAATGATTCTTAGTATTGCTTTTATGGATGTGCTCAGTTTTACAAAGCGAGGGAAAAATACTCTGAATGCAAAACTGATAGGTAACATTAATACAATGACTCGTTTATCCATATGTCTT
The DNA here is from genome assembly GCA_023386815.1 of Bacillota bacterium. Classification (GTDB taxonomy): domain Bacteria; phylum Bacillota; class Clostridia; order Lachnospirales; family Lachnospiraceae; genus Mobilitalea. The sequence continues at coordinate 16,942 of JAEWIZ010000025.1, forward strand.
CCAATTCCCGGAAATCCTGGACTCCAACAGATTATCGGAGTGGGAGATTTACTGTATTACTCCATAATCACAATGTTTTATTTAAAATCAGGCGGCAGATCAGCCGGCCTACATGCAGCAATGCTCATCCTTATAGGACAATTGGTTAATATAATTGCAATCCAGGTGTTAAAGAGAGTTCAAAAAGAGCATTACAAAGGGTTCCCTGCAACATTATTTCCAGGGGTATATATAATAATAGCAACTATTTTTCAATTCATATAAGAGGGATTACAATTAATACATACCGTCAGTGATGGCGGTTTTTTTATTTGCTCCAGTGAAACTTCTTGTTTTGCAGCATTTTTCATACAAGAATCAGGAACCAATAATAACCGAATACCTTTCACTGTGGAAACGAACTGACAACAAATATAAATGTAATAGAATGATGTTGCCAAGAAATGGTAATTAATGTTAAAATGTTTTTGCACACTTAAAATAAAAATGTGTTATGGCCAATTTTACATTTATTTGGAGGTAGTGAGTGCATAGTCCTCCATTGTACATAGGATGAACCCCAATCAACTATTTGAACGAGAGGATTGGGGTTTTGAAATTGTTTAAAACATAATCATTTGAAAGGAGAGGATAGAAACATAAATCTTATTAGTTTGAAAGGTTGGCTCATTTTTATTAAGCACAACACGATCAACAAAAGCTAATGAAATAATAGCGTATTACAGCTTATATTATCTGAAGGAGGAAAGTTATGAGAAAGACAGTAAAACGATATCTGGCAGTGATATTAAGTATTATAATGGCATTTTCAGTAACTCCTACGAATAGCTTTGCAGCCGCAACGGCTGGTACGTACGTGAAGATAAATACGATAGATGAATTTACTACCGGCAAATATGTAATGATAGTTAATAGCGGTTATGCCGTTGGACAGTATTACGATAAATGGCTTTTATCAATGGCATTAAGTCCTGAAAATGGACAAGTTGTTAATCCTGATAGCTCTCTAACATGGAATATTACTGTTTCAGGATCGTCCATTACTTTAACGGATACGAATGGAATAATGGTCAAGCCAGTAGGGGGAAATGAAAATGGCATAACACCTGGATATTACGACTGGTCGTATGTATTTAATAACGGAACCTTTTCATTTAAGGGAACTGGAATTGATACTGTTACTTTAGCCAGTAATAAAGGTTCTAAAGATCAATTTAGAGCATATAGAAATGATACGATAGCTAAGAACAGTGCTGGCTATCCAACTGATTTTAGCCTTTACAAGCTAAATAGCAGCACACCACCGGTTTCTGTGAAAGCAGAAATGCCAACCGCAAGTCTGCCCTCCGGTGCCGTTGTTTCAGGAAGTGCTATTTCACTTTCCTGCTCAACATCGGGTTCCAGTATTCGAATTACTACGGTTACCCCTGCAGCAATCTGGATTGATTATACGCAACCCATCATAATTACCTCAAATACAACAATTTATGCACAAGCAACAGCTCCAGGGTATGATAACAGTGATATCGCAGAGTTCAATTATTTACCGATTGAGTCCCCGGGAACTGACCCAACCTTATATGATCCTATCACGACGATACCTGCCGGTTCGAAATCAGTACTTGACGCATGTCAGACAGTAACTGGACAATCTATATCTGTAGTTGGACAGCTGGTTTATCGATTTGGTAACTATGATACGGCAAATACAGCAATATTAGAGGATGTTATTAATGGAAATATCTATGCGATTCAAATTTACAATGCATTGTCTGATTTCAAGATCGGTGATGTGATTAAAATAACCGGAACTACAGATAACTATGGCGGAGTTCCTCAGATAACAAGTATCACTGCAAAAGAATTGGTTACACCAGCAGATGGTCTCCAGATAATAAAAGCCCAGGAGTTTACATCCATTAGTGAACTGAAGGCATTAAAGAGTTCGCTGCTGTCGGAATGGGTGGTCATTCGAGGTGTAACGCTTGGTACCTATAACAATAATGGAAGCACTACGGTCACAGATAATAGTGGAAACAGTATGCCAATCTATCGTGCTGCAACCTATCCAAGTGGAGTTAACGCTGGTGAAAAGGTTGATTTGTACGCATGCTTATCCAAATATTCCACCAATACCTCCACTACTGACCAACTTCGTGTTGGATCATCCAGTGATTATGTAATAACAAATGATGTAAAGGCTCCTACCATAACAATGCCTACAACTTTTGAACCTGCTGAGTTAGGAAAGGATTATACGGTATCTGTTACAATCACAGATAATGTAGCCGTGACTGAAGCACAATTAATCTATACCGTAAATCATGTACCTGCAACTATAACTTTAAGTCAGAGTAGTACTGCTAAGTCTACCTGGGAAGGAACTATTCCCGGAAGCTTACTTACCTCAGGTGTAACCGGTATTACGATTATTGTAACTGCAAAGGACAAAGCAGGTAATAGGGCAAGCAGTGAGGTGAAAGAAATTACTGTTGTGGATGAGCCTCAGGTTACGAAAGTGACACCTGATCGCAATGGGAAGACCGGGAATGAGAAGAGACCTTTCATAAGTGTAACCGCTGAGAATCTCGGTACAGCTCCAACTGCAAAACTCACATTAAAGGCAGGAGGAAGCATTAAATTAGACTCTGTAATAATGTCTTATTTAAACGGAACCTTTTCCTATACACCTACGGAGGATTTGGCAGACACGAAATATACCGCATTCGTAGTAATTACACGAGCTGATGGGAAATTTGCAAACTATGAGTGGCAATTTACTGTAGGTACACCGGAATATGGTTTATATTTTGGACAATTACACAGTCATACGACCTATTCCGACGGTTCTGGTTCACTAGATGATGCACTTAACTTTATTAATAAAATCAATAAGACTGATAATGTTGATTTTGTTGCATTTACGGATCATTCGAATTATTTCGATACAAAGACCGAAGTGAATCCGGAGGCATCACTTTATAATAAGAGCTTAATGACTTCAGGAAGTCAAAAGTTATGGAGTGAGTACAAAAGTAAAATTGCGAATTTTAATGCTTCCTCTGAGAATAGAGGAGTTATTGCACTTGGTGGTTTTGAAATGACCTGGTCAAGCGGACCCGGACATATAAATACCTGGAATACCGAAGGTATTGTTAGCCGTAATAACACAACCTTAAACAACAAAACAAATGATGCAGGAATGAAAGCCTATTATACATTATTGAGCCAACCGGAAGGAGCTAACACCGTTAGTCAGTTTAATCATCCGGGTACAACCTTCGGTACCTTCAGTGACTTTGCTTATTGGGATCCTGAGATTGATACCAGAATTACCTTAGTGGAAGTCGGTAATGGTGAAGGCGCGATTGGTAGCGGCGGATACTTCCCATCCTATAATTATTACACTATGGCACTGGATAAAGGCTGGCATGTAGCACCAACCAATAATCAGGATAATCATAAGGGAAAATGGGGAACGGCAAATGATGCCCGTGATGTTATCATTTCAGATAGTTTTACAGAACAAGGTATCTATGATGCATTGAAGGATCGAAAAGTATATGCAACGGAAGATAAGAATCTGGAGATTAATTATACATTAAATGATGAATTGATGGGAACTATCATAAAGGATGTGCCAGAAAGTCTTAATTTAAAAGTAAGCGTAAGTGATGCAGATGATGCTATTCAAAAAGCTGAGGTAATTGCTAATAGCGGACGTATTGTTTACAGCTGGGATGTAAATGCTCAGAGTAAAGAGCTGAGCACTACACTAAAGCCAGATTATAGTTATTATTATATCAGAGTAACGCAAATGGATGGAGATATCGCAGTAACAGCACCAGTTTGGGTTGGACGTACCAAGCTGCTAGGAATTTCAAATGTGGAAAGTAGCACAAGTACACCGGTTACCGGAGAAAAAATGACTGTGAAAACAACCTTATTTAACAGTGAGACTGCTGATGTAGTTATTAAATCTCTGACCTATAAGTTGGACGGAAAGGAAATTGGCAAACAAACAGATGCAGGTACAATTGTAAAAGGAACCAATACAGTAGTTAATTCTGATTTCACATTTGAAAAAGCAAAAGTACAGACAATAAATGTTGAAGCAGTTTTGGCAATTGGAGATCAAGAATATATCTTTACAAAGGATCTAAGCCTGGATATCAGAGATGCCAATAAGCTGGTATACATAGGAATTGATGGTAGTCATTATAATGAATATGTTGCCGGAAACTATAAAGATTCCATGGGTAATTTCAGCGTACTTGCAGCAAAAAGTGATGTAAGATGCGTCATATTAAATACCAGTGCAGACTTAATAGCAGCAGCAAAAAATGATAGCGGTAAATATAAGATGCTTATCTTAACAGCACCTAGCCGCCGAAATGGTACTACATTGCGAGAACCCTATGCTGTTTATAGTGATGAAGAAATAGCAGCAATCAAAGGCTTCACAGAATCAGGCGGAAGCTTAGTGGTATGCGGATGGTCTGATTTATATGAAAATTACAAAGTTTTCCCAGCAGAAGACCATATGGCGGCACAACAGAACAAATTATTGATGGCAGTTGGAGCAACGTTACGTATCAGTGATGACGGTGCCTATGATGATGTTTTGAATGCGGGAGGAAGTGAGGGAAATAAAGCAAGATTATACTTAACTACATATAATTGGAACAACGCCTTAACCAAGGATATTGTATTTGATAAAGATCATCCCCATGATAACATGTATTCTCAACGCTTCAGCCAGTACGGCGGTGCTACGATATATGCAGTGGATCAGGATGGAAATCCAACTACTATTTTGCCTTCTAATATATCGCCGGTGGTGTATGGACATAGTTCCACCTACTCAAAGGATTGTGATAGTGACGGTCTTGGAGGAAATATACCGAAATACGAGTATTCAAATAGCGATAACCGCTTAATGGTACTTGCTACTGAGACAGTCACACATGCGAACGGAACCCAGTCCCTTGTCATCGTGGATGGTGCTGCGTTTATGAGTAACTTTGAAATTCAGGCTACTGTATCAGATACAAATGCAGAGCTGAATTATTCAAACTATACAATCTTACAGAATTTAATAAAGTATGTGAATCCTGTACAGATTGATAAGATTGTAGATGTACAAAGTGAGAAAGAAGAAGGAGTAAAATTTACAGTAGAAGGTATCGTAACCTCTAATGCTTCCGGATATGACAAAGCTACAGCATTTTTTGACTGTATTTATCTGCAGGATGAAACGGCTGGCATTAATGCCTTCCCGGTAGCAGGAGACTTTAAGGTTGGTCAGAAGGTTCGAATCATAGGAACAACTTCGTCTTATCAAGGGGAAAGGCAGTTAAATGTCAGCAGTATTACCTTGATAGACAGCAATACCCAAATTCTAGCACCAAAAGAAGTAACCGCAAAGCAGGTAAATGACAGAACCTATCTCGGAAGCCTTGTAAAGATTTCTGGTAAGGTGCAGAAAATTGAGCTTGCAAACGGAGCTATCCAGACAATTCTTGTTCAAGATAATGTAGGGAATACTGCGCGGATCTTTATTGACGGTTATATTACAACAAATAAGGAAATCGTCAACCTAGCGGTTGGTAATAAGATCACTGCAGTTGGTTTATCATCTTATGATAATACCTTTGATGGACTTGCAGCTCGTATTCGCATTCGAGATCGTGGAGATATTGTGTGTACTATTGCTGACCCAAGGCCAGATCCGGAAACATCTGCTCCGGTGACACCAAAACCAACTATTCCCGGGAAGGAAACAGTATTAGTTCCGGAAAAACCACATACAAAAGTAGAGAATGGAAAAGCCAATGTTAAAGTTGAGATCAGTGAGAAAGTACTAGAGGATGCGGCTAAAGATGGGAATGGAAGCATTAAGTTATCATTAGGTAAAGAGGTGATACAGGATGCCTTAACGGATCAAAGTGTTAAAAAAGGTATTGTAATTGATATTTCAATTCCTACCGTTAAAGACGCAGCTGTGAATGCCATTGTTCTAACTACAGAGGTGTTACAGTTAGTCAAGGAATCGGGACAGAGCCTTACTATTCATGTATCTAATGCAGATGCAAAGGGTTATACAATCAGTATTCCATCTGCCGAACTAAACAAGATATCTGCGGATTCAAAAGAGTTGAATTTGACGGTTGGCTTAGTAAAGGATACAACAGCAGCTACAAAATCAACGGGAGTTCTTTCCTTAGGAACAAAAGGTTTGTTACCAGCAGGGATGATAGTTACAGTGCCAGTTGAAGATATTCTTTCCATACCAGCAGGTAAAAAAGTATATGTTTACCACAAGAATGCCAATACCGGTGCCTTAGAGGAAATACCAAACAATCCAAAAACAATTGCAGAAGATGGTACGTTAAAGCTCTCAGCACTTAGTGGAGGGGATTATGTTATTTCCACAGAGGAGGAAAAAGAGGCTGTTAAGTTAGTGAGCAAAATAGCAGTATCTGCTAAGACCACCTTGACTGCGGGTAAAAAACTAAATGTGTCTGTAAGTCTGCCACCAGAAATTGCAAAAGTTAAGAGCTTTGCATACGGTGATCCATTAGGACAGGAGGAAGCAAAGATAACCTATACGGTGAGTAATACGGAAATTGCAACCATATCCAGTAATGGTACGCTTACAGCAAAGAAAAAGGGAACCGTTAAGGTGATTGTAACAGTTACGCTAGAGAACGGTCAAAAGAAGAGATTTAGTAAGAATATTACTGTAAAATAGCAGATATAACTATGTAAAATACTTCAAGGCCAAGGGGTGCCGTGCTAACTTGGTACGGCATCCCCTTGTGAAGTATTTGATTAGGAGCCAGAGAGGAATTCGATATGAAGGAAAAACGAAGGTTGAAAATTTTAACTGCTGCAATAATGCTGCTTTTATTTGTAGGAGCAGCCGCAGTTTTAAACCGCCCTGATTCTGGGGAGGTGCTGTCAGCTGCTCAAAAAAGAATATTTGCAATTGCTAAGGTAACAGATATATTAGGGGATAATGCTGCACCTGACAGTTGGACAGAAGGTAGGAGAATCGGCGAACAGGAACTGGAAGTCACGGTTCTTACAGGTAAGTATAAGGGTGCTGTATTGGAAACTGTTAACTATGTAAATGCTTATTATAATGTAGATGCCAGGCTGGGAACTCGAATTATTATTCGCTTGGATTATAATGATGCAGGGGAGTTATATGTAGTATCAATTCCGAATTATGACAGAAGCAGAGTTCTGATGATCGCACTTTTCGTCTTTTCCATACTCATGGTGTTAGTAGGTGGAAAAAGAGGGGCAAGAGCATTGTTTGGATTATTGTTTACACTGCTTAATCTTTGGCTCATTTTAATTCCGCTGGTATTAAAAGGGGTGTCGCCGGTACTAGCTACCATCTTGATTGCTGCTTATACCAGTGCAGGTGCCTTGCTTTTGCTAACTGGATATACTAAAAAGACATTATGTGCTCTTCTTGGATGTGTTGGTGGAGTGGTAGCGGCAGGAATTTTTGCCTGGATTGTAACAATCCTGACACCGATGAACGGATTTAATATGTCGGAAGCTGAAGAATTGGTGATACGGGCTTCGGATTCACCGCTTAAAATTAGCGGCTTGCTGATTAGTGGGATTCTTCTTTCTGCCCTTGGAGCACTCATGGATACGTCCATGTCCATTGTTTCTGCATTACATGAGGTCTATGAGCAGAACCCTGCCATCTCCAGACAGCAAATCTTCCGCTCTGGAATGAATATTGGGAGAGATGCTATGGGAACCATGGCTAATACCTTAATACTTGCTTTTGTTGGATCAGCCTTTAACCTCTTGATATTATTCCAAATCTATGAATATCCCTTAATTCAGATATTAAACAGTGATATGATAGTAATTGAAATATTACAGGGAATAGCCGGATCAGTAGGCATTATTGCAACAACACCATTGGTTTCTACGTTATGTGCTATAATATTTCAACTGAAAGGAAAGGAAGAGAGGTTAAGAAAAGGTATAAGTAAGAGAAAGAAGGCTATCGTTACTTAGAATCTCTATAAGGCTAATGGGATGGCATCATTACTGGGAATAGAGGTTATGATTTCTTATCTAATTCAATATGATTCCAATATTTGTTGTAGAAAAAGAAAAAAATCACTGAGCTGCTTCAACTTAGTAATCTCACCAGGTTGATGCAGCTACAGTGATTTATTTTATTCATAACCAATGAATTATCGATCCATTTATCTTATTCCATGATTTTAATCATTAATGTTACATTTAATTACTATAATTATTCACTCAATATAATAGGAATAATCTTGTTCCGTCTTGTACCATATTATTATGCTTTTATTGCCCAGCGCATTTTCGTAGAACGTGCACGACTATTGGAATTACATTCTTCCTGTGAAGGGCGAATAAAATCAGGCGCTATCTCGCTATAGAGACCTTCCCGATAGAAGCGTTGAAATGACTTTTTAACCAGACGATCTTCTCCGGAATGAAAGGAAAGAATAGCAACACGGCCGCCTTTTGCAAGTGCAGCAGGCAGTTTTTCTAAGAATTCATATAATACCTCAAACTCACTATTTACATCAATTCGCAATGCCTGGAAGCACCTTCTGCAAGACTTCTTGATTTCTTCGCTTCTGTCTTTCTCTGAAATAAATTTCAGAGCATCACTAATAATCTGTTGAAGCTGCGCGGTGGTTTCTAGTTCTTTCCCCTTCTTTCGATGATTAATAATAGCGCGAGCAATTTCTGCTGCATGAGGCTCATCGGAATTCTCGAATAACATACCTTGTAATTCATCCAGAGAAATAGTTTTAAGGCGATTTGCTGCTGAGATTCCTTTGGAAGGATCCAGGCGTAAGTCCAAAGGTCCTTCATTCTTATAGGAAAAGCCTCTATCTGGATTGTCTATTTGCATGGAGGAAACACCTAAATCTGCTAGTATAAAGTCCAAAGGGCCGGATTCTTCTACAATTTTATCAATATTTGAAAAGTTAAGTTGTCTGATTGATAAAATTTCTGAGCCATAACCCAAGCGCTCTAAGCGTTCCCTCGTACGGGGTAATTCGATAGGATCTACATCAGTAGCATATAAATGCCCCTTGGAATCTAAACATTTCAACATCTCCAGAGTGTGACCGCCGTAACCTAAGGTCGCATCCAGGCCAGTTTGTCCAGGAGTAATTTGTAAAAAATCTAATATTTCTTTCACGCAGATAGAACGATGCATACCAGCAGGTGTATTGCCCTTTTGGATGACTTTTGCCACAGCATCTGCATATAACTCGGGTTGCAGTTCCTTATATTTATCTTTAAACGCTTTTGGATGAGTGCCTTTATATCGGGGACGGCGTTGATGTTTTTGTTCTTGATTATCCATAGCTTCCACCTTTTAATTATTTTTATATGATTACTGTTCCTATGATATCAAATACATGTCATAAAAGCAAACGCATAATGAAGGAATCAGGAGATGATAACATTTTCAAAAAATGATTTGAAATAATGAGGATAATTAGGTAATATAGGAAAGATAAGGAGGAACAACATATGCTTAAGTTTTTTAATAACTATAAAGGTATGCCTAAAGGGTTGTACATAATTTGTTTTTCGACACTAATAAACCGGATGGGGGATTTTGTAGTACCATTTCTCTCCTTATATCTTACACAAAAAATTGGGATGTCTCCATGGACATCAGGAGTAATCGTTACTCTTTGTTCGGTGATAGGTATTCCGGCTGCGTTCATCGGTGGCAGAATCGCGGATATGTATGGCAGAAAAAAGATACTGCTTTTGGCACAAAGCTTGTCTGCTCTTGCATTGATACCCTGTGCTCTTTCTGAAAATGCTGCAATTACAGTAGTCTGTCTTTTAATCAGTACATTTTTTAATGGATTTATACGTCCCGTCTTTAGCTCAATGATTGTTGATATGCTACCTCAGGAGCAACGCCCAGCTGGCTTTTCTTTAAATTATCTGGCAATTAATCTCGGTGTATCGGTTGGCCCAATTATAGCTGGATTTTTATTTAATAATTTCTTGCCGCTGTTGTTTTTAGGTGATGCAGTGACTTCTCTCATTTCAGTATTTTTTATCTGGAAAAATGTAAAAGAGACCTATCATACTGGTCACGCTATTGAAGTAGTTGAAAAAGCGGAGGAAGCAGAAAAAGGTAATATATGGCAACTGTTTTATAAGCGGCCATTTTTGCTTTTTTTCATTTTAATAAATGTTATATACAGTTTTACTTATACTCAACATAGGTTTTCATTGCCGGTTACCCTCAATGAGATTTTCAATGATCAAGGCGCCGTATTATTTGGATATCTGATGAGTATCAATGCAATTACCGTATTAGTTTTAACTGCTTTGATTACTATGATAACAAAAAAGAACAACCAGCTTACAAACATGATATTTGCCGGTATCTTATATGCGATAGGTTTTGGAATGATTGGATATGCAAATAGCTTTGTTTTCTTCATCATATCAACGGTGATATGGACGATGGGAGAAATTCTTACTTCAATCAGCTCAGGAGTGTTTGTGGCAAATTACAGTCCATGTAACTACAGAGCAAGGTTGAATGCGGTAACAACCATTGGTTATTCAGCAGGAGCAGCTGTCAGCACTGCATTTTCAGGTGTCTACATAGATAGTCACGGTGTTAGAGGTATCTGGTCTATTGTTTTCTTGGTATCTGCAGTGGCATCTATCGGTATGTTCTTTTTAAAAAAGTATATGGAAAGAGCTGGACAGTTGGAGTTAGAGTAAATGTGTGCTAGAATTGGAATGATGGTATTATGGTATGGGAACGAGGATTGTATTTATGATGAGTATTTTTACTAATACATTAAAGAAAGCATATGAGTGGCAGAAGTGGATTGTCACCTTTATCGTAGAAATATTTAAAAAGTATTGGATTGGAATAGTCCTATGTCTATTGGTACTAATGGGTTTAAATTATATCTACGGTTCAGTTTGTTTTAGTACGATAATGCTCGGAATTCCATGCCCTGGCTGTGGTATTACCAGAGCAACAAAGTTGATGTTGACAGGACACTTTAAAGAATCATTTCAAATGCATCCTTTGCTACCCTTGGTGATCTTCGGTGTATTGAGTTATCCAATTATAAAAAAAATATTAAAAAATTATATATTAATTGTAAAAATTTATGTTATAATATGTTTAGTTATTTTTATTGGTTTTTACATTTATCGGATGAAGGTGTATTATCCCAATATACAACCAATGGTCTATTATAAAGATAATTATCTTTATCGGATAACGGTATTTTTACAGAATTTTAGACTGATGAAATAACTTAATATTTTACACAGGAGGAATTAAGGAATGGATAACTATGGCGTACCGAACGGAGCACCGAATGGGGTTCAATATGAAAAACCGATGAGTCTAGGTGATTGGTTAATAACAATCATTGTACAGGCTATTCCATGCGTTGGAATTATTATGATGTTTGTATGGGCTTTTGGCCAGGGGAATACAAACAGAAAAAATTACTGCCGCGCTATGTTAATTGTAACTGCAGTAGCAGTAGTATTAATAGCAATTTTCTACGGCTCAATCGCAGCGATATTGTTTAGTGCATTAGGTTCTTCATATTCTTACTAAGATTTATTTGTAATTTCAATTTAAAGCCATAAGAGATAGATAGAATATGATCTAGCTTTTATGGCTTTTCGTTTATCTAATTATCTATTTCAGTTTTTCCCAGATTTCCGGTTTAAAGCCAATGAGAACCAAATTATCTTTTACAATAATTGGACGTTTGACTAACATGCCATCGGTAGCAAGCAGATGAAGCTTTTCATCCTCGGACATAGCAGGAAGTTTATCCTTGAGCTGCAGGGATCTGTATAGCTGCCCACTGGTATTAAAGAATTTTTGCAAAGGAAGGTTGCTTATTGCATACCATTCTTTTAATTCCTCGTAGGTAGGATTATTCTCTTTGATATGTCGGTCGATATATTCAATTCCATTGGTATCGAGCCACTTTTTCGCTTTTTGGCAGGTAGTGCATTTCGGATATTCAATAAATAGCATTAGGATTCCTCTTTTCTAACTAAATTTATTTACATTTCTTGATTTTAGCATGTTAATAAAGCAATAACAAGTATTACAGAATCATTTAGAATGAGCATGAGTAGATTATTTAATACTGTTATAGGAACAAGAAGTATAGCTTTATAACATGAGGATAAGGAGTATTGCGTTATTTCATATGGAAATAAGAGTAACGGAACATAGCATCATTTAATATGGAAATGAGAGTAACGGAGCACAGCGCCATTCAATACGGACTTAATACGGACATGGAAGCAAAGGCTTCAATGTCCGTATTTCAAGAAAAACCTATAGATTAATTACACCCTAGCAATGCTATAAAGCTTTTGCTCTCGCTTCCTTATAATTATCTGCAATTTTATTCCAATCCAGAACAGAATATAGGGCATTCACGTAATCAACACGAAGATTTTTATACTTAAGATAATATGCATGCTCCCAAACGTCAATACCAAGGATTGGAACTAACTCACCACGAGTTTCAAAGAGGGGGTTATCTTGATTAGGACTAGAGGTCACACTTAGCTTACCGGATTTATCTGTTGAGAGCCAAGCCCAACCGGAGCCGAATCTGGTAGCTGCGGCATTGTTTAACTTTTCTTTTAAATGATCAAAACTGCCAAAATCACTTTCGATTTGCTTTAATAGCTCTCCCTCCGGCGTAAGTAAGCCCTTCGGCGAAAGAGTAGAGAAATATAAATTATGATTATAATATCCGCCGCCGTTATTTCTTAAAGCAGTTTTTAAGCCTTCATCAGATAGATCGGATAAATGAATCAATATATCTTCAATAGATTTTTGTGCTAATTGCGGATTCTTATCAATCGCTGCATTTAAATTTGAAGTATAGGTTGCGTGATGTTTGGTATAATGAGTAATCATTGTAAGCTCATCAATATAAGGTTCTAGTTCATTAAAGTTATATGTCAATTCTATTTGTTTTAGCATAGGTATCGCTCCTTTTTATAGTTAATTGTTTGTTGTATGTGTCTATTATATGTTAAATGTCAGAAAAAATAAAGGACAAATCCATAAAAAGATGCAAAAAGCCACACAATCTCCGTATTAGACAAATAATAATAATGAAAATCAATATCATTTGTGAAGAATGACCATAGAAGAAAAAGACGGATAACGATAAGTTTAACAATACTTAAAAAATTAGTGATTCCTTTGAAATTCTGGTATTTTTGGTATATAATCAAAGCAAGGGTATTAAAAAATGATATGAAGACCATTAAGTTTAAATTTAATATTTGGAAGATAATGGCCAAAATATACGGAGGAAAAGTTATCATGGGTCAATCCAATTTATATCAGAAAATTTATGAGATTGTAGCTGATATTCCAGAGGGACAGGTTGCCACTTACGGACAGATTGCATGGATGGTTGGAAGCCCAAGAGCAGCTCGGGTGGTTGGTTATGCTATGAGCAGAGTCCCATATGAATTAAACATTCCCTGTCATAGAGTAGTGAATAAAGCAGGTGCGTTGGCACCGAATCATGTTTTTGGAGGTGAGCAAAATCAACGAGATCTCCTGAAGCAAGAAGGAGTAACTTTTCTGGAAAATGGTTGTATCGATATGGAGAAATGTCAGTGGAGATTCTATGTTGCGGAAGAGGAAATGAATAAAGAGCATTTAAATGCTCATCAATTTTCAATAAATAAATAATGATAACCAAAAGGAGAAAAGAAAATGAATGAAACATTACAAGTGATAGCTAAACGATATGCCTGCCGTGATTATAAGAGTGAGATGCCATCAGATGAGCTTCTTCAAGCAATTGCCGAAGCTGCAATACAAGCGCCAAGCGGCATGAACCGTCAGGGATGGCGTGTGATTGTTGTAAAAGACCAGGAACTAATCAAGGATCTGGAAAAGGAGGGGATGTCCTACCTTGCAAGCTTAGAGGATAAATCTGCTTACAATAGAATTATGGATCGTGGTGGAAAATTATTTTACGGCGCACCCTGCATGATAATAGTTCCGATTGATCAGAGCCAATATTCTGCCTCTGTGTTAGACTGTGGTATCGTATGCCAGAATATTGCATTGGCAGCAACATCACTAGGCTTAGGTAATGTCATCTGTGGACTTACCGGTACGGCATTTGCCAGTGGTCTTCGTGCAGAAGAGTTTAGCAAACGTTTGGGATTCCCTGAGGGCTATGCTTATGGCTGTTCCGTATTATTAGGGTATGCCAACACAACGAAAGAACCCCATGTTCCCGATAGGGATAAAATCACATTTGTGGGTTAGTAGTAAATATTACTGAAGGAAGAACAATGAGAATTATCATATCACCAGCAAAAAGAATGAAGATAGATCCGGATACACTGTCCTATGAAGAGCTTCCGAACTTTTTAAGCGAAACACGGGTGTTGCTAGAGCAGTTACAGCAGCTTAGCTATGATGAGGCTAAAAAACTGTGGAATTGTAATAATGAAATAGCCTCTTATCACTATGGGAGATTAACTGACTTCAATCTTTACCAAAACCTGACGCCTGCTATTCTTGCTTATCAAGGGATACAGTATCAATATATGGCACCCTCAGTCTTTCAGATGGATGAGATGCATTATATAAGAGAGCACTTAAGAATTCTATCTGGATTTTATGGACTATTAAAGCCCTTTGATGGTGTCGTTCCCTATCGACTTGAGATGCAGGCAAAGCTTAAAACAAAGGACGGAAAATCTCTATATGATTACTGGAATAATAAGTTGGCTTCCCAGTTGTTTTCAGAAAGTAAGGAGATACTGAATATTGCCTCAGCAGAATACAGTAAGTGTATTTCACGTTACATAGACGGGGACAAGCGTTTTGTAACTTGTATTTTTGGTGAAAGAATCAATGACAAGGTAGTAGAAAAAGGAACCTATGCGAAAATGGCAAGAGGTGAGATGGTTCGGTTTATGGCTGAGAGAAGAATTAAAAAGATGGAAGAGATTAAGCAATTTGATCGATTGAATTATATGTACGCTAAGGATTTATCGGATGAAAAAACATTTGTTTTTATAAGAAGAAAATAAGCCGGTTATTTTTAATTCAAGGATTGCTCAAGAGAAAAGGACTTACAGCAAAGTATAGTGAACTGAACTCTCAAAAGTTGGATTTTTAGTCTAACTTTGTTGGGTCACATCAAAGTACTTCGCTGTAAGTCTTTTTACATTATTTCATAGAAGTTAAACAGACTACTGATTTAAAACTTACTTGTAGGTAAGATTGGTATGGAACAATTGAAAGCTTAAATTATTTAGTAGAAAAGAAAATGTTAATTTATTTTAAAAAGTTCCACATTATCAATATTACACCAATTGCCTGCATTTGCATCGGAGTAGAAACCAAACTGCAATTTTCCACTGGAAACTGTGACGGGCACAATTACCTGTATCCAGGTATTTGTAACGGGTAAATTAACATCAATTTCCGTACTACCATGATTTTTAACATATACATAACAAGAGTTCTGGCCACCACTGTTCATGACATAGGCTCTCAACAAATACTTGCCATTTGTAAGTCCGCTGAAGTTTTGCAGGTTTGACACTTTATAGCTGCTCGAACTATAATGGGTTAACTTATAGGAGCCCGCATATGCATAAGAAGACCACTCCACAAAGGAAGCCTTCAAGTTAGCATTTGTACTAGCCCATTTCGTCCAGCCGGTAGGAGTAAGTGTAGCTGCATTATCGGCTTCAAAGCCGGGATTTGTAACTAAATTCGTACCTGTTTTCGAAGCGTTTGTATCTGTAATGGTGTAGCTGTCTAAGAAGCCATTCAGAGCTCCTGTTGGTGTACCGTTACTATTGGTGGCACCTAACAAATAATTGTCATTATATCCGGGAACTGCTTCAGGTTCCCAATAAAATACACCAAGTCCTTTTGAACCAGATAAGGCTTGAGTTTTATCAATTAAATCAGCCAAAAAATTTGCAGCTGCTTCTGGATACTGATAATTCATTCCAGCTTCACAAACCATAATTTCTTTTCCATAGGTGGATACCAGGGATTGCATATTACTATAAGCTAATGAATTATAGGAAGCCCAGGAATTAGGAGTTGGATATAGAGATAAACCAATGACATCGAAGTTAGCACCATTGGACACTAATCCGTTAAACATCCAGGAAAAGAGGCTGCTGTCATACCCGTTTGATAAATGGACTATAACTTTTGAGCTGCTGCTTACAGCCTTCACTGCACTATAGCCTGAATTGATAAGCTGTGCAAAATTAGAGAAACTGGATGAGGCCATGCCGTCATTCCAAAGCATACCGTTGTTTGTTTCATTTCCAACCTGTACCCATTCCGGATAAATATTAGCAGCCGCTAATGCACTCATTACAGAGTAAGTATGATTGTATACAGCTGTTTTTAAATCGCCAAAGGAGTAGCTTGTCCATGCAGCCGGTTTCGCTTGATGTGCCGGATCAGCCCAGGTATCACTATAATGAAAATCAATCATAACTCTCAAGCCTAATGCTTTTGCTCGCTTTGCCATAGCTACTGTATTCGCTGTATCGCACCAACCACTTCCATAATCAGTTGATGGGTTTACAAATACTCTTAAACGAATTGAATTAATGCCATAATCATCTCTTAACATAGTTAATACATCTGTTTTAACACCTGCTTTGTTATACCAAACATATCCTTGAGCCTCCATTGCCGGTACCCAGCTAACATCTGCACCTTTTGCAAAGGTTGATGCAGCTGTTGCTTCCTTACTTGGATCAATATAGCTAACTGAAATTACAAGTATGATAGAAAAGGCTAGAAATACTAATCTTAAACAGCTATTCTTTTTCATGATAGAACCTCCTTAAATATAGTTTTATTGACCTGCTCTTTTTATTATTGTACCCTAACTAATGAGCAAACGGTTGTTCTAAAATGCGTCGTATTATCCTGAGATTAGTAATATTATAGTCATTCAAAATGATTGTTTTAATGCCAGCAGTAATTTATCTGTATAAATTCATCGAAAAAATCATTTGTTTAACCATTTATCCGCCCATGATAGTACCTCCTCCCTTTTATATAGCAGTCTAGCAATTTTTCGAAACTGAACAATGAGCAACCGATTGCACAGTTAAATTTTAGCATGTTACTATGGTTAATCATATAGGGATTTAATATAATTTATTACGAATATAATTATGCAATATGTATAAAATTGACATAAGTTATAGCTTATTACATTCAAAAGTCTTAGGAACCTAGAGAATCCAGAATGAAAAACCAATGCGTGAAAAACAAAGAAAGATTTAATAGATGGAATAGGAAAGTGAATTGCGATGGAGCTATAATTTGAGTCCCTTCAATTAGTAACCTTGAAAAGAAGTATAGAGTAATACTTCTTATCGAGGTTACTAAAAGGATTATAGATTAATTAAGATTCCCGTTTTCATAACATATAGGAAAAGGATTAATATCCTGAATCTGATGAAAAGGATAGTGCTTTGTAGCAAATTGAGTTTGGTATAGATACTCAACCAAATAGATTTCTTCTTCCGATACGTCACAAAGAACACCGGAAACTCCCTGACCGTTCACAAGTGATACACCCACAGGTTTATTAATCAGATATTGCAGCTTCATTTGCCAAGGCATAGTTAATCACCTCCTCTTATAATAATATTCAGAGTTGGTAATTACGAAACACTATAGTCATGAAAATTAAAAGTTGATGGAGCATAAAAACCCTTATAAAATAATTTATAAAGGGATTTTACATTAGCTTATAAAAGTTTATAAAATTGTCGCCATACAAATTCGAATATAGCATTCATTGTTAGGACTAATCTAGTAATCAGTTATACTAAGCTAAGCTTTTCTTCTCGCAAACACCGATAAGCGCAGGGTGCAGGCGAATAGGGCTACACTGCAGGTCAGTAGTACATAAGGCATGAATTGAAAAGAGGTTAATGCGAAAAACTGACCAAATAAAGGAGGTATTAGAGTAGTCCCAGTATATGCAAAGGCCATTTGCAGCCCCATAGTTGCCTGAGCATTATCCTTGCCAAAATAAACAGGAGTCTGATGTAGCATGGAAGGATAAATAGGGGCAAGCCCTAATCCAATGATAATATATGCACAAATGGCAATCTGATTTGGTAATGGTAGTAGCATAAGAGTGAGTCCGGCCATAACTAGGATTGAACCAATTCGAATCAAAGCTTCATTGCTTAGCTTCATAGAGATGAAACCACTAAGCATACGTCCTCCTGTTATTCCTAAGAAGAATAAGGATACCCATCCAGCTGCATTTTCAGGTAGGATACTCTTTGTTTTAACAAGATAGCTGGCACCCCAGAGCATCATGGAAGCCTCGATGGAGGTATATAGGAAAAAAGTTAGCATGGCAACTAGAGCACCCTTTGCTCGAAGTGGTGTGAGGAGCCCATGTTTTTCTTTGTGACTCCTAATTTCCTTCGTGTGTACCTCGTGAGGACGGTCATATTTCTTCCACATAGGGAGGGAAAACAGTAGTAGTACTACCAGGAAAAACTGTATGATTGAAATAGTAGAATACCCGCTCCTCCAGTTTTGACCCCATCGTGTAAGGGCAGAGATCAGAATGGGGCCAAGCATGGCTCCCACACCCCAAAAGCAATGCAGCCAGTTCATGTGCTTCGCTTCGTAATGCTCAGCTACAAATTCATTCAGCCCCGAATCTACAGCCCCAGCACCAAGGCCCAGCGGAATGGCACAAAGTAACAACCATAGAAAGGAAGGAGATAAAGAGAAACCCAGAAGTGCGATGGCTGTCATGCTTACACTGGCTACGGTAACTTTCCCTGTACCATATCGTTTAATCAGATGATGGGAAAATAGGCTGGAGATAATGGTTCCGCCCGATACCAGTACAGAAATAAAACCTGCATTTCCAACTGGAACCCCGAGATCCACATTTATAATTGGCCAAGAGGAACCCAGTAAGGAATCTGGAAGTCCTAAACTGATAAATGCTAAATATATTAACGCTAAAAAAATCATATTGAGCTCTCCTATGAAATAAAGTATCATGTCGATGGTTACTGTTTAACGCTTAATCCTGTCTGATACGCAGCTACAGCCTGGGTAATTGAGCCTGTAATAATATCTGTATTCAGATCACTCTGATAATCAATTGGTGGGAATATATCCCGTATATCTTTAGAGGAAATTTCTTGATCAATAGCATCCTTTATAGAATCAGTAAAGAAATCGCCGTATAATACAACTTGATCGGGATTTATGGTACCGCCAAATACGCTGATTAACTTTGTGATAGCAGTTCCTATTTCCTGAGGGTCATCATAATTTAAGGATACCCAGTCAATACCCAGTGGCAATAGATTTACTTCACCGGCGTATCCGCTGGCACCTTTTAAAATTTTGCCATCAATCATAATACCGGAGCCTGGTCCAAAATCTTTGGGAAAATAAATTCCAACAATTACAGACATTGATTTTTTATTTCTACCATAGCCGGAAACTGCAGCATTGACATCGTTCTCTATGAGTACCGGTAATTGATATTTCTTTTGGAAATGATCTGAAAATAAAATGCCTTCTAATTCTTTATAGTCATTCGTTATGATTACTCCGTTACGCTCTACACCCGGCAAAGAAAAGGAAAGGATTTTTATCCTGGGATAGAGGCTAAGAGAGGATTCTATCATAGCTTCAAAACTGGTAAGTTGCACCTTATCAATCAATTGCTCCGTTTGCCATACTTGTTCCCCGTATAGATTACCGACACAGGCAGTAATGATATTATTTTCATTTTGTACCCGCAAAGATAAGGCAAGTACGTGGGCAAATTCTGCATTAAAAGTATAAGCCTGTGAGGGTCTTCCGCCGGTAGTAGAATGCATTTCACCCAGTGTTACCTCGCCGCTTTCTACGAAGCTATTTAATATATTTCCAACCGTAGCAAAGCTTAGCCCGGTCATCTGAGTCAGATCCTTGATCGTAGAGGTTCTACAGGAACATAAGGTCCATAGAACTGTTTGTGCATTACTTTGTTTCATATCTATCATGTTAACTCCCATATTTTCACCTGCCGTTCTGTCTTGTTATTTATCGGTATTTACGTTATACATATTCGTAAATGAATCAACGCCGCTATGACCTAGCTGAATCTTCGGTTTTGTTTTACCGTGAAAATCACTTCCTCTTGTCACACAGAGATTATACTGTCTGGCTTTTGTGAAAAACCACTGAGCGGTCGTGATATCATGATAGCTACTAAATGCTTCAATACCGTCGATACCTAATGGAATGATCTCATCTATCATATCAAAATTATCTTTCAGGTTAATACCGGGATGAGCTAAAACCGCTTTACCATTATTACGATGAATGGTATCAATGACTTCGCTTATGTCAGGGAAGGTCATTTTGACATAGCAGGGCTTACCCTGAGAACAATAATCCCAATAAAAATTCACATAGGGATTATCACTTCGAGCACCACCCACTCTATAGGGTAGTAAGAGCTTGTTATCCAGATAAACCGGGTTTTTTAATAATGCCTCTGCAAATACTTCACCAGTCCAATGTTCGCTCCAATATCCTCCGGAGGTTATTTCCTGCAGGTCTGTTTCCGTGAGGTGAAATCCTAATTCATTGATGAGACGGAGTCTTTCTTTGGATGCAGCGATGCACTGATTTCTCACATTCTGTTCAATTTCATCAAAATCCGTACTCCCAAGATCAATATTGTACCCCAGTACATGGAAATTAGCATTTTGAAAAGTACAGTCAATCTCAATCGCAGGATAGCAGCTCAATCTCGTATGATTGGTCTCCTCAATATTACTTTTGATTCTCATTATTTCTCTGGAACCTTTAACACAGTTATGATCTGTAATTGCCATAATGGTTAAACCTGCATCGATACACATTTTATAAAGTTCCGATGGTGTAAATTCACCATCCTCACTGTAACTGGAATGAATATGCAGGTCAATGGCATGAAATCCGTTTACATTTGTATCCATTTGTTGAACCTCCAATCGAGTAAATGATAGGTAGAGAGTAATGCTCTAACCGTTATGCAAAGGATTGCTATATCGATGTCTTATGATCATCGATATAGTTCAAGGTATTATTATGTTGGTTATTATAACTATTAAAATAAGTGGTAAAATAACTATACAACAGAATATTCATAAAGTCAACAACGGATCACCTATGAGAGTAAAATTAATTAGAGATAGAAAAAAACTGACAGTTTTGATCTGCCAGTTTCAAAAAAATTTAGAAAGGATGAACCTATAATTCGCATATTTTTCCTAGTAACAGCCGTATATCTCATAATAGCCTTGTGGATATCCACAGATAGGACAGATTTGTGGAGCACATAAACCGCTTAATATATTTCCACAGCCCAAACATATCCACAGGCTTTCTTGAGGTTTACAAAACAACTGATTTGATTCCACATTCTCAACAAGAGTTTGTAAGGTACTGTAATGGTTCAGCTTAATATTTGCAATGCCATTGAATAAGGAAGCTAGGTCAGGATAACCTTCTTCTGTTGCAATATGTGAGAAATTGCTATATAGATCATTTGCAGCATAGAATTCGGCATTGGAGGCATTTACTAAATTTTGATATGTACTTGTATCTCCATTGTTTAATATCCTTCGTAATCGTTCACTGATAAATTGAGCATTTCTGGATAGTGTTTCAAAAACATTGCTAATCTCCAAAAATACTTCTTGATCGGAACGCCTTTTATATAGACCATATATTGCATTACTTCTTAATTCATTTTCTAATGCAGTTTGCAGGTTCAGATAAGATTTACTATCCTGGAATTCCAAATTAGCTCCTTATAATATTTCTGGATGATTTTGATATATAGTATGTTTAAAAAATGACTTTTATGTATGAGCTTAATCTGATTTATTTTTTAATACAATTGGTATCAACACTTATCTTCCAGTCTGCATTTAAAAACCTGCATTTGAAATACAGTAAGCTTTGCACTATAATAAAAGGATAGTTGGGTGCATCAGTGTGCAAGCAGGGAGGAATAGGATTGAAGAAGGATTTTATAATTATAGATCAGGTATCGTTTTCTTTTGAAGATCAGAGGGTGTTACAGGAGGTAAATCTGGTATTAGAGCAAGGTGTTTCTTATGCCTTGATTGGTAAATCTGGTTCCGGCAAAACAACAATATTGAATCTGATTGCAGGCTTCTTAAAGCCTGATACAGGACTAATATCTATTCATGGAAGAAAGGTAATAAAACCCAGGAAAGAGACGGCTTTTCTCTTTCAGGAGTTGGGGCTCTTTCCTTGGCAGACAGTGGAGGAAGCGGTTTCTATGCCACTTCAGCTGAGAGGGCAGAAGCAGGGGATAGATGCCAAGGTTCTTACGCTGTTACGGAAGCTGGGGCTGGACAAGCATAGGAATAAATATCCGCAGGAACTAAGCGGAGGAGAACAACAACGGGTTGCACTTGCAAGAACTCTAATTTGTGAACCGGATATCATTCTTATGGACGAGCCTACCTCTGCTCTTGATGCTACAACGAAAGAAGAGCTGCAGGGAGTAATTCGAGGGGAACAACAAAAGCAGCAGGCAACACTACTCTTTGTTACCCACGATGTGGAAGAGGCTGTAATACTGGGTCAGTACATTTTGATCCTGAAGGAGGATGGAACCATATCACAGCTGGAAAACCCCTATTATTTCATGGAGCATGCAAGAGAACAGCTTGGTTTCTACGAGGAGTGTATTAAACTAAGAAAATTGATAAAAGTGGAGAAGGAACTATGAAAGAGAGTCAACAGTCAGCACAACTTGCTATTAGCAGAAAGGTTAAGAATTTAGCGAAGGGGCAGTTTGCAGGGTTTATCAGTTTCCTTATTCTTTGGGAAGTGTTACACCTGTTATTAAATACGCATACCGTACCTTCTCCAATGGAAACTCTCGCCTATCTGGTGACAGATGTGAGGATCGTTATACTTCATTGCGGAGCGAGTATGTTAAGAGTATTGACTGCGATTGGTATCTCATTATTCATTGGAGTTCCCCTTGGAATTCTGCTAGGAGTAAATGAGATCTGTAAGAATTTACTGTCACCACTACTATATTTTATATATCCCATGCCAAAAATCGCATTTCTACCTGTCTTTATGCTATTATTTGGGCTTGGGGACACCTCAAAAATAATTTTAATGATATGGATTATTATCTTTCAGATGATTTTATCCGTTCGGGATGGAGTGGAGCAGATATCACACACACATGTTAAAGTGATGAATAGTTTCTGTGCAACAGCGGGACAGAGATTCAGGTACCTAATTCTTCCCGCTATTCTTCCACAGATTTTCTCAGGATTAAGGATTAGCATCGGAATTACACTTGCATCACTATTTTTTGCCGAGAATTATGCAGCTACCTATGGCATTGGTTATTATATTCTGAGCGCCTGGTCGAAGATGAATTATGTTGAAATGTTTAGTGGTATTCTGGCTATCGGCTTCATGGGGATTATCTTATTTAATATACTGGATGGACTGGAATATTTAAGTGCTCCTTGGCTAAAAGGAAAAAGGAAACGACATCCTGCCAATTAAACAATACTAATTGCATATCTGGCAGATCTCGTTTCCTTTTAAGTAGGCTCGCAGTAGTCAATTGCAAAATGTTAAGATCATATCGATTGATATATTATTTCGCAGTTGATGATTAGTTTTATTTTATCTTACTTTATGAAAGGGTATTTAGTTCAAAAAGGAAAAGTCAGTTAATTCATCATAGGTATAGGTTTTACTGATTAATTCCTTATTCTTTGTCCACTCAATAATGTCATTAAACTGTTCTTCATCGATCGCACCGGCATGCTGGAAGGTTCCACCCAAACTGGTCAGATAGATGCTGATTGCTTCCGGGAATTGATACTGGGTAAGAATATCACTATACTGTGCGGCATCAGTTTCATTCATGTAATCGATGGCTTTATTATAAGCAGTATAAAAGGCTTTGATTGCTTCCGGATGATTGGTAATGATATTATCGGTAAACATCAAGGTACCACCCTTGATTCCAGCTTCTTTTGAACTGCCAAGTAAATGTGCACCCTGAGAAACCAACATGCCAGCCTGGGGTTCGGTAAATACAACGCCGTCAATCTGGTCAGACATCAGAGCTTCAGATCTTCCGGAGAAGGAGGGAATCTCAACGATCTCATATTCAAATCCATTCTCAGTGGCAAACTGATCCATAATATATTCTAAAATGAAATTAGGCACGAGTGAGATCTTTTTATTAGCTAATTGCTCCATCGTAGTAATACCAGAGTTCGGAGAAGATAAAATCTTAAAGTCTTCACTAATATCAGAAGTGATTTTCATGGAAAACCCTTTATCAACAAATGCAGCTCCGGTCATAACATCTCCAATCACAGCGTCCAATGCATTCGATTGAACTGCAGCATTTCTGTCATTAGGAGATGAGAAGGCTGAAATAGTAACATTGATACCAGCTTCCTCAAAGAATCCTTTTTCTTTTGCAAGGATTAAAGGGATGGCAGATTCTGCTGGTAAAATTCCAACGTTTAATTCAACTGGAGCAGGTGTCTCCTCTGCCGGATTTACAGTAGGAGTTGATGAAGTAGTGGGTGTGGGTGAAGTGTCGGTTGAATTGCTAGGATTTTCACTCGTAGTTTTGGAACAAGCGGAAAGTAAGAGTAGACCAGCTACGAGGAAAAGGGTAAGTATTTTTTTCATAATTAATATAATCTCCTTCAAGTTATCTTTATTTTAGAATTCAAGTATTCATTTATATTACCGTCCGACTTGAATCCTATATCTTCTTTTAGAAAAATGACGATTCGTTTAGAGTATTTTGAAATGCCGTTAAATCCATAAAATAAGGGACTACGGTACGATTTAAAAATAGAGGGTTACAATCTCTATTATTTAAACCGCCTTTTGTTGTGAAGGCCAGGCGGAATCCTTTCTCTCTTAGAACAGCAGCATTTTGTTCCTTATATAGACCAAAGGGATAGGCAAAGGTATCCCGGGCTTCAATGATAGGATTGGAATTGCACTGATCCAAATCCATGGAAAACTCCAGGTCATTAGCTTCCAGTATCTTGCTGGTCTGTGCATCTGTTCTGGTATGGAACAAGTCAGAGTGATTAGCATATTCAAATACGTCTTTCATCTCTTCAAGTTCCTTCTGTGATAGACATACGGATTTATCCGGACAAAAAGTGGAAGGTTCCTGGTTCAGCCATCCGGTAACTACGAAGGCTACTCCATGAAAGCCATATTTCTTTAATAGGGGATACGCGTAGTAAGCAATGGACTGGTAGCAGTCATCAAAGGTTAAGAGTATGGATTTTGCGGGAAGAGTTCCTTGATTATAGTAATAATTGCGAAGCTCTTCCAGTGTTAGGGTATGATAATGATTCTCATAAAGATAATCCAGCTGTTTTGTAAAATTCTCTAATGTTACAAAAAGAACGGAAGGCAGATTATCTTCATAATCTTGGCTTACCTTAATTGGATGGGGAAGATCGGGATGGAACATAGTGCTTTCCCGTATTTCATGATATACTAAGGTGGTAAATGACATGGCAAGTATTCTCCAATCTGGTCGTTGGATATTGAAACCCTGAAACCAGTTATTAAGTATATCACATTGAAATAAAAATTGGTATATAAAAAATAAATGGATATATGCTGGAAATAATACTGGTATATAAAGGAAATAAAAGGTAAGGAGTCGAAAGAATGAATCAAATTATAGTTTTAGATATTAAATTCAAATTTGGTGAGATTGAGGATGTGATTCATCCCGTTATATTGAAGGATGATGACAATATGGTACTTATTGACTGTGGTTATACTGGTTTTCTTTCTATGATTGAGCAGGCAATGGAAGAAAAAGGGCTATTTTGCAGTGATCTGACATATGTCTTAATCACGCATCAGGATCATGACCATATGGGAGCATTGTTTGACCTAAAGCATAAGTATCCTCACATTCAAATCATTGCGAGTAAGAAAGAGGCGCCATATGTTGCTGGTGAATTAAAATCCTTGCGATTGGAACAGGCAGAAGCCCTACAGCCTAGTTTACCAGAGGAGCAGAAAGACTTTGGAGAGGCATTTTGTAATATTTTAAAAAATGTTAAACCGGTGAAACCTGACATTGTGGTTCAAGATCAAGATGA
This sequence comes from Bacillota bacterium, assembly GCA_023386815.1. Taxonomy (GTDB): domain Bacteria; phylum Bacillota; class Clostridia; order Lachnospirales; family Lachnospiraceae; genus Mobilitalea. Next base: position 43,246 of record JAEWIZ010000025.1, read on the forward strand.
GTTTCCATGGTGTGGGGGCTGTAGAATGATTGAAACAGCAGGACATACACCAGGGCATATATCTGTTTATGTGATTCAGAAGAAAATTATGATTACAGGAGACGCTGCAGCACTTGAGAATGGGGAGTTAGTTATTGCAAATCCACACTTTACCTTAGATGAGCAAGAGGCGGTGACCTCCCTGCACAAAATCCTTAACTATGGTGCCAAAGAAATTATCTGTTATCATGGTGGAGTACTGATACCTTAGGCAATCTGATCTATTTTAAAGTCAAAAACGAAGGATACTTGACATACTCCTTCGCTTTTGACTTTGTACAAAGCTTTACTAGGGTAGTGTTTGTTTATGATTCTATGAAATGAGGATTGGGATGTTCGTCAACAATAACTGCTTGATTTTTTAAGACCAATCCTTCCTTAAAAATGCCTCCAATGGCTGAACCAAAACCATAATATTGATAGCCCATTAATAATAGAGGGTCGATTTTCAAAGGATCAGGCTTGTTATCGGTCAGATATTCTTCACCTGCTAAAGTAGTGATTATTTCTCCGAAAAACACTTCAAAGCCGCTAACTGTTGTGCTTTGGACTACTTTACATAAATAGTTCATTGGAGCTTCCATTATGAATGGAGTATTTCCATGTTCATCGTAAAAGACATTGAATAAAGTTGATTTATCTACGGATTTTCCAGATACCATACCACAATAGTCTGTTTTTTGTACCATATCAGTAGTAGGCAGATTAATACTGAAAAATCCGGATTCTTTGATTCCTTTCGTTATGTGGTGGCTACTTTTTACAGAGATATAAAAGATGGGTTCCAGGCATACAACACCAAAGGCTCCGATCGTAGTGAAGTTTGGTTTTTGATCAACTTCAGCTCCAAGGATAACAACAGGGGTGGGATTAACCATGGGGTAATTTTTAACACTTATTTTGTTCATATTAAAACCTCCTAATCATTTATTGCCTGGCCAGTAAAATCAATTATAGTGGAAACGAAAAAAATGTATAGACTTTTTCTTAAGAATGAGTTATTATAGTGTAATAGTGCGCCCCGAAGGTTTATGATTTTGGGGAATTTTTTATTTATTATAATAGTTTTAGGTGAGACTATAATATACAACAAAGATAGTTGGGAAGAGTCAGAAAGATGGATAGTTATATCATTTCTTTCAGGCTTTATTTTTTTGTACATGTATTCCATCTATTTCTTGATTTTCTTCCTCTGAACGAATACAATGAGTTTGTGTAAGAGTTGGAAATAGAGCGACGTAAAGGATTAAAATAAATATTGGAACATAGGAAAGAAATTGAAAACAAAAGTTAGACTTTGACGTTTCAGTATTTAAAATGTAGGAGGTTTAAAAAAATGATATTAGATTTTCTGGAAATTCTGAAAGTAATTTTCCTTGGCATTGTTGAAGGAATCACAGAATGGTTGCCGATCAGCAGCACCGGACACATGCTTTTAGTGGATGAGTTTATCTCACTCAACATGACGGATGAGTTTAAGGAAATGTTTTTTGTTGTCATACAGTTAGGCGCAATTCTTGCCGTCGTACTGTTGTTTTGGAATAAGATGTTTCCCTTTCAGTTCAAGGACAAAAATAAACCTATTATTAAGACGGACATCTTCAGCCTGTGGTTTAAGGTGGTAGTTGCTTGTATACCAGGTGCAGTTGTAACGCTTTTATTCGATGATTATATTGAGGCGCATTTTCATACTCCTGTGGTAATAGCGGCTACATTAATCCTTTATGGTATTGCTTTTATTCTTGTTGAAAACTGGAATAAAAGAAGAGTACCGAGTGTGAAACGATTATCAGATATTACCTACCAAACAGCACTAATGATCGGTTTGTTTCAAGTCCTATCGATCATTCCGGGTACTTCTCGTTCCGGTGCAACAATCATAGGTGCACTTTTGATAGGAGTTTCAAGAGTTGCAGCAGCAGAGTTTACATTTTTCCTCGCAGTACCTGTTATGTTTGGATTAAGTGCAATAAAAATATTAAAGTTTGGTTTTGCATTTACCCCAGCGGAATTGCTTGTGCTGGGTATTGGAGTAGTAGTTGCTTTTGGAGTATCCGTATTTGTAATTAAATTCCTTATGGGATATATTAAAAAACATGACTTTAAGGTGTTTGGTTGGTACCGAATTGTATTAGGTATTATTGTATTACTGTATTTTTCTTTTGCATCTTATGCGAGTTAATAGATAATAAGAATATCATGCTGACTTCATGCAATGCTCTAATTCCACAGGGAATCTAGGGCATTGTTTTGATATATGATAGTAACTGGTAAACATTAACTAGGAAGGTTAGGTAGCTAAAATGATTCAATCCCTTGTACATATCGCTTTAGTAGTCAAAGACTATGACGAAGCAATTGATTTTTACACTAGGAAACTCCACTTTACGTTAGTAGAAGATACTTACCAACCAGAACAGGATAAACGTTGGGTGGTGGTTTCTCCACCCAATTCCTCAGGGGCTACTATACTGCTGGCTAGGGCTTCAAAGCCGGAACAAATTCCGTTTATTGGTGACCAAGCGGGAGGGCGTGTATTCCTGTTTCTTGGAACCGATGATTTTTGGCGGGATTATAATGATATGGTAAAGAAGGGGATTGAGTTCGTTAGGGAACCCAAGGTACAGTCCTATGGCACCGTAGCAGTATTCAAGGATTTATACGGCAACTTATGGGACTTAATACAGTTTAAGGAAGACCACCCAATTGCCCAGAGATTAAGATAAGTACGGAGTGAAAATAAGATATCTAACTATGTTGGATGCGATAGGGGAATGTAAATGAAGATTCGTGAGAAATACACCTGCCCGTTAGAAATTGTACATGACTTTATGAGAGGAAAATGGAAAGCAATTTTGGTATTTCAGCTTAGGAATGGGATGAAGACATTTTCTGAATTAAAGCGAGGAATTGAAGGTATTTCAGAGAAAATGCTGCTACAACAATTAAAAGAACTGCAGGAATTCGGGATCATAAGCAAAAGTAGTTCGCAAGGATATCCTCTCCATGTTGAATATTACCTGTCAGATAGAGGTACACAATTATTAGAAGCTGTTCTTATCCTGCAGGAGATTGGTGTGGCATATATGTTGGAGAACGGTCAGAAGGAACTGTTGGAGCAAAAAGGAATTATTAATCAGGAGGGATACTTACTTAAAAGTAAGTAATTTACTTCTTTCATGATCGGGCTTAAACTTTTAGTAAATATAAGTTTGATAAGAAGAGGAGTAGTTACAATGAAGCCTGGTTTAATTATGGTAGATATTCAAAATGATTATTTTAATGGTGGAAGGTATGAGCTAGTAGATCCGGAAAAAGCGGCGATTCAGGCAAATAAAATCCTAACCTTTTTTCGAGAACAGGGATGGCCTATTTATCATGTTCGTCATATTAATTTAAAGGCTGATGCTGTATTCTTCCTGCCAGGAACGATAGGTTCTGATTTTTATAAGGAATGCTCTCCCTTCAAGGGAGAGGAAATAATTATTAAGCATCGACCGAACAGTTTCTTGAATACAAATTTAAAAGAAAAGCTGGAAGAGAAGGATGTTGATACACTGGTGATATGTGGTATGATGACACATATGTGTATCGATACGACGGTAAGAGCTGCTGGAAATTATGAATACGAGGTAACACTAATTGAAGATGCATGTGCTACAAGAGATTTAATATGGGATGGTAGTACAGTTCCTGCTAAACACGTTCAGAATGCTTATATGGCGGCACTAAATGGAACATTTGCCAAGGTTCTGAAAGCAGATGCATGGATAGAGGAACAGTTATAAATAGTTTGCTAATAGTTTAATAATTATAATTGAGCGTGAGAGCGTAGGCTTTCACGCTTTTCTCATATAGAAAGACTATAAGAACGAATTATATAGAAAGACTAATTTAGGTATGACTTGGATTAAGTATAAGATTAGTTTTTGTAGCAAAATACATTTATTTACATAATATTGTAGAGAGAGGTATCGTGGTGTCACATTGTATAGAAAACCAATACCTTAATTGATGGTAATATTTATGTCTGAAGAAGGATTGTGAGGTATTTTCTATGAGCTTGGCAATGGATTTATTAAATAGAACTGAGAGCCTTGCTGTTGTTGGTCTAGGTTATGTGGGTATGCCCTTAGCACTGGCTTTCTCAAAGATATATTCCGTCATTGGTTATGATATCAGCCCTGCGGTTATTAAGAAATATAAAGCCGGAATTGATCCGACCAAAGAAGTCGGAGACAATGCGATTAAAGAAGCTGACATAGACTTTACCAATGAGGAAGAAAAACTTCGTATGGCGAAATTTCATATAATAGCAGTTCCCACACCAGTTAATTCCCACAAGACTCCGGATCTGAAACCGGTAGAAAGGGCGAGTGAGATTGTAGGCAGGAATCTTACGAAGGGTTCTATTGTTGTATATGAATCTACTGTTTATCCGGGAGTTACAGAGGGTTTATGTGTACCAATTCTTGAGAAGTATTCAGGTTTAATCTGCGGAAAAGATTTTAAAGTGGGGTACTCGCCGGAGAGAATTAATCCTGGAGATAAGGTTCATAGACTGGAAAGTATTAAAAAAATAGTTTCCGGTATGGATGAGGATACTTTGAAAGAGGTAGCAGAAATATATGGACAGATAATTAAGGTTGGAGTATTTAGGGTAAGCAGTATAAAGGTGGCGGAAGCAGCTAAGGTTGTAGAAAATAGCCAGAGAGATATTAACATAGCCTTTATGAATGAGCTTGCCATGGTATTTGACCGAATGCAGATTGATACAAGAGAGGTTATTGAGGCCATGAATTCAAAATGGAATGCTTTGAGTTTTTACCCAGGACTAGTGGGAGGGCATTGCATTGGTGTAGACCCCTATTATTTTATCTATGAGGCAGAACGTCTTGGATATCATTCACAAATTATTCTTTCCGGCAGAAAAATTAATGACGGTATGGGTGAATTCGTAGCAGATGTTATTATTAAAAAGTTAATATTAACGAATCGACCTGTTATGGACTGTAAGGTAATTATCCTTGGAATTACCTTTAAAGAGAATTGTCCTGATATTCGCAATACAAAGGTAGTGGATATCGTTGAAAAGCTTAGAGAGTACGGAATCACACCGGTGGTTGCGGATCCCCTTGCTGATATAGAAGAAACAAAGAACCATTATGGTATAGAGTTGATTCCTATGGAAGATGTCAGAGAGGCAGATTGCCTGGTTTTTGCAAATGCACATGAGGAATTCAAGGTTTTATCAGACGCTGACATAGAAGCTATGTTTCGAAAGAGCAGTTCGGAGGAAAGGGTTCTAATTGATGTTAAGGGGATATTGGATAAGAAGCATTGGATAGAGAAAGGCTATCTTTTCTGGAGATTATAGTATGAATAAAAGGAAGATCTTAATCATAGGAAGAAAAGGATTTATTGGAAGTTCACTGGCAAAATGGTTGGTGGATAAGGGGGATGAGGTATTCTTAGTATCTGGCAGAAAAGAAGAGTGGAAAAGTTTTGATATGACCGGGATTGACACTGTGGTTTACGCCGCAGGTCTAGCTCATACGAAAGAAAAGAGGAAGAACGAAGAACTTTTCTTAAAAGCTAATGTCACTCAAGCTAAGAAATCAGCTTTACAGGCTAAGCAGGCTGGAGTTCATCAATATATTTATATTAGTAGTATGAATGTCTATGGAAGTACAGGGAAGCGTATTGGAACAAATTCTTCTATTTCACCGGATACCTTGTATGGTAGAAGCAAAAGGCAGGGAGAGCTAGAGATACTCAAGCTGGAAGAGGAAAATTTTGCTACTGTGATTATCAGACCTCCGGTTGTAACCGGTGCTGGTTGTAAAGGGAGTATTCGTTTCCTGACAAGAGCATCAAAATATATAATGTTTTTTCCAAACTATCCAAACCAAAGGAGTATCATTGATGTCATTAATCTATGTGAATTTATCCGCTGCTTGATCGCAAAGAATGCCAGTGGAATTTATCATCCCCAAAATGAAGAATATATCTCCACATATCAGCTCCTATCACTTATAGCTAACTCTACAGGAAGAAAAATTCGCCCGATTAGCTTCTTAAATCCCTTAATTTCTTGGATGTTACCTAGGTTTAAAATGGTAGGTAAGGTATTTGGAGATGATTGCTACGATAAAAGGTTATCCACTTATAAGAACTTTTCTTATTGGATTCGAACTCATGACCAATCCATCCAGGATATGGCTTCAGATATATTAAAATAGGTCCTTTCAAGGACTTATTTTTTTAGCTCATTTATATTATTCGCATTAATAAATTATAATACGACATGTTTCTATCGGTGATATGGCTCAATATGTCACAGGATGAATGAAGTTAGAATATATTAATTATAGAACGGACGGACGTGAACTCCGGGCAAATCCAAAACATAAGATATTTATAGTAATGCAAGTGATTAATTGGATCCCAGGAATTAATGAAATGAGGTATCTATGAAATATTTATTTGTAGTAGCACATCCCGATGATGAGGTGTTAGGAGCTGGAGGAACCATTGCGAAGCTTACCAGTGAAGGCAATAGCGCAGAGGTATGTATCCTCAGTGGAGAAGCCGGTGCCAGAAAAAACAGGCCGGATACTGAAAAACTAAATCAGGATATTGTCGGTTGTAATAAAATACTTGGGGTGAAGAGAGTTTTCCTTGGACACTTCCCGAATATCGAATTTAACTGTGTTCCTCATTTAAAGATGGTACAGTTTATAGAGAAAATTTTAACCATAACGCAAGCAGAAATTATATTTACACACCATCCCAGTGATTTAAACAATGATCACTACCATACGTCCATCGCATGTCAGGCAGCAGTACGGCTTTTTCAGCGTAATAGCAGTATCAAACCTATTAAGGAACTAAATTATATGGAAATTCCATCATCAACGGAGTGGGGTATGAACACGTCGCTTCAACCCTTTACACCTAACCTGTTTATAGAAATTACGGAAGAGGGACTTAATAGAAAGCTTAAAGCACTTTCCCAGTATGAGGGAGTCATGAGGGATTATCCCCATCCGCGGAGTAAAACTGCAATCAAAGGATTAGCTGCGTACCGGGGGTGTCAAGCGGGTATGGAGTATGCGGAAGGTTTTGAGACCGTTTTTCGCAGAGAAATATAGAAGACTACTATTAGCTTTTTCCATAGGGAGAAGAAATTAGTTTGTAACAGGCAGGCTTGCCGGAAAGAATCGCAATGAGTGGGATATATGAAAACAAGTTGAAACTAATATTTGATAGGATTATAAGTGGTGGACTTTTGCTATTTTTATGGCCACTGCTGCTTATCATAAGTGTTCTCATTAAGCTGGAGGATGGAGGAAGGGTGTTATTTACTCAATACAGACTCGGCAAGAATAGACAAATATTTAAAATATATAAATTCAGAACCATGAAAGAAAACCATGAAAACCCGCAGCTGCGAGTATTTCTTGGGGATAACAGGATAACTCGGGTAGGTGCAGTTCTTCGAAAAACCAGTTTGGATGAACTGCCACAACTCATTAATATACTGAAAGGGGATATGGCTATCATTGGCCCAAGGCCTATATTACCGGAGGAAGTGGAGGCACCTAAGGGAGAGTTTCCTTACGAAAGAAGGTTCACCTGCCTGCCGGGACTTTGTTGCACCGTAGATATAAAATACCGCGCAGCAGCAGACCGGGAGCTGCAATTTACAATGGATGTCACTTATGCTGAGAATATCAGATTTTGGCAGGATATGTTGATTGCTTTACGAATGGTTGGAGCAGTAATAAAAGGTAAAAACGTATACCGGGAAGAGCAAGCGGATAACCGGAAGAAGATAAGCAGTAAAAAGAAGTTATAATAGTAAACGTATTTCAAATAGCTGCAGCAATTGCCTGTCAGCGTAGAAAAATTCAAAATGCGTAAGGTAGTAAAACAAATACGTGTGCGTAAGGATGGAGAAAAGTATGAGAATTGCTATCCATCAGCCGGACTATATCCCCTATATAGGATACTTTTATAAGATTTCGAAGGCTGATTTATTTGTTTATTTAGATGATGCTCAATTTTCCAATGATAATATGCATCACAGAAACTATATTAAGACGCCTCAAGGTAGGAAAAGGCTTACCATTCCCCTTAAATATCATTTTAAGGATAGCATTAACGAGGTTCGCACCAGTGATGATATTAACTGGAGGGAGAAACATCTCAATCTTATGACAGTTAATTATCAGAAGAGTCCATATTTTAACGATATATTCCCGGTTATCAGGGAGCTGCTATTTACGGAGTATGATAATTTGGCAGATATGAATATGACCATTAATCGGTTTATTCTCTCCGGGTTTGGTCTTAAAACACCCGTTTTGAAAGCCTCGGAGCTGAATATCTCTTCTAGAAAAGAGGAGAGAATTCTCGATATATGCGCTACTTTAAATGCCGATGAATATTATTCCGGACTTGGTGCAGCAGCTTATCAAAGCAAGGAGAATTTTGAAAAGAGGGGAATCAAGCTTACTTATACGGATTACAAGCCTTTTTCCTATCCTCAACTATGGGGATCTTTTGAGTATGGACTATCCGTGTTGGATTATCTATTTAATTGTGGTTTTGATTGGAACAGAATATTAGAGAACGTAGAGAAAGGGGAAGTTCTATGAAGATTGTAATAGCTGCAAGTTATGGACCTTCGCTTCTTAACTTTCGAAAGGATTTAATAAAGGAAATGATAAAACGAGGGCACAGCGTAACTTGCATTTCCGTCGAACCAAAGGAAGAGCTGGAGAAGCCCTTGGCAGCACTTGGTGCCTCCTATGAGTCAGTTGGAGGAAGCAGAACCGGGATCGGATTCTTCGAAAATATTGCTATATTCTTTTGCTATCTAAAGCTACTTTGGACATTGAAACCTGATTTATGTTTTTTTTACATGGCAAAACCTATTGTATTTGGAGGAAGTGCAGCAATATTCCTGGGAATTAAAAGGATTTATCCCTTCATTACAGGCTTAGAGACTCCTTTTTATTCAAAGGAGAGAAAGGATATTTTTATTCGAGGTCTGCTTTGCATCTTTTATAAATTTGTAATTCACTTTAGTAAAGCCTGCTTTTTTATGAATAGGGATGACATCAATTGGATGATAAAGCTTAAGGTAATAAGGGAAGGAAAAGCAGTCCTAGTCAATGGCTCTGGGGTGAATATGAGGCATTTTACCAGGCTTCCCCTGCCAGAGGAACCTCGCGTTTGTATGACAGCCAGACTGGTGGAGGGCAAGGGGGTTAGAGAATACTTTGAGGCAGCCTCACTGCTAAAGGCAAAATACCCAGAGGTACCTTTTCATCTTGTGGGAGGATTTGATGAACATAAGGAGGGTATTAAGGAGGAGGAACTAGACACTTTACTTAAGGAAGGAGCTGTTTCCTATTATGGCCATGCAGAAGATGTAAGACCTTTCCTGGAGTATTGCTCCATATTTGTGCTGCCTTCCTATCATGAAGGGAATGGACGCAGTATCGTAGAAGCTATGGCAGCTGGAAGAGCAATCGTTACCACAAATGTACCAGGGTGTAAGGATACAGTTATGGAGGGTTATAACGGTTTTCTGGTTCCGCCAAGAGATGGGAAAGCTTTGGCGGAAAAGTTAGAGATACTTATTCAAAACAAAAAACTAAGAGAGTCCATGGGTCATTCCTCTTACCTATTATGCCGAGAGAAGTTCGAGGTAAATAAGATTAACAATACCCTGCTGCAGACGATGAGATTATAGAGGAGGCGTTCGGTTTGGGGAGAAGGATCCTGAAAATTTACTACCGTTTGCCGGTTTTCTGCCAAAATATTGCCATCAGTTTCTATGGTCTGATGCTTTATATAGGGCGCTACACAGGTGAATATCGTCGGTATCTTATGCTTTTTTCCAGGAGTAAGCACGATAAACTGGAAAGAGAACTAAGAATTCAAAACAAAAGATTTTTGAAGCTACTTCATTATGCTGTGGAGAAAAGTCCCTTTTACCGAGAATTTTATAAAGATGTACCGCTTCAGGAGATTAAATCAGTTAAGGATATTAAAAAGCTGCCAGTTCTTAGGAAAGATATATTAAAGGAGAATATAGATAGTATCTACACCATATCCACAGGAAAAAGTCAGCTTTTTTCGACAGGGGGAACCAGCGGAATCCCTCTTGTGGTTAGAAAAAGATCTGCAGATGTGCAACAAAGGATGGCATATCTGGATGCTTACAAACTGACCTTTGGTTTTCGTAATAATAAAATGAAATCTGCCAGATTTTTTGGAAAGAAGATTGTAGAGGATAATCCCAATAACCCTATATTCTGGAGAACAAACTATCCGTTAAGACAACGCCTTTACTCTACGTATCATTTAACGGAAAAGAATCTTCCCTTCTATGTCAGAGATTTAAACCGGTATAAGCCGCAGGCCATTGATGGATTCGTTTCTGCAATTTATACCATAGCCAAATACATGGAAGATAACCAGATTGCTCCTGCTTTTACTCCTAAAGCAGTTTTTACCACTTCAGAAACGGTTCTTCCTTATCATCGGAAAACCATTGAAAAGGTATTTAATTGTCCTTTATCAGATCAGTATGCCTCCAATGAAGGTGCTCCTTTTATTATACAGTGTAACAAAGGCTCCTATCACGAGGCCATCGATACGGGAATCTTTGAACATGTTCCCTCAGAAAACGGAACAAAGCTTTTGGTAACAGGGTTTGATACCTTTGGTACGCCCCTCATTCGATATGACATTGGGGATTTGATTATTTTGGCAGAGGGGATGACCTGTACTTGTGGTAGCGTTCATCCTGTGATTCAGGGTATTGCTGGGAGAGAGGCAGAGTATTTAGAGACTGGGAAGGGGCGCTTCAGTCAGGTTCAGTTGTCCGTGTTAATCAGCCAGTTATCTGACGTGGCAGAGCAGCTTCAGTTTCGTCAAAAGAAGGATGGGTCCCTGGATATCTTTTGCATATTGTTGAAACCTTTAAGGAAAGAGACTGTTAAACAGACAATAAATAATACAATAGAACAGTTTCTTGGATCAAATACTTCATTTAAGTTGCATTTCACTGATAGGATAGACCGGGCGCCCAGTGGAAAGTATCAGTTGATTATCAAGGAGTAGTCCTGTGACAAACAGGCCAGGGAATGGAATTAGAGTTAAATAGGAGCGGAGGGATTACGAAGTGATTACAAATAAACTTGTTAGCTTAATAATACCCGTCTATCAGGCGGAAAAATATCTTTGGCACTGTGCAGAAAGTGTTATGAGTCAATCCTATAAGAATATTGAAATTATACTTGTAGACGATGGGTCCACCGATAAGAGCCCGGATATCTGCGATAATCTCGCTAAAATGGATGAAAGGGTAAAGGTGATACATCAGGAGAACGGGGGGATATCCAGCGCCAGGAATACGGGACTTCGCAATGCCAGCGGTGAGTATGTTAGCTTCCTGGATAGTGATGATTTTTTGCATAAACATTTTATTAAATATCTTCTCTTTTTATGTATAAAGTATGAGGCGCAGTTAGCTGTCGGCAGCTTATATAATGGAAATGGTGGCGACTTTGAGGGGATCTCCATGAAGGGAAATACCTCTGTTTATTCCGGGAAAGAAGCAATCTTAAGTCGGAGGGTAAAATCAGGGGTAGTAGGGAAGTTATACAAAAAGGAGCTCTTTGACGGACTTGTATTTCCGGTAAGTGACCATTTTAATTATGAGGATGAGGCAGTGATTTATAAGCTTTTAGATCGCTCTAAGCAGGTCGTCATTACAAAAAAACCTCTATATTATTATTTTCAAAATCCGATTAGTACTACTCGAAAGGAGAATCACTATAAGCCTACAGACTTTTATGAGGTTTTGCAGGAAAGAGCTCTCTACTTTTTGGATAAGGATAGGGAGTTATTTCAATATGCCTATGAATATCTATGTCTTAATCTGATGCTCTTTTACTTTACCTGTAAAAGAGATGAGGAAAATACCAATGACCTAGAGGAACTCTTAAGATTATATGAGGATGCATATTTTAAGGTATTGTATAACGAAGTAACACCCCTAAAGTATAAGCTTATGTTCACGGCATTTTATCAGTTCCCGGAGACTTGTGCCCTCATCGCGAATAAAGCAGGGCTTCCGTTGAAAAAGCAGTATGAGATATTTAAGATGAAAGAAAAGAGGCTAAGATGAGGCTTTTGGTTCTTTCAGAAGAAGTGTGGAATGACAAAAGATATCCCAATAATGTAATGACTAATTGGTTGGAGGGATTCGATGGTCAATTGGCCAATCTATATCTAGCCTCCGGACTACCGGATAATCCCTGCTGCAGCGAATATTTTCAGATCACAGATAAGATGGCTCTGGGTAATTTATTTAGACAGAATGGCGGGGGAAAGTGGTTTATCAGTAATGAGTTTGGCTCCTTCGAGGGTACCATTTCACCATCCTCCTCAGGAAAATACTCTGCCATTCAAAAAGGTATTAAACAAATATTTGGAGGAGTGCTTCGGCTGCTTCGTGATGCGGTCTGGCTTAGAACTAACTGGGAAAATAGTATGCTCGTTGACTTCTTAAGAGAATTTCAACCAGATGCAATCTTGAGCCTGAGGTTTTCCTCTAGAAGGATGCTTTACATGGAACGCCTCCTTTATAAACTTACGGGTGTGCCTATCATTGCTTTTACCGGAGATGATGAATATTCTATGAAGCAGATAAATGCTTCCCCTTTCTATTGGCTCAGGAGGTTTCAAATTCGAGGTGATATTAGAAGAACTTCAGTACTTTACGGAAAATATTATACTTTATCGGAAAGGCAGGCAAAGGAATTCAATAAGATTCTTGGTGTAAATACTGGAGTTTTATACAAAGGCGGAGATTTTTCAAAACCTCTTGAGGCTAAGAAGATATCAAAGCCCATCCGGATTGTTTATGCAGGAAGGTTATATTGTAACCGGGACAAAACACTTCTCTCCTTAATTAAGGCATTAACAAAGATTAACCGGGAAGAGGTTCATATGACTCTGGAGATATATACAAGAGATATACCGGGATCAAGAAAGAGAAAAGCCTTCAATAATGGAAGGACTGTATTTTTAAAGGGATTTGTCTCAGCGGATGAGTTGAAAAAGATTTATAGCGAAGCAGACATTGCTCTTCATGTAGAGGGATTTGATCTAAGGAACCGATTAAAAACCAGATATTCCTTTTCCACAAAGATCGTTGACTGCCTAGCATCTACCTGCGCGGTACTTGCAATAGGATCCTATGAAAATGAGGGGATTCGATATCTAAAGAAGCACCGAGGGGCAATCTGTATTGGAAAAGTAGAAGAAATTCCTTCTGTACTGTCACATATCCTTAGTCACCCCGATAAAATAGAAGTATACAGAAGGTGCGCCTGGAGACTGGGAGTAAAAGCACATAGAAAGGAAAAAATTCAACAGAGTTTGTTTGAAGACATCTCATTCATAGTTGAGGATAAGAAGGTAAGACGTTGAGTTTGAGTGGCTATTATAAGGTTTAAGGGGGAAAGTATGAAAATACTGATAACAGGCGCCAGCGGATTTCTGGGTAAAAATCTGATAGACGGTCTTAAGGCTCTAGATGGAGAAATGAATACCATATACCCCTATGATAAATCAAATACGCTGGCTGATTTAAAAAATTATACAAAGGATTGTGATTTTGTCTACCATTTTGCTGCAGTGCATCGACCGGTCAGGGATGAAGAATTTCAGGAGGTAAATTATGAATTTTTCCAGACCCTGCTTGGACTTCTACGGGAAAATGGCAATAAGTGCCCTGTTTTATATACCTCCTCCGTACAGGCAACGCAGGATACTTTATATGCGAGAAGTAAGTGTATGGCAGAAGAGGCCTTGTGGGAGCACATTAGGATAAATGGAAGTAGAGGTATCATATATCGGCTAACAAATACCTTTGGCAAATGGGCGAAGCCCTACGCTTATTCTGTGGTTGCGACTTTTTGCTATAATGTAGCAAGAAATAAAGTAATTGAGATTCATAATCCGGATACAAGAATGAATTTTTATTATATCGATGATGTGATTTCGGATTTTCTAATACATCTAAAGAAAGAAGTACCTCCTGGTGAGGATGGGTTTTATCGGCTACCGCAAGGATTGTGCTATCAGATATCTATTCAGGAGCTGGCGGATACGATCCAGGGCTTTCAAAAGGCAAGAGAAGAGTTATATATTCCCGATATGAACAATCCCTTTACTAAGAAACTTTACAGTACCTATTTGAGTTATTTACCCTCAGATATGCTGGTTCTTCCCATAAAGAGTCATAAGGATGCGAGGGGAAGTTTTACAGAGGTATTTAAGACGGATGACAGAGGGCAGTTTTCCCTGAATGTCACGAAACCTGGTATCGTAAAGGGTGGGCATTATCATAACTTAAAATGTGAACGTTTTTTTGTGATTTCTGGTGAGGCAAAGATTCAGATGAGAAAAATTTCTACCGGTGAAATTAGAGAATATTTGCTTTCCGGTGAAGTGGCTCAGGTGATTGAGATACCTCCAGGGTATACTCATAACTTGATTAATATTGGAGATACGGATCTATATACCTTAATTTGGGCAAATGAAGTATTTGACAAAATATATCCGGATACCTACCCCTGCTCCATTACCCCAATTAGAGCAGATGATTGTGCGAATGAGAAAGGTGGTAATTAGCTGATCATGAAGATTCTTCTGATTAATGAAGTTTACGGTATATTAAGTACCGGCAGGACTGTAAAGGAGCTGCAGATCTATTTAAAAGAACAAGGGCATACCTGCATTGTTGCATATGCATATAAAAAGCAGACTGCTATGAAGATGGATCAGGAACGACAAGAGCTAAAGGATTACTATGTGATTGGATCTGCTTTTGATAGAAAGTTACATGCATTGTGTTCCAGAATCTTTGGTCTTCAAGGATATTTCTCTACCGGTTCCACGAAGAAGCTGATTCGTTATATCAGTGATCAAAAACCCGACGTTGTTCAGCTTGGAAATGTCCATGGTAATTATCTGAATTTGAACCTTCTTCTAAAATATCTCGCAAGGCAGGATATTGCTGTTACAATAGTGCTTCATGACTGCTGGTTCTATACCGGGAGATGTACACATTATACAGCAAATGAGTGCTATCAATGGCATGAGGGCTGTATGAGATGCCCCAATAATAAAAACACACCGACCACCTGGTTCTTTGATCGAAGCAAGAAGATGTGGAAGGATAAAAAGAAGTATTTTAAGGAGATAAAAAGACTCGCAGTTATAGGTGTTTCGGATTGGATTACAAATGAGGCTAGAGCCTCCTTCTTAAAGGACGCTATAATGATCAAGAGGATATACAATGGAATTAATATTGAGGTATTCAAACCAATGGATACGGGTGAACTACGAAAAGAGTTGGGTTTAGAAGATAAGTTTATTATTATTTCAGTAGCTTCTATCTGGGGTAATGCGAAAGGGTTGAAGAGTTTCGTTCAACTAGCGAATCATCTACAAAAGCAGTATAGAAAAAGTATTCTAAAAGGGAAGCAAGAGAAGGAGAGCGTTATCCTGTTGATAGGAAGTATGAATACTGAAATTGATCTACCTGGTAATGTAAGAATCGTACCGGCTACTGATAGTACCTCAGTATTAGCAGGATTATATAATGTGGGGGATGTATATGTCTCACTCTCAAGAGAAGAATCCTTTGGTAAAACAGTGGCAGAGGCTTTAGCATGTGGGACTCCAGCCATAGC
This sequence comes from Bacillota bacterium, assembly GCA_023386815.1. Taxonomy (GTDB): domain Bacteria; phylum Bacillota; class Clostridia; order Lachnospirales; family Lachnospiraceae; genus Mobilitalea. The sequence goes on from JAEWIZ010000025.1 coordinate 59,073, forward strand.
CTTTCAATCGACAGCTTTACCGGAACTAATTGGTGAGGGATGCGGACATCTGGTTACGAACTATAGCTTGAACGGAGTTTATGAGTGCCTCTGTGAGGTTAGAGATAAGGGAAAGGTTTTTTATTCAGATCGTTGTGTTAGTTACGCAAGAGAGCATTTTTCAAAGGAGCACTTTGGTCAGGAATATTGCAGTACCTTTGAAAACCTACTTTCCTGAGCTTACTATATAACTTAATACCGTTAAAACGGCTGATGAGGGAAAGTGTGAAAATAAGGTGCAAAATTCACACTCAAATTTGTGCCTGCGGCTCAAAGTTAGCAGGATTGAGAAAGGCATGGTTATTTGAATGATTGTATACGGTTTACTATTAATACTTCTCGCTGCTACAGCATTGATGCAAACCAATAAAATAGAGGATAATGCCGGATATAGAACAGGAAAGAGAAATAATATTGTACTGTTTCTTTCCTGTTTCTCTATTTATGTGCTTATGGTTTTGAAGGCGCCTATTTCCGGGGATTACAGCAGATATGCAATTAATTTCCTGGATTCTGTAAATAAGACCATACAATTTTACTGGGATCGTAATTTTGATCCGGGTTTTTATATTCTGACTAAAATAATTGGAGAAATTCACTTTAGTACGGTATTTTATTTTGCCGTAACCTCAGCAATTATATGCCTCAGTTTATTTTTCTTCATAAAGCGTTACGCCAGCAATAAAAGCTATGCATTGTATTTCTATTATACTATTGGTCTTTTTGCATTCTCATTGGCAGGGCTACGTCAAGCCTTGGCAATGTCGATATGCCTTTTTGCCTATGAAGCAGCAAGACGACGAAAAATTATACCCTTTTTAATCTTAGTGGGTGCAGCCTATTTACAGCATAAATCGGCTCTATTCTTTCTACCTGTTTTTTTTGTTGGATGGGTTCCTTGGAAGGCAAAGTACCATCTTATCATTCTCTCCACGTTTGGGATCGTGGGGCTATTTTTTCATGAGATCTATACCATGGTAACGGAGTGGATGGATTATAACTATGCAATTGAAAGCACAGGGAATGGAGGAATATTCCTAATTATTCTATTGATTATAGGGTTTTTGGGAGTTGTCTATAGAAAAAAACTGATGGAGACAAATCAAGATAGTCTGTTCTTTTTAAATATGCATTTTGTAGTAATTTTGTTATGGATATTTCGCATGTTTACTAGAACAGCAGAAAGACCAACATTTTATTATCTGTATGCCAGTGTGATATTATTGGATCGTATTCTTTCCTTAAAACTGGAAGGAGAAGCGGAAGAGAGAACGAAAAGATTTCTGATACTATCATCAATTATATTTTTCGGGCTCTTCTTCCTTTATCGTACCTTAAGAGACAGAAATTTAGTGCCCTATCTTTGGATATTTAATTAATTTTTCGTAGGCTTTGTGCTGCTAGCAAAGGAGTGAAAGGTAATTATGAATGAGGCTAACATTGACATTGCTGTATTATTAATATTTTTTGCCAGACCGGAACAGTTTCAGAGGGTATTTGAGGTTGTAAGGGAGGCTAGACCCTCTAAACTCTATTTATACCAGGATGGTCCCAGAAAAAATAGATCTGACGATATGGCAGGTATTTTAAAATGCCGAGCAATTGTAAACGATATCGATTGGAACTGTGAGATACATACCTATTTCCAAAGGGAGAATGTCGGTTGTGATCCATCAGAATATATCGCTCAGAAATGGATGTTCCAGACGGAGACAGCAGGAATTGTGCTAGAGGACGATGACGTGCCTTCCCTCTGCTTTTTCCCTTTCTGCAAAGAACTATTGGAGAAGTACAAGGATGACGAAAGAATTAATATGATATGCGGCATGAACAATACTGGGGTATGTGAATATACCCCTTATGATTATTTATTTACTAATTCTGGTTCAATCTGTGGTTGGGCATCCTGGAAGAGAGTAGTGGATACCTGGGACGGGGAGTATGGAATACTGAAAGACTCTTTTAACCTGGTACAGTTAAAAGCTTATATTGATACATTTTCAAGTGGAGGGCATCATATCAGTAACATAAAGCGCCATTATTATTCGGGAAAAGCTTATTATGAATCCATCCTTAGCACAAGCATGCACCTGAACCACAGGCTGAATATCGTTCCTTCTAAAAACATGATATCCAATATCGGTATTACAGCAAATGCTACCCATTCTGTTTCTGATATTCGAATGCTACCGAAGGGAATTCAGAGAATTTTTCATATGCAAACCTACGAACTTGAGTTTCCCCTGAAGCATCCTCCTTATGTTATTGAAGATATAGAATTTAGGAATAGAATTGATCGGATTATGGGAAAGGGGCATCCACTGGTGCGATATTACAGAAGATTTGCCAGCTTGTGCTTACGCTTAAAATACAAGGATTACAAAGGACTGAAAAAAAGTTTGCTGCGTTTGTTTAAGAGAAGCTGATTTCTTGAAACTAGCTTCTTCACGGGTAATAAAATCATAAATTGGATGAAAGAAAGCAGTGGTTTAGATTATGAGTGATATGAGAGAAGCGGAAAGCGCCAGACAAATTAAAATAGGCGCCTTATTAGGATATATCACCATAGGGATAAATCTGATGGCAGGACTCATCTATACACCCTGGATGATAAGAAGTCTGGGACAGGATAACTACGGTCTTTATACTCTTTCAGTCTCTCTGATCGGAATCCTTGTGATGGATTTTGGTCTTGGAGCTGCGGTTACCAGGTTTCTGTCTCTATATAACTCGAAAGATGATGAAGCAGCTGTGAATAATCTTCTGGGCATTATTTATAAGCTTTTCATTCTCTTAGATATTTTAATCGTTATTGTTCTGACTGTGGTATATTTTTATATCGGTAATATTTATCAGGAACTATCCCCAGTGGAAATAGAGAAATTGAAGGTTATATTTATTATATCCTCAATCTTTAGTATCTTAACTTTTCCTTTTGGAACTTTAAACGGAATCCTGACTGCCTATGAGAAATTTACACAGCTAAAAGCCTCAGATCTAATTTATAAATTACTAAATATGGGGTGTATCATTGTAGCCTTAAGCCTGGGTTATGGCTTGTACACCCTTGTTCTTATTAATGCGATAACAGGAACGATCAATATCTTAATCAAGCTTTATCTTGTAAAAAAAACAACTCTGATTAAGGTCAACTTCCGCTATAAGGGAGGAAAAAAGAATGTAGAGATATTTAGGTTCTCTCTATGGTCTACTGTTATTAATATTGCCCAACGATTTATATATAACATCATACCCAGCATATTAGGAATCTATTGCGGTGCCATTAGCATCTCAGTGTTCAGTGCTTCCGCAACCATAGAAGGAATTGTATTTACCTTTGCAGCTGCTATAAACGGTCTGTTCCTTCCCAGGGTATCCCGAATGATAGGAAAGGAAGACAGGGATGAAAGCTTGCTGATGTTGATGATTAAGGTGGGACGGATTCAACTTTTTCTAATAGGGCTCATCTATATTGGTTTTTTAGCCATAGGCAGAGAATTTATTGCATTATGGCTGGGGGATGGATTTCAAAGAGCCTACATTTGTATTCTTTTACTGATCTTGCCAAGTATTTTTGAGCTTCCACAGCATATTGCCAGTCTTACAGTAATAGCGGAAGGAAAGGTAAAGCTTCAATCGGGAGTATATAGCTTAATGGCTGTAATTAATATCCTCTTATCCATATTGTTAACCAAGCAGTTCCAGGAGGTAGGAGCGGCTGTATCTGTTTGCTGTGCCTATCTATTTCGAACAGCTGCGATGAATATAATTTATCATCGTAAGCTGAAATTAAATGTATTTCGTTTCTTCCGGGAGTGCTTTATAAAAATGGGCGGTTGTCTTCTCTTGTCCCTCCTTGCGGCGATTATAATTACCATGTTACCAGGAGGAAGTCTTCTAATATTTATGGCAAAGGGTTTGGCTATTGTCTTTATCTATCTGGGGCTATTCTGGAATTTTGGATTAAATAATTATGAAAAAGAGTTATTTTTGTCAATGTTTCATAAGGTAATGGCTCTTTTAAAAATTAAAGATTAATATTCTGTTGAAATCTATTGTTAGGGGGAATGACATATAAAAACGAAATTAGCAATAATTATACTGCATTATAAAAATTATCAGGAAACCATAGACTGTGTTAAAAGTGCCTTACAGCAGAAGGGGAATGGATATGAAATTGTGGTAGTGGACAATGGATCAAACGATGGTTCCTATGAAATTCTAAAGAAATTTTTTAGGAAGGAACCTCATGTTTCCGTGAAGAAATTAAAGAAAAATCTTGGCTTTGCAAAAGGGAATAATGCGGGCATTCGCTTTGCCAGAACTCAATTGGGTGCAGAGAACTGCTTCGTTTGCAATAGTGATGTAATTTTTGAAGCAACTCTTTTTGATGAATTATTAGCTGTGAAAGAATCAGGGATTGGAGTGATATCTCCTACGGTATATGATGTAGAACTCAATCCTCAGCCTCTTTCCGTAAACACGAGTACCCCGTACTTGGTAATTGCCTTTACCTGGTTATATGTTCTTTACAAAAGTATTCCAGATTGCTTCTTACGAGAGTATTTGGTGTTCCTGCAACTTTACTTTTTTAAACCTGCTATCAAATTATTTAAAGGGTTCTATAAACTTTATTCGCTTATTATGGCGAAAATATGTGTTTTAACAAAGATTGGAGAGAAGCATTCGAAAGTTTCTGGTTCCAAAGGGAATTTCAAAAAATCAGCGAATCTTTATCAAATTCAGGGCTGTGCTTTTTTACTAACAAAGGAATATTTTCAGTTTTATCATCAATTGTATCCTAAAACTTTTCTATATGGTGAAGAGTTGAACTTGTCGATTTATTTAAAGAAGGCAGGACTTAGGGGAATTGTAGCTGATACCTCACCAGTGATTCATAAGGGAAAGCAGTCCTCAAAAGGGCTGAGCGACACAGATGGAGAGAGAAAGGTGTTAGCCCTTACAAGACGTAGCCTTCTTCGATCTCTCCCCCTTCTATTCTTAAGCTATAGTAATATTAAAAAGCTTTATTAGAAATGGCTCGTAGTAATATGTTGTACAAATCAAGAATAAGAGAATATAGATATATCAAAATGACTTGAAATATGAAAGGGTCTATGTTAAAATAAATTACAAAATTTTGGAAGGAGTGAGGGTATGATAATAAAATTAAATAATACTTTTATAGCTGTTAATTATCATATTAAACTGCTTCTATTTAAGAACTTCGTAAATAATATTGGCATCCAGACATATAAGGCAATTGTTTTGTAATAGCTTAGTATCGTTAATTTTTTGCAATATTTTTTACCCTGAAGCAGATGGTTGCTACTTCAGGGTTTTTTTATGCCTTGATGCAGCTTATGGGAGGTGCCGTATAACAGGAATAATAGGAATAAAATTTTAATTTGAACAGGTAAATAATATTATAAGTGAAATGAGGCTATTAAAATGTCAGAAAAAATATTCAACGAAGTTCTGTGCTTAAAGCAGGATATTACAGAAAATGATTACCAAGAATTAAAGAACCTTGAGACCATATGCACGACAAAGGACAGAGTCAGCTTAAAGCTAGAGCTGTATTACAAATTAAATTTAAGTAAAAGCACAGAAATAGGCATCAGTAAAATAAATGAATTCTTTTACTATATTAATGATGAATTAGTGTCCTATCTTGGGATCTCTTCCTATAGTACTAATATCGCCGAAATCAACGGTATGACCCATCCCAAGTATCGGAGAAAAGGACTATTTCAGAAGCTATTTCAGCTTGCAATGGATGAATGTCATAGGAGGAAATTTGAAAAAATACTGCTATTAACAGATGAAGCGTCGACTTCTGGAATTAGTTTTATTAATTCCACATCTGCTGAGTATGAGTTTTCAGAATATCGAATGAGAGCGTTGTGTCATAAACCCGCTAATCGCTCAAGTTCTATTACTATGAGAAAAGCAAACCACTTGGATAAAAAGGAGATATCCCGGCAGAATATCATCTACTTTAATGACCCTGAAGTCACAGAAGACAATTATTCTATTGATGATCATAATCTTAATAGTACTTATATGGTGGAACTACAGGATGAAACAATTGGGAAGATATGTATTGAATATACAAATAGTTCGGCATATATCTTTGGTTTTGGTATATTAGAGGAGTTTCGGGGAAACGGATATGGAAGGGCAGCGTTAACCGAGGCTATGAATATATGCTATCAAAATAATTTCCATGAAATTGAACTTGATGTAGCTTGTAAAAATAGAAATGCTCTCAATCTTTATAGTTCCTGTGGATTTGAAGTTCAGTCAGTCATGAAGTATTATGCTGTTACATAATTATGGTTTTATAGTTGCAACTCTTAGTTTTGCAATTGAAAAAAGAAAGTCCGGCTATTATCAGCCGGACTTATCACCAGTTATGGCTAGCAAGTATAAGAATTAATTTATATTAACTTAGCAAAGTATTTCATGGTTCTAACCATTTGGCTAACGTAGGATGTTTCATTATCGTACCAAGCTACGGTCTTTACCAAGGTCTTTCCCTCGAAAAGTGAAGTAACCTTTGTTTGAGTTGCATCAAATAAAGACCCATAAGTTATGCCAATAATATCAGATGATACATATTCTTCTTCCGTATAACCGAAGGAGGAAGAGGCTGCGGCTTTCATAGCAGCATTAACATCATCCTTGGTTACAGTTTTACCAACAACAGATACTAATTCTGTAAGAGAGCCGGTTACTACCGGGACTCGCTGGGATACACCATCCAGCTTGCCCTCCAATTCAGGAATAGCCAGACCGATTGCTTTTGCAGCACCGGAAGAGGTAGGAACAATATTAATTGCAGCAGCGCGGGCTCTTCTTAAATCTCCCTTTGGATGAGGTCCATCAAGCGTCATCTGATCTCCGGTATAGGCATGAATGGTAGTCATGAAGCCTTTCTCAATAGAAGCAAGTTTGTTAAGTGTATCTGCCATAGGTGCTAGACAATTAGTAGTACAAGATGCTGCAGAAATAACACGGTCTTCTTTTGATAATATATGCTCGTTGACACCATAAACAATGGTAGGTAAATCATTACCTGCTGGAGCAGAGATAAGGACTTTTGTAGCACCTGCAAGGATATGCGCATAGGCTTTGTCCTTTGAAGTAAAGAACCCGGTACATTCTAAAACAATATCCACACCTAACTCACCCCAGGGAAGTTCCTTTGGGTCTTTCTTTGCATAGATGAAAATCTCTTTTTCGTTAACAACGATAGAGTTTTCTCTCGCCTCTACTTTATCTGCCAGAGCATATCTTCCCTGTCCCGAATCATATTTTAATAAATGTGCAAGCATTTTGGGATTTGTTAAGTCATTAATGGCAACTATTTCATACCCTTCCTCAGAAAATATTTGTCTAAATGCAAGACGACCTATCCGTCCAAAACCATTAATCGCAACTTTAACTGCCATAATTAGATTCCTCCTTAGATGAATAATTTGATTGGTCACTGATAACTTTGAATAGCTACATTTTGATTAGTAGCTTATCAATATTGTAGCCTTTGGACTTTTAAGGTACAATGTTATAAATGAAGTATCTTACTATACTATTTGTTAGAGGAGAAGGTAACCATGCCACAATATGACCGCCACAAAGACCGATGGGTAGATATTGAATTTGTTGCTGCTGAGGACTTTAATACTCTTCCCTACGAGAACCGCTATACATTAATTTTTGTTACCTCAGGAGGTGTGAAAGGAACTTTAAATGAACGGCCTTTTAACCTATCCGCTCCAGCGATTCTTTGCTTGTCTATGGAGGATAGGATACAAGTGAGTGAAAAGGATAAGGCCTTCGCACAAGCCTTCTGCTTTCATCCGGAATTTTTTAATACGGTTCGTTATTCAGGTGCACAGGAACCTATTTCCACCAATCTGAGAATTCAAACAGGGCTATCACTTTTTCGAAGAGATAGTACACACACCGGTTTGCCAAATACCACGCAGAAAGCCTATCCCCTGTTATTTGAGTGGTTTTTTGTGCTTGGAACTGAGGTGTCTGCCCAAAGCGATAACTTATGGGTATGCAGGATAAAACGATATCTTATTCAGATCCTTGGCCTACTTGAGAATTTGAACCGTCAAAGTAAAGAATCACCGGTTGACTTGGTGTTAGAATATATCTATACAAACTATTCGAATAAAATATGTCTAGAGGATTTAACGAATTGTGCACACTTAAATCGGGTATCCTTAAATAAGCTGTTTCAGGAACGATGTGACTGCACAGCCATGGGTTACTTACTATTTTATCGCCTGAAAGTGGCGGGTGATCTATTAACGCATACCAATATGAGTTTAGATGAGATTGCACGCTCTACCGGATTCGAATACGATACTTATTTTATAAAACAGTTTACAGCGAAAATGGGAATAACACCGACAAACTATCGCAATACCACACGTCAGCATGCTGCTTCAGTGTAAATGAGATGGCTCAGGCAGGTGTCTACAAGTGGATTTCAGATTTAGAGAAGATGATCTGCAGTAATAGATATGACAAAAGGGGGTGCCAAATAAAGTGCACTCCCTATTTTTATTGATTATAGAATGATCGAAGGTGCTTAAACTAAGCCTAATAGCCTTACGGAACTAGCTACAATAAAGCAGATGATAATACCTGTAAGAGTTGGAATCAGAAAGGAAAGAGCAGTCCATTTCCAGCTGCCGCATTCTTTTCTGATGGTCAGACAGGTGGTACCGCAGGGCCAATGCATTAAAGAAAAGAGCATGGTGCATACAGCTGTGAGCCAGGTCCAGCCATGGGAAACTAACAGTTCCTTTAACTGTGTCAAATCATCTAATTCCAGCATACTTCCTGCTGCCATATAGCTCATAATAATGATGGGTACAACAATCTCATTGGCTGGGAAACCGAGAATAAAGGCCATCAGAATATAACCGTCCAGACCAATTAGTTTAGCAAAGGGATCCAGAAAGGCTGCGCAGTGGGACAACAGGCTAAGGTCTCCTACCTGAATATTAGCCATAACCCAAAGAATAACTCCGGCTGGCGCAGCAATGATTATTGCACGGACGAGAACGAATAATGTCCTGTCAAAAATAGATCTTACAATGACCTTGCCCACCTGAGGCTTACGATAAGGCGGTAGCTCCAGAGTAAAGGTAGAGGGAAGCCCTTTTAATATGGTTTTGGATAGTAATCTTGAGATCAGAAGAGTCATGCTTACGCCTAATACAATAACTCCGGTCAGCATTAAGGCAGATAATATTGACTGAAATGGACCAAGGGCTGTGCCAACGAAGAACATAGTTATTATCGCAATCAGTGTTGGAAATCTTCCATTGCAAGGTACAAAATTATTTGTGATCATGGCAATTAATTTTTCTCTGGGTGAATCTATGATACGGCAGCCGATAATACCGGCAGCATTACAGCCAAAACCCATGCACATATTTAAACAGAAAATGTATCTATGTTTAAAAAAATTAGAATCTCCAGTGTATATATATGTGTTCATTATCAATCTCCATATATTCTACTAAGGAGCTAATTGCAAACCGCATTTGAGAAATATCACCGCTTTCAAATATTTCCTTGATTTCAGACACGATAGATTTTACTTCTTCTTCTGATAATTTGTTTGAAGTTTGCTCTTCCAGTAAATCTTGAAGTTTATTCTTTTCACTTTTTAATCGATCAATTCTTTTACTGATATCATCCAGTGGAATATCCCCGACTTGATAGAGGTCTATCATTCTAAATATTTGCTTGTCTATTTCAGAAATTCTTAATAGTACATCTTTTTTATCCACAGTATGGACATCATCCGAATTTGATGAAAGAGCATGATAGTAATTCTCGTCATATGTAAGTCTTAATATTTGTTCTTTAACTATATTATCAAGTACTTCTATATCCCATTTTTTATTTTTACAGTTTGGATCCTTAACATGTCTCTTATCAGTTTTGCCTCTTGAATAACATACATATTTCCCATGGTTCCCGCAATATCTAGCGCCGCAGTGCTTGCAGATCAGTAAGCTGGTTAATAGATTACATGCTTTAAAGGGTGTCTTTTGCCAGGAGGTTTTAGAATCCTCCCTTGACTGGCTTTTAAGGAGTTTTTGAACCGAATTAAACACATCCTCACTTATAATAGGTTGATGAATCCCATCGTATTCGATACCCTTAAATTTAACTTTTCCTGTATAGGTACTGTTTCTCAGGATATTCAATACAAGTGTGTGACTACTCCAATTACCGTATTTGTTCGTATAATTTTCGCTCATGTATTTTCTGATAGAATTTATGCTGTAACCATTCAGAAAACGATCATATACTTCCTTAACCTGTGCGGCTTCATACTCATTAATTACGAGCTCATCATTCACATAATCATATCCTGTAGGAGCAGTTGAACCTCCGTGATAATACCCATTCTTAGCTCTGCCTATGCGCCCCATGGTAAATCTCTCTGTTATCTGATCTTTTTCCAGCTGAGCGAAGACTGATAAGATGCCTATCATTGCCCGTCCGAATGCTGTACTAGTATCAAAGTTTTCTGACATCGAAACAAAGTCAACTTGGTGCGCTAAAAATTGATCCTCAATCAAGGTAAGTGTATCCTTCTGCGATCTACTTAGACGATCTAGTTTATAAACTACCACAAGGTCAATTAAATTTCTCTGGATATCGGATATAAGTTGCTGCAGAGCTGGACGCTCAACATTACCTCCGGAATATCCACCATCTGTATATATTTTGTAAATTGACCAATCTTTTGCCTTACAATAAGCTTTTAATCGTTCTGTCTGTTCTTCTATACTATAATTTTCTAACTGGTTTTCGGTGCTTACCCTAATATAACAAGCGGCTCTTCTAATTTGCACAAAATCATCCTCCTATAACATGTTTATTGATTTTGGGCATAAAAAATACACCCAACATATTGTTGATTTATGTTAAAGGTGTTATAATAGGCTTGTCGAAGGCGATATTATAACTACCTGGTTATTTTATTGCATGAACCGTCTCTGTTGGTAGCAGGGGCGGTTTTTTTATTTCACAAGCCACCATATAACCAATTGCTTTCTGCAATCATTAAGTCCTGGTCATATACAGGGCGTATGTATGAAATTTTATCACATTTTTTACAAGTTATGTTTGATGAGTTATATATCTCGGAATCACAGTAGGCACATTTCTTAATATTGTAGACAAAGCACTTTTGCTCTTCATTATAAAAATGCTGGTACATAGCCTTATCAAGCATATTCATTTTGTAGATAGAAGTTCGTCGGTGCCAGCGGCGGTAATCGTTAAAAGCATATAGCGCAGCTTCCTGGGATAAATTGAAGATTTTCGCTACATCATTTTGATTCTTACAACGAGCATAATGAATAGCCATCCTAGGGGCAAGAAAACAACTTGCGAAGTAATTAGCTTCAGCCTCTTTTTTTGGATCTAAGTAATCTCCATGATCAAGTACGATGTGACCAAGTTCATGAGCAAGTGAGAATCTAATACGCTGTACCGCCATATTATCATTATAATATATATTATCAAGCAACTTTAAGGATTCATCACTTACCATTAGACAATAGGTTCTTTTTGTTTCTGATAACTCAGAATATTTATGTACATTAAATCCCAATTCTCTAATTATACATTCGCAGTCAAAAGGAAAAGATTGAATATTTCCTCTAATAAAAGTTTCCAATATCTTATTATTAATCAAAGCATAATCCAAAAGTTATCACCTCATTAATCATCTGAAAGTAAGGCTTTTATTATGTCCTGTTTTTGTTCTGGTGTGAGATATTTACCGTTTCTAGCTACCAGACTCTTAATATCTTCGTATGTAGGTTCTTCTGACTTCTTATTATCATTATCATCAAAATCATCTAGTGTAAGGCCTAATACTCTTGCGATAGCTTTTAAAGTTTCAAGCTTAGGATCCTTTGTTACGCCGCTTAAAATTTTATCAAGAGTGGTTTTCGGAATCCCAGCTCTTTCAGCTAATTCAGCAGATGTTAATCCGAGTTTCTTCTTATATTCCTCGATTTTATCTAATCCCATAATAAGTGCCTCCTTTTATAGGAAAAGAATATCACCGTTAAATGCTAAAGTCAAGAAAAATATTTCCGTCAAAACCGACAAATTAGCAGTTAAATGAAAAAAACCAGCTATTTTGGATTGACAATAGCAATTAACGGTGATATTCTGAACATGAAATAACAATTAATTGCTAAATAGCTAAGAAAGGAGAACCTAAATGTATAGAATTTTAAAAGCAGAGATGGTGAGAGCTGATGTCTCCGTGAAAGAATTGGCCATGAAAATTGGTATTACCGAAAGAAGTTTAAGGAATAAAATCAACGGAATTACCGACTTTACGATGACCGAAGCTCGCAAGATAAGAGCAAAAGTATCACCGGAGATGTCTCTCGAGGATTTATTTAAAAAGCAGGATGATGTGGCTTGACAAACATATGTTCGATATGATGGTATCATGTATGTAAACAATTGTCAACTAGTGCTATAGGAGGTGAATTATAGGAATCGATATATGTCAATAAAAAATAGACAATATAGACAAACGGCAGCACATACCTTGAAGTACGGAGGTGTTTCTATGGTAAAAGAAGATTACAAAGTTACACATGTGCTGAAAAACGGAGATGTTATAGAAGAAACGGATAATATCAGTATTAAGGTGCCAGTAAATGAGGACACTAAAATATTTTATTCTTTTGTAGAAACAGTTGCTAAAGCAAAAACCGCGTAAGCGGTAATAAAGGACAAGCAATAGAAAAAGCAATACTAATAAAAAAGGAGAATACCATGGACAAAATCTTTGAAAACAACCAAGTAACAATTGCCGGAGAAATCACTTCTCCATTCACCTTCAGTCACGAAGTATGCGGCGAGGGATTCTATGTAACTAACGTATCAATATCCCGTAAGAGCGGAACACCAGATATCATCCCGATCATGGTATCGGACAGATTGCATGATGTATACAGCGATCACACTGGAGTACCGGTCCAGGAAACTGGACAGATTCGTTCATACAACCGGCACGCAGATGGGAAAAGCAGTCTCATTGTCTCCGTATTCGCTAGGGAGATCAAAACTCTGGACGAGCCAGAAGCAACCAATATCATCGCCTTGGATGGTTATCTCTGCAAGGCTCCGATCTACCGACAGACCCCACTAGGCAGGGAGATAGCAGATCTACTGATCGCAGTCAACCGCCCATATGGTAAGTCAGATTACATACCCTGCATCTGTTGGGGACGCAATGCCAAGTTTGCAGAAAACTTTGAGGTTGGAGATCATTTGCAGGTTTGGGGACGGATCCAGAGTCGTGAGTACCAGAAGCGGATCAGCGATACAGACTTTGAAACCAGAATAGCTTACGAGGTTTCTGTGAGTCGCCTGGAGTATCTCGGACGTGGAGAAGGTGAAGTATGACAAAACCAGAAATAGCACAGATAATCTTGGAATGCGTAGACGAAGCTTATCCAGTGCCAACTTATTTCGAGGATGATGTAAGAGAGGCTATAGTCAAAGCACTGGTAATTGTTGAAAGAAAGCCAATGAGTTATGCGCCGGCGCATATGGATAATGAAACATATCGGGACTATATTAAAAGTACACCGATGAGCTGGATGATGAAAGAGCACTGAAACAGATCTACACAATGGCTAAAGTTTGGTGGCAAGGTAGTGTTCGCCCTGATGTAAAAATGAGAGAGGAGGCAAAGGCAGTTGAAGAAGCTAAAAGAATATGCTGATTTCCTGGTTCAGGCAATCTTACTTGGAGGTGGGATTGCAATCGGCATGGTGGCAGTATCGAAACTGGCAGCATTGATTTAAGGAGGATAAGATGCACAAATCAGTGATGATTAACAATGTAAAGAAGTGCTTGAGATGTGGTACATTTCACGGCATGGGCAAGCAGTATTGTCCGGAATGCGGTCGTTACCTTTATATCTGCGGCAGCGTTTATCAACCTAAAATTCAGAGCAAAAAAGAAAACGGACTTACTGGAACCGCGAATTCCATGTAAGCCCATAACCAAAATATCTTAAGTGCATGATAGCACGGAATTGGAGGATTTGCAATATGGCAAATGGAATCATAAGAAAATTGGATGAACTGGGAAGAATAACAATTCCTATAGAAATGAGAAAGGCTACAGGAATAGAAGTTACTATGAATCTCGATCTAGCTATTAAAGATGGAGTGATTCTCCTTACCAAAGGTAGTGGACGTCATATAGATGAGCTTGGAAGGTATGTTATTCCAATGGAGATCCGTCGAGCTAACGGTTGGGAAACTGGCCAGGGGTTGGAAGTCTATGTTGAGGATGGAGCTATCTGCATACGGAAGCCTGGGTGTGAATGGTGTTCGAGGACGGATAACCTAGTTGAAATTGACGGTCATTGCCTCTGCTGGATGCATGCAGGCAAGGTGGCGGAAAGGGTGATGCAGGGATGATTGTTCTAAAGAACTGGTTTGTTAAAACTGTTACAAGAAATGTATTTCAAGCTCGAGAGTTAGGTGCCAGTGTTCTTAATGGAAATGTATGCGGTCATCCTACTTTCCCAGATGGCTCACTGATCAGTACCTCTCGAATAGTTGGGATTAAGGACATGGGAGATCACAAGGAGGTCATTACCAAAAGTGGATCAAGATATTCTATATTTCCTGAGGACGTGCTTCCAGATGCAGAGAAGGATTACCCAGGTTATTATCAGAAATTAAAGATTATGGAGGGATCAAAATGAGTATAAAAATTAATAAGCTTGAAATTGAGAATGTAAAGAGAGTAAAGGCGGTCAAGATAGAGCCGACTGCCAATGGTTTAACCGTTATCGGTGGGAAGAATGGACAGGGTAAGACTTCTGTTTTGGATGCCATTGCCTGGGCACTTGGTGGAGAAAAGTATCGTCCTTCAGATCCACAGCGTGAAGGATCTGTGATTCCACCTAATTTACATATGGTTATGTCTAACGGCTTAATTATCGATCGTAAGGGTAAGAATAGCACTCTTAGCGTCATAGATCCTAGCGGTCAGAAAGCCGGTCAGCAGATTCTTAATGAGTTTGTGGAGCAGCTGGCAATTGATCTTCCACGATTCATGCAATCCACGAATAAGGAGAAGGCCAACACTCTCCTCCAGATCATAGGAGTAGGAAAACAGCTTGTAGAGCTGGAGTTAAAAGAAACAGAAATTTATAACCAGCGCCATGCTATCGGTACGATTGCAGACCAAAAGAAAAAGTTCGCTAAAGAGCAGCTGTATTATCCAGATGCACCTAAGGAACCGGTATCTGCTTCGGAACTGATTAAGCAACAACAGGATATCTTGGCACGTAACGGGGAAAACAATCGGAAACGCCAAAACTTGCAGTATCTTGAGAACCAGGCCACTGATATTCAAAGAAGGATCGATGAGCTGCTTGAGAAACAAAAGATAGTACTTACAGATTTGGATACAGCTAGAAAATCAGCGCTAGATCTTCATGACGAAAGTACCGAGGAGCTAGAACGTAACATTGCTGATATTGAGGAGATCAATCGTAAGGTGAGAACCAACTTAGACAAAGAAAAGGCTGAGGAGGATGCAAAATCCTACGAGGAACATTACAACCGACTCACCGGAGAGATTAATGCAGTACGCCAGGCTAAAATGGATCTGCTTGCAGGAGCTGATCTTCCACTTCCGGAATTATCTGTTGTAGAGGGTGAATTAGTTTACAAGGGGCGTAAATGGGACGGAATGAGCGGAGCTGATCAGCTGAAGGTTTCTACTGCCATTGTACGTAAGCTTAATCCTAAGTGCGGATTTGTACTTTTGGACAAGCTTGAGCAAATGGATACCGACACTTTAAAAGAATTTGGTGATTGGTTGGAACAGGAAGGATTACAGGCTATAGCCACCAGAGTAAGTACCGGTGACGAATGCTCTATTGTTATCGAAGATGGGTATGTTGTTGGTCAGGAGCATTTACCTGAACAGGTACCCGAAACTAAAAACACATGGAAGGCAGGCGAGTTTTAAATGAACATTACGAAAGGAAAATTAGACAGCGCCCAAAAAGTTGTTGTTTATGGTCCAGAGGGGATCGGAAAGTCAACCTTTGCTTCACAGTTTCCTGATCCGGTATTTATTGATACGGAAGGTAGTACAAAGAAGTTGGATGTAGCGAGGACACCGAAGCCTAGCAGTTGGACAATGCTAATGGAACAGGTAAGGTATTTCCGTGACAATCCAAGTAAATGCAGAACTCTTGCTCTAGATACAGCAGATTGGGCAGAAAGACTTTGTATAGAACATATCTGCTCTAAATCACAGAAAACCGGGATTGAGGACTTCGGTTACGGAAAAGGCTATACATACCTTGAAGAGGAGTATGGAAGATTACTGAATCTTCTAGAGGAAGTAGTAGAGCGAGGGGTAAATGTTGTTGTAACTGCTCATGCATCTATGAGAAAGTTTGAACAACCGGACGAGCTAGGAGCTTATGACCGTTGGGAGCTGAAGCTTGAGAAGAAAACTGCTCCACTGCTGAAGGAATGGGCTGATATGGTTCTGTTTGCTAATTACAAGACTTATGTAGTTAACGTAGACGGTCAGGGGGCACAGAAGGGCAAGAATAAAGCGCAAGGCGGTAAGAGAGTAATGTATACCACACACCATACCTGCTGGGATGCCAAGAACCGTCATGAACTTGCCGAAGAACTGCCGTTTGAGTATCAGGCTATTGCGCATTGCATTCCTGAGGGAGTAAAACCTCCGGTATATACTTCGCCAGTTAAAACACCGGATGAACCCCAGAGAGATGAAAGAGGATACATGAATATTCCTGATGGAACTGGCAAAGAAATTCCTTTTGAAGAAGATCGTAAGAAAGAAAGTGTAGAGCAAAAGCCGCAAAATAGTTTGCCCTCTTCAGGCATTCCAAAAGCTTTAGCTGATCTGATGCAGGGAAAGAGCATTACTGAAGCAGATATTATGGAAGTGGTTGCAAGCAAGGGTTACTTCCCTAAGGATACACCTCTTGCCAAGTGCGGAGATGATTTTATTAATGGATGGGTAGTTCCATTCTTTGATAAAATCTGTGAAATGAGCCGATCAATGAAAATTGCACGTGGTGAATTTGTCGGCACTAATCCAGAAGAAATACCATTTAACTAAATAATTTAGCATGAAGGAGATATGAACATGAGTAATGAAATTGAAAGAGAATTAGGTTGGGATGATCAGATTGAGAAAGACGGTGCGGATTTCGTACTGCTTCCAGAAGGTGATTATAATTTTGAAATTACCGGATTTGAACGTGGAAGACATAACGGCAGTGATAAACTTCCAGCATGCAATATGGCTACTGTACAAGTAAAGATTGAAGCACCGGAAGGAACTGCTGTAATTAGTCACAAACTTTTCTTGCACTCAAAAACTGAGGGTATGCTATGCGCATTCTTTACCTCCATCGGACAACGTAAAAAGGGTGAGAGAGTAAATATGAACTGGAATGCAGTTGTGGGGTCTGTTGGCAGGTGTAAAGTAGGTACCCGCGTATGGGATGGAAAGACTTACAATGAGATTAAGAAGTTTTATGAGCCGGTCGAAGGGCAGGCAGCGGGACCACAATGGAAAGCAGGTAATTTCTAATGGAGCTTAGACCTTACCAGAGAGAAGCAAAGGAAGCTATCTTCTCCGAATGGGCAAAAGGGATTCTGAAAACACTCCTGGTGCTGCCAACCGGTACTGGTAAGACAATCGTATTCTCCGGAGTTACGGCTGATTGTGTGCGCAATGGTGAGCGGGTATTAATCCTGGCTCACCGGAGCGAGCTCCTAGACCAGGCCGCTGATAAACTCAGCAAATCGACTGGGTTGGGATGTGCAACCGAAAAAGCCGAAGAAACATGTCTTGGGAGTTGGTTCCGAGTAGTAGTAGGATCCGTTCAGTCTTTAATGAGAGAAAAGCGCCTTATGCAGTTTCCACCTGATTATTTTGATAGCATCATTATTGACGAAGCCCACCATTGTATATCAGACGGATACCAGAAAGTACTGCAGCATTTCAGTGAGGCAAAAGTACTTGGTGTAACAGCAACTCCGGACAGAGGAGATATGAAGAACCTCGGTACATATTTTGAGTCACTGGCTTACGAGTACACTCTTCCAAAAGCAATCAAAGAAGGATTTCTATCACCAATTAAAGCAATTACGATACCTCTTAAGCTTGACCTTTCAGGAGTGGGCCAGCAGGCAGGAGATTTTAAGGCAGCGGATCTTGGGAATGCTCTAGATCCATATTTATACCAGATCGCAGATGAAATGGTCAAATACTGCATGGACAGAAAGACAGTTGTATTCCTTCCACTCATTAAAACCAGCCAGAAATTCCGAGACATTTTACAAAACAAAGGTTTCCGTGCTGCTGAGGTAAACGGTGACAGCGGAGATAGAGCAGAGGTACTGGCTGATTTCGATTCAGGAAGGTACAACGTACTGTGTAATTCTATGTTACTAACGGAAGGGTGGGACTGCCCGTCAGTTGATTGTATCGTGGTTCTTAGACCAACAAAGGTTAGGGCGCTTTACAGCCAAATGGTAGGGCGCGGTACCCGACTTAATCCGGGCAAAGAACACCTTCTCCTCCTCGATTTCTTATGGCATACTGAGCGCCATGAATTATGCCATCCAGCACATTTGATCTGTGAAAATGAAGAAGTAGCTAAGAAAATGACGGAAAACATTGAGGCTGCAGGATGCCCGATTGATATTGAGGTAGCTGAAAAACAGGCTGCTGAGGATGTTGTGGCACAGAGGGAAGAGGCACTCGCTAAGAAGCTGCAGGAAATGAAGCATCGCAAACGTAAGCTAGTGGATCCACTTCAGTTCGAAATGAGTATTCAGGCTGAGGATCTAGCCAATTATGTGCCGGCATTCGGTTGGGAAGCGGGACCACCTTCTGAGAAGCAAATACAGACCCTTGAGAAACTTGGTATTTTCCCGGATGAGATAGACAATGCCGGTAAAGCTACAAAACTACTTGAGAGACTGGATAAGAGAAGGAGCGAAGGACTTACGACACCGAAGCAGATTCGTTTTCTTGAAGGACGAGGTTTCGAACATGTGGGGACATGGCCTTTTGATACAGCAAAGAATTTGATCGATAGAATAGCCGCAAACGGATGGCATACACCTCACGATATTATCCCAGGTGAATACCGGCCGGAACACATCTAAACAGGAAGAGGTAGTTTAAATGGTAGAAAAGCAACAATATGATTTAACAGAATTATTAGCATATATAGATCCTTCATTCCTTGATTATCAAGAGTGGGTCAATGTAGGAATGGCTCTGAAGGAAGCCGGATATACTGCCTCTGACTGGGATAACTGGAGCAGAAAGGATACGAAACGTTATCATTCTAATGAGTGCTTTCGCAAGTGGGACACCTTTCGTGGTGCATCTACTCCAGTTACTGCCGGCACAATTGTTCAGATGGCTAAGGATAACGGATGGGAACCCTATTACACGGATGATAGTCATGAGATAGGTTGGGACGACATTATAGGTTCCAGAGACGGTGTGGTAGTAGATCGTAGCTGGATAGAAGGTAAAGAGATTTTTGAGCCGGGAGAGTCTTGGAATCCGGTTGGTCAGCTCGTAAAGTATCTGGAAACCCTGTTTGATTCAACAGAAAATGTTGGTTATGTTACGGCAAGTTGGGAGAAAGACGGTAAATTTCTACCTACACAGGGTAACTGGGACAGGACAGCTGGTGAGTTAATACAGCAGCTGAACAAGTGCAACGGTGACATAGGATCTGTATTCGGAGATTATAAACCCGAAGTAGGAGCTTGGATAAGATTTAACCCATTGGATGGCAAGGGTGTTAAAAACGAAAATGTAACTGAGTTCAAATATGCTCTTGTGGAATCGGATGACATGGATCTCGATAAGCAGAATGCAATTATGAGGGAATTGGAGCTTCCAATCGCCTGCTTGGTGCATTCCGGAAAGAAAAGTATCCATGCAATAGTAAGAGTTGATGCATCCAATTATGACGAATACAGGAAACGTGTTGATTATCTTTATGAGGTGTGTAAGAAAAACGGTCTGAAGGTTGACACCCAGAATAAGAACCCTTCAAGGCTCTCTAGAATGCCTGGTGTTATGCGCAATGGTCAGAAGCAGTTCCTGATCGATACTAACATAGGTAAGGAATCTTGGAACGTCTGGAAAGAATGGATTGAAGGAATTAATGATGATCTTCCGGAACCGGAGAGTATAGCATCTTTCTGGGATAACCTTCCTGAGCTGTCTCCCACTTTGATTGATGGCATATTAAGGCAAGGACATAAGATGTTGATTGCGGGACCATCGAAAGCGGGTAAGTCATTCCTTCAGATAGAAATGTGTATTGCAATAGCCGAAGGTCGTACCTGGTTAAACTGGCAGTGTGCCAAGGGCAAGGTTATGTATGTAAACCTGGAGCTTGACCGTGCAAGCTGCCTTCACCGTTTTAAGGATGTGTATGCAGCCCTTGGATGGGATCCGAAGAATGTAAGCAATATAGATATCTGGAACCTACGTGGTAAATCGGTACCAATGGATAAATTGGCACCAAAACTTGTTAGAAGAGCCGCTAAGAAAAACTACATAGCAATTGTAATAGATCCAATCTACAAGGTAATTACCGGTGATGAAAACAGCGCTGATCAGATGGCTCATTTCTGTAACCAGTTCGATAAGGTAGCCGCAGAGCTTGGTTGTGCAGTTATTTACTGTCATCATCATAGCAAGGGCAGCCAGGGAGGTAAGAAGAGTATGGATCGTGCATCCGGATCCGGAGTGTTTGCCAGGGATCCCGATGCCCTACTAGATCTGGTGGAGCTTGAGCCGACAGAAGCACTTGTCAAGCAGGAAATTAATAAGGCGGTAAGTCAGTTATGCGTAGACCGATTGGATGAGTTTAATCCGGATTATGAACCTTCACAGGATGATATGTGTAGCCAGAGCGCTATGCTAAAGCTTTGTGAACGCCTTATGCCTAGTTCAAAGTATAAAGAGCTGATGCAAGAGGTATCCGCGCTGGAAAAGGCAGTGAAACAACGTACAGCATGGCGTATCGAAGGCACATTGAGAGAGTTCCCTAGCTTTGACCCGTTGAATCTATGGTTTATCTATCCGGTGCATCATGTAGATCGGATTGGAAGCCTAAAGGATTTTTTAGCTGATGGAGAGTTTACCTCAAAAGGATCCCCTTATCGTAGGAATTTTGGTAAGAAGAAATCACCAGAGGATATAAAAAAGGAAAAAAATGAGTCATTAGAACATCATTTTGAATCCTGTTTTAGTTTTAATAATGGAAAAGTTACTGTACAGGAACTTGCAGAAGCAATGGGAGTAACGGAAAAAACTGTAAGAAATCGTTTGAAAGAACATGGTGGTTTCTGGATAGATGAGAGTGAAATCGGTAAAAAATAGGTTAGGGAAAGGGAAAATTAATCGAGTTTTTCCCTAGGGAAAAGAGAAAATTAATCGAGAAATTCCCTAAGTCAAAAAAGACGTTTATCGATAAGTTATCGAGAATTTCCCTCGTAGGGAAAAAGTCGATTGCAATCGAGAATTTCCCTAGGGAAAGAAAAGATATATATATAAATATATATGTCGTTTCACTTTCCCTACGGTCAAGGGGAAAAGAAGTTGTGCGAATGCTGACGCACAACAACTACTTTCCCTTCCCTTGACAAAAACAATTTTCAAAAATCAGCTTAATTTCATACGTTAAAGGAGTGAAGTTATGAAAGTTAAAAATAAAAACACAGGAGCACTTGGATATAGTGGAAAATTAAATACACATGGTCTAGGTGAAATGATTGTTTACTATGAAGAGGGTGATTGCTCATCGGAATACATCAAAGATTATGATGCATTCATTGAAAGTGAAAATGAGTGGATAGATATGGGTGAAGCTTTTCAACAGAATTTAATTATCACTGACAATTACAATGTTGATTTTCGTGAACCTGTAAATGCAGACGAAAAGAAGAGAGGCTGGTATTGATGAATGTTAGCTTTTTCCTCCCGATGAAGCCGCCGACAGTCACGCACCAGGAGAAGCAAGTACATGTCGTAAACGGTAAACCTGTATTCTATGAACCGGATGAACTTAAAGCAGCAAGATCTAAACTGGAAGCACATCTTGCACCCTATAGGCCGGGAGTATATTGCACCGGTGCAGTAAGGTTGGTAGTAAAGTGGTGCTTCCCAAGAGGTAAGCATAAGGCTAATACCTATAAAACTACGAAACCGGATACAGATAACCTTCAGAAGCTGCTCAAAGATGTTATGACAGGTCTAGGATTCTGGAAGGATGATGCATTGGTTGCTTCGGAGATCGTGGAGAAGTTCTGGGCGGAGATCCCTGGCATATACATATCAATTTCAAGTCTGGAGGAGTAAGAATGGCAAATGTACCGGATCATGAGACAGTCAAAAAGATGATGAATGAGTTATACAACGGCTTTTACCTTAAATGGCGTAATACGTTGACACCAGAGAATTCTGATCAGATGCGCAAGGAAATGATAGAGATTGATCATAGATATGATTGTCAGTTCTGCCGTGATATTCTGGCCGGATTAGTGGAAAGTATGGAAGAAGAGTATAGAAAAAAGTGCCTTAATGATGGGCATTAAGACACTTGCTCTAGAATGGCATAGTATGACCTTCTTATCCGAAATTTATAATATGAATTATTCAAAATATTCTGTTATAACAGCTAAATCGTCTTTAAACTTGATACTGACTTTTTTTGGACGCCTAGAAAAAATTTTATGTAATATATATACGCATGTTCCACAAAAAAGAGCAACTTTAATCAAGTCAAAGATCTGAACGAGGATAACATCCATTAGTCCTCACTTCCTTTCTTTGCTTATTTAATTCATATTGATTCAATTGCGTAGCACCTCTTCTGGTCTAGATACGATTTGAATGACGAAGTAGCAAATCATACCTAAAAGAAAATTCGTATAACATATCACAAAAATATTATATAGCATTATTTACCATATGTAAATAAATAATTTTAAGCAGTAAATAAATATAAATCAAGGAGGTTAATATCGTATGAAAAATACATTGCTGATCCGAACAAATGGAGAAGTAAACATGTGGTAACCTGGGAGGAGCAATACGGACCGGTACCGAATGGACATGTTTTAATTTTCGGAAATGGCAACAAACTCGACCTTAGTCTCGATAATCTATTGTTGGTATCCAGGGCTCAGCTGGCGGTATTAAACAAGCATAAACTGATTCAGAATGATGTAGAGCTGACGCATACAGCGATTGCGATAGCGGATGTTAAGATTAAGATTGGACAGAAGCAGAAACAGGCTAAGGAAAGCAGGAAGAGAGAAAGACGAGCGAAAGGAGCGATTAGATGCAGAGAATAGTGTATACCGTTGAGGTTGACGAGGAGTTTTATGGACTTGAGTTCTTTCAGGATCTTTTGGATGACACCACCAGAGAGGAATTAGGCTGCAGCGTGATCAGGAGCAAGCTTGAGACATCGGATGAGGTTTGTGAGAATGGCGAATGGGAGGATGAAGAATGAGCAAGAGCGCAAAAGAAGCAATGTTCTACCGTAACCAAGGAATCTTATCCGCCCTCGATACAGTTAAGACAGGTGGGATTGAAGCCTTGGAGCGTAAGGTTGAATTCTACAACATTACCGGAATTTCTATGCTGCCAGCAAAGCATGAAGATGAATACATAATCTATAAACTCAGTGAGCATGCCACCGAGGTAGCTATCGCATTCGCATTAACGACCCTTATGGATGAATTCAGCTTTAGCCGGTACCAGCTTGAGAAGTTCAAGAAATCATTTGATGCTAAGGTATTTGAGGTACTGAACAGTGGAAACATGGATCAGTCCATGGCCGATCAGGTGGACATGCTGGCTAGGGAGGCGGGAATTGATGTGGTGATCCCGGATGTTAAGTAAGGATTTAGCTAAGTAAGAAATTGGTGTACATTGACAATTAAATATTGATAGTTGGTACTAGCGGGTATACAATATTCTTATTAAAATGCCAAGGAGTAAATAATATGAATCATGTGATGGAATTTGCGGGATTAATTGGCGGCATAGGAGCCATAATAGTTGCCGTTGCTTCTTTTGCTTCTAAAATATGGGCTGATTGGTTTATGAAGAAAAAAACTGCTGAATATGATAAACAGTTTGAATACTATAAAAATAGTCTAGAATTAGAAAGAGAAAAGTATAAAGCATTACATGAACAAGTAATACATAAGGACAAAACACTGTTTGATACAGAGTTTGAAATATATAAAGATATTTCTCCTAAACTTATTAACGCGGTTGACTCCATTACAAGATGGTTAACACTGGATCAATTAAGCGATGAGAGTCATGAAATATACATGCAAAGTATGAAAGAATTTAACGATACTTTTGCGAAATACGCCTTATTTATTGATAAAAACATTTTCAATCTTTTAAATGATTTTCAGTCTTTTCTTACAATAACAGAAATAAACATTGAATTTAATAGTAAAAAATATGATACGTACAGATATAATAAAAATAAAGAGGATAATTATTTTGATGTCTGGATGGAAATAGGCGATAAATCAAAAGAGATTATAAACAAAAAAGAAGAGGTGATTACTAAAGTAAGAGAGTACTTAAGGAATATAGCAACAATTAAATAAACGCATCTACAGCACTACCAACTAACAATATCTAGTTGGTAGTTTTTTATTGAATTGAAATTTTAATAAATAAAAGTGTGTCCGATATGCCGGACAAGAAGGAGATTAAGATGAGTGAGCTAATAAAAGAATGGGATAAGCACGTAATAGAAGGCAATAGAATTAGTCGTGATCTGGAGAGTTTTGATGGAGTTATGAAAATTGCTGAGCTGCCTGAAAGTAAAGTTGCTCTGTATGTCAACGGAGGTACAACCTACATAGATACGGTTCTTCCGGAAGAAGTCATGGGAGTACTGAAGACTATAGTAACTAATCAGCTGGTAGATATCCGAACCAGGAAGGAAACCGAATTAAAGAAACATATGAACGCTTGGAAGCCAGCAAACATTAATCCGGAATTTGAAGCAGCTGTCAAAGAAATGGAGCAACAGGGTAAGGCTAAGCCAGATCCAATCGAAGAGAAACTCGGGGAGATCCTGAAGAAAGAAGAGGATAAGCTAGGACAGCCGGTTGAGGAGTCCAAGCCATTAACAGCTGACGAGATCCTTCGTCAGAACATTGATACGGTCAAAAAGCTGTATGAGGATGAATCAATTACCGTCAGTACGATTGCTTCTAGATTTGGAGTGAGGAAACAGGATGTTTATTCCTTCGCATCAAAGAATCATTTCACTCGAATCAAGAAACCTTCAGGTTTTCTGGATTCCACACAAAGAAGGGAGCGTCCCTAAAAAGCCTAATCTAAGTACTACCAGAACAAAGAAGGTAATAATGGCTGATATGGAAGAGTGTCCGGTATGTAGTAAAGGAATCTCCTTCATAGCCGTAAGCCGTAGTGATTGGACATATAAGATTAAACCTAAGAAGGGATCCACGAAATATTATTGCGGATATAACCATTGGAGGCAGGATGGAGGAGGGAAGTGATTATTTGACAGAACAGGATTTAAGGCAATACAGGATTCTCCTCAGGGAAATAGACAACCAAGAGAAACGCATAGATATCTTATGTAGCAAGGAAGTGCCCGTTGTTGCTGGTAAAGTAAAGGCTTCTACCAAGAGTTTTCCATACACTGAAATCAGGGTTGGAGTACAGATGGAAGATCCGGTCATTTCCTCTGAGATAGATAAGCTAATTGCCCAAAAGCAGCGTCGTATTGAAGAGTGTTGGAAGCAAATACATAAGATTGAGGATTTTATTTCGGGGATCCAGGATAGCGAGTTGCGGCAGATTTTCGAGCATCGGTACATAGATGGACTTAAGCTTCGGGAGATTGGAAAGCTATTAAACATGGACTTTACTGGCATAAGCAGAAAAATAACTGCATATTTGGGTAAGTTTCAAACAAATCAACAAAATCTATGTTAAAATTTAAGATGAGGAAGTTGCCAGAAGGTGACCTCCAGACGGCCACCAGGTGTTATAGTCTGGTGGCTGATTTCCGTCATAATGATGGATCTCCCCTCATTTGATCCCCTTGATAAAGGCATTTGGTTTCGGCTGAGTGCCTTTTTATGCAAAAGTATAATTATACCATGTAAATTTTTAGAATTACAGACTGGTAAATTTTAGTTTTATCTATAGAATTCTAAGAGTATATATACAACAAGCTTAAACTCATATCAAGGGAGGATACAAATGAGAAATTTCAAAAAAGTAATTGGTTTTTTAGTTTTTATGTTTGTTATTGTTTTAGCCGTTCCTTCTGTAGCTTCAGCAGCAGAACAACAGTATACGGAGAATTTAATACCAGCTATGACAAGCAATACGTCACCAAGTGGAGTTGCTAGTGCAAGTAGTTTTTATAATGATTCAAATGGTTGGTATCATCCAGCGTGGTATGCTTTTGATCATACTAATAATTCAACTGGAAATGGATGGATTTCCAGCAATTTTTCTACAACAGGCTGGCTAGAGTATGATTTTGCTAAAGAAGAATGTATTGCCAAATATACAATTATTTCCAGAAACCCAGTTTATGACATAAAAGAATTGCCTAAAAATTGGACATTTGAAGCGTTTGATGAAATTGCTAATGAATGGAAAGTATTAGATACACAAATCAATATTACAGACTGGACAAATAATGTTAAAAAAGAATTTACATTTTCAAATAATAAACAATACCATAAATATAGAATAAACATTACAGCAAATAATGGAAATGCCAATGTTGTAGTCATTGGTGAGCTTGAAATGATGGCATCACTTACACCACAAATAGCTGCACCAGTTAATCTTACCGCAGTAGCAGGAGATGCTAAAATTAATTTAACTTGGAACGCAGTTAGTGGTGCAACTAGCTATAATATTAAACGTTCTACAACTGCGGGAGGTCCATACACGACAATTTCATCCGCAACTGGATCTGCAACTACATATACTGATACAGGATTAACAAATGGAACAACATATTATTATGTCGTAACTGCGGCAACATCAAACGGAGAAAGCGGTAATTCTAACGAGGTATCTGCCACACCTATCGCCACAACTGACCCTTCAACTGTAACAGGTAATAGAGCTATTTTAGTCATATCGTTTATCAATGGTAAAGAGAAGGAATATGATCTATCCGCTATGGAAATTGATAAGTTTGTTAATTGGTATGATGGTAGATCAGAAGGTTTGGGAAAATCATATTTTACAATACAAAAACATAGTAATGTGAAACCATTCATTGGCAGAAAAGAATATATCAAATTTGAAAACATAGAAAGCTTTGAAATCAAGGATTATAATGATAATTAAATATATAGGTTATGGCATCGTCTAATATGGCGGTGCCTTTTTCATGGAACCGTAGCTCAATAGGGCAGAGCATAGACCGTATGCTAACGGATGCAGGTTCGAAGCCTGCCGGTTCCCTTCCCTCACAAGAGAGGGATCTCCCTTATTTAATCCCCTTGATAAAGGCACCTGAAGCTTGGACTTCGTAGGGTGCCTTTTTTGTAAAAACCAAATTTCATTAACCAAACAACTTTTTGTAGTTGCGGAAATTTGGGATATCATGTATAATTATGGCAACAAATACAAGAGGGGTGTAACAATGTTTGCCGAAAGACTTGAATTATATAAAAAAATTGAAGAGGCGCGCGATTCTAAACTTATAGTTTATATTACCAGTGATAGGCAAGGTATGGAAGCACAAATAGGGAACGACGTAACAGAATACCTGATTGAGCACCTAGACAAGATAGGAATCCAAAAAAAAATATCTTTATTGCTACATACCAATGGCGGAAGCACTATTGCAGCTTGGAATATTGTAAATTTAGTTAGACAATTTTGTGATACGTTCGAGGTTATTGTACCTGCTAAAGCACGTAGTGCAGGAACGTTAATGTGCTTAGGAGCCAATAATATAGTAATGACAAAACAAGCAATACTTGGGCCAATAGACCCAAGTGTAAATACACCATTAAACCCACAAATAGTAGGTGCAGGACCGCAAGCTCGATTACCCGTTAGTGTGGAAGCAATTAAAGGATTTTTAGAACTAGCAAAACATGAATTAAACATTAAGGATGATATGGCTTTGGCTAACATATTTAATACTCTGGCAGACAAAGTACATCCATTAGTTCTTGGAGAAGTTTATCGAGCTATTGGACAAATTCAAATGTTAGCAGAAAAGCTACTTAAAAATCAAGTTACGGATAAGAAAAAAATTAAAGAAATAATTTCGTTTTTATGTAGCGAATCAGGGAGTCATGACTATACTATTAATAGACGGGAAGCAAAAAATATGGGTTTAAACATTGAAAAACCAAGTGAAGAGTTGTATAATATAATCAGAGATACATATGCTGATATCAAACAAGAACTTGAATTAAAGAGCCCGTATGATCCTGCAATCTACTTAGGAAGTCAACAAGCATGCGCTTACAGCTGCAAACGTGCATTAATTGAAAGTACACATGGAGGGACAGATGCTTTTGTTTCGGAAGGAATACTTACGAGAGTACAGATTAATCAAAATCCGCCGCAACTAGGTATAAATGATCAGCGAAACTATGAAGGATGGAGGCATTATAATGGGTAGCGAAACAATAAACAATATCGTTTATTTGGACTACAGAACAACTGCTACAGCGAGTACACAGTACGAGAATAGTGTAAAGCCGGAATCTTTAGCGAACATTATAAAAAACAATATACTAATTTATAATGATACGATTATAATTGAAGAGAACAACTCTAAGTAGGCACTTAAGTAAATATACGTAAATTTAGCACTCACTTTGGTGGGTGCTTTTCTTATACCCAAAACAAACATAATAGAGGTGAGTCTGTGGCATGAACAATGCAGATAGAGAAAAGGCATCGGAGACTTGATCTCGTAACGGTGCCTTTTTAACACAAAGAAAAAGACCAGTTGATCAGACCGGTCATTTTTTCTTTTGGATTTGCTTGTCATTATTTCTTGATGGCTGTAATAACTGCAAAGACTATGCAAGCGCCTATTATGCAGAAAATTCCAGTGTCACAAGATGAAATTAAAGCTTGAAGCTTTGAAAAGATTGGCACAGTGAATGCACCAATAATGTACAAGCAGAAATCCCATAAAGTGTTTCCCGTTGATGGTCTCTTCATATCAATTTCTCCTTAGTATTTATAGTGGATTTACAATTGCAATTAAGCAACCTGCATCCCCGGAAATACATAACGCTTTAATAACAAATATTTTATCTAGGTTATGTATTTCCGGGTATGCAGGAGAGTAAAATCCGGAGAACATTAATTTGAAAATCAACGATATTAACACTTTATATTGTTGGAATAGGATTAATCAAAGAAGAGAAATCAACGGGAAAACTATGAATGTCAACTTATGTATCGAGTCAATAAAATAGGTCGTACAATTCTGTACAGAAACGATCTTGCCATAGTTCAAACCTCCTTTGAATGTATTCTCCTTCCAACATATGAGATATATGGTTGTTAATCCAAATATCCCTAGGAATATAATACCAGAAATTGATATTTATGTCAAATAATGTTGATAAAGCAATAATAGTAATAAACTTATCTTATTTTCAAAACAAGGAGGCGCGCCTAATGGCATTAACAGATAAACAAAAGTTATTTGCAGATGAATATTTGATAGACCTTAATGCCACCAGGGCTTACAAGGCGATATATAAGAATTGCAAGAGCGAAGATGTGGCTGCAGTGAATGGCAATAGATTGCTAAGAAATGCTAAGGTTGCGGAATATATAGAACAACGCATGAAGGAGCGAGAGAAGCGCACAGAGATCACTCAGGACAAGGTGTTGAAGGAGCTTGCTGCTATAGCCTTTTCCAGTGGTGCAGACTTTGCCCAAGTAATTGATGAACCCATGATTGTTAACGGTAGCTATGTGATGGATCCGGATACAGGTAAGTTGAAGACCTGGGAAACTGTGAGGATCACACCTACTGATAAACTACCTGAGGATAAGCGAAAGGCCATCGCGGGGATTAAGATGGGGAAGAATGGCATTGAGGTGGCTACCTGCGATAAGGTTCGAGCCCTGGAACTGATCGGTAAACATCTTGGAATGTTCAAGGATCAGATGACTCTTTCTGGTAATCTAGGTATTAAGATTGTGGATGATGTTTGATGAAGGAATTAAGAATATCTAAGGTTATAAATCCTTGCTTCCATGAGTTTTGGAGGGAATCAAAGGAACACCGATATCTAAGATACGTGTTGAAGGGTGGCCGTGCCAGTGCCAAGAGTACACATATAGGATTTAGGATTATTATGGATATTATAAAGTATCCGGTTTCAGCACTTGTGGTCAGGAAGGTAGGTAATACCTTATCGGAGTCAGTATTTGAGCAGTTGAAGGAAGCCGCCAGCATCCTGGGTGTAAGTGAGTATTTTAAGTTTAATATCTCCCCTCTGCAGATAACTTATATCCCACGAGGTAATAAGATTATTTTCCGAGGAGCAGATGATCCTCAAAAGATCAAATCCTTGAAGGTTGCTAAGTTCCCGGTAACAATCCTGTGGATAGAGGAGCTAGCAGAGTTCAAAACAGAGGATGAAGTAATAACAATTGAACAGTCAGTATTGAGAGCAGAGCTTCCGGAAGGATTGCACTACTCTTTTTTTTATAGTTACAATCCACCAAAGAGAAAACAGAGCTGGGTTAATAAAAAATTCAATACGCATGATATTCCGGCTAATACATATGTACATCACAGCACATATAAAGATAACCCACATATATCAAAGCAGACCATAGAAGAAGCTGAAGAGCTTGAAAAGAAGGATGACTATAAATACCGGTGGATCTTCATGGGTGAGCCGATCGGATCCGGTGTTGTTCCATTCAGTAATTTGGTATTTCGTGAGATTACGGATGAAGAGATCAAAACATTTGATAATATCCGTCAGGGCAATGACTGGGGATATGCTACAGATCCTCTTGCATTTGTCCGGCTACATTACGATAAGACCCGGAGGAAAATCTTCTTTACAGATGAGTTTTATGGGGTAAAGAAGTTCAATCGAGAGCTTGCAGAATGGCTTAAGAAAAAGGGATACGACAGAATTCTTACTACAGCAGATAGCGCAGAACCAAAGTCCACAAGTGAGATGAGGTATGAGTATGGGTGTAACTTCAAGAATGCTAAGAAAGGTCCAGGGAGTGTTGAATACGGTGAAACATGGCTGGATGATCTTGAGGAGATTGTCATCGATCCTAAAAGAACTCCGAATGTGGCCAGGGAGTTCGAAAGCATCGATTACCAGACAGACAAGGATGGGGAACCAAGAGCAAAGCTTGAAGACAAGGACAACCATACAATTGATGCTACGAGATATGCTCTTGAGGATGACATGAAGCGCGGAGGAATTCAGGTACTAAAATAAAGGCAGGTGATAAATTTGGAATTAGATGCAATTAAGAAACTAATCAAAAAATATGCTCCGTATCATGCAGAACAGATGATGAGATCCGAGGTTGCTGAAAGGTACTACCGGAATAAGAATGATATCTTATTAGATAATAATCAAAAGCCAAAGGATGAAACAGAAAGCCCGCTTCGCAATGCAGATAATCGGGTACCACGTAATTTCCATGGTTTGCTTGTGAACCAAAAAGCAGCTTATATGTTCACCGCACCTCCTCTTTTTGATATTGGCAATACGGAATCCAACAAGCAGATCACCGAGGTACTGGGAGATGAATATGCCAAGACTTGTATGGAGTTGTGTGTGAATGCCTCTAATAGTGCGATTGCATGGCTGCATTACTGGATCAATTCAGATAAACAATTTGAGTATGGAGTTGTAAACTCGAAAGAGGTTATTCCAGTATGGTCAAAAAGCTTAAAGCGTAAACTACTAGGCATCCTTAGGATTTATATTGACTTGGATGATGAAGGCAATAGCTACACCGTGTATGAGTACTGGTCAGATACCGAGTGTCAGGCATTTCGTAGAAAAACTGTAGAGGAAATCGAAATGATTGTTGAGCACAGGATGTTTAATGTTTTAGATGTCGACACCCAGAATAGGGATATATCCAATACATACAGGCATGACTTCGGAAAAGTACCATTCATACCGTTTTATAACAATAATATTCATGAGGGAGATCTGGGGAATATCAAGGGGCTGATAGATACATACGACAAGGTGTACAGCGGATTTGTGAATGATCTTGAGGATATCCAGGAGATCATCTTCATCCTGTCTGGATACGGTGGAACTGATCTAAAGGAATTTGTTCAGGATCTTAAAAAGTATAAGGCTATCAAGGTGGATTCCGATGAAGGCTCTGGAGTTTCTTCACTTACTATCAATATTCCGGTGGAAGCCAGAGAGAAGCTACTGACCATGACCAGAAGAGCAATTTTTGAACAAGGACAAGGAGTTGACCCGGATCCTTCAAACTTTGGGAATGCTTCCGGTGTAGCCCTTAAATATCTATACTCCCTCCTGGAGCTTAAGGCTGGGTTGATGGAAACGGAATTTAAACTAGCATTCGGTGAATTTGTACGAGTAATATGTAAGCATTTGAACATTGATTGTAAATCCATTGTACAGACATGGACACGTACTGCAATTACTAATGATACCGAATTAGCTGAAATAGCGTCTAAGAGCGCCGGGGTAATATCAAAGAAAACTATAATGGTTCATCACCCTTGGGTTGAGGATGCTGACAAGGAGATGGATGAGGTTGAAAAAGAAAATTCGGTTCCGGAGGATGATATAATCAACCAAAACAAAGCCGATCTGGAGGCAAAAGAAAAGCAGGTGAGCGGTAATGCCAAAGAGTAAGCAGTACTGGCAAGAACGTCAAGAGCTTAAATATCTGTCTGGAGAGCAAAAGGTCAATGATTACTATTCTGGCTTGAAAAAATCCTTTGAGCAGGCCAAGAAAGACATCCAATCTGTTATAAATGATTTTTATTGGAGATATGCCCAGGAGAATGGAGTCACGTATGCATCAGCTCAGAGACTTCTCTCAAAAGCTGAGATTGGCGATCTGCAGGACTTTATCAATAAAGTAAAGGCCAATATGGGTAAGTATGATCAAGAGCTTAACAATATGTCAATCCGAGCGAGAATAACACGGTATGAGGCATTACAAAAGCAGGTTGATGCTTTTCTTCAGCAGCTTTATGCGGTTGATTATCAGTATAACGGCGAGCAGCTAATGAAGGATGTTTATACAGATAGTTATCTCCGAACCTGGTATAACATTGATCAGTATCATGGATTTCACCAGGAATTTGCTCAGGTCAGTGCTCAAGCAATCGAGGAGTTAATTACATATCCATTTGATGGGGCTGACTTCTCCACAAGACTTTGGAAACAGAAAGATCACATGCTACAGCAGCTGAAAGAATCCATAACCACGATGCTAATTCAGGGGCGCAATCCTCAGACATTGGCCAAGGAATTCGCAAAGAAATTCGAGAGGAAGGAGTTTGAAGCTTATCGGCTTCTACACACAGAAGGATCTTTCATTATGGAGCAGGCATCCCAAGCAGCTTATAAAGAGGATAATGTAGAGAAATATGAATGGCTGGCCACACTGGATGTTAAGACGTGCGAGCGATGTCGGGAGAGAGATGGGAAAACCTATGATGTCGATAAAGCGGTTGTCGGTGTGAACATGCCTCCGCTGCATGCCTTCGATCGGTGCACTACGGTTCCTTATTATGGTGATGAGGACATGGCTGATCGGACAAGGATAGCCCGGGATCCTGTCACAGGTAAGGGTTATGAAGTACCTGCTGATATGACCTTCAAACAATGGCATAAGGAATTTATTGAAGGTAATCCGGAGGCTAAACTTGCAGAGAAGAAGTGGAAAAATCGGCAATTAGACAAGCATCAATATGAGGACTATAGGAATATACTAGGTGAGGATTATCTGCCGAAATCATTTGATGAATTCCAAGGAATTAAATATTCTGAGGGCAATGAGTACGGCATACTGAAGGCGCAAGTAAAAGGTATGAGTTATTATAATAAGGCGATTACAAATGAGCCTGAGATCACCGATCATATCAAGGAAGTAGCTGAATCTGTTGGAATGGATACAGTCGGGATTGAGTATAGAATTAAGGGTAAGGACTCTTATTTAAGAAAAATAAAAAGTAAATACAATCCGACTGGGAATGAATATGAAGTTAAAGATATTATAAGATATACTTATACTTCATCTCCGGTGGAATTATCAGAAAAAGCCTTAAATGCTATTGAAGTTCATAAGAGCATGGGATACAATACACTTGAGGTCAAGAACTACTGGATGGTAGATACAGACCCGTATAAAGGAATCAATACTACTATTCAATCACCTTCAGGACAGAAATTTGAGCTTCAGTATCATACGTCTGAGAGCTTTGATCTTAAAAACGGCAAACTACATGATCTATATGAAGAGCAGCGCCTAATCAGTGACAGATCAAGCAAAGAGTATCTGAGACTAGATGATGAGATGTATGAGTTATCTGATGAACTTACCATTCCAGCAGGAATAGAAAGGATAAAGTCGCATGGACAAGGTTAGATATTTACGTCTTACAGATTATGATCACAGAGGAGAAATAGTAAAGCAAGAAGGAAGAAAATTCTTTCTAATACAAAAAGATACTATGACTAGAATCGGAATGGGACCTTATTTTTATCCTGATGCTCCAGAGTTTGAATGTTATGAGGAGATAACCGAGGATGAAGTGAATAAAATAATAGCAGCTATGTAAAGCCATCTATCATAACGGTAGGTGGTTTTTTTGTAGAAATATTTACATATTTTGTCGCATATGGTAAAATAGCACCAAAAGGAGGATGGTGTTATGAATAAAGTTATAGCAGGAAATTATGAAGGAAAGGGCATTTCATGCGCGGGTGGGCAAGTAGCTATTGCAGTTTCTATTTTTCAGAATGTAAAGCTTAACAGTAGTACAGTTGATGCATATGAATTGATTACAGATGAACATCGAAAGAGCGCTGCAAGTGGAATAGGTAGAGGAATTGTCGGAGGTGTTCTGCTTGGACCAGTTGGAATGATAGGTGGGGCACTATTAGCTAAAAACAAAGGAATTTATCAGGTGGCTATACAATTTAAAGATGGAAGTAAAAGCTTAATTGAAATTGATGATAAGGTTTATAAAGTATTAGTTAAAGCACTTTTCTAGTATTTAGAGCACTTACTCCGGTAGGTGCTTTTATTATGTTTGAATTACAGTGAGGTGGTGATCATTTTATCTCCCTAAAGACCTGGATAAAGGTCTTATTTTTATGTCCGGGATGACCCTAAACTATATCACTACTCTGCCGAAGAATAAGCGGCTGAATCCCAATACCCGGAGAGCGGGAATAAAAATCTATGGAGGAATTTTAATTATGCAATGGTTATTAGATTTAATCACAAAGCACACAAAGGATGGTGTTATTGATACGGATGCCCTAACAAAGGAAATCAATATGGAGTTTCCTAAGCATGCGGTGCCGAAAGCTGATTTTAATACTCTCAATGAGCAACTAAAGACGGCGAATGGCACCATAGCAGACTTGAAGAAAAACAACGCTGACAATGAGACTCTTCAGGGGACTATTAAGGAACACGAAAAAACTATAGCCGGCCTAAAGACTGAGGGTGAAAAAACCCGTAAGGAATATGCTCTGAAGGATAAGCTCCGGGAGCAGAACGTTACTGATCCGGATTACCTCATTTACAAGCATGGTGGAGTTGACAAATTTAATTTTGATAAGGATGGCAATCCGATAGGCCTTGAGGATACTGTGAAGCCTTACAAAGAGTCACTTCCGCATATCTTTAAGACAGATAAACAGCAAACCAATTATAACCCTGCAGGAGGCGGTGGAGGTACTGGCAAGAATCCTTTTGCAAAGGATACGTTCAATCTCACTGAACAGGGTAGATTACTTAGAGACAATCCGGCACAGGCTAAAGAATTAGCTGCAGCTGCTGGATACAAATTATAAGAAAAGGAGAATGTAAATTATGCCTGATATTACAAGAGTACAGGATATTATTCAGCCGGAGGTGTTTACTCCATATGCGATTAACAGAACAATGGAATTATCCGCTTTGATTCAAAGTGGAATTGCTGAAAACAGCACTGAGTTTGATGATTTAGCGAGCGGTCCGAATTTAACCGCCAATATGCCTTTCTGGAATGACCTTGAGGGGGATTTGGAGATCATGGACGATAATGGAGAGTCTGAGCCTGGTAGCATCGGATCTGATAAGGACGTGGCGCGTAAGCTCGGTTTTGTAAAATCCTATGGCGCTAATGCTTTAGCAGCTATGCTATCTGGCGATGACCCAATGAAGGCTATTGCTGATCTGTTTGCTGCTTACTGGAACAGACAGTATCAAGGGGTGTTGTTATCGACCATGGATGGTATCTTTTCCGCTACCAATATGGCTGATAAAATCTATGACATTACGGGCAAATCAGGAGATGCAGCACTCATTAACGGTAAAAGCTTCCTGGATGCAAACCAGTTGATGGGAGATGCAAAAGACCTGTTAACCGGAATCATGATCCATAGTGCTACAGAAACCCATCTTGCGAAGAATGATCTGCTTGAATACAGACAGGATACTCAGGGATCTGTAAGAGTACCGTATTTTATGAATAAGCGTGTTATCGTAGACGATAGCATTGCATTCGATACGACAACCGGCGCATCAGAAAGTTACTTATTTGGTGCCGGTGCTATAGCCTGGGGCAATGGTCATCATAAGGATATTAAGGAAACGGAGCTAGTGAGAAATGGTTTATCTCTGGCCGGCGAGGACATCCTTGTTAACAGACGATTATCTATCCTGCATCCTCGTGGTGTTAAATGGGTTGAACCAGCCAATGGATTGGCTAAAAAATTCCCTAGCCTTACGGATCTTGCAACAGGGACTCACTGGAACCGTGTATACGATCAGAAGAAAATCCGTATCGTGAAGTTTATGTTTAAGATCGATTAAGGAGGATACATATGGATTGTATGAAGATAGAGTTAAACGGCTGCATGATCATGTAGTAGCACATGAGAAAAAAGCCGAAGATACAACCGGCACAGGTGAGCTAACCAATAAGCAGATTATGGCCATGCTTGATGAAAAAGGCATTGAGTATGATAAGAAAGCCAATAAGGCTACATTGATAGCACTGCTTGAGAGCGGTTCTGTTGGCCAAAATAATTCTGAGGGCGCTGAGTAATCGGCGCCTTTATTAAGGAGCTGATATCATGCTAACAACTGTATTAATATCAAAGGTCAAAGAGAATCTAAAGATCACTGGGGAAGAGAAAGACCTTATCATTGCCGATATGATCCAGGAAGTTTTGAATTACTGCAATCTGACAGATGCACCAGCTGAGCTTGAGCCATTTATCCGGAAGAAAGTCAAAGGTATCATTGACTATGAAGCCGAGAACGG
This sequence comes from Bacillota bacterium, assembly GCA_023386815.1. Taxonomy (GTDB): domain Bacteria; phylum Bacillota; class Clostridia; order Lachnospirales; family Lachnospiraceae; genus Mobilitalea. The sequence goes on from JAEWIZ010000025.1 coordinate 96,826, forward strand.
TACAGGCTCCGTATTTGACATAAAGAGCATCAAGGAGGGCGATTCATCCATTACCTATAATGTAGATGAGAAAACCTCCAAAGAGACGATTTATGGGCTGTCAGACAGGGACAAGGCAACACTGAGAGGATTTAGGAGGCTGAGGAAGTGAGTAGTCCGTATGAACGCTTATGGAAAGATAAGATGGATATATACCGGTATGAAAAGGTCAAGGTAAACAAAATCACTAAGTCAGGTGAAAAGCTGATTGAAAGTGATGTTAAATGTCATTACAGTGCTGGTTCCTTAGCCGATACCGGATCCGAGGTTCCTACACTGGTCAGCTCTCACAAACTCTTCTGCGGAGAAGGCATAGTTCAAGAAGGTGATAAGGTTATCGTTACTCAGCGAAACGGTAATAAGGTGACCCTGATCGTCGGAGAAGGCTTTCCTTACTCTGGAGGAGCGCAGCATACCGTGAAAAGAGATGGTAAAGCATGAGTACGAGTTCAAGTAGTAACTATCGTCGGAACAAGGCAGCTATAGATCAGTATCGTAAAGAACTTAAGAAGATGCTTGGTGACATAACTGAGATTGATGTTAGGATTCTTAATCGAGCAGTTAATGAGGGGGTGAGGGTTGCTAAAGAACTCACTCCTATAAGCGCTGGAGGTACATTAGTTGAGTTTACTACAAAAGATGGAACGAAGGTCAGTTTTAACGTAAGTAGTCCGCGCATTGGCGGCTTTATGAGAAAGAGCTGGCGTTCCGCCCCTGCAGTTAAATCCAAGGGCGGAGGAGCTACGAAATCTATGGTCAATAGTGCCGATTATTCCGAGTATGTGAATTACGGCCACCGCATTGTTCAGGGTGGAGTAAATAAAGGATGGGTACCAGGGCAGTTCATGCTTGAAAAGGCCGTCTCTCATACTGAAAAGGTATTAAAGCGGGAATTTGAGAAAGAAGTGGAAAGGGTGAATAGGAAATATGATAGATGATATTATGCAGGCGATTGCAAATAAACTGGCGGAGTTATATCCGGAATATGAAATACGTACTGATGATGTTCCCCAGGACTTTTCTACACCTTCTTTTCTTATCGTCCTTGCCGATCACGATTACTCAAAGAGAATCTACGGAAACAGCGGCACAGCTATCATGGATGTGGCATATTTCAGTGACAAAGGTACTCAGGAGATAAAGGGTGATTGCCGAACTGTACAGGAAAACCTACTCAGAAATTTTGATATTATTGGCACCTTCAGAGCAACCGATAAGAACGCACATACAGTCGATAACGTGCTGCATCTGACCTTTAATGTTAAGTACTCCGAAATTAAAATTACTGATGAAACAGTAATGAAGAAACAGCAAACCAATACAAATATATAGAAAGAAGGGTGAGACATGGCAGGAACATGGACCAGTCAAAATAAAATACTTCCTGGTGCCTATGTTAATTTCCTTACCAACGCTCCACTGTCTATTACTCCGGGTGACCGAGGGATAGTGGTATTGCTCCAGGAAATGAGTGTGGGAACCAATGGAGAGATGTATAGCATCACAGCCACGGACACAAGTGCATATCCGGATGGCATCACGGCCAGTGATAAACTCTTGGTCAATGAGGCTCTTAAGGGTGCCCAGACAGTTATTGTGTATAAGCTTCCAGCAACACATGATGCGGAGGATATAGAAGATGCTTTGGAGACGCTTAAAACGGTTAATTTTAACGTATTATGCTATCCTTATCCGGCATCTACTCATGCAGCAAATCAAGCAACTATCCAGACCTGGATTGAGGCGATGAGGGATGATGAAGGTGTTAAGATTCAGACTGTACTTGCTGATCACGTCGGCAATAGTGAGGCTGTTATAAATGTAGTCCAGGGAATTTTATTATCCGATGGTACCGAGCTTACTTCTGCTCAGGCCACCGCTTGGGTAGCAGGTATGACAGCCGGTGCGAATATTAACAAATCGAATACCGGCCAGGTATATACTGGCGCAATCGATGTAATTCCCAGGATGACCAAGATCCAGATGGAAGCTGCAATTACTGCAGGTAAATTCCTATTTAAGGTCGACACTGCGCAGAACGTTACTGCAGTGTATGATATTAATTCCCTTACATCATTTACAGCGGAAAAAGGGGAGGTATTTCATAAAAACAGAGTTATCCGTACCCTGGACGGTATTAACAATGACATAACTGAGATCTTCGAGAGCGATTTTGTCGGTAAAATTAATAACAACGACAGTGGACGTTCTTCACTAAGGGCGGTTTTAATCCAATATTTCAATGAACTGCAGAGCATGGCAACAATCCAGAATTTTTCTGCTGCAGATGTTACTGTTTCTGCCGGCACGGATTCTGACTCAGTTGTAATCGATTGCTATATTCAACCGGTGGATAGTGTTGAGAAGATCTATATCACTGTTAACTTGTCGTAAGAAAGGAGGAATAGGTGAATGGCATATGCAAAATTGACTGATATGCTTAATGCAAGCGAAGGAGAGGCATATATCACAATAAACGGTCAACGAAGACTCCTTTTTGAGATCGCAAAGCTCAGCGCTCAACTTGAGTATAGTGTAACTGAAAAAAGGATGCTGGGGAATCGGATGAAGCAGCATAAGGTAACTGGAATTTCCGGTACCGGAAGTATGACAATGTACTTTGCTAATTCAGAGCTGCTTAAGCAGGCGATTGACTATATCAACAGTGGAAATTATACCGAAATCACTATAAAGGTTACCAACAAGGATCCTAAGTCAACTTTCGGTACAAGTGAGGTGATGCTGAGTAATGTTATTATTTCTTCTGTGCTAGCAGCATATCTCGAAGGAGACTCCGAGGATCCGATCACTCATGATACTGATTTCACCTTTGATGGTATCGAGAACATGAGTTCATTAACCACACCAGATATTTTCAAAGCAAATTAATTATGGGAGCCTTCGGGCTCCTTATTATTTTATGGAGGTTTTAAAATTATGAGTTCATTAAATGCATTCCTGCATCCAGTGCAGGTTGAGAATCAGGAAGTAGTTGTATCAAATCGTTTCCAAGAGAATGGGAAGCCGGTACCTTTTGTTATCCGACCAATCACTCAGGAAGAGAATAAGCTGCTAATTAAGAAATATACAAAAAGAGATAAAAAAGGAACTGATACTTTTGATCGAACGGAATATGTTTCGTCCCTGACAGCAGCTGCTGTAGTTTTTCCGGATTTAACAAATGTCGAGCTGCAGAAAGCATATGGAGTACTTGGTGAGTCTTCTTTACTGCAGAAGATGCTTTATGTGGGTGAATATGCTGAGTTAGCTCAGAAAGTTCAGGAAATTAGCGGATTAGACAAGGATATTAATGAGGATATCGAAGAAGCAAAAAACTAATATTGCAAGGTGATCCGGAGTTTAATCTGGCTCACTTTGCATTGCAGAAACTACGAATCCTTCCGTCCACTCTGGATGCTATGGATGACAGGGAAAAAGCTTTTATCTATGCAAGCACTATGTTGAGAATTGATGAAGAGAAAAAGCAGGCAGCTAAAGTAAAGTCGAAGGGAGGTAGAGGCCGTTGACGCTAAAGGCAATGTTTAAGCTATTCGATGGTTATTCCGCTACAGCTGATAAAGTCGAGAAAAAAACAGAGAAAGCTACTAACAAAATCCTTCAGGCAAGTGGCGCAACAGATAAGTTTAATAAGAAGCTTGAAGCAACGGGAACCAGTGCCAATAAAGGAAGTTCTGGCCTCGGTAAATTCCTAAGCATAGCCGCTATGATTGCCGGAGCTGTTAAAGGGGCGAATATAGCGGATGAATATACAAATACTGCCTCCAGACTAAATATGGTTAATGATGGCCTACAGACACAATCTGAGTTGCAGGACAAAATATTTGCGGCTGCTGACAGAGCAAAAGGATCCTATACGGACATGGCGAGCGCTGTCTCTAAGCTAGGGCTATTAGCGGGAGACGCATTCAGTAGCAATGATGAAACCATTGCATTCACCGAACTCATGCAGAAATCTTTTAAAGTCGGTGGAGCCAGTCAACAGGAGCAATCATCTGGAATGTATCAGCTGACTCAAGCAATGGCTTCCGGTAAGCTTCAGGGGGATGAATTCCGTAGTATTATGGAAAACGCTCCATTACTTGCTGACGCAATTGCTAAATATACAGGGAAGACCAAAGGGCAGCTTAAGGAAATGTCGTCTCAGGGTACAATTACGGCTGATATTATTAAAAATGCCCTTTTCGCTGCTGGTGATGATATTAATGCAAAATTTGAAGAGATGCCTTATACATTTGCAGACATCTGGAACAAGATCAAAAACGGTGGTATCAGTGCCTTTTCTGGACTAATAGAAAAGATCAACAAACTTATTAACACGGGTCAATTCATGTCCTTCGTTGATGGTCTTATTGCAGGCTTTAGCATGGTAGCTGATGCAATCGGTAATATAATAGATTTCGTAATTGATAACTGGCCTGCTATAAAAACCATCCTTGAAATAGTGGCAGTAGTATATATGGCTGTAATTATCGCAAAGATATGGGAAACGGTAACCGCTTTGGCAGCACAAGCAGCAGCATGGGTAATGGCTTACTGGCCAGTATTGCTAGTGATTGGAGCTATAATATTGTTAATTGCAGTTATATATAAAATTGTCGATGTTATTAACACGGTTACCGGAAGTACAATAAGCGCTACGGGAGTGATCTTAGGAGCTCTTGCCTGGCTAGGGGCATTAATATGGAATCTATTCCTGGGGCTGGTTGAGAATATCCTTGGAATGGTGGAATATATGGTTAATCCATTCCTGGTATTTGCGAACTTTATTGGCAACCTATTTGTAGACCCTATTTCTGCAGTTATTTACTTGTTCCAAGGATTGGCCGATACCGTGCTGGGTCTACTACAAAAAATAGCAAGTGCAATGGATATGGTTTTTGGATCCAACATGGCTGATACGGTAGCGGGCTGGAGATCTGGATTAAAGGCAATGGCCGATGAGGCGGTAAAGGCTAGAGGGTATGATCCAAAGGACTTTAATACTGATTTACTGGATCTCGGAGTTGAAGACCTAGGGTTGAAAAGAATCGACATGACTGATGCTTATGATGGAGGATACGGGTTAGGGGAAAAGATTGATAACAAATTATCGGGTCTTATAGACAGTCTTACAAGTGAAGAAGATAAAGGGACTGAATATAAGCCTACGGTTGTTGAAGGAACCGGATCCAAAGGTAATGTAAAAGTTAGCATGGATAAAGAAGATATCGGTTATCTGAGAGACCTGGCAGAGAGAGAGTTTGTAAATAAGTTTTCCACCGCTACATTAGCGCCAAAGATAACTGTAAAATTTACTGGTGCTATCAGTAAGGAGGCAGATACCGATGCAATGTATTCACGTATTGGTAGAATACTTCAGGAACAGATTGCAGTAGCAGCGGAAGGGGTGTATTAATGAGTAATTATATGGTTTGCTTTGATTATAACAATGTCACGTACCGCCTTCCGGTTAATCCGGAGGAAATCAAAATAGAGACTGTATTAGCAATAGAGAAATATGAAATCTTGGGTTTGGGGCAGATTTCTGTACCGTCTCACTTGGAGCTACGGGAATATTCTTTCGAGACAGAGCTCCCCGGTAAATGGCAGCACTATACTGAAATATCTAAGAAAAAGATAACGAGCTTTAAGGGTGCAGGATATTATTTATCTATGTTTCGTACATGGAGAAAAAGTCTGTTACCAGTTCGTTTTATTTTTGGAATTGATGATAATATTGACGGGGAATTTACCGAAAACGAAGGTACCAGCGTGATGGTATTGATTGAGGACTTAGAAGTAACTGAGAAGGCGGGCGAAGAAGGGGATAAATATATTAGTATCAAGCTTTTAGAATATCGCCCTTTTGGTAAAAAAGAGACAGATACCCTAGTTAAGATAGCTGCTACTTCTTCGTCTAATACATACAAAAAGAAAAGTGCACTGTCCTCACAAGGGGTTAATACTAAATCCACCGGGTACCATGTTGTACAATCCGGAGATTCCCTCTGGTCTATTGCGAAAAAGTATTATGGAAATGGAGCCAAGGCAAACATTATATTTAATGCCAATAAGGATAAAATAAAAAATTCGGCTTTAATAACGATAGGATGGAAACTGAGGATTCCAGGGGAGTCAGAATTTTCGAAGTATTCGGCAGCACTTCCAACTACTTCGAAAAATACTAATACTAGCTCAGCAGCAAATTACGAGGACGGAGTAGCTGGAATAGCAGCGTTACTTAAAAATCCTTACTCAGGTGGTACATCAAAGGCTGGGCGAACTCATAGCTCAGGCGGTGGTAGTTTTTGATGGATGGTGATTAATATGAAATTTTATATCGATAGCAAGGATTCTGGGAAGCTATTTGAAATAAGTGATTCAGTGACAAAAATATCGTTCGAGGATAAGCTGAATGACGGTTGCAGTAAATTGACCTTTTCTTATATTGATGATGCCTTATCCTTGGAAAATGGGGATGGTGTAAGATTTGAATATAAGGAGTTAATCTTTGTCGGGCAGATATTTAAAATTACTGGGGACAAAAGCAGGGAGGTTAGCGTAATTGCTTATGACCAGCTAAGATATGCCAAGGGTAAGGATTATTTTTCGTCAAAAGGGAATACATTAACTTCCTTAACAAAGAAAATGTGTCTCCATTTTGGTTTTAATCAAGGCACCATTGTAGATACAGGTTATATATTAGCAACCCAGGCCTATGACGGAGACACTTGGTTAGATATAGTGTATTCAGGAGTTGACGAAACTCTTACTTACAAGCGAAAATGGTTTATTCTTCGAGACGAGGGCGGCTATATAGCCCTTCGCAATATAGCAGATCTCGCTCTCAATTTAATTTTAGGTGATCAGTCCTTATGCTATGACTTTTCATATGAAAAATCAATTGATGATAATTTTTATAACCAGATTATCATATTGGCAAAAGGAAAAGATGAAAACTCATCTAGTAGGATTGTGGGATCGAGAGATGAGAGATCCATGGAAAAATACGGTCCATTGCAGTACTATGAATCAGTTAGCAACAAGACGATTACGCAGGCTCAGGACTATGCTGACTCATTGCTATCTTTGTATAATGAAGAGAGCAAGACACTTTCATTAGATTGCCTGGGTGATTCCCGAATTCGTGCCGGCAACAGTATCTATGGACAAATTAAGTGTATTGGCTTGGATAAGAGGTTGGTTGTTCGGTCAGTGACGCATGATTTCATTCCAATCCACACAATGAAGATTGAGGTGATCATATGATAAATGAGATAAAGACAATAGTTCAGAACTATCTGAATAACGCAAAGCTTACTTCTTTTATGGACGGGGTCGTCGTTGAGAATGGTATTAGAATTAGCGAGAAGCTTGTTCTTGATAAAGATTTGGTTGTTGGCAATCTGAAATCCAGCCTCATATACGGACAAAGGGTCAGACTACTAAGGAATCATGGAGGACTGCAATATTTTATACTGGAGGTGATACCAGATGATTAGTGCCGTTATGACTACTGATATGATAGTCGCAGAAGAGGCTGAGATCACTAACACATATAAAATAACCAACGAAAGAATCCAAGGCTATATAGATCAACTGGAAGCACTAAAACAGGCTATATATAAGATGCTTAATACTGAAAAGTATGAGTATCCAATATATAGCTTTTCTTACGGAATTGAGCTTGAAAACCTGATCGGGAAGGATCCGGCATATGTAAAAGTTGAAATGAAGAGAAGGATCCAGGAATGCCTCCTGCAGGATGAACGGATCCTGAGCGTTGACAATTTTATATACAGTGTTAACGGAGATGCTCTTCTCTGTGTCTTTAGTTTGGCCAGTATTTATGGAGATTTAGTAATTGAGAAGGAGGTAACTGTCTGATGTTCGAAGCAATGACATTTGAGAATATTTTAAATGATATGCTATCCAGAGTGGCCTCCGATGTAGATAAGCGAGAAGGATCCGTTATCTATGATGCCCTCGCTCCTACCGCATACCATCTTGCACAGACTTATTATTACTTAGACGCATTTATTGTTCTGGTAAGTGGCGATACAGCCGTAGGTGAGTACCTAGATAAAGTTGTAACAGATTATGGGCTTACCAGAAAGATGGCAACCTATGCGGTACGTAAAATAGAGACAAGCGGAGCTGTTGGCATTGGAACCCGGTGGGCAATTAACGATACTACGTATGCCATTACCACTTTGTTAGACACGAATACATATAGTGCAACTTGTGAACAGGAGGGTGAAATCGGGAATACGTATTCAGGCACCTTAGAGAACATTGATAATGTATCTGGTGTTACTGCCACGTTGACGGCCTTAATTACATCGGGAGAAGATGAAGAGACAGATGATGATCTCCGAGCAAGATTTTACTCCCTCGTGCAATCTACTTCCACAAGTGGTAATGCGGCGGATTATAAAAATTGGGCGTTGGAAGTATCAGGAGTTGGTGGAGCGAAAGTATTTCCTCTTTGGAAAGGTCCAGGGACTGTAAAGGTGCTGATCGTAGATAGTGATATGGCAATAGATACTTCTTTGGAATCTGCAGTTTATAACTATATAGAGTCAGTACGGCCAATCGGTGCGATCGTTACAGTTGATAGTCCATCTGGAAAGGCTATATCAGTAACAGCGGAGATTACTCTGGACGGATCCAAGACATATAGCGAGGTTGTGTCAGCGTTTACATCTTCCATCACATCTTACCTGCGAGGAATTGTGTTTAGCACCTACGTTGTCAGTCATGCAAAAATAGGTAGTTTATTACTCGCTACTCCTGGAGTTGCAGATTATTCCGACCTGCAGATAAATGGTGGTATCGTAAACATATCCATAGGAGACGATGAGATGCCGGAGGCTGGAATGGTGACCCTTACGGAGGTGACGTGATGAGTTTAATGGATCTATTGCCGGTTTATTATTCCGGAAACTCTACCATGGAGGAGCTGCAGGAGATTCTCACGACAGATATAAACAACCTAGCGGCTCGGTTAGATGAGACCATCAATGAGTGCTTTGTCAATACAGCATCGAAGCTGCTCTCCAGGTATGAGAAGATCTATGGTTTAGAGGTTGATGTTACGAAGTCGGATATTTTCCGTAGGGAGAGAATTAAGGCTAAGCTCCGAGGAGTAGGGACTGTCACAAAGCAAATGTTGATCGAAACAGCCAGATCTTACAGTAATGGCGAAGTTGAGGTGATCGAGGATGCTGCAAATCACAGCTTTAAGATAAAATTTGTTGGAACTCTAGGGATACCGGATAATATGGCAGATCTTACATTGACGATTGAAGAGATTAAGCCGGCACATCTGAGTTATACCTTTGAATATGTCTTTAATACGAATTCCGTATTAGGCAGCTTTACACATTCGCACCTAGGAGCATACACCTATGAGCAATTAAGAGAGGAGGTTGTCAGTTGATGGCAACAGAGACAATAAATTATGGACTAGTTAAGCCGGCCGGAAATGAGTATTACGATGTCGGTATACAGAACGGTAACATGGATCGGATCGATGCAGCCTTGAAAGGAAATAAGGAGGCGATAGAAGAAGTTGGTTCGCAATTGGCAGCAACTACAAAAGCAGAAAAAGCCGGAGGAACTGCAACAGCAATAATCCTAACCAGTGTATCATTAGCCGAGGGAAGCATAAAGACGTTTATTGTTACCGCAAATAATAACGCAGCCGATACCAAAATTAACGGTAAGCCTTTGTATAAGCCAGGTACCACATCGGCACCTAAACTTACAGTTGGAAAGGCTGTAACCGTTTGGTATGACGCGGCGGGTGACTGTTTTTTCTTGAAAGCTAGTGGGGGCGGTGGCGGTACCGCACTAGCATCCGACGTAGTATCGCCAAAAACTATTGTTACAGAAGACGGAGAAGAGGTCGTCGGTACTATAGCAAACCGAGGGGGGTATACAGGAGCCACAGCGGTAAGTGTTGACGGTGGTACTGTTTACTTTAAGATTCCTAAAGGTGCTTATCTCACAAATGCCGGTGAAGGTGGTGATGCGCCTATGGTATTCTTAACCGACTATGATTTACACCCTGCCAACTTCTTAAATACTGCTAATGTACTTGGTATGCAAGGAGCAATACCAGTTACCACACCTACTATACTAGATAGGTGGCAAACAGAAAATGTTAATCCTGACGTTAATGCCGGTATGCTGTACTTTAGAATACCTACAAGCGCATACATGAAAGATATTTCGTGGATACAATCACCACAAGGCGATCTTAAACCCGCAAATGTTATAGCTAATAAGACAATTTGTAATGTTGTAGGTACAGCTAAAAGGGTGTTAAGTGGTTCGGCAACATCATCAGCGGATACACTTACTTTTACTTATGTAAATACTGCAACACAAGCAATGCGTTACTTACTTGTTAGTGGTTTAACATTTAGACCGACTAAAATAATTATTGAGCACATTCAATCAGCTGCCGCAGTTATGACAGTGGTCTATAGTTGGAATAGCAATAAAGGAGCATACACTGTTAAGATTACTCAATGTGGTGAGAGTTATGGTAACGGTTCAAATTATCAATTTATAGAAGACGGTACAATTTGTTTTGTATCGAATACACAGTTTAGAATACCTTTCCCAATAGCAAGCGCGCCTTGCACGTGGACAGTGATAGAATAGGAGGTTAATTTGAAAACATTATTTATTTACGATAACAACGGCAAGATATGGAATCAAATGTCTGGTGTTTATGAGGTGCCAAATGGATTACCTTATTTAGAGGTTGAAATACCAGTGGGTAAATATCCGGTATCCGTAGATGTTTCAGGTGAAGAACACAAAGTAGTATATGCAGATTTCCCGAAGTCAGAAACGGCACTGCTCAAGGAACAAGTAGACATGTTAACGCTTGCTTTAGCGGAAATGATGGGGGTGTAAATTATGTCAGCATGGAAATTAAATATCTTTGTTAATGCTGTAAAAATCAGATATGCAGCCGGAGAGGGTACATACGAGGAAATCATAGCTACATACCCCAAGTTGACCGAGGAGGAAAAAGCTGAGATATTAGAGGTATTAACGCATAAATAATCACCTTTAATTAAAACAGAATATGTAATAATTTAGTAGACACCCCTATTTAAACTGGTATAATATGGTTTATTATATCTATATCCAGGAGGGAAAATGAGTAATTATAATGATTTTGAAAAATTGTGTAAACGCCTAGATAATAATCGTCGCGCGAAAGGAGATATGAATTATGTTAAACTTTACTTAGTGAATGATATTATAAAGAACAAAGATGATTTGCTAAAATTAAAAGCTGAATGTCAGGGTGGAGATTTTATAACATATGCCACATACTGCCTATCATTAGGTGCCATGATTATATCAATTTATAGTATTTTAATTGATTATGCAAGTAATCACGGAACTGATTATGTTAAACTTGTTAGTAATTCGCACGGATTGCGAAGAATTGCAGCGTACATAGGTTCAGCTAATTTTATGACATCTATATTAGTATTTCTTATCTTTATTTTTGCGGCAGGGTTAATGGTGATAATTCGTAAATATGCATATATCAATTATTGGAGAAAATATATTTTAGTCTATTTAGATGATATAGAGAAGAATTGGACAGAATATTTTACTAAGATTGAAAACTCCAAAACATGCCTTGAATGTAAAATTAAAGATATCTAAAAAATGATGATTAAGAAACTTAATTACCAAGGAGCCTCAGGGCTCCTTTTATAATGCTAGGAAGGGCGGTAACTATGCATGAGCGAAGCTGTAATCATTGCTCTTATAACATTGGGAGGTAGCGGAATTGGATCTCTGGGAGGGATCATTATATCCGGCCGACTCACTACATACCGGTTAGAACAGTTAGAGAAGAAAGTAGATAAACATAATTCTGTGATCGAAAGGACATTTGTCCTCGAAGAACAGATGAAGGTAGCAAATCACCGCATTGCGGACTTAGAAGAAAAGGAGAAGTAATATTATGAATAAACAATGGTTAAAAGCAGCTGGAACAAGAGCAATAAAGACGGTGGCGCAGACAGCGGTTGCCATGATCGGAACTGCAATGGTTATGCAGGAGGTAAATTGGATTATGGTTCTATCAGCTTCGATTTTGGCCGGGGTGTTATCGATCCTGACCTCAGTGGCAGGTCTTCCGGAAGTGGAGGGGTAGGGAATGGGAAATTTAACAGGAAATGGTCTTGTGGAATTCTGCAAGACCAAATTAGGAACCCCATATGTATACGGCGCGAAAGGCAGCTACGGAGCGCTGACACAGTCTCATCTTAACAGTCTTATCCAGGCTTACCAGGGGATTTTTACGAATATCTACATAACCAAGGCTAGGAGACTGGTCGGCAAGATCTGCACAGACTGCTCAGGTCTGCCAGCATGGTATACTGGTAAGATGTTGGGATCCTATCAACTGTACTCCACAGCTTACACCAGGATACCCGTAGCAAATTATAAGGACTTTGCAAATGGAGTTATTGTATGGCGTAGTGGTCATGTTGGTGTATTCTGCTGGATCGGCGGTAAACCTCATGTCCTGGAAGCCAAGGGGATTGATTATGGCACAGTATTGTCCGAATTTATCCAGACGAAATGGAAGTATGGGCTTACCCTTAAGTACCTAGCATATGACTACAGTACAAATCTATCTTCCAAGGCTACATGGAAGGGCAGTAACCCGCACAAGGAACCAACAGAGACCATTTATAAGGGGTGCACCAGCGAAGATGTTAAATGGGTACAGATAACGTATAATTAATTTCGCAAATTCAATTTAACAAAAAATGGACATGTTCCATAGCCGTTTGGTAAAATAAAGTTACCACACAAAATCTTCCAAAGGAGGCTATGAAACATGTCTGATAACATT
>JAEWIZ010000029.1 GCA_023386815.1 Bacillota bacterium
AATGTTATCAGACATGTTTCATAGCCTCCTTTGGAAGATTTTGTGTGGTAACTTTATTTTACCAAACGGCTATGGAACATGTCCATTTTTTGTTAAATTGAATTTGCGAAATTAATTATACGTTATCGCATTGTTTGAGTTGCATCGATATAAATACCTATTAATACCGGGAACTCAGGTTATATTGGTTCATTCCAAAAGATTTATTAAAAAAATAAGGAACAGAGATTATTCTCCATTCCTAACCCAAAATAATAATTATGCATTTTATCGTTGTAGAACTAACTCAACTAATAACCCTTATCCTCTGTTTCGTATGCAGCTTCAAATGATAAAGTACAATTCCAGATTTATACTCTATACATATAATATTGCTAGTTAACAGAATGATAGCATAGCTTCAAGGCATTCTAATACTTTTTTGTGCTTTTGAAAATCCTCAATGTTTTCCTCTAATAAATCTTTCTGATCAATTATATTTTGCACATATTCACTTGTAAAACCGGGCTTATCTGCATTCTGTTCTTTTATATCAAGTTCATCACTTAGGATGCTGATATAATCATCAATAGAGTTTACTACACTCTCGTAATCAGAAAACAGTTCACTCACTTGATTCAGTATATATTTGCGCCCTGATGCATAATAACTTCTAGGTCTGCGGAGCGGTGCCGGGCTAAATTCTATACCTGCCTCTGACGCACTATTTAAAAATTCTGTTATAGCATCACTGAATTCATCAAATTCTTTTCGTTGATCCTCACGTGGATTATCATCATTTAGGCTCATTTCTTGCAGTGCATCAGCAACATTGTTTAATGATTGCTCACAATCGCCAATAATCTTTGTATTGGACAGTACATTAATACTTACTATAATTCTTCGCAACATTTCATCTCTTTCTTTGGGTGTCATATTCTTCTCCTTTTTCGCTTTGGTCCATAAATATTCTTTAATGATATATACTTCTTTATTAGTATCAATAGCATTTACCATACTCAATTTTTAATCTTGCATATTCAGATCTTAAGATAATCACTACAATTTAAAGGTATATACACTCACTACTTTATTTAAACAATCATAGTATTCAATATAAACAAAATGGAGAGTCGGTTAAGATCTCAATTGTTAACATTGAAATTTTCATGCATTAATAACGTATCGGAATGTTAGATTGATTAATATCTATTCTGTTCTCATATCCACAATCAGTCAAAAATCTGTTAAGCCCTTGTTCTGCAAGTTCTTTGTCCAACATCGGAGAAAGTGTCACTGATTTTAATGATTCTTTCTCAATATTCAATGTGCAATGTGGAACAATAACACCTCCTTTTACATCGTAGCCTACGTTGAGCACTGAATGGTCTGTTTTTACATAATTTGTAGGAAGTTTTATAATAAAGCGAAATTCTTTTTCACTCTCAAAAGCTTGATCCTTGAAAAATAATCGTGCAATCTCTAAGAAATCTAGAATTTGTCCTTTTGCACTATCATATAGTTCATCAAGCGATTGCGATTCCTCAACGCCGTTAAGCTTATTTTTCAATAAATTATCTATGCTTAAAATACCATCCTTTAAGTACCTAATCTGCTCAGATTCATTGTATAGCACCCTGCCGTAGAGAAGTTCAATATTATCCTTTTTTAAAGCAGAAAAGCTCTTAATTATACTATTTACAGCTAATCCCAAATTGTATCCTTGATAATTGCCGCCTTTAACATAATAGTTCCACATATTTAAGGCATCCCTCTGCTCGGATGTACAAAAGATATAATAGCGTTGCTTAATAAAACGGAACTTTAACTTAGGGTTGATATCAGAACGAGGAACTAACACCAATAGCTCTGTTTCATAATTATCATTAAACATGTTTTGAATCATTTCAGGTATCGAATCATCAAATAAGTTTTCTTGAATCGCATTTAAAGCCTGCATCAACGGCTTGTGGATATGTACATATTCTGATTTGTCATTTAGAAATTGGCAATCAGTGAAACGAATACTGTTTGAAGCTAAAATTGCTTTTACACCTGTAGGGGATGTATAGTGATATGTAATAATGCTTCTACCTTTATTTAAACTATCCTTATCAGGGTAAAATGAACGTATTTGTTGGTTTTTCGTTACCGCCAAACGTTAATCCTCCTTTGTTACAATATTTAATCTATAATATGTTGTTTATGGATTTATTGCCTTAGATATAAAGAACCCTTTCCATACTAAATAAACTTGTAAATGTTTGTTAAACGGCCTTAGAAAAGATACTTGGATATTTTTAAACTTCACATACATTTATTTTACCGAATAATTCCTCGGCTTTTCTTATAATGGTGGGTGACGGTTTATAAAAAAAGACAATTAAGTTTTCCTTAGCTCTAGTACAACATACATAGAAAATCTTTTGCGTTCTTAATAAAACACTTTCACTACCTTCCCCTTCACCAAATAACCGGGCAAAATTATAGTTATTCCAATTTCCATTATCAAGAATGACCAATACATTATCATATTCTGCGCCCTTGATTTTATGTTGTGTTGAAAAGGGTGTAAAACCTTCTAAATAGGAATATAATTTTTGAAAATCATTGAATTTAACTTGTTTTACTCTATTATAAAGGTATTCATTTTTTTCTATGAATCTTTTAAACCTATCATCTTTCTTGCATATGCCCTTTTGATTAGCAAAATTGATCACATCCTCAATGGTACTTCCAGACATTCCTTTAATTTCATCAATTATGGATTTGATTTCCCTTTTTTTTAAAATTGAATCAATTTTAAATTCGGTTTTTCTTATAAAATCACTAATTTGGTTTTCTTCATACAGATAAATAAGAGATTGTATTTTAAAGAGATGTTTAATTAAATCATCCCTTTTAGAGCCTTTTTTATTTTCATCATCAATATCATCTTTTTTATCATCTATAAGAGAATCTTTATCCAAATAGATTTTTCTGACTTGTGAAAATGGAAGATTTTTAAGTTGATCGTATAATATTTTTTCAGCCGGATTAGCAATAATTAAATCAATTTTCAATTGTTTTTGCCTATTTTTTATAGGAACCTGCGCTACTACCTGTTCAAATGTTGCATTTTCATCGATAACATAGTTTTCCTTTTTTATTTTTGTTACAATATCATTTTTTAGATTAATTATTGGGTCTTTATCATATATGTTCATCAAATCTTCAAATCCAGCTTTGGGAGCAATTAGATTATGTGTTAAATTCAGCTCTTTGGTTACTTTGGCATCGTCAAACTTCCAACCACTAAAGTGAGTAGTATTTTTTATTTTATTTAAATCGTTAATTGATGAATATAAGAACTTTATATTTCCCTGTTTAATTACTCCATCTTTCATATTAGGCGCATTTAAGTCTTTTGATGGTTCTTGAATCAAGCCATCCATTCTTACTTTATTTGCTAAATCTATAACTGACTGCGGATTCCTTCTATTTTGTGCTTTTTGAACTTCCTTTACGACCCCACTATTTATGTACTTGCTTAAATCTCCTATTCCGTCATCATAAATAGCTTGCATTGAATCGCCAAAAAAACCAATGACACAATTCCTTTTACTTTGCTTAATGTGTTCTAGAAAAATTTGTACGACCAAAGAATTAGTATCCTGATATTCATCAATAAAAATAAATTTATACTTATCTTTTAAAATAGCACATAGTATTTTATAATGTTCATACATATAATTCGCTACAATAAGAACTTCATCATGTGATATCTCACCCTTGCTAATATTCAAGTACTCTTTATAATTAATTCCATCATCAAACGAGTTTGTATATTCTATTCCATTATCTTCATTAGGATTTTTAATTTTACTCTCTTTATCATTAATGAGTACCAAAAGAGAACTTTTTAATTCCTTTTGAAAGGACTTCAACATATCCCATAAAAAATCATGAATTGTAGAAACTCTTAAGTTCTTGTGATTTACTCTTTGCTCAATTTCTTTAACAGCTGCATTTGTGTACGTCATACATGCAATCTGAGCTGTAGGATGAAGTTTAATTGTCTCCTTTATTACTTGAACCAATGAGTATGTTTTACCGCTACCAGCTCCACCACTGAGCAGAAAGTTCTCGCCTTTAGCAATATGCTCTAAGACTTTTTCAACCTCTGGTTCTAATCTTGCTTCAACCATAATAGCCCCTCCTTTATGTATTGCGGTATTTCCCAATTAACAAACTGCTTTACAATGCCTTTTTCATCTTCTGTTGAATTGCTATTTAGCAATATTTCCATTGCGAATGAAGGCTTTTTATCGACACAATTTTTAGCCAATTCATACGTATCTTTTGTTGTATCACCAAAATAGTCAATATGTTGAAGACTCTTAAAATTATCCTTATTGTCCAGTATAAATTGCTTATTTAAATGAAAAAAAGCATCTTCAAAACTGCTCGCATGGTAAAGAATTTCATCCTTGTTTTTGTCAGAAACTTGATATATTACTAAAACATTACCTTCTTTTTCTTGTTCCCATTCATCTGTTGCGGGATTTTTTAAAAGAGCTTTTTTATCAAATGGTAAATCAATAAAATACTGCAAATTATTAATATTTTCTTCCTTACAAGACTTCTGCAAGTACTTTGAATAAAAAAACTTTAATGATGCATTCGTTGTGATAATTCCGCCTTCACCACTAACTCTACATTTCTCAATATTATACATATCTTCGCCTTGCTTATTTTTACGGATATTTCCTTTATCATCTATGGACGGAACTAATTTTGCAGAATCTATATCTGTAATAATCAATGATTTTATTCCAATAAATTCAATGAATTTATCGAAAATATGTGAATACGCTCCTACTTCAACAATAGATATATTTTGTGAAAGCATAGGTATGTATTTTTCTGTATCACCCTCAATTTGATCTATTTTTTTCATCATAGCAGGTAATAATATTCTCTCTGTATCGCCTTCAATGAATATTGCTTTATCTGCAAAAAATAGCTCAGAACGGTTCAAAGTTAAATATTGTTTTAGAAACTTAAATTGTTGATTTCCTTTATCTGTATCCTTCCCCGTATATTCAATTTCTAAATCCTTCAAATTCTTGGCTATTACTTCACATTCACTTGACTTATAAAAATACTTAATATCATTAAAATCACTTTCTGTTGTTATATGCGTAGAATGTGTTGAAATAATAGTTTGCATATCAAATGAATTTTTATTGTCAATACCATTAGATCCTTCTTCTAAAATATCTTTAATATTTTTAATAAATACATATTGCATTTGCGGATGTGTATGGGCTTCCGGTTCTTCGATAAAAAACAAATTAATATCGGCTGGTTTTTCATTTTCTTTTCCATCTTTCCTAAATTCGCTTAAATTAACTTCTATTTCAAAAATCATACTGATTAAATTTAAATATCCCAGACCATTATAATTCTCAGGAAGTAAACAGGAATCGTTATGATTATACATAACAGTAGTATTACCTTTTAATAATTCCTTTCCCTTTAATGAGGAAACGATCTTTATAAGTGAATCACCTGATTTTATCCCACCAAATTTTTTTACTTTATTTACTATCCCATCAAATAAATTATCGTAAATATTATCTAATTGCCTATCTGTCTCATTGATTTTACTTTTAAATTCTTCAATTGCTGACTTCTGGCTATCATCTTCCTCAATTTTTTCATAATATTTAGAAGAAAGCGAAGATAACGTAGAATCAGTATCCACATTAGATACCGCTCTCCGAGCACTTATGGATTTAAAACTTATTATTTTGTTTAGGCTGATTTTGTTTTTGTCTAAATCAATAAATTCATTATCTTTCTCTTTTTTTGCTTTTACGTCATATGCAATCGATTTTCTTGAAATGCTAAAATACTTTTTATGATCATTTTTAATGAAATCATTAAAATAATTTTTTGCCAATTCATCTTTGCTTAATGAATTTTTATCTATCTCAATTCGATTATTTTTGTATTTATTATATTTATCCTTTAAATCAGTATAACTATCTTGAGAAACAGCATATTCAAACCCTAAAACAACAACTTTATTATCAGGGTCTAAGTCCATCATAACATCACTTAAATTAGATAAATCGTCATCCTCACCATGTTCAATAAATAATTTCATTGATATTCCTATCGGATTAATCAAATCATCATCAGTCAAAATATAGTCTGATTCTATCTTTTCTTTTAAAGCGTTCTGGAAATCAACACTAAAATCATCATATGTGAAATTATTAACTGAAGACTTACTTCCAATAAATTTTTCCAAAACAGATAATAAAGAAGTTTTTCCAGAATTATTTTTTCCTATAACTAAAGATAAGTTATCTTCCAAATCAATTTCAAAATCTTTTAGTAATCGAAAATTTCTCAC
This sequence comes from Bacillota bacterium, assembly GCA_023386815.1. Lineage (GTDB taxonomy): Bacteria > Bacillota > Clostridia > Lachnospirales > Lachnospiraceae > Mobilitalea. The sequence goes on from JAEWIZ010000029.1 coordinate 6,386, forward strand.
TTTTATTTTCTTAACTTTCATAATTACACCATTCCCTTTCCATATGTTTGAAATAAATAAAGGAGTAAACTAAACTACTTATAATTTTTATTACGACTATACTAAGAGTAACTTTTTTGTTTTTATAGTATTAATTGCTTTAATGTACCCATTAGCTCCATGAGCCCCTGGGTATGGCTTTCCCTTATCTATCACAAACCCATGAGTTTCAAGCAAACGAAGTATCTCTTTATATTCTAATGAGCAGAAATCTCCTCCACGAACATGAGCTACACCGTAAAGATGCATATATTCTATAGTTTTGGCTGTTTCATAAATGCTGCAAGCGCTTTCTTCCATAGTTCCCATATCAATAATTTCTTGTACACTAACAGGCAAATGCAGTTCAGTCCATTGCGATCCGCCTTTATTACCCGCAAAATGTCTTTCCATACGTTTCTTAAAATTCGCTGTTTGTCCAACGTAGTAAAAATCATTTTGTAAAGCTAAAACATATATTACTCGCTGATCTTTTTCAGCTATTTTATTTTTTTTACAATAATCAGAAATACCTTGAAGGCTTTTAAAAAACCTTACTTTTTTCCCTGTATTACTTGTATTGCTTTCTATAGCGATCTCTTTACTACTTTTGTTATTAAAATGATTATACAAACCCTCTGTGCTACAATCATGCTTTGTTAATCCTATGATACGACTATTTCTTACACGCTGTCCATTAGGAAGAGTAAAAGTAACTGTCTTAGCATTACCTCCCCAACGAACTTTGTACCCGACCTGTTGAAGTAGTTCTATAAATTCTTCTTTGGATTTTGATATATCTAGAGCATTATCAATTACTTCTGATACTTCTTTTATAATTTTCATTTATTTATCCTTTTCTAAGTATTTTACGACCTAAGAGTTCATTTAATAAACTTTACAATATTAGCCATTATATCACATATTACTACATTTTACCATAAAATTAAGTCCCGACCTATATTAGGAAGGGACTAATCTATAAATCTATAGATAATTCTATAAATAATTATGCATTTATCTTAAGACCAATAAATCTATTTTTCTTTAACCGTATAGAATATTCAAAACCATCATAAATAAAGGGATTAATAAAGAATTAGTTGGTGTATTTTAATTTTCTATAATTTCATTTAGATATGTTATTTTAAGTATAAAATTGTAAATTGAAATAAATTTTAAGATACTTGTGAAGTGATTTTTAAGAAATGAACTATTTCATGAATTATCTTTAATAATAACTCTTTTGCTAAATAATTAATATGAAATAAATTTTAAGAACTATCTTTCATTGAATTTATATCATTTTATTCGATGAAATAAATCTTAACATAAAGAGCTTCCTTAAGTTGCATAAAACAACATAAATAATGCTTCTTTATATTGCTCAACTAAGGTCATATATTTTTGTACATCTTTTTGCATTTGTAAAAACATCTCTTCATTATTAGCATTTTGGCTTCTTTCCTTCTTGAATACTTTTAATATGCGTCGCTTAATAGCTTGAATGTCATCTTTATTATTATCAAAAATCAATTCAATGTCTGTAATATCAATATTATAAAGTTCGCCCATGGGCACTATTTCTTTATGTTGCTTATAAAAGTCGATTCTATCCTTACCTAGACTTTGTTTGCCTTTATAATTTCCATTCCAGAAATAGGCACCATAATCAGTATATATCTCACCCTTATAATTTTTAGCTTTTTTCTTAACAAGCTGCTTATTAAATTGGCTTACCGAATAATATGATAATTTTCATAAATCTCCCGCTAAACTTTTTAATTTCTTTTCGATTATTTCATTAACCTTTTCAATATCATATTCATTTTTAGGCCTACCTACATTCGTCATTTCTTTAAAACCTCACAAAAATTCATTTTCAGAATCAAAAATGCGCCACCTAAACTTATACTTATGACGTATTTTGTTTTCGTTACCTTTTTCATTTCTAAAATAATTTTCTGTATACTTTTGAGAGATAAATAATACATTTCTGGTAAAAATGTTTCGGTAAAAAGTTTCGAGTTTCAAATTTATAATGTTCTATAAACAAATATGTTATATAATGGATAATGTCAGTAGTTGTATACTGACATAAATATTTTAAAGATGGAGGGTTTTCATGAAATACTATGTTGACGCAAATGCCGCAAAAGATGGCAATGGTTCCATTGAGAGACCATTCAGACGGATCAACGAAGCTGCGAAGTTGGCACTTCCCGGTGATGAAGTGCTAGTAGCACCGGGGGTTTACCGTGAATATGTAGATCCGGTTAATGCCGGTACTGAAGATGCCCGTATCACTTATACCAGTACTACACCTCTTGGTGCTGTGATCACCGGCGCCGAACAGATAAAAAACTGGAATCATTATGAAAAAAATGTCTGGGTGTGCCGGATTGCTAACAGTGTTTTCGGTGAATACAACCCTTATATAACTTTAGTATATGGAGACTGGTATTTCGCGACACCGAATAAACATACCGGTTGCGTTTATTTAAATGATAAGGTGCTGTATGAAGCCACAACTTTAGAAGAGTGTATCAAAGGCGGTGTATATGAATGTAGCTGGGTACCGGAAGAATCTGTTTATAAGTGGTATACGGAACAGGATACAGCTGCTGATGAAACGATCATTTATGGCAATTTCCATGGTCAAGATCCCAATGAGGAAAATGTAGAGATTAATGTCCGTCGCAAGTGTTTTATGCCTTCTGTAACCGGTATAGGTTATCTTACGGTGAGCGGATTCAAAATTGATAAAGCTGCTACCACCTGGGCACCGCCTGCAGCTTTTCAGGATGGTATGATTGGTCCTCACTGGAGCAAAGGCTGGATCATAGAGGATTGTGAAATTTCAAACAGCAAGTGCGCTGGCATTTCTCTAGGTAAATATCTTGATCCTGACAATGATCATTACTTTACATATAAATATGTAAAGAGCCCTACTCAGATGGAACGTGATGCGGTTTGCCGTGGGCAGTATCACGGATGGCTGAAAGAAAAAATTGGCAGTCACATAATTCGCCGCTGTAACATTCACCACTGTGAACAGGGTGGCATCATCGGTCGTATGGGCGGTGTGTTTAGTACCATTGAGGACAACCATATTCACCATATTAATAATATGATGGAACTTGGCGGAGCAGAAATCGCCGGGATCAAAATACATGCAGCCATTGATGTACTCATGCGCCGTAACCATATCCACCATTGTACGATGGGAATCTGGTGTGACTGGGAAGCACAGGGCACACGCATTACTCAGAACCTGCTGCATGATAACCAACGTCCATCGTATGCCAAAAATCTTCCGGGAAGCATGATGTCTCAGGATATATTTGTAGAAGTCAGCCATGGTCCAACACTGATCGATAACAATATTCTTCTCTCAGACGCCAGCCTTCGTTTTGCTACACAGGGCGTTGCTATGGTTCACAACCTTATCTGTGGTGCGTTAACTGACGTCGGTGGAGGAACAACTTGGCGATATACACCATATCACATACCACACCGTACAGAAGTGATGGGCTTTATGACCATTCTGCATGGTGACAACCGCTTCTACAACAATATCTTTTTCCAGAAGTGGCCTTCTGAAGACTATATGATCCATTTTGGTGCAGATACCATACAGGAAAACAGACTTGTTGGCACGTCCGTTTTCGATGAATATCCAACCTATGATGAATGGATTGCGCAGTTCGATTTTACAAAGCGTCCAGACATGGGGGCATTGGAGCCTGCCCATTCAGGTCATCTGCCAGTCTGGAGTGAAGGGAATGTATATCTAAACGGTGCCAAACCATGGAAAAATGAAGTGAACGGTCTGTTTGTAGAAAACAATGATCAAGATCTTAAGGTAGAACTAGTGGAAAAAGATGGTCATTATTATCTGAATACAAACGTATATGATTACCTCAAGGATTTCAGCAATCGAATGATTACCACCGAAATTCTCGGCAAAGCCTTCGAACCGGAAGCATACTTTGAAAACGCCGATGGAACACCGATACTCTTTGACACAGACTACTTTGGAAATCATCGCGGTGTTCATGTTATCCCTGGTCCGTCTGCATCACCTTCTAATAATATTAAGTTATAATCACAAATATAAGTTCTATATGAAAGCATAAAGACGTCTCATTTCTGACAAATTAATTTTAATTAAATGCCAAAGTGGGACGTCCTTTTTATGTCATGTAGGCACATCTTTCCTTGTGCGAATTTATTTGATTGTTAAGTGAATACATTCACTGATAACGGTGCCGCGTTAAAAAGAAACTCTCTGTAAGTGCTATTTTATACCGGATTCTCTCCATTTCTACGACCGTTTACCAATTTTACTTCCATAATTTTAGATTTCTATTAAAAACAAAAAAGTGGTAAAAAGCATGATTTTCTTAAGCTATTACCACTTTAATTATTTTACCTGTTTACATCACCCGACAATTGCATCTGCAATTGCTAATGGTATGGAGATAATTATTCTGATGCTGCTTTATTATTGCCTCTGCCTAGTAAAATAATATTATTTATTTTCTCACTCGATATTTTTATTATCGTTTTTTTCTAACTTCAATATGATATCTTCGCATATATCATGAGTTACTAAGCTGACCTCGTCCTGATTAATAAAAGCATTGACATCATTAACATCATTCAGGAAGCGGTCAGTAATCTGTTCAAATCCTCTTCGAAATAACACTGATTCCCAATCGTCATACTTATGTCTTATCTCTATTCCTTCTTTATATATTGTCAAATTATTCAAATCCTCTATTATCCTTTTTTCTCCAGGGCAGATAAATTCCAGACGTTCTTCATTTTTACCTGAGTCACGGTGCATAATTCCTATAGCCGTACCCCTTATACCAATCAACTGAAGTGTTACTGAGTAAAGTAGATCGTCCTTCATAGTTCCTTTGACATGATAACTAATAATATTATCTTCCAATAAAAAACAGAGTGTATCCACCACATGGATAAAATCATCTAATATTACTGATCGAATATTTGATGGTAAAGCTATCCTGTTCTTTTGGATAATGACAATATCCGGCTTATCCAATTCCTTTAAATTCTTAATGAGCGGAGCTTCACGGCGGTTAAAACCAACTCTTAGAATCCGATCTTTCTCCTTCGCAAGTTGATAGAGCTGACTTGTCTTATATGCATGATACGAAATTGGTTTGTCTACATATACATGTATTCCTGCTTCTAACAATTCTTTACAGATTTCATAATGCGCTTCTGTGGAAGCATGTACGAATGCTGCGTCAATTTGTTCCGCAATTAACGCCTTTAGATTAGTCACAAATCTAAGTCCATGGTAAATTTCTGATATCTCTTTTAATTGGTTCTCGTTTCTTGAGCATAAAATAATCTCAACGCCCTTTTTTCTTGTCATGACAGGTAAATAAGCTTTCTTGGCTATATCTCCGATTCCTACAATACCTATTTTCATTGTGAACCTCCTCAATTTTTAGCTAGAAAGAACTATAATCTTTATCATTAATTATAGATGTTTTTTAATAAAAAGTCATGCATTATATTTAATCATAATTGAATCAAATTCAATAAATAAACCCATATATCAGTATCCCTCAGTAAAAACCTATGCATACATCTATGGTAACTTATATATATTAAAACATTGCTTATAGTTTTCTTGCTTGTATGGTTCCAACTAAAAATAAAAATTCCGTCCTTTTTCAAATAGGAAGCTATTTTATGAAATATCCCCTGCAGGTCTTTAATAAAAGTTAATCACCAAATATTTCTGGATAAAAGTCCTTGGCCATACTTTCAACGGCATATGCCATACGATTTCCAGGTAATACACTCTCAAGACTGATAATTGCAAATCGTTCGTTCTTTACACAGTCAAGCTGGGAAAGAGTCGGATTTGCTTTAATCTCAGCAATCTTTTCCTCCACAGATGGAGAATCATAATCATGAATCAAAATAACATCAGGATTACGAGCTAGCACTTCCTCGTAGCTTACAGTAATCCACTGCTTCTCTTTCAGATCATCAAACAAATTACTTCCGCCAGCAAGCCCAACTAAAAGGGACTCAAAGTTAATACCGGAGCATGTGAAAACGCCATCATTACCACTGTCATATACGAGTACTTCTACTGGTTCCTGATCTTTAAGTTTTTCCTGAACAGCCTCAAGACGTGCTTTTTGGTCAGCAACAAATCCCTCTGCTCTTTCTTCAACACCAAATATCTTACCAAGATCAAGAATTTCCTGATATTGTTCGTCAAGAGTAGTAGCAGAATTAACATACACGGTCATTCCATATTCTCCTACCTCATCTATATTACAACCCTCTTCTCCTATTTCCCAATCCAGAGCATAGATGAAATCTGCTCCGCTAGTTAGTATTGCTTCACGTGTTGCTGTTGCATAGTTAAGTTCCGGAATCTTATGAACAGCATCTGCGTACTCTGTTAGAGGACCACGGCTATGATTAATCAAAGATCTGCCGACAACATAATTCTCTAATCCAAGTGAAGCAAATAGCTCCGTACAATTAGGTCCAAGGGTTAATACCTTTTCTGGCTTCTTTGTAACAGTAACTTCCCTATCATAATTATCAAAGGACATAGGATAAACTCCGGTGTTAGAATTATCCGTACTGCTTTGTTCCGAATTTTTTGAAGTATCATTTCTCCCTATATTGTTCTGATTACTGCATGCAGTTAATACAGATAGCAAAAATGCACTGACAAGCACTAGACTAATTAGTTTTTTCATTTCATTTCCTCCATTTGTATAATTTAATACTTAATTTATTCCTGCAGGTAAGTATGTAATTGTCATCTTACCTGTAATTGGATGCTTCACCACCGAGCTTCGTACCCCATAAACATCAAAAATGTTATCGGAAGTCAGTACCTCTTCCGGTGTGCCTTGTAGAACAAGCTTCCCTTCCTTTAGTACATAGATCCGGTCACAATACAGCGCAGCCATATTAAGATCATGAATAGCTGAAAGGACCGTGACCTTCAGGCGCTTAATGAAATCAAATATTTGTATTTGATAGCTAATATCCAGATGGTTTGTCGGCTCATCTAGAATAAAGAAGTCACATTCCTGGGCAATTGCTCTTGCTATGATAACTCTCTGCTTTTCACCACCCGATAGATTAAGATAATTTCTCTTAGCCATATGTTCCATGCCAAGGTGCTCTAGCGCATGATGAACAATTTTCTTATCTTGCGCATTATCAATATCAAACAGTTTTTTATGCGGAGCACGCCCCATTGCAACAATTTCTTCTACGAGAAAGTCAAAGGGTACGTCATTTTCCTGACCAACGACTGCCATTTTAAGGGCTGATTTTTTATGAGGCATCTTTAATAGATTTTCTCCATCCAGTGTTATAGTGCCACTATCCGGGGTTAAACCTCTATATATATTTTTTAAGACCGTTGATTTTCCGCTACCATTGGGGCCGATAAGTCCAACGAATTCCCCTTCATTTACATCAAGTGTGACATGGTCAATGGCCTCTTTTTCTCCATAGGAAAACGTTAACTCTTCTATTTGCATCCGCATTTTATTACCCCTCCTATTTCTTCACCTTGTTATTCTTCTTCAGCATCCATATAAAGATCGGACCACCAATAACGGCTGTAAGAATACCCACTGGAAGTTCTTCCGGTGCAATAATCATTCTGGCTACCACATCAACCCAAATAACAAGGATACCTCCCAGCAACGCAGAGATCGGTAGTACCTTCTTATGATCTCCACCTACGAGCAATCGTGTAAAATGGGGAACCATAAGTCCGACAAATCCGATTGTACCGCTAACAGCAATGGTCACCCCTGCCATGAGCGAAGCTATTAATACAAGTCTTTTTTGCAAGCTACGGACATTCACACCAAGAGCCCCAGCACTTTCGTCACCCAACAAGAGTAAATTCAGTCCACGGTAATTAATCATAAGAAATAACATACAGAGAACAAGAACGCCAAACGGAAGCTTTAGATATGCCCACTTTGCGCCGGCAAGACTGCCTGCCATCCAAAATTCTGCATTATGAAGGCCAAGAGCATTCGGAGCGCTAAGCTTAATAATGCTTGTAACTCCTTCCATAATCATGGATATAGCTACACCAGATAGTAAGAGCTGTGTTATGTTAATTCGCCCGCGAACACGAGAAATAATATATACAAAAATAATGGTAGTTGCCGAACCAAGAAATGCACTAATTGATAACGAATATGTACCAAGAAAAGCGAAAGCACCAAATAGCATTCCTAAGGTTGCAAAGGCTGCAGCACCGGAAGATACGCCCAAAATAAAAGGATCCGCTAAATTATTACGTACAAGCGCCTGCATAGTTACGCCACAAACTGCAAGAGAAGCACCCACTACCATACCGAGGCAGACACGAGGCAGACGTAGACCGAATATGATATTCTGATCCAGCATTTCCCAATCCCTGGGAATGTGATTCCCTATGAACGGAAGCTTACTAAAAAGTAATTTAGCAGTTATCCCCGGTTCAACAGAAATCGGACCCAGGCCAGTTGCCAAAAGTATGGTTACAATTGATGCGATAATCAAGATTGTAATAATCATCATCATATTGGGTTCAGCTCGATTAAAATTCTTTTTAAAAAATTCCATGTTATAATACCTCTTTCGTATCCGTATATACGCAGTCCTTCTTCTTCATCATCGTGCATTATATTATAATATTTTTCTTAATGTAAGCCGGGGTAGGGGATATTTTCACTCAAATACTACCTTAAAAAGCCCAATACAAGTTGTAGTGGGCTTTTTAAGGTAGTATTGCTATAATTTCGACTAATAATTATATGCTTTTTAAGCAGCTTCAAACTGACTGTTATATAACTCTGCATAGAATCCATTTTGGTCAAGTAATTCTTTATGATTGCCGCTTTCGATAATATCCCCGTCCTTCATAACAAGGATTAAGTCTGCATTTTTAATCGTGGATAATCGATGCGCTATAACAAAAGAAGTTCTTCCAACCGTCAGCTGATCCATTGCAGCTTGGACGATACGTTCCGTACGGGTATCCACAGAGCTTGTTGCTTCATCTAAAATCAGCAAAGGCGCATTTTGAATCATTGCTCGAGCTATGGAAATCAACTGTTTCTGTCCCTCGGAAAGACTTGCCTTGTCATTTAAAATGGTATTATATCCATCTGGTAAAGTCTTGATGAAATGATGTAATCCCACGGTCTTACATGCCGCTTTGACTTCATCATCTGTCACACCCTGTTTGCTGTAAACAATATTTTCCTTTATAGTTCCTTCGAAGAGCCAGGTGTCCTGTAAAACCATACTAAACTGTTCATGTACATTTTCTCTTGGTACTTGATGAATCGGAATTCCATCGATGAGAATTTCACCGCTATCCACATTATAAAATCTCATAAGCAAATTTACTATAGTTGTCTTTCCTGCACCAGTTGGTCCAACAATTGCAACCTTCTGCCCTGCTTTTATATGAATTGAAAAATCTTTAATGACAGACTTTTCCGGAGTATATCCGAATGCTACTTTTTTGAACTCAACATCTCCCTTTACTTTCTTTAGGCCACTATTCTTTTCTTGTTCCTCTTCCAACTCATCTTCTTCAAGGAATTCGAATACACGTTCACTGGCTGCTGCTGTTCTTTGAAGGTTATTCATCGCCTGAGCTAACTGTGATAAGGGTTGCGTAAACAATCGTATATACATCATAAATGCTACAATTACACCGAAGGAAATCGTACCCTTCATCGCGAGAGCCGCACCCACCACACAAACAGCCACATAACCTAAATTACCGATAAATCCCATGAGTGGCATCATTAATCCGGATAGGAACTGTGATTTCCAAGCACTTTTATAGAGCTTTTCATTGATAGCTTCAAAGGTTTTCCTTGCTTCTTTGCTTCCATTATAGACCTTAACCACATTATGACCTGCATAAATCTCTTCAATATGCCCATTGATACGACCTAGATTCATCTGTTGAGACTTAAAAAAAGCTTGTGACTTCTTCATAATAAGCGTCATTAGTACAAATCCAATGAGGCTTGACCCAACTGCCGTGAATGCCAATATCCAGTTATTATAGAACATCATGATAAGTGATCCGACGAACATTGTGATAGCTGTAATCAAGGTTGCAACACTTTGGTTCAACGTTTGCCCAATTGCATCAACATCATTTGTAACACGACTAAGCACATCACCGTAACTGGTGGAGTCAAAATATTTGAAAGGAAGACGGTTTATCTTCTGGGAAATATCCGTTCTCATCTTCTTAGAAATGATCTGTGTCACCGTCGCCATAATATAGCTCTGCAGGAAATTCAATATAAATGCAGAGGCATAGAAAACTACCAAAAGATATGCAATTTTTCTTATTGCATTTAAATCAATGCTACCAATGGCAGGATTTCCTTCCACTAATACCGGAAGGCCTTTCATTATTTCGTTGGTAAAATCCTTGAGCTTATCGGGTCCTATAATCTGTAGCACGGTTCCTGCAGCTGCAGCAATTAATGCAAAGATAATTGCTGGCAGATAAGTCTTACAATAATTCAGCAATTGTGTCATAGTAGATTTGAAATTCTTAGGTTTCTCAACTGCTCTCCCCATACCCATTGCTCCTCCACCCATGGGTCCGCTTGCTGTATGTTTTACATTTTGTTCACTCATGAAATCAACTCCTCTTCACTTAATTGCGACATAGCTATTTCCAGGTATATATCACAGGTCTTTAATAATTCTTTATGGGTACCTTTTCCGACCATTCTTCCTTCATCCATTACAATGATCTGATCTGCATCCATAATTGTTCCTATCCTCTGTGCAACAATCAGGCTGGTTACACCTGCTGTTTCTTTTTTAAGAACGGAGCGAAGGATTCGATCAGTTTTATAATCCAAGGCAGAAAAGCTGTCATCAAAAATGTAAAACTCCGGTTTACGACAAACCGCACGGGCTATGGCTAGACGCTGCTTCTGCCCACCGGATATATTAGTACCTCCCTGGGATATTTCGCTGTCATATTGTCGCTCCATTTTTTCCACGAAATCTGTACCTTGAGCGATTCTTACTGCGTTTTTAATATCCCCGATATTTGGCTCAGAGGCTCCATTGTCTCCATAACCAACATTACTTGCAACTGTTCCACGAAACATCACTGCCTTTTGAGATACGTAGCCGATTTTATTATGCAAGAATTCCTGCTCATATTCTTTGACATTAACACCATCAATAAGTATTTCACCCTCGGTTGTATCATAAAATCTCGGTACCAGATTGATCAACGTGCTCTTTCCACTTCCGGTAGAACCAATGAAAGCAACCGTCTCTCCTTTTTTCACGGTAAAACTAATGTCCTGTAGAACATAATCCGATGAACCAGGATATTGAAAGCTCACGTTGCGGAATTCAATCTCGCCTGTCATACCTGTTTTACCATCAGTAAGGTGACCGTCCAGAATCGTAGGCTCAGTTTCCAATACCTCATTGATACGTTTTGCTGATACTGATGCTCTCGGCCAAAGCACAAAGATCATGATCAACATCATAAATGACATAATAACCTGAACTGAATAAGAGGAGAATATCACCATATTGGAGAATAGAGTTAGCCGGTCTCTCGCATCCGCTCCATCAATTAAATATGCCCCAATCCAATAGATTGCTAAAGACATTCCGCTCATCAATGTTGACATCATAGGACTCATGATCGCCATACCCCGATTGGTATACAACTGAGTTGATGTCAGTTCTTCATTTGCTTTTTCAAATTTCTCTTCCTGATAACCCTCCGCATTGAAAGCACGAATTACTCGTAACCCTGTAAGCTTCTCTCTCATTACGCGATTGAGATTATCTGTCAGGGTTTGCATCTTCTTGAATTTCGGCATAACAAAAAGCATGATAAGAATAATCATAGTCAAAAGAATAGCTACTGCTACACCGGTAGCGAAAGACCATTCGAAGCCTTTACCGGCAATTTTCGTGATAGCCCACACAGCCATAATGGGCGCTTTTATCATCATCTGAAGTCCCATGGTTATTAGCATCTGTACTTGTGTAATATCATTGGTAGAGCGGGTAATCAAACTTGCCGTAGAGAACCGATTGATTTCCTCCATAGAGAAGGAATCTACCTTCGAAAATAATTGACTGCGCAATCTTTGAGAGAAGCTTGCTGCTATTCTTGCAGCAAAAAAACCAACAATTACGGATGAAATGAGACTGCCCAGTGCACATAGGAGCATCTTACCACCGGCTGTCCATATGTCAGCCATCTCACTCCCCGATGTTTGGGTTAATCTTGTGATCTCGGACATATAATCCGGGAGTTTTAAATCCAGCCATACCTGAGCAACAATGAATACCAGACTGACCAATGCCTGTAGCCATTCTGCTGCTTTTAATCTTTTTAAAATCTTTAACATAGGATAATCCCCCTTTTACTAATATTATTACTTACTAACATCATTAACCTCTAATGCTGTTAGCTATTGTGTTTAAGAAATGCAGTCACTGATTCGTAACTGCATTTATAAAAATTCTTCTGCCTTTCTCTCCGCAAGTCGTTTCATAATTCGGACATATTCCTTCGCATCATGCTCTCCCAGGTATTCCAGCATACTCGTTGTTGTTTTCATAATCATCTGAAAATGCTGTTCCACCTGTTCCTTTCCCTCCAATGTCATCTCTACCAGAATTCTTCGGCGATCATTGACATCAATCTTGCGGGTAATCCATCCCTTACTCTCCAGGCTGTTTAGTGTTGCTGCCACTCGAGCTGTGCTGATGCCAACCTCACTACTGATATCACTCGGAATCACATTTCCTTTATGTCTATTAATGTAATTGAGGACAAATATCTCACCATGCATCGATTCGCTGATCTGCTTCTGGGTATTACGCGTTCGCATCTGGTGCATAATCCCCATAAATTCATGGGCTAAGCTTGTATAGTCCATTCAAGCACCTTCTTTATTCGTTATTCGTTAGTTGTTTATCTAACACTATTAATAATATACTCTATTAGTTTCTTTGTCAATAAGTATTTTAAATAACGTAAAATATTCAATTATTCCTAGGATACATCATTAATTTCTATGATACCTTATTTACTAGAATCATGATAATTGATCCGGTCTTAACTTTACAATTTCCAATCGTGAATTAATTACCGTCCACATCTGCTGATAGAAAACCATAATATTCCATATACCAGAACCACTTAAATCATATTCTGTAATTAAATCATTCAGAGCGCTAAACGTTCTAGCATCAAGTGACCACACAACATGCTGATCAAGCTCTCCAACATAGGAACTAGTATAATAAAAAAATGGAGTATAAGATACCGGATCAAATTTAAACTCTGACCTGGTATCACTTGCCAGAATAATTGCTGAGTTGATTGTCATTGCATTGGCAATCGATTTGTTTGGTATAAAAGGAAGATCCCAATCATATGCAATCACTGGTATTCCGATTGCAATATTAGTAGTTGAAGTTATAGATTCTATATAATCCATAAAACTTCGTAATGCAGTTATTGAGGTCACAGGGGCAGGTGGATCTGTATTTACCCCCCAATAATACTGTAAAAAGGTTAATCGATAGCATAACTGTCGTATAGGCTCATAATCCAATCTTAAAAATGTTGTCTCATCCTCCGTAACCTTAATCTGTGGATTAATTGTAATAAATAATAAAAAGCCTTTACTTGAGATCTGGTTTTGAATGTTATTTATAAAGTCTGTATAAATCTGTTGATTGCTTTCATTAAGAAGGCTTATTAATAGATTTACCCCCTGAAAGCCTTTTTCCTCCATAATATTAATCACATTCGTTATAAGGTAATTTTGGTATTCGTTATTAAGTAGAATCTCATATAAAACCGTAGGATTAGCTTCACCTAATGTTGAAAGTGAGGATATCATTAAAATGGGGATTGTTCCGTATGTTTTAGATAACTGAATGATATTTGTGTCATCTCCATAGGTCATAATACTTCCTTTTTCAGTTACTCTGTAGTTGAAAACAGAAAGAAAAGTTAAATATGGTAATGTTCTTTTGAGTACTTCCTCTTTCACAAACGGATACGCAAAACCATTTGTTGTACATTCTTGAATCGTTTCATAACTAATTGCTAATGTTTCACCCGGGTAAATGAATTCTCTTTCATAAAGAACTGGATTATTTCTTAATAACTGCATCAGTGAAATACCATTGTTATCAGCAATACTATTTAAAGTATCACCAGCTTGGACTATATAGGTTTTATTCGGATACGCGATTACTATGGTTTGCCCAATAACCAGGTTATTAATATTCGTAATTCCATTCTCTATGATTAATTGACTTGCTGTTACTCCATAGGCCTTAGCGATGGAATCTATTGTATCTCCTTGCTGCACTACATGAATATCCATAAAATATCCTCAAAAAGATGGCTATATAAATTTATATTCATAAAAAACAAAGTTATACTACCTTCAAATTAGTATATTTGTTTACGACCAAATCTGTTCGAACTTTAAACCATATCGGAAAGCTTCTATTCATTTAATCAAAAATTATACCGAATGAACAGCCAAGCTATGGTAGTTCATTCGGTATCCATTTTTACATATTTTTTACGTTCAATGCTCTGAAGGAATTCAATATAGCCAAGATCGTTACCCCAACATCGGCAAATACTGCTTCCCACATGGTAGATATACCAAAGACGCTTAGACTAAGAAATAAGATCTTAACTCCAATTGCAAACACCATGTTTTGCCTTGCTATTTTAAGGGTTTTCTGAGAAATTCTTATGGCTGTTGCTATTTTGGAAGGTTCATCCGTCATGATAACAATGTCAGCTGCTTCGATTGCAGCATCCGAACCCAGTCCGCCCATTGCAATTCCTATGTCAGCCCGTGCCAATACCGGAGCGTCATTAATTCCATCGCCTACGAAGGCCAATTTACCATCTTCCGATTTTTGTACAAATAGCTCCTCCAGTTGATCTACTTTATCTCCTGGCAATAATTCCGCATATACCTTATCGATTCCTAGATCCTTTGCTACCTTTGCAGCAACATTTTTATCATCACCTGTAAGCATGATGGTTTGTTTTATATTCGATGCTTTCAGCTCCTTAATTGCCTGAGCTGAGTCCGGCTTCATTTCATCAGCAATGATGATATAGCCCGCATATTTGTCATTGACTGCCACATGTACAACGGTACCGATTAAATCAGCAGGATCATAGGGTATATCCATTTTCATCATTAGTTTCGCATTACCGGCGAGAATCTTTTTACCATCCACATAAGCAATGACGCCATGGCCGGAGATCTCTTCCACATCTGTGATACGACTGTTATCTATCTCTTTCCCATAGGCTTTTCTCAGGGACAGGGAAATTGGATGGTTGGAATAGCTTTCTGCAAAGGCTGTTAATTCCAGCAGCTGTTCCTTTGAAAATCCTTCCGGATGAACTTCCTGAACTTGAAACACACCTTTTGTAAGCGTTCCGGTTTTATCAAACACAACAATTTCGGTCTTTGCTAAGGCCTCTAGGTAGTTGCCTCCCTTTACCAGTATACCCTTTCTTGAGGCACCTCCTATTCCACCAAAGAAGCTTAAAGGAATAGAGATCACAAGAGCACAAGGACAAGAAACAACCAGGAAGGATAAGGCTCTATAAATCCAATCACTAAAGGTTGCCCCATCAAATACAAGTGGTGGAATTAGTGCGATTAGCACCGCTACAATAACAACAATGGGTGTATAATATCTGGCAAATCTTGTTATAAATTGTTCGGAATTTGATTTTTTGCTACTTGCATTTTCAACCAAATCAAGTATCTTGCTAACCGTTGATTCCCCATACTCTTTTGTTACTTCTGCGGTAATTAATCCGTTTATATTAATACAGCCACTTAAAATATCATTGCCAACCTCAATCTCACGGGGTACTGACTCACCGGTTAGCGCTGAAGTATCAACCATGGAGCTGCCCTCTATTACTCTGGCATCCAGAGGTACCCGCTCTCCCGCTTTTATCACAATAATATCACCAACTTGAACCTCATCCGGATCAACCTTTTGTAGTCCATCACCCTTTTTTACATTCGCATAGTCGGGGCGAATATCCATCAAACTGGCAATTGACTTTCTTGATTTGTTGACAGCATAGCTTTGAAATAATTCACCTACCTGATAGAATAGCATTACTGCTACTCCTTCCGGAAAGTCACCAACAAAAAATGCTCCGATAGTAGCAATGGTCATTAAAAAGTTTTCATCGAAAACCTTACCTTTAATAATATTTTTAACAGCTCTAAGAACTACATCTCCACCAACAATAATATAACTGATCGAAAATAAAATAGGATTAATCCAATTGATATCAATTGTTAGCTTTACTATATAAGCTAAAATAAAAATTACAGCTCCTAGAATGATGCGGCGAAGGCGTCTTTTCATATGCAGCTCTCCTATGCCTTTTTCATTACGGTATCAGGCTCTATTTTTTTCACTATTTTTTCAGCTTCAGCAATAATGGAAGCCATCTTTACATCCTCACCCTCAATAACCATCTTTGTCGTTAGAAAATTTACTGTAGCTTCTTTTACGCCATCCAATTTATTAACAGCAGTCTCAATTTTTGCTGCACAGTTTGCGCATTCCAAACCCTCAAGTCTAAATGTCTTTTTCATACTAATATCCTCCTTAATTTAATTACACTTGTTTGTGTACAACGAATAATCTTATTCTCTGATATGTTCCAAGCCCTTTTCAAAAATCTCCTTTACATGATCATCGGATAACGAATAGAAAACTACCTTACCCTCTTTTCTGTATTTCACTAGATTCGCAGCTCTTAAGGATTTTAATTGATGGGATATCGCTGATTTTGTCATGTTTAACAATACCGCTAAATCACATACACACATTTCACTTTCATCAAGTGCCCACATTATCTTTATTCTGGTACTATCCCCTAATACTTTAAAGAAATCCGATAAGTCATATAGTTCATCTTCCTGCGGCATTACCTGTTGAACCTTTTCTACGACATCCGCATGTAACACTTCACAATCACAGTTAATTACTGTATCTTTATCTTTCACAAGTTCACCTTCCTTCAAATTAATAGTTGAACAACCATTCAACTTATATTCACATTATAGTTGAATACATGCTCAACTGTCAATAGCATATTTCCTTCTTTTACAAATTTATTTCACTTTTTCAAGCTCTTAGATGAACAAAAGGTAGCGACCTACTTTATTTTTATAATCAATGTACTGATTTTTAAAGGTCTTCACTAAAAATTTTTCTTCCTCCAATATCTGAAGATGCATCAAGGTAATTGTAGCAATGGCACAGATCCATACGATAATATTCCCAAAGCTTAAGCATGCTCCCAGGTAAGTAAGGTCAAACCCTAAGAATGCGGGATTTCTGCTAAACTGATAGATTCCGCTTGTTACGATAGCTGTTTTGTCTTCATCAGGAATGCCAGCTCTCCAGCTATCCTTCATTGTTATCATTGCAAGAATAAAAAGGTATGTGCCAAGGCCAAATAAGAAAAACCCCGCCCCACGAATAAAGGGATTAGAGAAGAATGTAACATTAAACGCTGTACTTACGAACATTATTATGGCCATTACCGACGTCGAAATTCTTAATAAAATTTCAATTACTACTGTCTTTGCAGCCTTATTCCCTCTTCCTAACTGATTGGTTTGGATTCCTCTTCGTTTTTGATTCAAAAGCTTTAAAAAATAAGCAATATAGAATATAGCTAATAAAATAATACCTAATGTTTGTATCATAGAATATCCCCCTTTATTTTATTATAGTTGAACAATTGTTCAACTATAATACAGTATATGCATGAGGCCTATGATTGTCAATAGGGTATTAAGAATTTACCAGTAAAAAAACAAAGGTTGGGTTAACATCCAACTTTTTTTTTTACTGGTAAATTAAATTTTGACTCACCTTGCCTTTATCGGTTTATTTACGTACGAATCTTTATTGTTCATAGATTCCTTCCGATGTAAATTCTCCTTCTCCCTTTAAAGTGGCATTAAAGAACTCTAAAATAAGCTTATTTTCAAGTTCTATACTCTTTTTTGCATCCACCTCATCAGCTTCTCCATTTAAAAGGTAGGAAAGAAAGGGTGATGCTAAGGCCAAATCTGTGAGCGTCAGATGCTTTGTACCCTTTAGATATACATCATAGCTTTCCTTGCAAATTTGCTTCGATCTTTTATTTGCAGCATAGGTACCAGTATCAGTTCCATCCTGCAACTGCACCCATACCTGGTCAGAGTAGATATTAAGAATTGGTGTACTGTACTTCTCCCCAATTGCGACATATTCGTCTCGGCTAGAATCATAGGTTATTTCGCTAAAATATGGTCCATCTATATTAATAACAGCTCCCACATCCTTACGCTCCCTTCCTATCTTCACACTTGCAGCAGCACCCATGGAGTGACCGAACACACCGATTTTACTTGGATCAATGCTTTGATACAGTGTATTTGTCGAATTGCCTTCTGTGGCATATTGCAAAATAGTATCAATCGTTAGATTAATATCCTCTATACGGATTTTCATCCACTTCTTTAATAATTCATAACACTCCGCCTTAGTATAATAAGTATCCTTATTGGAATTCATAACTTCGTTGATATAGGCCTTA
Organism: Bacillota bacterium; assembly: GCA_023386815.1. Lineage (GTDB taxonomy): Bacteria > Bacillota > Clostridia > Lachnospirales > Lachnospiraceae > Mobilitalea. The sequence goes on from JAEWIZ010000029.1 coordinate 25,143, forward strand.
TCAACAATTACCCTTTTTCCGTCTGCTGATTCCGTATAAAAGGAATGTCCCGGATGATCAATTGAGCATACCACATATCCATGACTCGCCAGATCCTCAAAAGCAGAGATATTACTATTTTTTATTCCAAATGCTCCATGGGAAAAGATAAGCAAAGGGTATCCTCCAGCTGCATCCTTGGGATACCAGAAACCAACATTTACCTGTCTTTTACCACCGCTAAAGTAATCATTGATCGTATCACTCGTATACGTAAATTCTGCTGTGGCAACTTGATAATTTCCCGTGGGCTTTGGAACCTGATATTGGGGAAATAGGAAGGCTGGTATAAGTGTAACGGCAAAAAGTAGAATCATTGTAACTGCTTTTGCAATCTGTCTCCCAGGTCTAAATTTTTTTGATATTCCTCTCTTTGAAATGAGTGCATAGGCTCCTTTTATAGAAAGTACTAATAAGAGTGCTCCTAGTAGATACCAACGCATGCCCCATGCCATAACGTCTAGTATACATAGCAACAAAAAAATCGTAAAGCAAATGAGACGTACATAACTTTTTATCTTGGTATGAATTGTTTTTGTCCTTAGACAATAGATTGTAAATGCGATTTCAAACACCGCAATTAAGATTAATATAATACCTGTCATAGTTTTCCCCTTATCCTTTTTTGAACTTGATATGCATAAAGTATCATACAAGAAATTGAATGTAAATATGGGAAGAACCATGTTGATTCTATAGATTGATAAGCTGTATAAAAAAGGCGGTAAGTTGTAAACCTACCGCCGAGAATATCAGTTTATTCTTTTCTTTCTGACCTCAAGTTTGCCAGTTGTTGATTGATGTCTTTCGCTGTTTTACGATCAATCAACCAGGTAAACAAAATTACTAGAACATAAATTAATAAAACCTCCAGCGCTAATAGAGTGCTTTCCTTCACCCCTGAAACTAGCCCCATGATATTTCCCAAAACAACGATTACCGCTTCCAGCAGAAGAAAATGTATTACCTTACGAACATACCGGCTTTTATGAGATACCTCTTTTTTTGAATAATTAATAAGAGCTGGCAGATCACCTGCTAGCGCAAATAATGCGGTCAGTATGATTTCCCTAAAAGTAAAGGCATGTTCCGGATTCAGTAGTGCTGTTAATAATATGATAACAGAGAAAATGATAAAATAATTCCGTAGCATTTCACTAAATAAACTTGTCTTTTTCATAGTATCAGCCTCCTAACCCAATCTTACTTTTTAACTGAGGTACATATTGCCTTGATATAATTACTTTTTCTTTATTATCAAGAATTGCTTCGAATCTACCACTTATTGATGGCCGAACCAAGGTTATTTTCTCAATATTTAAGATAGTGGATTTGGAACAACGAAAGAAACGACGATTCTCACAAAGATGCTCAAGCTCATATAATTTTTGTTTTGATTCATAGACCTGGTTTTGACAATAGATAAAAACCTTATTCTCCACCGCTTCAAAATAATACACATCATTAAATATAATACGGTGAATATCATTTTGTATGTATCCGATCAGTTCTTTTTCCTGCTTCTTAAAACTATTTACATAGGCTAAAATCTCGTCCGTTACTTCATGGCACCGGAAGAGAATTTCCTCCTCTTGCTCTTTTTTTATAGTTTCGATTGTAATTTTCATTCTACGATACCTTCTTTTTGTTGTTAATTAGCCAAATACCAATGACCAGACTCTTTTTTACCACCTTTTATCGATCACTTTCATTTATGTTGAGTACTATGTTCCTATTAGCGTAAGTTTTAGCCTATTATCGCTGCTATCCTTCGTTATAAATATGTTTAATAACTGATTGAATTAGCCCTGAATATATAATAATGCAAAGATTACCATAATTCAATGCTATTGTGACAAAAAGAAACTCTGATGTTCCCCCCTATATTTTTCTCCAATAAAAAAGAAATAGCTTTACAACCTACTATCTCTCTTTTATTGAACTATTAAATTATATTTCAGCCCCAAGTACAAATGACACATTATAATTAAAATCACAACATATCGCCCCATTTTTTAGTTTATCTTGTTAACTTCGTTATGTATTATTCCTCTACACTTAATAAGTGATATAATTCATTTTCTTCTTTTGTGAAACGTACTTTTATTGCTTTCATAACTTCTTTTGCATCTTTTATGAATTCATCCAGCTTTTCTTTCATACGCTTTTCTGTATAAGTGCATTTGAGAATGGTATACTCATCAATCAGCTTGCCCATCTCAAAAATATATTGATTTGCTAGGTTCTTAATTCCATCATCCGAACTGCTTAGAAGATCCGGATATAGATTAGTGTTCTCCTCTAATAAATGAATTCTTAAGAGCGCTGTTAATTTTCCAATATGAAAATTGATATCTTTAAGATCGATTAATACCTTCTCCTTTTGAATTTCTGTTTCGAGGAAAGATATCTCCTCATTAATTGCACTATGTTGGCGTTTGTAGTTAAGTAAGCTAATCATATGTACCTCCTATAATTTTATTTGTTTTTACTTAGCTTTAATAAAAACTATGGTCAAATTATAGCTTAAGAGCAGATGCCGTGTTGTAGCCACGGCAACATTTTGTTGATTATTACTATTTTTTTATCCTCAAAATACCTTATATTTAGATATTATTCTACATTTTTCACGCTTTATAGAGTTAGAAATACATAAATATCACAAATCGCCTAAGACCAATCTAACTAGGCCTTAGGCGATTTTTATGCTGGACTTCTATTTCACCATGCTAACTTTCAGTCTTTTGGAATATATAAGGTGAATCGATATATAAGGACCAAATCACATCGGCAATCTCTTTTGGAATCTTCGCACTATATAAACCAGACGAATCGAAAATGACATCCTCCACACTATGGTCCAAACGAAGCTTAAAGTGATTCTTAGCTCTATTTAACAAGATAAATCCAGCATTTTTACTGCCCTCAAAATCCTCTAACCTCCAGTAAAGAGTCAATTTGTCTCTGTAGGGTGCGCTTTCGTATGGGCAAAAGGTCTCGCAATTACCACATTCATTACACATTCCATCCATATGTATGATTTGATTTTTACACTTAAACTCATCTGTAATAATAGGAACTGCAAGATTTGCTCTATTTGGACATACTTCAACACAAAGATTACATATTATATTACACTCCAGACAGCGTTTATCTCCTTCCCCTGGCGAGCTGGTATGCTGCAGTATTGCTTTCTTACTCTCTATTTCGTTCATTTGCAGCTTTGTAGGTAAGCTGACCGCCTTTCCAAGCTTTAAGATCTGCCCTTTTTCCCGTTCAAGTATGATCCTTGCTACTTTTGTTCCGTCTGCTATTCCTTCCACAATGGTAGCTGGTCCCCTGAATGCATCCCCGCCGATGAATACGTTTTCCATACTGGTTTCATTGGTGTCAGAATTGACCAAAATTCTACCCTTTAAATCAACCTCAATATTATTTTGCAGGAAAAGCTCTGTTTCAACCCGTTCACCTACCGCAGCAATAATACTATCAACTCTTACTTGTTCTACCTGGCCAGCAACGGGGATGGGGCTTCTTCTTCCGGAAGCATCAGGAGCCCCCAGTATCATCCTTTGACAATGCAATATTCCTTTGGAATAAGCACTTGGAGTAAGAAGCTCTTTAAATTCCACGCCGTCTTTGAAAGCCAATTCTAGTTCTTCCTTCGCAGCAGGCATATATTCTTTCGTTCTTCGATAGATCACAGATACCCTCTCCACGCCTGGCACCCTGATTGCTGCTCTTGCTGCGTCCATGGCAGAGTTGCCTGCTCCAATCACAGCTATACTTTTCCCTAAGGAGAGCGCATCCGGATTTGTATGATAGGTCTCTAGGAACTCGAGGACATTCCATATTTCTGTATCACAATCTTCCAACTCCAACCGTCCTGGCTTTTCTGCCCCGATAGCTATGAAAATATACTTAAATCCATCCCTTTTTAGCTCCTCGATCGAGAAACCTTCATCTACGCCCAAACAGAACTTCACACCGGTTTTTCTAATCAACTTCATATCGTTATCAATTGCTTCCTCAGAGATACGAAATCCTGGTGCTATATGCCTGATAACACCACCAATTTCATTCCTTTTCTCAAATACGGTCACGTCGATTCCATTTTTTCTAAGAAAATATGCCCCTGCTAAACCGGCAGGCCCGCCTCCTATCACTGCAACCTTATTAGTACTGTTAAGATCAGATGGCTCCAGCTTATTTATCAGGTCTTTAAAGCCCTTCCTCGCTGCAAGTAATTTCATCCCTCTTATGTCAACAGCTTCTTCATAATCCTGCCTGGTGCATTTTGTCATGCACGGATGATTACACAAGGTTCCTGTAATAAAGGGAAGCGGATTTTTCGCAGTGATTACCTCCAGGGCTTCTAAATACCGTTCTTCATCAACAAGGCGAAGATACTCCGGGATATCCTGACTGATAGGGCACCCCTTGTTACAAGGAGCCAAAAAGCAGTCGACCAAAGGCACTTTATCTTGTAACTTACGATTCCACTGTTGTGGCTGGTGTTTTCTAAAATGTGTATCTGAGATCGCTTCTTTGGCAAGTTTAGATAAAATGGCCTGATTGACCTTACTGACTTTAACTTCCTCCTCAAGTAACTCGGCAAGCTGCTTCATACGCGCATATCCACCAGGTTTCAATATGGTAGTAGCAAGTGTAATCGGCCATATTCCAGCCCCATATATTTTATCAATATTAAAGAAATCAGCCCCACCGGAATAAGAGATTCGTAAATTACCATCAAAGGCGTTCGCCAGCCTATCTGCAAGGTTAATCGTAAGTGGATATAAAGGTTTTCCTGATAGATACATCTCTTCTCCTGGTAGTTCTTTATTTTCTACCTTCACAGGAAATGTATTGGTTAGCTTTACCCCAAAGCTTAAGTCATGTTTTTCTGCAAGTGCTTGAAGCCGTGCAATCATAGGTACAGCTTCCCCAAACTGTAGGTCATTTTTAAAATGATGGTCATCAAAGGCCAGATAATCATATCCCATATAATCCAAGGTCTTCCTGCAAAACTCATATCCAAGTAAGGTCGGATTACATTTAATATAGGTATGGAGTCTCTTTTCTTCCATTAAATATACCGCAATTCTCTCGATTTCTTGTGGAGGGCATCCATGCAGTGTCGATAGGGTTATAGATTCGCAGATTCTTGGGGATATTTCTTCAATATACTCTTGATCAATCCCTTTCCATAAGCTGAGATTCTCAAGTAGATAATCTTTGCACTCCTTCCAAATCATTGTCTTCGATGCATCCTTTAGTCCATCAATAAATTTATTTATTTTCGGTGATTTAATTCCCTCTAAATCATACCCGACGCTCATATTAAAAATAAAACCATCCTTTGAACCCAGGGCAAATTCCTTTGACAGTAGATTCAGGGCAAACCAAGCCTTTATGTACTCATTAAATGCATTAGGTACTGTAAGTTCCGTAGACCATTCCACATTATAACCTTCATCCCTTGCTAATATGCAGGGCTTTGATACGGGTAAATCCTCTCCATCGATTACTTGTACCGTCTTTAATTCAAAAAATCGGCCACCGGCAACGTAGGCTGCGATGATATTTTGCGCCAGCTGCGTATTGGGACCAGCAGCAGGTCCTAAAGGATTTTCCAAATGTCTACCAAATAATGATAAGTGGCTACTCTGTGTTAATGAGTCACTTTGTGATGACCTTTTATATTCTGTGAAAGAATTACTATCTGGCTTTCTGTAGAACTTATGATCAGGAATCCCAAACACAGACTTTTCTCTATCATACTCGTTCAAAACCCAAAGTATTAATTTATCAAAGGGTAATGTGTTCATTCTATCGCTCATAGTTCACCTCAATCCTGCGTGTTTATCCTTTTATTTTATACATTTTCTCCCTATGCAAATATCCTTTATTTCAACTATTCTTGTTCCAAACACTAACTTATTTTGCAAGATTTTCTGTGTTCTCTGGCATTTCATCCGCATATTGTTCCGTATAAATCAAAGGAATAGCAGCATACATAGCAGCCGCTTTTACTAACTCACTCTTCCAAGTCTTTTCATTCGGTGCATGCGCCTGATCCTCGTGCCCTGGTCCAAAACCGATACAAGGGATACCATACATTCCCATAATAGAAACTCCGTTGGTGGAAAATGTCCATTTATCAAGCAGTGCCTCACTATGAAACAGTCCTCGGTAACTATCCAATAAGGTTTTACATAAGGGATGCTCCTCCTCAATAAACCAGGTGGGAAAATAGCAATTCGTAGGATAGGTAAGATCTGTATAGGATGCCCTGCTATAATCATACATTGTCACCTCTGCCCCCGCTGCCTTAACGGAAGGTAGTCCTTTGATCTGACCCAACGCATATTCTGCATCTTCCCCTGCAGTTAATCTTCGATCAATTGATATGCTGCAGCTATCGGCAACTGCACATCTGGATGGAGAGGTGAAAAAGATTTCAGAAACCGTTAACGTTCCCTTTCCAAGGAATGGGTGAGATATCAGCCCCTGATTTAATTCCTGAAGTTCTTGAAGAATCGGCGCCATTTTATAAATAGCATTCACTCCACGTTCCGGTGCAGAGCCATGGCAGCTGATTCCCTGAGTACTGACCTTAATCTCCATTCTCCCTCTCTGTCCTCTGTATATATTGCAGGAGGTTGGTTCTGTGATAACCACAAATTCAGGACGAAGATTCAATTCCTTGATTATATATTGCCAGCATAAGCCATCACAATCCTCCTCTTGAACAGTTCCAACAATTATGAGTGTATAATCTCCGTCAAGCTGTAAGTCCTTGATGATTTTACCCGCATATACCATGGATGCCATTCCCCCGGTCTGATCACTGGCACCTCTTCCAAGAATTATCTCCTCATCTTCATAACCTTGATATGGATCGTACTCCCAATTCTTACGATTGCCGATTCCGACGGTATCAATATGTGCATCCATAGCAATGAGATGTTTCCCATGTCCCAGGTATCCCATTATATTACCCATGGGATCAATGTCAACCTTATCAAAACCAACCTCTTCCATTTCTTTTTTAATTCTAAGCACAACTTCCTTCTCCTGTGTACTTTCACTGGGGATTGCGATCAGCTCCCTTAAAAATTTGGATATCTGAGGTTTATAGCTCTCAGCTGCTTGAAGTATCTGTTCAAAATTAATCATTAATCCTGTCCTCCATCCCAACCCGGGCTTCTTTATAATCCTTATTCCTGGCTCTACTTTCGTCATTTACGGTTCAGTAATAATCCACACGATCTCTGTGGCTACCAGGTTATCCATTCTCATTTATAATCCTTCTCACTTCAGCCATGTCAGGCTCAATGCTGGATGCTTTTCCAACGGCTTTTGTAGCACTTTTAATATCCTTTAGGCCGCTTCCACTGACGATACTAACGACCCTATCATTTTTATTTAACAATCCTAACTCCTGAAGCTTCATGATACCAGCAAAGCTAGTTACTCCTGCCGGTTCTCCGAAAACTCCCGTCCTTTGTGCAAGTATTCGCATCGCCTTTAATATCTCATCGTCTGTAACATCCACCATGAAACCACCGGATTCCTTCACTGCCTTTAATGCCTTGATTCCGTTTCTTGGAATTCCCACAGATATACTGTCAGCAATTGTTTCCGGTCTCTCATAATCAAATGAGTAGGTATTCTTTTGATATGCTCTTGTAACCGGATTAGATTTAGCTGCCTGTACTCCGATTACCCTAGGAAGGCTGTCGATCAAGCCCAGCTTATAACACTCCAAAAAGCCTTTCCAAACTCCGGCGATAGAACAACCATCTCCAACAGCAACCACTGCAAGGTCAGGCGCCTTCCAGCCAAGCTGTTCACAGATTTCATAAGCCACGGTTTTCTTTCCTTCAATTAAATATGGGTTAATGGCACAGCTTCGGTTGTACCAGCCAAATTCCTTAGCTGCCTCATAACAAAGCTCCACGGCTTCATCATAAGTACCTTTTACCAAAAAGACCTTTGAACCATAGATTAAAAGCTGAGCAACCTTAGCCTCTGGCGCCGTCTCCGGTACGAAGATATAGGTTTTAATTCCTGCACTGGCAGCAAAGCCGGAAAGTGAAGATGCAGCATTACCGGTGGAGGCTGTACAGATAACATTTCGATTTAATTCCATCGCTTTCGCTACACCTACCGCACTTGCCCGGTCTTTTAAAGAGGCGGTGGGATTTCTCGAGTCATCCTTTAGCCAGAAGCTTTGTAGGCCTGTTTCCTTTGTTAGCTTATCAATTTCATACAAGGGCGTCCACCCAACCTGTAAGGGCTGTATTCCCTTCGTATCCTCAATGGGAATAGCCGGCAGGTATCGCCATAAAGAATAATTGGAATTACTTTTAAAATACTTGGGTGTCATTTCTTTTTTCACCACATCGTAATCCAGTACCACATCCAATATTCCGTCAATACCGCAATCCCTGCAGGTATATTCTATCTCGTTCTCCTTGTATTCTCGGCCACACTTTACACATTTTAGTTTTATTACTCTACTGATTTACTTCACCTTCTTTTCTATTCTATTAATCTAGCTCAAGCTATTATAAAAATAATACCCAAACTGAGATAAACTCTTGAATTATCTTGTCCTTACAAGGTTACTACTGTTCCTGACTCTCCTTTTAATGCATCGACTGCCTTATACAAAGAAGTAATAATTGCCTTCTTTCCTTCCCCGAGTCTGGCAAAATTCATGGCTGCCTGAATCTTTGGAAGCATACTGCCCGGTGCAAATTGTCCCTGTGCTATGTACAGCTCTCCTTCTGCTACAGTCATATGCTCAAGCTCTTGCTGCTCCGGTTTCTTATAGTGAATCGATACCCTTTCTACATCTGTAAGTATGAGAAGAATATCAGCACCCACTTCTTGCGCAAGCTTTTGTGCTGCAAGATCCTTATCAATTACAGCAGCTACACCTACTAAGGTTCCATCCTCTCTTTCAATGACAGGTACTCCGCCGCCGCCAACAGTTACGACAATTGTAGAATCCCATAATTCTTTGATGGCATGCAGCTCTACTATTCTTTTTGGCATTGGAGATGCAACCACTCTTCGCCAGCCCCTGCCTGCATCCTCCTTAAATATATAATTCTTTTCGGCAGCCAAGATTTTTGCTTCCTCTTCGGTATAAAAGGGACCAATGGGCTTCGTTGGATTTAAGAATGCAGGGTCATCTTTATCAACTACGACCTGAGTAATCATTGATACAACAGGAAGATTCCTGTTTCTACCTGCAAGAGCATGACTTAGCCCTTGTTGTATGTGATATCCGATATAGCCTTGACTCATGGCTAAACAAACATCAAAGGGCATGGCTGGTGTTACATTCGCAGCGGTCTCAGACGCTAGTAATATTCGTCCGACCTGAGGTCCATTGCCATGGGCAATGGCAATTTCATAATTGAACATGCATTTGATATCAGCGATGATCTCTGAGGTTTTCTTTACCACTTCAAACTGTGCCTCTGCGGTTGCTGGTGTATTTTTTTCTTGTAGGGCATTTCCACCTAGAGCTATGACGACTTTTCTATGTGATCCCATAATATTCTCCATTCTGCCGCAAATCTGCGAATTTCGGCGGCACTCAATATTCGTAAAGCAAACATAAATTCACAGTGTGGAAGATTACGCTCCCCCACACTGACCTTAAACTGCTACCGCATTGCTTTTATCTTTTCATCATATTCAGCAACCTTATGATATTCATTTTCCCAGAACTCCGGGGATTTCATGGAATCCAGATATTCTTTGGAATAGCCAAAAGGCAGCCAATCCTTCTCCTTTTGCTCAAATAGCTGTTCTTTTTTATCATTTCTTCTAAAATCATAGACATGCTCTTCGTCCATCTCCTGGAAGATATCCTTTACCCACCTGGTCAGTACCGAATCACTCGTCTCCAGGTATCTGTTATCCAGATCTTCTAATACGGAATGATACCTATCAAAACTATCCGTTGCAATTGTAACAACATTATCCTCTGGCCCAAGCTTAAGGTATTTCGCCATCTTGATTGCTCCTAATATATTGCAGAGGCCGGATACTCCAAAAAGATCTCTCATCTTCTCAGCTAATTCTGGTGCAACCCCCAGCTTAACCAGTATCTCAGGTGAATCGTGGATTACCTTTAATGCCTTTACACAGGCATCATCATGAATCAGAGTAACAAAGTCCGTCGTCAAGATGTTATGAATCAAGGTGCACATCTTATCTCCGATTCCTTCAATTCTATGCTGGCCGCGCCCTCCATTTGCAAGGGTGGAGCACTCATAAGGTTCAAGCGCAATTATTTTACATTCTGGAAATGCTTTTTTAATCTCATCTCCAGCTGCTATGGTTCCTGCTGAGCCAGGTGCCGAACAAAAAGCAGCAATTCTTCCATTGCCAATCGTTTTTACCGCTTCAATAGCAGCATTGCCGGTTACATAGCGATGGAAACGATAATTTGGCATTAATTCAAACTGTGCAAGGGGTCTGTTTTTGGGATTCTTCTTTAGTTCATAGGTTCGCTGCAGTGTCAGAATGACATCGGATTCTGTTCCCGGGGTTAAGTCAAGCTCTGCACCATACTTTCTGATTCTTTCATAGCGTTCCTTGCTCATGTTATCTGGCATAATGACTACAGCCTGATATCCCATCAGGTTGCATATGTAGGAAACTCCAATTCCGAAATTGCCTGTGGAGGGTCCAAGAATAGTATGTTCGCCCGGAATAATCTCACCATCAACACAGCCTTCGATCAGAGTGGCATAAGCCGGTCCCACCTTATGGGAGCCAGAGGGGAAATCCTTACCCAGCATTACAACTATATTTGCATCCACACCCGTTAATTCCTTAGGTAAGACAATCTTTCTCACTTGATTATCTGCACCCTTCCAAGAAATATTAAAGAGATTAATAGGGTCTAATTCCGCTTCTTTCAACGCCTTGAGGGCTTTTTCCCGTATCTGTGCATCCATTGTTTCAGGATTTCTCATTTCCTCATAAGTTGGTCCGTATGGAATTTTTCCTTCTGACATATCCATTCCTCCATCCATTTTAATTTATTTTCATATACCAAGAATCATTGTCTTTGTTCGACCCATTCCTTTACCAAACAAATTAAGTAGTTATCTCCTCTGTTTTATCATCCATGAAATCTTTTCGTACCTGCATCTTTAATGGAGCTTAACGTTGCCACTGGATCTTTAACTTTACTAAGCAACATCATAGCTGAAATAATATACGGCTTATAACCTGCTTCTTTATATAATGGAACACGGTAACGATCAAATACGGAGGCACTGACCTCACCTTCCTTGCAGCTAACTCCGCTGATATCTGCCGGTAAACAATGCAGATACAACGCTTTTCCACCCTTGGTAAGGCTCATCATTTCCTCGGTGCACTCCCAATCCTTATGTAAGGCATTATGAGCTAGCAGTTCCTTTTCCAGTGCCTTAATGCCTTCGAAATCATTTTCTCCATACAGTCTAGTTCTTCGTTCCATTGCAGGATATGGAGCCCAGCTCTTAGGGTAAACAATATCTGCATTCTCAAAGGCTTCCTTCATGGAGTTGGTTTTGATGAATTTACCACCGCTGGCTGCTGCATTTTTCTTGGCTATTTCTTCCACCTCCGGCATTAGATCATAACTTTCCGGATGAGCCAATGAGACTTCCATTCCCATTCTGGTCATAAGGCCGATAATGCCCTGGGGGACTGAGAGTGGCTTTCCATAGCTTGGTGAATATGCCCAGGTCATAGCAATCTTTTTCCCTTTTAGCTGCTCTACCTCGCCGAAATGGTCAATCAAATGATTCATATCCGCCATAGCCTGGGTTGGATGGTCAATATCACATTGAAGATTGATTAGAGTTGGCCTTTGTTCAAGAACTCCGGCAGCATAACCTTCCTGAAGATAGGAAGCGACTTCACGCATATATGTATTTCCCTTACCAATATACATATCATCGCGGATTCCAATAACATCTGCCATAAAGGAAATCATATTCGAGGTTTCTCTTACAGTTTCTCCATGAGCAATCTGAGATTTACCTTCATCCAGGTCTTGCACGGTTAAGCCTAACAGATTGCTGGCGCTGTTAAAACTGAATCTGGTTCTGGTGGAATTATCGCGGAATACGGAAATAGCAAGTCCACTGTCAAAAATTCGAGGAGAAATATTATTCTCCCTCATCCTGCGCAGGATTTCTGCTACAGTAAAGACAGCTTGCAGCTCTTCTAAGGATTTGTCCCAGGTTAGAAGAAAGTCATTGTTGTACATATTTTTGCTGTCTAACTTTTCAAGCTTTCCTAATAGATTTTGTATCTCTTTCATCGTCGTCCTCCTGTTATTTTATTTTAATTATTAGTAATCTTGTTCATGCACTCCTTCTTTCTTAAATCTGGCTGTTAGTAGCTTTATATAAAGACATTCGTTGCGGAATCCTTTCCTAGAATACGTGATTTATTTCAACATAGTTTTGTCCCATTAATATCATATTCATATGGCTTCTTTCAAAGTACATAACTCTAATAATATTTTTACTTAATAAAGAAAAGACATCTATTTTGTATATCATATACTCTCCTTGTAGTAGACAGTTGAAAATATAAAACTGTATTAATGCGGCCTACCAAGCTAGTGAGTTCAAATATACAATAGATGTCTATGTCTTTCTAAGATCTGCACGTTATATAAACGTTTCAAACAAAAATTCCTACTAAAATTCCTTTGAAATATTACTTTACTTTTCTTGATGAAAATGTTATATTCTATTTATAAAAATGAGCAATCGCCCACATGGGGATTGACCTTTGTTGGTTAAAAAATCACCTTATACGGCCAAGTACAGAGGGTGATTTTTTTATGCGTTAATGACAAATTACATATGTAAACGTCAGTAATGCAAGGATGAACATTCCAAAAGACATTAAGCCTTTAAAGTCAAATTTCTTATTCATCAGCATCACCTCCCATTCTATAATGAGAGGCCAATCCCCTGTACACAATTACTATGACAATATCTTATCATAATATCCAATTAATAACAATCGAACATTCTATTAATTTACATTTTTTACTCATGTAGTTCTAAGGGCAGCCCATCTGGATCTTTAAAAAATGTCATCTTTTTATTGGTGTAAGTATCAGTTCGGATTGGTTCACATTCGATATCCATTTCCTCTAACTGGGCTATAATTTCTTCGATATGATCAACTCTAAATGCTAAATGCCGTAATCCGCAGGCTTCTGGATTATTAACACGTTTTGGTGGATTAGGCATACTAAAAATTTCGAGTTCACAATCTCCTAATGCCACATCAAGCTTGTAACTCTTACGCTCTTTCTGGTAATTTTCGCGAATGATGGTAAAGCCTAGTTTATTCACATAAAAATCTTTTGATACTTCATAATCGGATACAATAATTGCCACATGATGAATTTGATTTAGATTTAACTTCATTTTAAATACCTCATAATTTTATCTTGTATTTTTTATATTTGTTTGTTTACTTTTATAGCTAATTTACTTTAGCTAATTTCTATTTTTTAATTTCTATTATATTCATCTTTCGCTTTATTTCTTTTTTCATCTTAGTCCTTAATTTATTTTACATAACAATATTCTGTAATCCATTCACAATAAACTCTTTACAAATCCCTTCTCACAGTGCTATATTAATGCTAACTTTCCGAGTCACTCAAATTTGAAATCACCAAGAATTAATGGAGAATAATATGATTAGATTAATTGCTACTGACATCGATGGTACTTTATTGCACAGTGATCACACTCCTCCCCAGGAGTTGCCAAATATATTACAAATCTTAAACAAAAACAATATTCTATTTGCTCTTGCCAGCGGAAGACCCTATATCACACTCTTACATACCTTAGATATCGATACCCAGGATCTGTTATTTATTGCTGAAAATGGCGCCCATGTGGTCTATAAGAATAAGGCACTCACTATTCATAGGCTGAATTCAGATACCGTTTCTGATTTGGTAAAGATTACAAGAAAGATCCCCATGGCTTATTCTGTTCTATCTACTCCGGAAGGAGCCTTTGTTGAAAATAATGATCCGGAGTTTATTGTAGAACTAGAAAAATACTATTATAAATACACGATTGTACCCGACCTGACGAAGATTCATTGCGATACCGTGAAATACACCATCTGTGATTTAGCGGGTGCAGAGGAAAACAGCTATCCTCATTTTAATGAATATAAAGATAACCTTCAGATCAGTATTGCCGGCTTTGTATGGCTTGACATGATGGTGAAAGGTGTAAATAAGGGTAACGCCATCGAAGAAATCCAAGCATCTTTGGGCATCTCAGAGAAAGAAACCATGGTATTCGGTGATTATCTAAATGATCTGGAAATGATGAAAAGCGCCTACTACAGCTATGCAATGGACAATGCGCATTCTGAGCTCTTTGAAACAGCCAGGTTTAGAGCTCTTAGTAACGATGAGGATGGCGTTATCCTAAAAATCAAAGAAATGTTAAATAATAATTATATTCCACTTGAGTAATAAGACTATTCTTTTTTCAACTTCATCACCTGGTCGGATACTACACCTATTAATCCACCTAATACAATGCCTGCCAGTACATCCGTAGGGTAATGCACTCCCAGATACATTCGCGAGAATCCTATGAGTGCAGCAAGGATATATGCCAAAATCCCGAATTTTTTCGGTAAACAGCTTGCAATTACTGTTGCTGCTGCAAAAGCTGTAGTTGTATGCCCCGATGGAAAGGAATAGCTTCCTGGCTTTGGAATTAGTGCCGTAAGACCGGGCATTGCATAAAAAGGCCGGGTTCGGCAAAAAATATTCTTCAAAATTTCATCCACTAAAATGGAGGATATAATAATGGATAAGAGAAGAGCTACTCCAGAATGCCGGTATTTCTTCACACCCAGAAGAACTAAAGCCGTAAATAGCCAGATAAAAGCGCTATTTCCCAGTCTCGTAATAAAGATGAAGATTGGTGTAAGAAAGGGACTTCTTATATTCTCTTGCAACCAATATAGTATTGTTTGATCCATCTGCATTATAAATTGAATCATCATATTACCCTCCAGATCACATAGTTTAATCTTTCCGGCATATGATATACCAGCCTTATTATTTCTCCCAGTTTCGATCTTATCCTATTTCTCAGCAATTCACTCATAGAAATCAATCCTTTTTATCCTCTTATGGTCATTATTACATATTTCACATTTTTTGTATAGAAGTTAAAAAAGTAGATTTTTCCCGATTGTCTGTCAGGGTGACTTAGTCACATGAAACAAGAAAGTGTCTTGCCAGTAAATCATATGATAAACTATATAAAACTTCTCGGAGGTTCTAGTATGAATAATCTTTTATCAGCTTTGTCATGTGGATGTGATTCTAAAGAAAGTGGTATGAATCCAATGATAATGATCCTTTTACTGCTTTGCTTATGCGGCGGAGATAATAATTTTTTAGGTGGTTTGTTCGGAAATGATAATTGCGGTTGTGGAGGAAGAAATGATTCCTGTGGCTGTGGCAACGGTTTAGGAGGTATTTTACCACTGATCTTAATTCTTTCCATGTTTAACGGCTCTTGCTAAAGTTTGTAAATCTAATGACTAAGTGGCCTTCCTTTCGGTTAAAAATTTGAGTTTGAGATTAGGCTTTAAATATCCACTGTTATTAACGTTTTTCCAAATAAGATAATTACAAAGAGAGTCCTAGCAGAAACAGCTGAACTACTTGCCTGCTAGGGCTTTTCTTTACAATCAAAATAGTTTACATAATATTATTCTGTATCCTTATCTCATTCTACCATCCAATATCTAATCAATTTATAATATCACTTGTTAAAATAACCCATTCATGTGCTTTAATAAATTTTAAGTTTAGTCTATTTCAAAGCTAAGGACATATATAATTATTAATTAGTACTATTGAGGTTGTTAAATGATCATCCATACTGTTCAGCCTGATGAGTCCCTCCAACAAATAGCCAAAATGTATCAGATTCCTGTACATAAACTTTTGCGGGATAATCATCTACCTCCATATTATCAAACAAATCCTGGTCATAGCTTAATTATCACCACTCCCTCAAAAACTTATCAGGTGAAAGAAAATGATACTCTCGCAGTCATTGCGGATGCTCACGAGGTATCTCTTCTTCAAATAATACGAAGCAATCCCTTTCTAACTGAACGAGAATTCTTATATGTCGGGGATGAACTGGCCATTCATTTTAAGCAGGATCGAAAAATAAAAGTTATTGGTTATGCCTTCTCTCATATTAGTCTTTCCCTTTTGAAGAAAGCCTTACCTTATCTTACCTATTTATCAATTATTAATTATAGTATCACTCCGGAAGGGGATATATATGATGTACATGACTCAAGAATATTAGAGTTAGCAAAAGCCTATGGAGTTGCTCCCATTATGATGATTTCTTCTTTGCCTGTACATGGCAAAGGTAATCCCGATATAAATCATGCTATTTTCTCTAATCCACAGACTCAGAAAAAACTAGTCAGCAAAATATTAAATTTAGTAATTACAAAAGGATTCCATGGAGTAAACTTAGGCTTTCAATCCTTTTATAATGAGGATTTACCTTTCTACATTAATTTTATAGCTATTCTAACGGAGAAATTAAATAAATTGGGTCATGAAACCTTTGTTACCCTGATACCCTCTACCTATGAGAACAGTTCAGAAGTCTTCAATAATACAACTTACTTAAAGGTAATCGGTGAAGTAGCCAACTATGTTATACTATTATCCTATCAATGGCCCGGTGCTTTCATATCAACTGTAGCAAAAACTACGGTAGAATATCTTCGGGAGAAACTGGATTACATTGTTACTCAAATTCCCCCGGAAAAAATATTCATTGGACTAACTGTAATAGCCTACGACTGGGAGCTTCCCTATATTGATGGTAAAACTCATGGAAGTGCCATGAAGAATATGGATGCAATGAACTTAGCGAATCAACATGGTGCTATTATTACTTATGATGAGTCTACCCAAACACCTCATTTTTACTATAATAATTCCGGTGTAGACCATCTTGTGTGGTATAAGGATGCAAGATCCATTCAAGCTCTTATAAACTTAGTAACGCAATATAATTTAAATGGTCTGGCCATATGGAATATCATGTATTTTACTCCTCTAACCTGGCTAATCATTCATTCACATTTTGAGATTGAAACGATTCTCGGCGTTACTCCACAGGCTGATGTTCTTTTTGATCCCTGTTGCTAAAGGCTAGTACAGCAATTGGCTGGCTTTTTCACAGGCTTCATAAATGATGTCATATTTCTCATCGATGAATGGATTTATCCTATCGACATTATTTCTCATATTATAATCCGAACACTTAAAATGCGACATCATATACTATATTAGGAGTTAGGAACTAACTTACTTTTAATAAAGAATGGTGATGAATATGGCAATTAGACATTATGTCTTGCTAGCCACAGATGGTTTTATAGAATTACCTACCACGAAAGATTTATGCCCTTCACCGGATACCTTACAAAACACTTATGTCTTTGGGTTTGTCGGGGGGCTTTATCAAGTAATAGAAAATGGTAATCTTACCTTTGAAGATCAGTCGTTAAACTGGAAAGATCCATGTAATTGGCAGCATTTATGGGCTATGCAATCAACCGCAACAATTCCGTCTCCAATCCTTTGGGCTGATCAGGGTGATCACTTATATGTTACTCTAATCAATCTTGGAATGCCGGTTTCACAGTTAGCGGATCCTCACACTATCCATTTACATGGTGCACATGTTGCAACTCAAATCGATGGATTTCCTGAGACCTCATTTTCTGTTCCAATGTGGATGGGGCCAAATGAGCTCCCACCTACCGCCACTTATTATTTTATGCCTGAGCATCCCGGTACCTATATGTATCACTGTCATGTTGAGGCAAGTGAGCATGTTCAGATGGGGATGTATGGAGCTCTTGTTATCTATCCTTCCGTTAAAAGCCTCGAGGCTGCTTCGATCAAAATGGATCCTTGTGGCTATTGGCGTTATAAAGGTGAGATTCAGGAAATGATACCACGTTATTCAAGCCATAGACATTTCGCTTATAATAATATACAGACTTATTTTGACAAAGAGTATGTCATGCTTTTATCTGACTTGGATTTAAAATGGCATCAAGTAGTACAAACCGCATTTGAAACCGGAATAGCCTTTAATGCCTCAGATTTTAAACCCAACTTCTGGTTGGTTAATGGCCGTGCATTTCCGGATACACTACTTCCTCACCCACAAACTCCTCCAGAAGGCAGTAATCCAAACCTTACTCAGATTAATTATGAATCTTATGTTCATGTTAGAACAGATGAAAAATTTTTACTTCGTATGATTAACATGGGCTATGCTGTTGTGCCATGGCATATTCACGGTTGGCATTTTACGGTGATCGGAAAGGATGCTCATCCGAGTCCTTTTTTAAGCATTGCTCAAAAATTTAACGAGATGTCAAAGTATATGCACCATAGTGAAACAATGAGTATGGATCATGAAATGATGAATATGGGATTCACTGAAACCATAGGCTCTGGTGAAACACATGACTTATTACTGACCGCTGACAATAAAGAGCCCGTATATGGAAAGTATATCTTTCATGGGCAAGATATGATACCTTCCTTATGTGAGCAAATGTCTCAACTAGATCCAGCATTTATAGCAGATATCCCTACACAGCCTGTCTCCTGTAATAACACTCAAACAGTAAATTATGTTAACCTATGTGAAAATCATGAATTTTTTCCGCAATTTTATCCAATGCATAATCATGATGATTATAAAGTTACTAATACAAACACCTTGGAAACTCCTGCTTTTAGCAACTACCCAGGTGGTCAATTAACTATGATACAAACAGATGCTCCTTCCTGTCATACGAACTATTAATAGGCTAACTAAATTATGCTCGAAAGAGTTTCTATCATTTTGAAATAAAGCAGTTAGTTATTGAAGGGAGCCTAACTCAATATGAAAAGAAATTTCACAAAACTATGGTATTTAATAACTTATCGATTTGTTCGTCCTAAAATACAAGTAACCAAAGCTAATTTTAGTGGTGCCAAAAATTTTATTGATCTTCGCTATTGGTTATCACGCCCAGACAAAATAGATTCTAAATCGAAGCCTTATTTACTAACTTCAGCGAATCAAAAGCTGGTATTAATGCATGTTACAAAATTCGGTGTCATAAAATCAAAGATGCGTAAGCATACAAATACCGGTATCATGCTATTTTATAATAAGAATCATATTGTGAGTGAAGGGGATCATGTTAAACTGTATTGGAATGGTATGGTTGTAGAGGACATTGAAATAAAGTGATGGATCAGTGAATCATAATACTTCTGTGAAACTGCTCTTAAACACTTAATCTAACTTTAACACTGAAGTCCCTGAACTCTGTAAAGAATTCAGGGACTTAGCTAACATTAGAGTCTAGATCAATTGATTTTAATACTCCTTAATAAAATAGTACTGTTAAAGCAATAATAATTGAAAATCTTTCTTCAGGAGTATGAACATGCACTATATTGTATTTGACTTAGAATTTAATCAAGATCTTCCATCATTATGTTTACCTGATGAAACTGTGAACCTTTGTCCCTATGAGATTATACAGATTGGAGCGATCAAAACAGATTCCGCTTTTCAAACGCTTGCTACTTTTAACAGATATATTAAGCCAGCTATCTATATGCAGGTTAGCACCTTTGTCACTGATTTAACCGGCATCCGTACAGAGCAATTATTATCAGAATCCACATTTCCCAAGGTTTTCAATGATTATATTGACTTTATCGGTGAAGAGGATTCTATTTTCTGTGTCTGGGGAACGTCTGACATGAAAGAATTACATCGTAATGTTAGATTTCATAAACTAGACAAAAAGCAGATACCTGATATGTTTATTAACCTTCAGCCCTACGTTTCAACCTACTTAAATATCTCAAATAAAAAGCTATTAAATCTGAAGGCTGCTGTTGAAGAGCTTAACATCGTAACACCCTATCAGTTCCATAATGCTTTTTATGATGCCTTTTATACAACAGAAATATTAAAAAAAATTAATAGTTCAGCAATCCAGCCGAAGCATTACAGCCCAGATTCTGTTTCTTTCCGCCCAAGACAACCGAAAAAGGTAATTGATTTTGAAAAACTTTTGCAGCAATTTGAGAAAATGTATCGCCGGAGCTTAAGTGAAGAAGAAAAGGATATGATTCAGCTTGCATATAAAATGGGCAGAACAAATCAATTTATTAAATAAATTGATAGCCTAAACCTATTAGTACCTTGTAAAGACTACACCGGTTCCTCCACCAACTTATCAAATGCCTCCTCTGCATTTTTGCAGCTAATCGCATGGTATCCGTTATCATTTAAAAATGAACAAACAATATAATTAAGCTTCGTATCATCTTCAAGAACTAAAATGTTGTTCATACTCTGTAACCTCCCGCTTCTAATACTTCCTCTCTACCATACCTTTTGAATGTTAAAGTACTGTTAACGAGATAACTATTTAAACTCATAATATAACTGACCCAATTTTCTTTATCATTAAGCTAAGGATTCAAAAATCAAATTCATTTCCTGATTTTCTGTGCTGCGTAGATGGATTTATTTCCGTTAAATACATAAGCAATGGCGCAAACCACAAAGAAATATGGCAGATATTCATATCCAAATACCTCTACACCAATAAAAATTGGAGCAAGTATGGTATTGGTAGCGCTTCCAAAAACCGCAGCGTAACCTAGTGCCGCTACGAAGGGCACCGGCAGTCCTAATAATCCTGCCAGGACTACACCTAACGTGGCACCTATGGAAAATAGGGGTGTTACTTCTCCCCCCTGATACCCTATAGCTAACGTCACAATTGTGAAAACCACTTTCAAAAGCCAGTCGTACCAATAGATCTCTAATTCAGAGAAGCTGTTTTGAATTAAATTAGTACCTAAACCGGAATATCTACCTTGATGAACGAGAAAAAGCAACGCACTTAATACACATCCTACTATAAAAATTTTTAAGATTGGATTACGAAATCGATTATTAAAATGGGTCTTACAAAAGCTGAGAATATGTGCAAAGCCTCCGCCAACAATACCAAAAATAAGTCCTAAGAAAGTCAATTGAAACACAAGTGACAATGATAAAAGAGCGGAGCTGTTCAGCTGTACTCGAAACTTTTCAAGTCCAAGAAAATGAGCTGTATAGCTTGCAACAAAGGAAGCCACAATAGAAGGAAAAAGTGCTCCATACTCAATGGAACCAACCACCAACACCTCCATCGCGAAGAAGATTGCTGCCAAAGGGGTCTGGAATAGCCCAGCAAAGCCGGCTGCCATACCAGTTATGAGAAATATCTTCGAGCTATCCTTAAGTCCTACTTTTCGTCCAATATTATGAGATAAAGCTCCTCCGATCTGTACCGCTACTCCTTCTCTTCCGGCACTTCCGCCGAATAGATGGGTCAACCAGGTACTTACCATCACAAGCGGGATTAATCGCTTTGGAATAACATTCTCTTCTTCAAAGCCAACAGCAAAAATAAGGGACATTCCTTTTGCGCTGTTTTTACCGAATTTTTGATAGGTATAGACAATTAATACACCGATTAAGGGAAGGAATATAATGAGCCATTGAAAATGCTGGATACGAAAATCTGTGATTGCTAATAATACTCTGCCAAAGACTGCATCAATGGCTCCTACTAATATCCCGATACCAATTGAAATAACGCTGATAATTAATATATTTTTATAGTCCTTACTGATCTGTTTTACGATACGGTTAATCAATTGTCTATCCTCTTTCAACTTATATTTTAAATACAATCTAATATAAATATAATAATACCATATGGATCTGATTAGCTATATAAATCTGATAATGCTATATATCTGATATTACTATATATCTGATATTACTATATATATCTGATAATGCTATATATTTGATAATGCTATATATCTGATAATGTCATATTCATCTGATAATGCCATATTCATCTGATAATGTCATATTCATCTGATAATGCCATATACATCTGATAATGCCATACATATCTCATAATATCAATATATCGGATAATCTATATATCTGGGAATAGCTCAGTACTTAACCTATTTTAGAATCCAGCCACTTAACCACATCCAGCATAACCTCATCCCGGTTCAGTTCATTTAGCATTTCATGTCGGCCATCCGGATATAGCTTCATAGAAATATCGGAGATACCGCGCTTTTTATAAGTATCATATAACTTTTTAACGCCTTTACCGGCTCCTCCAACAGGATCCTTTTCTCCTGAAAAAATATAAATTGGTAGATTTGTAGGGACTAACTCTACATTCTTTCGCTTATCAAGTGTCTTCAAGCCTTTCATGAAATCATAGAAGAAGCCAGCGGTAAAAACCCCTCCACAATAGGGATCACTAATATACTTATCAACTTCAGCATTATCCCTACTCAGCCAATCATATTCCGTGCGGTTTGGTTTAAATGCTTGATTAAAGGTTCCGAAGGAAAGATGATTCATTCTTATACTTTTCTCTTTTCTGCCATTTTTCTTCACCTCAAAACCTGAAACAATAAAACCTAAGTTATGCAATAAGGTTGCACTGCCATTGGAGCCTGAAAGAATCGTTCCTTTTAACTCCTTACCATATAACATGATGTATCTTTGGGTTGCAAAGGAGCCCATACTGTGTCCAAACAAAAATACTGGATAGCTAGGGTTTTCCTTTTTTATCAAACCTGTTAATTGATGCATATCCTTAACTAACCAATCAAAACCATCTTCATCAGCAAGATACCCAACATTTTCAAGACTTCCAGCAGTTTTACCATGCCCGCGGTGATCATTAGCGTACACCAGGTATCCATTCTTTGTTAGTACACTGGCAAATCGTTCATATCTGGCTGCCGTCTCTGCCATACCATGTGCTATTTGAACAATGCCCTTTACCTTTGTATCCGGATCAGGACTCCATTGATATACGAAAATAGTTGAACCGTCACCTGATTGAAAACTAAAATTTTTTGTTAGCATATGACACCTTCCTTTTTTATTTTATAAGTAAAGATGAATTATCTTGTTTTAGAATTACTATTATTCAATCCCTTTATCCAGCCACAGGTATTCCTGCTCCGATAGCTTAATTTCAACTGTATTTGCGGTTGTGGAAGCATGTTTTGCAGAAGGACTTGTGATGGCAAATACATCAAAGGGGGCATGAAATAGATAAATCAAGGCTAACTCTGCAACTGTGAGCCTCTTTTTCTCAGCCATTTGCTCTAATCTTGAAAGCCGTACCATATTTTGAGGATGGTAATATTCTTTGATAAAACCTTCGGCAAACATAGATTTTACTTTATCAATGGAATCCGTCGACTTCACTCTCCCTGATAAAAACCCTCGTGCTAGAGCGGAGTATGCAAACACCGGTATTTGATACTTGATATACCATTCTCTTTCTTCCTTGTTCCTATCTCCCGCCAGGCAGACACTATCAAAGGGATCCTCAATCTGTTCCAAATAACTATAGCATTGCTGAGCGATCGTAAAGCTGTTTAAGCCTTTCTTATAAGCATATTCTCCTGCCTCCTCCATTCTTTCCTTTCTCCAATTAGATGCCCCAAAGATACCAATTTTCCCAGCTGCCTGTAACTCATTCAGGGTCTCAAGGATAGCGTCAACCTCAGAAGATTTATCATCCTTATGAAGAAAATATATGTCTACCTTAGACATCTTTAGATTCTCTAGTGACTCCGATAATTCTTTCTTGATTAATCCCGGCGTGATCTTTATATCAGTCCCATCTATCATACATCCCTTGGTTATGATATTAATCTTATCCCGGTTCTCTCTTTTATTTACCCAGTTTCCTAAGGAGGCTTCACTTCCTCCATAGCCTCTTGCCGTATCAAAGGTGTTGATTCCTGCTTGAAATGCTGCATCCAGAGCTTCCGCGGCATCCCCTCCTCTCCACATTTGCTGTGTTGCAGCTCCAAATATAATGCGTGAAACCGGATTTTCTACCCATCTAATTTTTGCATATTCCATAATGTTCATCCCCCTAGATTCATGTATCATTAATTCTACCTATCAGTATAGATTTAATCTAGTGAGGATGTCAATCCATACCGAAATTTAATCCCATAATCTACATAATTTTAACGAGTCCAAGTTAGGTAATCACTCTGTTATTGAGTCCTCCTTTTGGCACAAAAAAGAGTAGTGGACAGATCTTCGACCACTACTCAGAATTATATATTACCTTATAATAGCATTATAATTTTCACTTTTCCATATTTGTTTATGTACGTATCACGTAAATTACAAATATAAAACCTTATTGTATGTAGTAAGTCAAGAAATCCTTCAGTGAATCAGCAGCCACCTTAAGCTGCTCTATTTCCGGCAGATAAACGATACGGAAATGATCCGGCTGCTCCCAATGGAAACCTCCCCCATGGGTTAATAGAATCTTTTTGTCTTTGAGGAAATCCAAAACCAGCTTTTCATCACTTTGTATATTGAATTTCTTCGTATCAATTTTAGGGAAGATATAAAAGGCTGCTTTGGGTTTTACAGCACTGATTCCCGGAATCTCATTTAATGCATTGTAAATGAATTCTCTCTGCTCATAGACACGTCCGCCCTTTACCAGCAGCTGTTTTGTCTCCTTTGTATGCCTTAATGCTACTTCAATTAATGACTGCGCTGGTACGTTGGAACATAAGCGCATGGAGGAAAGCAAATTGATTCCTTCAATATAGCCCTTAGCATAGGATTTATCGCCGCACAGGCACATCCAACCACAGCGGTAACCAGCAATCAAGTGTGATTTTGACAACCCGTTAAAGCTAACGGTCAACAAATCAGGAGCCAAAGAAGCAACTGCAACATGTTCGTGTCCGTCCATTACCAAACGATCATATATCTCATCGGCAAATAAAATTAAGTGATTCTGTCTTGCCAGTTCTACGATTTCCTCCAGTAACTCCTTTGGATAAAGCGCTCCTGTCGGATTATTTGGATTAATGATTACAATTCCCTTTGTATTAGGGGTTATTTTCTTTTTTATATCCTCAATATCCGGATACCACTCTGCTTCTTCATCACAGATATAATGGATTGCAGTACCACCTGCCAGGGTTACCGAAGCTGTCCAAAGAGGATAATCGGGAGCTGGAACCAGGATTTCGTCCCCTGGATTAAGTAAGGCCTGCATGGATAATGTGATCAATTCACTCACACCATTTCCGGTATAGATATCATCAATTGTTACATTTGGAATATTTTTTTGCTTACAATATTCTGCAATTGCAATTCTTGCAGACTTGATTCCCTTGGAATCAGAATAACCTTCCGTCTCTGTCAACTGCTCTGACATAATCTGGATCACTTCCGCCGGAGCTCGAAAGCCAAAGGGCGCAGGATTTCCAATATTCAGTTTTAACACATTCATACCAGCCGAAATCATTTTATTGGCTTCATCCATAACCGGTCCCCTGATGTCATAACACACATTGTCAAGCTTCGATGATTTTACTAATTCTCTCATAAAAAACTCCTTTCAGATCCGCTTTTTCGTCTTAGCATTAATTTTCTTAAATCCATAACAAACGTATCAACACTCGATACAACTTGTTGACAGAGCCTATGTAACAGAAGAATAAAAAAAAGCCCTAAACGTTATTTCAAACGTTTAGGGCGAATATATCAATCCGTGTTACCACCTAAATTCAGAGATCTCTCTCTGCACTCTGTCAGTACATTCATACTGCTTCCCTGTAACGTGGGAATACGTTGAAGCCTACTAGGGTTATAATAAGTATCCGTTCGGTTCAAAGCTCCAAGACTGCTTCCATATAAACTCCATAAAGATTCGCACCAACCATCTTCTCTCTGAAATATCATTCATATGTACTACTTCTTTTCATTGCCTTTAGATTGTTTATGTAATGAAAGTTGGTATTGATTGCCTTCATTAATTTTTCTTATTCTAACAATTAAAATTTCCTTTGTCAATACCTTAATTTTTATTTCATTTCCTCTTTTACTTTTTATGCTTATTCCATTAGATATTACTGCCTTTCCTTGTTTATTCTATTGAAGCAGTCGCTATCCCTGGAGCCGGTATTTTGAAATGGACATATAATGCCGTGAAAAATAGGATAATCCCGGAAAGCACAAATACAATATGCATATTGCAAAGTTCAATTCCCGCCATTTGAAACGACAGACTTTTTGATTGGTTAATGATTACAGACCCGATTAAGGTACTTAGAAAGCCAGCTACCCCTCCAAATGCTGCTCCTGTCCCGAGGTACATTGTCCGTCCTTCTTCCGGAGCCATTACAAACTGAATACTGAATAAGGATAAATTAATACCAGACCAGGCGATTCCACCAAGGATACTGAGTATCGGATATACAAGCCACACTGTTTGCTGGTCCATCAATATCCAGCCGAAATGCCCTATGGCAAGAATTGCAATTGACACCTTCGTTGTAAAAGCCCAGGATCTGGAATCAGCCATTCTCCCCCAGAATTTTGCTGCAAAAACACGGACGACGGAGGATACAATACCCATTACCATAATATAGGTGTAGCTCAGCTCGAGCCCGGTAACTAAATATATGGAGAAATAAGGTGCTCCGATTTGGAGCCCAATGTTCCAAAGCAAATATAGATAAATTACTTTTCGATACTTTTTATTTTGGATCGGCTTTAAAATTGCATCCTTGACCCGAACTGTGACTGGCTTTCTATTTTCCTTTGGTTCTCGTATATTTATAAGATAAAAGGCATCTAATAGTGTCATCGCAAATACTATGGCACCAATTACTAAAAACCCCCCATATTCATAATGCAGCTCTTCAAATTTATCCAGCACCATTCCCATAAAGACTGTTAGTATTGTAAGAAATCCCAATGAGATAGCATCCCTCCTGGCGAAATAGGCTCCGCGTATCTTTGCCGGTGTCAGGTCAACTAGCCAGTTTGATGCGGGTGGATTGATAAAGGATGATGTTAAATAGACTATCACATAGACAATGACTAATATGGTCAATCTCGTTATCTTATCAGAAGCTAACATAGGTATTAAAAACATAGCTGAAAGGAGAAAACGAAAGACAAAACTGCTAAAGACGACCAATAGCTTTCTGTTCTCCAGCTTTTCAAATACCAGGGAGGAAAATAACTGAATGATACCTGTAGCCGCAGGGATTGCTCCAATGATTCCGTTAATTTCATCCGAAGCCCCCATATAACTTACAAAGCCAGCCAATATGGCACCACTGGTCAAGGAATTAATTCCCACCGCTGTACAGCCTTCGTAAATAAAATATTTTCTGCTCTCCTCATAATCCTCATTCATTAAAGGTCTATTGTTAAAATATATTTCATTCATTCTGAATCCTAATTTCATTTTTTACATCCTCTTAAAGTTATCTTAATTATATCTTAGTTGATGTTACAAGAGAGCAGCGGATATTTTACAAAGTATCCAATGGAAACCCATGTTCGGCTATTATTTTCTTATACCAATAAGCGCTATCCTTCCAGATACGCTCCTGTGTCTCGAAATCCGTATGTACTAAACCAAAGCGGTAGGTATAACCGCCGCTCCACTCCCAATTATCAATCAATGACCATGCATAATAACCTCTGACATCGATACCCTCTTCTATGGCTTTTTGAATCCAGGTCAGAAAGCCCTTGATGTATTGAATTCTCGTGGAATCATGGATTTTTCCTTCCCGTGTCATCTCTTCCTCACAATTATAGGTGCCATTTTCCGTAATATAGATAGGAATATTAATTTTATAGTCATCTGTTAGAATGTGCAGAGCATCATATACTGCCTTCGGATAATATTCCGTCCCATTATCCATAAAGGTACCGCCGGCATTGTACTTTTTCTCTGTTTCCATTAATCCTGGCTCAGCACAATCAAGTACCCGGTTATAGCAGTTTAGTCCAAAGAAATCCACTGGTTCCTTGATTCGCTTCAAATCACCCTCACGAATATCCGGCATGCAATTATTCTTTTCCATATACTCTAATAATGCATCAGAATAGCAGCCCCGAAAAATTGGGTTTAGATAGGAAAGATAGGTCTTTTCATTCTCTAATTTAGCCAATCTGATATCCTCCGGGTGATCCCCTCGAAATGGATGGTGATTCCAGATATCTACTACAATTCCAATTTGACTGTCAGCGATTCCTTCCTGGCGAAATCTTTTTACTCCTTCGCCATGTGCCAATAGTATATTGTGGTTTGCTTGCCTGCCGAAGGCTTCGCCCTTTCTGCCGGGTGCCATAATTCCAAGAGCATATCCAACGTAAGTAGCAATTGGTTCATTTAAAGTTGCCCAAAGTGGAACGCAATCTCCGAATTCACGAAATAATAATGAAGCATATTCGCCATACCAATTAACTACCTCACGATTTAGCCATCCTCCACGGCGTTCCAGCTCATAGGGCAGATCCCAGTGATAGATTGTCGCATTTGGCACTATATCAAGCCTGTGCATCTCATCAATCATTCTTTTATAAAAATCCAGCCCCTTCTGATTAACCTTGCCAACTCCCTCTGGCAAAATTCTCGACCAGGAGAAGGAGAAACGGAAGGATTGTATGTTCATTTGCTTGGCTAATTTTAGGTCTTCCTTATACCGATGATACAGATCACAGGTCACATCCGGGATCGTATTATCCGTAATATTTCCTGGAATCCTTGCAAAGGCATCCCAGATTGACATTCCCCTGCCGTCTTCAAATGCAGCACCCTCCAGCTGTGCTGCGCTGGTAGCTGTTCCAAAGATAAATTCTTTCGGAAATATAATTTGTTTTTCTTTTGAATTCATTAATATCTTCCTACTTTCTTTGTGTTCTAATTATCCTGCAGTTTAATGCAGTACTCCTGAATGTCTGACGGAATTTTTGTATAAAGTCCATACTGCATATCGATACCATAGTATGTCATATCGACATTTTACTTTATAAGCATATTTTGTTTTATATAACTATATTTTTCTGAAAGAAGGAACAAACGATGTTATGATTGTAGACTCACAAAATCCTGACATTTAAAAGAAGGGTCACCTAATGGTAACCCATCCAACTTGCTATTATTATAAATTTACATCGCAATTTTTTCGATATTAATTCGAAACTTGATAATATCTAAAACGAACCTATACCATTACTGAATCTGCTTTAGACCTTTTTTACTAAGCCATCATATCTTGCTAAAAAAGGTGTGAATTCCTTTTGTTACTTCATGGGACTGACCGGCAATTGTAACGTATGTGTTCACAGGAGTTTCAATTTCGTACCGCCATTGGTCGGATACCTTTTTCCACTCGGAGCGGATCAGACCATGCTTTGTCTCCAGCGAAGCCTTTAACCAGTCTAAGCGCTTATCCGGATTTGGTGCGATTATTACCTTTTCATAGCCTGGTAATTCTTCCATTGGTTTGATACCTGCAGCTACACCGTATACCCAGTCGGCTACTGCACCATAAGCGTAATGATTATAAGAGTTCATATCTGCACTCCAGAAATCACCGTTCTCCATAATACCATCCCAATGCTCCCAGATTGTAGTTGCACCCTTAGTAATCGGATACAGCCAGGAAGGATAGCTTTCACGAAGCAATAAGGAGTAAGCTAAGTCAGCATAACCATAATCACTTAGTACATGGAGCAGATATGGTGTTCCAACAAATCCGGTTTTCAGCTGAATGCCGCATTCCTTCACCATTAATGCAAGCTGGTCTGCTGCTGCCTGACAATTTGGAGCTAATTTAAAATGTGCAGCAAGAACACATTCCGTCTGAGTTTCATATTTAGGATATGTCTTTTGAAAAGCGGCTACAATGGAGTCATACAAAGCTTCATATTCCGAAATATCTTTTCCTAATACCTTACCGGCCTTGATCACTAGTGAGGTAGAATACGCATAAAAGGCTGTAGCAATAAAATCTTCTCTGGTAGAGCCCTTATAGCTCCCGGAAGTTGCATCCAGGCCTAACCAGTCTCCAAAATGCTGTCCCCCAGTCCACAGATAGTTATCCTTTGTATTCGCAGTGATATAATTCACCCACTTCTTCATGCTATCAAATTGATCTGAAAGGATCTGTGGATTGCCATATGCCAAATAAATTTCCCAAGGACAGATCGTGGAAGCATCAGCCCAGGCTGCACTGCTATCACCACCTAATAAATCAGGAATTACATGCCCTACACGGCCATCCTCTCCCTGGTCAGCAGCCAGATCAGCTAACCACTTGGTGAAAAATTTTTCTACATTATAATTTAATGTAGCAGTTTTAACAAATACTTGTGCATCCCCAGTCCAGCCCAGTCGCTCATCACGTTGTGGACAATCTGTCGGTACGTCAAGAAAGTTACCCTTCTGTCCCCATATTACATTATCAAAGAGTTGATTTAGTTTCGAATTGGAACAGTTCAAATAACCGGTACGTCTGATATTGGAATATACAACAATAGCAGTAAAATTCTTAAGGTCAGCAACGTCCACGCCTCCGGGAAACTGGTCAATTCGTATGTAGCGGAATCCATAAAAGGTTAACTTTGGTTTATAGGTCTGTTTGCCATCCTTGCAGATATAACGATACTTCGCCTTAGCACTGCGGTAATTTTCAGTATAAAAATTCCCCTCCTTATCCAAAACCTCGGCATGGGACAGCTGAACTTCTTCACCGTTTTTTGCGTCTACTTCTATTTCAACATATCCGGTAACTTCCTGCCCAAAATCTATCACAACCTCCCCTTTGGGAGTACGGAACAAACTTGCTCCATGAACTCGTTCCTGTTCCAGGATCTCTTCTCCTTGCTGTGGAATCAAAGTCTGGAAGGGACCCTCGAAGGTATGTACATCTTCACTTTGACTCGCTAAGCTTTGATCTTCTTTGACTACATCTGATGCATCATAGGTTTCTCCATCGTATATTTCCGAAAACTGAACTTTACTTTTGCCAAAGCTCCATGTCGTATCCGTAATAATCGTATCAACAGTCCCATCCTCATACGCGATTTCTAATTGCGCCAGTAACCCAGCCGGATTTTTTTGCAGCTCCTGTTGAATCTCAGATGCTTCCCAGCCGACCAAACGGCTTCGATACCAGCCTTTACCAACCGTTACAATCAGCTGATTATCATCCTTTATCTGTTCTGTTACATCATATTCTTGATACTGCAGTCTCTTATGATAACTAGTCCATCCTGGAGCAAGGATATAATCTCCCACCCTTTTACCGTTTAGTTCTGCTTCGTAAACACCCAGTGCCGTAATATACAGCTTCGCTTCCTTTACCGTTCCTTTTACAGAAAAGTTTTTTGAAAATAAGGGACAAACATCTCCAAGTTCCTGGGATGGTTTAATCCATTTCGCCTGCCAATTCATAATTAATACCTCCATTTTGCTAATATGATTGACTTTTATCGTATCAAATTTTATGATATATATAAACACCTGATTTTCACTAAAATAGGGGGGCAATTTATCTTTTATGAGTTACGAATACACCATTGAACTAAAAGAGGCTACACTAAATAATGCAGATAAATTTGTAATAAAGACTTATTACCAGGATGATGTGGCAACCCACGATCATAATTTCTTTGAGTTGGTATATGTCATCGGTGGGTCAACCCTTCATACCTTAAATGGAGACAGTGGTTCCTTGGGATTAGGAGACTATTTTATTGTAGATTATGGAAGTGTTCATTGTTATGCTCAAAGCAAGGATCTCACAATCATCAATTGTCTCTTTCTCCCAGAAATAATCGATGATACGTTAAAGGGTTGCTGTTCCTTTGAAGAACTTCTACACGTGTGTCTGCTTCGCTATTACAAGTTATATCTTGGAAAAACTCCTGCAAACCGAATCTTTCACGACGATGATGGACGAATCCTACAGCTTTTAACCGGAATGATGAGGGAATATGAGGAAAAGCAAGTAGGATATGCTAAGATTTTTCGTAGCAGACTGTTAGAAATTTTAATTTTGACCATGCGTAATTTAGTAGATCGTAATTTAATTACAAAAAATGATACCATCCTGGAAGTAATTCAATACATTAACAGTAACTATCCCACGCAGTCCTTATTATCGAAATTCTGTGAACTGCATCACTATAGCTCCCAGTATATCAGCAGAAAATTTAAGCAGGAAACTGGATTTACAGTTAGTGATTACCTTCAGAAGGTGCGCATTGAAAAGAGCTGTGAGCTACTGGCGGGAAGTGATATGTCAGTTGCAGATATCGCTGAATCAGTTGGATATGCTGATTTAAAGTTTTTTAATAACCTATTTAAGAAGATGATAAAAATGTCGCCAAGGGAATATCGTAAGCTATCTTCGTAAATATATATTATTTATTGTAAACATATCATGTAATTATCTTTTATTTTGCTATAATCTATTTCGTTGCGTATGCTGTTAAATTGTTAATTTATATATCAATTACAATCACCAAAATGTCAAACGATAAGGAGCTTGCTTGTCTATGGATATTGAACTTACAATAAAAAAGTTCTATGAAGCTACTAAGATTCCTTTACAGCTTTATGATGTCAAAAGTCAGATTGCGGCTTATGATATTGATTTATTCAAACCCAATCCGGCAAATATTATTCTTGAAGCTGCGCTAGAATCAGGTCAGGAACTATGCTATACCTACTCCCCGGAGTATCTATTCTGTGGACTAATTCGTATATCAGAATCGACAAAATATGTAATTCTTGGGCCTGTCTTATCCTCTGAATGCTCACGTAAGCAGGCACAGAGTATTCTTTCACGCTTTCGTCAACCAGTGGAACGCTTAAATGATTTTATGCTTTGGCTGCGAATGATCCCTCAATATGATATTCAACGGTTTCAGGGTTGCCTTAAATTATTAGATTACTCCCTGAATCAGAGAGAACAGACTGAGTTAGTTAATATACCCTATCAGGAGAGCACCTCAGATATACCAATCTATGAAACAGCACCTAGCTTTATTGACCATATTGATGATTCTATTGAAACGGAGATTCTTTCCTGTATCGAATATGGCCGTCTGAGTTCCCTTGAGAAAATTATGGTCGATTTTACCGGGCAGTCCAGTGATGGTGTTCCAAAGGTTACAGACAGCGTAATTCGTTCCTTCAAAACTATCTTTATCTTTTCGACAGCCCTGGCATCCAGATCGGCTATCAGAGGTGGTTTGGATTACGATACTGCAATGGCTTTAACTACGAATTATATTAATCAAATTGAGAAATTCGATAATTATACGGACATTTTCCTTTTTCTTAAGCAAATGTTCCTGGATTTTGCTCGCAGAGTATCAAAGGTGCGTTCCTTATCTTCGAATTCTCAATTAGTAAGTAAAATAAGTAAGGATATTAATGCTCATATTTACGAGAAGATAACTCCCACCCTAATTTCAGAACATCTGAACATGAATTGTACTTATCTATGTGCTCACTTCAAGAAGGAAACTGGACAAACAATAACAGATTATATTCATGAGCTCAAGATCAAGGAATGTAAGCGTTTATTAGCAACAACACAAATGCCCATCATTCAAGTATCAACTCAACTGGGCTTTTCATCACAAAACTACTTCCATACAGTTTTTAAGAAAATTACAGGTATGACACCTGTTGAATTTCGAAGCCAGTCCTTACATTAATTATGTTTATTAACGTTATCTTGGTAAAAAATTGCGGTATCCCAATCTAGAGATACCGCAATTTTTTATTCCACTACAACTCTGGCTCTGCAGATATTTTTTACCTGTGTAAAGATGTCAGTTTTATTACCGCAACGATTTGATTTAACCCTGACAACAGCAAAATAGGTTCCGGGTTTTGTGTACTGATGAGATTGTTTCACAGTTGCAGTAAAAGAAATTGAGTCCTCTGTATTCTCTTCAAAACTACCTTGTACTGTGAAATCCTGCTCCCCTTCAAAGCTCCATTCAATCACAGTTATTTTCCCTGCATTTGGCGGAACTTCTATCTTTGCTTCAAATTGCACCGTTTCTCCTATCTTAATATGACTACATTCGCTTCCATTCGCCTTAAGGGTTATCACTGGTTGAATTCCCTTTCGTTCCTTCGCTGCTTCCAAAATATGAACCTGACCATCATTAATTGTATAACCAGATGTCAAAGGCGGCTTCATCCCTTTTTCAACCCAATCACTGACATCTAATAATGCCTGATGCAAGGCCCCCAAATATGAGGTAACATGTAACTCATCATCCGTGGTTTCAATATCTCCATGCTTACAATGATCCATATACCACAGTCGGAAACGCTCCTCCGCTTGATCTCCCCACACACTTTCAACCTTTTTGCGATACCAATCTGGCTGCCAGGGGAACGCACTTTCATCCATCAAGGATGCCACTACGATCACTTTTCCCTGGATTTCACCTGTTTGCAGGGATCCGCAGCCACTATAGGCAAACCCTGGTCCTAAAAGCATCGGTCTTTGGGGGAGCTTAGGATCGCCATTTTCATCACGATATTGATCCCAATTTGTAAATTCCTGATCCGGTACCTGATGACGATGATAGGTCTGAACCGCTATATAGTCAGAATTATCAAGATAGATTTGATCTCCTGGTTCTATTTTTGATAATACCTCCAGTATGTCGTCCATTCCGTAGCACATACCAATCATCAATCGGTTTCCTTCGATACTTCCAAGTAAGAGTCTCTTACCGTATGCACTTCCGCTTTCGATCATAATATTTACTCCGCATAAATACAAATCCTCACCGACAGGCACCTCTTCTAATTCAATCCAAGGCTTAGATTCTCCCTCACCATCGCTAAGCATCTTCTGCCAGGCATTATCTACCCCATTCCTAGAATCAATATCATTTTTCTCTGATTTACTTGGAATATGTACCCCTTTCACATTGGATCTGAATTGAATTCTGTCACGAACTGCACTGCTCTTAGGATCTGCCCCCAGGTACCCTGGTACTGTCCAGAAATCATGAAAATATCCCGGATCAGTAGAAGCCACTCCTGGAGTAATCACCGGTAGAGCGCCATCATCCATGGTAGCATATTCATACCAGGCGCGAGGGGGCATTCCCATTTTTGTGATTTCCTTCAAGGTTGCAGCTTCTTCCTCATCTAAACCGGCATACATATCTCCATTTCCTCCTGGCTCGAGGCTGTCAGCGATCTTTGCCAGTTTATTACGCAGAATACGAAGTCCATGAACTCGAACAGTCAGACAGTTAGGAAGTGCTACCGGCGAACCAATTACATACGGTACTGCACCATCCCAGGAATGGGTATTTTCAATACAGCTCATGGTTTTGAAACCACCGCCGCTTCCACCGAAGACATATCCATAAGCTCTATGATCTCCAAAGAGTCGCGCTGCAACTTCCCTTGAATATTCCGCCGATGCAGCGCTGGATCGGTATAACATGGTGGGTTCAGGATTTGGCCCAAAGGATTGTCCGGAGCCCATATTCGTTTCTACAAAATAAGCCCCGTGGGTTATTGAAAATGCAATCACATCATCCTCCGCATTTTTTCCTAAGGAAGCTATCTCTTCATTCGGTCCTGGGAATGGGGAAAGATACTGGTAAAACTTGCCTTTGTAATTCTCCTTTTTCGGAAAATAGAAAGAGAACTTCACATTTGTATCCTTAAAGCCACCATGTATATATTGATAAGGTACATTTTCACCGTCCGGTAACACTCTTTCTCTCCATTCATCAACATCAATGTATGGACTCTGAAATTGTGAGTCTGTTTTTGGATCATAGATTTGTTTATTTTCTCTGCTCATTTAAATCTCCTTTTAAGTTAATTCATTCTGAACCCTATTCTTTCTTTGTTATTTACCCCATTATGACATAAATTAAATTCAGAAAATTATATTATTTTTTGTTATGTTATAATATGTTTATATTAATTGGCGCGCGCTTTTTGCTCCTTTTGATCTATTGAAAAGAAATAAAATATAATAGAGCCATTTATAGCATTCCATTGCTCCAATGATGCAGGAAAGGACTATTCAACCTTGAATAGTCCTTTCAAATATTTATGTAGGCTACTAAAAATAAGAAAGCATAAAATCAGATAATAGCTTGATTCGATTCATTACTGCTAAAAACACCTGCACTCTGCTCTTTTGCTGCTTTTACTGCAGCACGTGCTGATTGTATCTCTTGTTCCATTTGGGGCTTTAGTTTATCCAGCTTATACATATTAAGTGCAAGATAAACAAGGATATATAATACAGCCGGTATAATACTCATCAGCAAGCGTATCATTACAATCGCTGACGTAGGCTGCGCTTCCAGTGCACCATTATAGCCAGCAATACCAAGCATGATTCCTAATACACCTGCTCCTATTGCTTGACCCAGATTGTTGCAAAAACTTGTTACACAGCTAATTGTCCCTTCCATACGTGGACGCTTTTGCCACTCATTATAATTAGCACAGTCAATGATCATAAGACCTGACATATATGCCATTGGCAGAGATCCAATCCCCATAATAATGCTGCAAACAGCAATAAATGCAACGTTTTTACCAGCAAAAAACATCAAGAAAGAGCCGAGCATAAACATAATACATCCAAGCTTAAGCATTCTTGCTACACCAATTTTTTTAATCAATGAGGGATAAAAAATCATTGTAAATAAAGCCAGAACAGATAACGCACTAGTAATACTCATAAGTGCTACGTTGCCAACTATATATTTATAATAATAAATACTAACACCCATATTAGAGATAAAATTAGAGATAAACATCATTAACGCAATGATATAAATATACTTATTATTTTTAAGGACAGATACTACTTCTTTGAAGTTTACTTTAGCCTCTGAAGCGACATCAACATCATTTTCTTCCTTAATAAAAATGAATCTCATGATACCGATAATTGCCATTGGAATTGAAATGATGGCCACCAATTTACTCCAACCAGCCGCTGAAGTTGCTAAAGCATTCATTAAAATTGGGAATGAAACATTGAAAACTACTGCAAATATGGTTACAATAATACCTCCGAAGGAAGATAATGAAACATATTGCTTGTCTGATGAAAAAGCACGTACCATATATACTGTTGTACTCGCAGCAAGCAGTGAATTAAATACCGCTTGAATCAGTACATAAGTTACAAATAGCCAAATGCATTTTATTAGCATGCTTGCATCCTTTGGCATTGAAAACAAAAGCCAAGTACAGATCCAAGTACCAATGATAGCCAACTCATACGGCCGGCCACGACCAATTTTCGTATTCGTTCGGTCGATAATATACCCATAAAACAAATCTACTACACCATCTGCAATCTTGCTTAACATCAACATAGTTCCAACTAGTGCTGCAGACATTTCCATTGTATCCGTACAATAAATGGTGATAAAACCAAGTAATAGAACATTGATCGCACCTGAGATAGAACGACTTTGCCACGCCATGAATTTGCCCATTCCAATTTTATCCCTACCGTTTGCCTTCTCTTTCTTTGACATAATACCCTCCCAAACATTTTTCTTAAAACATATTTAATACCATTAGTTTTTTCTCTACTTCCAATCCTCCCTTGTTAAAATCGTTGTTTTTTTCGTATTTTACAGGAACTAAGTTATGTATATTAAACACTTCATAAAGAATTTTATAATATTTATTGTTTAATAAATTCAAAAATGTTTGGCTTTTTTACAATATATTTAGTTGTTTTTCAAACAAGACTTTTAAAGTCAAAGTTCATCACCTTAGTTGATAATCAAGAACTGCTTTTTCTCCCTCTTTCTTCCATTGCACTTTAACTATCCCCTTAGGAGTGATTACTTCCCCCTCTGCCCATTCAAAATGACCAAGAACCGGTCTCACTTCCAGCTCTTCAAAGCCCGGCTTCGTAGGGCGTACTCCAAGAATGACTGCCGGAAGTTCATATAAAGCCAGCGCACCCCAGGCATGACAGTCACTTCTTTGCCCTACCGGATCCTCGACGCAGGTTGTAAGGTTGTTTTTAAGCATATCCCGCCATTGATCCCATAGCTCATTCGTATACTCATAGAGATTGCATTTTTCCAATGCACGGTATAAGTAAAATGCCATAGCAACAGAACACTGTGCATACTCCTGTTTGTTCTGTAGTGTTTTAATGAGATTCTCTCTTGCGCGCTCCTGATCAACGATGCCTGTCAAAACTGCAAACACCTGACAATGCTGGCTGTAATCCTCGATACCAGGTCCGTCCTGAAGCATTCCGTTTGAACCTATACAATAAGTCCGAATTGCATTCTTAACATCCAATGCCCGTTCCTCATACTCCACAGCAATTCCTTCTCTTCCAACATAACGAGCGAGCTGCGCTGCATGCTCCAATCCCATAATATATAAGAGGCTCTCCATCGTAATCGAACCATGTGCTATGGCATTGGGGACTCCACTGGTAACATCCCATTGTGGGGTCCAGTCGATAAAGGACCAATTAGCATGTTGAAAGATGGCATCACCGATCTTTCCTACAATCCCCTTCTCTGTCAGATTATTGTTGAAATATTCAAGGATACCATCAATCGTCGGCATATAGGACCTGATTAAACCCTTGTCACCAAAATACATCATATGATCATGCAGCATCATAATATAGTAGATGGAGAATCCTGGTATGATATTGGGGCCATAGCTCGGATAACTGCAATTAATCATGCCGTCATAACGTTGTGAGCGTCTAAAATCATCAAAACACTTCCGAGCCAATCTATCATCTGCCGCGGCCATATAGGTATAAAGAATCTGAGATCTGGTATCCATGGCATATTGCAGCTGTTCATAGAACGGACAATCTTCATAGGTTTCATGCATACATCTTCTTAAGCTTCTCTCACTGATATCCCAGATTGCTTCCATGGATTTATCCGAGGTCTTCACCCAGGTTCTTACCTCCAGTGGATATCCAGTCTCCTGGTAATCGAAGCCTTCTATGGTTAAGGCTTCCTCTGCTGTCAGTATTTCAAGCTGAATGAAACGGAAGGTACGGAACCAGAAAGGCTCATAAATCTCCGGAAATCCTTTCCTGCCCAGACCTGCCACCTGATAAGTATCTGTAAAGCCGTCCAAGTGCCCATTTACTATATCCAACCGATCTTCCTTCCTCGGCAATGTAAACATGGGGACATTTGGGTCTTTGGGTTGTACATAACCCTCTGATTGGAGAATTTTGATCGTAGCTCCGGCTCCACCGCTTACGGAAAGCTTTAAGAATCCTGTCATTAGTTCCCCTGCATTAATTTCCACTACTTCTTTCTTACTTGGCTGGATCGTAATTAAATTGTCGCCAGTCAGCATTATATTCCAATCTACGTCCAATGCATCGGATTGCCTTTTCACAAAAATCCCTTCAAATTTTCTTGGTATTTTAGTCATGTAGGGTATCGTTCTTGCATGAAGATTACCTGGGCTCACCGCCTTGCTACCGACGAAGGATCCCTGATTAACTGCCTTAAGCCAATGATCATCCTTATAATCAGACTCCATCCAACCAAAGGTATCCGGATTACCGGAGGCCTTCTCCAGGATATAAAGCGGTGCAAATCCCATTGCCTCTTGCACCAGCTTTATATTAGACTCTTTGAATGCTTTCCAACTCTCATCCGTAGAAAAATTAATAACCTTACCATCCTCGTCCCGGTATTCTCCCTTTAGATAAAGCCCCGGAGTCTGTGTTCGAAATACTCCATGATTCCCTTTGGAATGTTCTAAGGGATAACGCAGGACAATTACTGCCAGTACATTCTTTCCTTTCCTGAGATATGGTACAAGATCAACGGTGTCATAGTACCAAATCTTATCATCCCCTTTGCTGGGTCCAAGCTCAGCCAGCTTTCCATTCACATACAGCTTATATTTGGAGTCCGCAGAGATTTGAACTTCTAATTTCTCCGGCACTTGATTAAGCGTTATTTCCTTGCGGAAGTAGATGATTTTAGGTTCTTCCTTATCCTCTGCTTTCCATTGCGGAATCCAAACCCAATTCGTCTTAAACTTGTCGAAATCCATATTTGCCTTCCTTTCCTATAAGAAACTGTCACAACAGAAGTTTGGGAAATGCCATAAGTCGGAATATTCTAGTTTTATTTTTGAATACAAGATACGCTATCACCCAAGAGCAGTGTAGAATTTTCTATTCCTTCCCTCAACATATCGATCCGATGTAATCCTGAAGCTATTCTTCAGTCTGATATCGTTAGACGAGCTACCTATCATTACATCAATCTCACCCGCCTCAATCTTCCACTTCATATCCCGATCTAAGAACGCCAACTGACTTAGGTCTAATTCAAATTCTACCTTCCTTCTCTCCCCTGGCTGTAGCCCAACTCGTTTAAAACCAGCTAACTCCATAACTGGCCGGGTCTGGCTTGCAAAGCGATCCCTAATGTATAGCTGAACTATCTCAGTCCCCTGCATACCACCCACATTCTCAATATCCAATGTTATTGCTATTGCTTTATCAGGCTCAACAGACAAGGCACTCAATTCTAACTTTGAATACTTAAAGCTTGTATAGGAAAGTCCATGTCCGAAATAATATCTTGGTGCATGGGACATATCAACATAATTAGCAAAACCAATGCTTTCACCTTGATGATAGCTTGAACCATTGGGGTGGTTATAATAAATTGGTATCTGACCGGAAGACCTTGCAACACTCACGGGAAGCTTACCGCTCGGATTATAGTCTCCAATTAATACTTCCGTTATTGCCTGTGCACCTTTTTCAGAAGGATTCCAGGCCTCCAAAATGGCATTTGCACAATGATCCGCCCCGTCACTTGATATTGGTCGTCCATTAAAATGGATGGCAACTACCGGTTTTCCTAACTCAGAGAGTTTCTTCAGAAAGCTTTCCTGACAGAAGGGCAGGTTGATGTCCGTGGCGTCAATTCCTTCCCCCATGGAAGCGATGGAACTCGTTCCATGCTTTCCACCAAGCATTACAAGCACAAGATCCGCATTGGAAGCGACTTTTAACGCCTCTTCATGTCTGGATACATCATCTCCGGCAACAGGATATCCATAGGAATAGCTGATCTGTGTCTCTGGGAGACTGCATCTTAGCTGCTCCAATAGACTCTTGATTCCAGGCTTCTGTTTCTGCAGCAACTTGGCAAATGCAGGATCATCATCCATCTGAATCGGAGTTCCCGGGATTGTATTCATGACTGATATATTTTCTTCCTTCTTCGTCTCCAGTCCCGCCATAGTAGATATGCTTGCCAGCAGCCCTTCCGCCATACTAAAATGAGTGTATCCGCCAAAGAAAATTCTTGGATCGTCAGCATGGGTACCAATGACAGCGATTTTTTTGGTATCCTTTTTCACAGGTAAAGTCCCGTCATTTTTCAGTAATACCAAGGATTCTCTTGCGGAACGGAGTGTAACCTCTTCATCCTTCTCCTGATAAAATTCTTGCTCTAGCTCTTTACCGCTTAAAGCAAAGGGTTGCTCAAATAATCCCATACGGAATTTTGTAGTCAGGATTCTCAGTACTGCGCGATCAAGAATTTTACTATCTGCTTTTCCTGATTTAAACCATTCGCCTAACTCATCATTAAAGCACTTCTTAAAATGAAGCTCCATATCCATACCGGCGGTCAAAGCTCGAAGTCCCGCCTCCGTTTCACTCTCGCATACCTTCTGAACATGATGAATATTCATAATAGCACAATAATCGGATACTGTTATACCGTCAAAGCCCATTTCTTCTCGTAGTAACCCCGTCAGAATTTCCTCAGAGGCAGACACCGGTTCTCCATTAATGGAGGCATAACAGGGCATAATTCCTCTTAAATTTGCTTCCGTAATTGCTGCCTGGAAGGGCTTACCATAGATTTCCTGCAGCAACCTGTCTGGAATATCGCAATGCGCACCATGGATACCACCATCGGAATCATGAAAGCCCAGGAAATGCTTTGCAACACAGTCGGACTTAAGTTCTCCCGTTTTACCTTCTTGTACTCCTTTTGTAAATGCAACTCCCATCGCTGCTGCTAAGGCTGGATCTTCACCATAAGTTTCCCCCTGCCTTCCAAAGCGGGAATCCCTTGTAATATCTAATACAGGAGCAAAGACCTGGGATATCCCTATTGCCCGCTCCTGTCTTCCAACGATTTGCCCAATTTCCTCCTCCAGCTGTGGATCCCAACTGGAGCCGCGTCCAATCCCAGAGGGAAAGCTGGTAGCTCCCTGAATATAAGCTCCGCAAAGCCCTTCCATATGAAAAATAGCTGGGATATGATGCTCGCTAAGGCTCATAGCCTTTTCTTGTAGCTCCCGTTGAAAACTAGCAACCTCCTCTAATGTATCCAAGCCCCTCATCTCCAGGGAGCTGATCTGCCCCACGCCATGGGGATAATCCTTTTCTATTTTTTCGCTATCTCCCGGCTTTGTTGGAAAAAAGCAGACTAATTGTCCCATTTTTTCATCAATGCTCATTTCCTTCAGTAATGCCTCTGCCCGCTTCTCCGGGGATAATGCTGTATCAAAATATTCTTTTTCCAGATTCATCTCCATACCTTTCCTTTCAACCTTTTGTGGTTCTTCTAACCTTTTTGCTGCGCAAACAGAGCCAACTTACAATAAAAATCCTCCAAAAGTAACCGATGGTCAATGTTATCATACACACGGATCGGGCGGTTCATACCATTATGTACATAGGTCATATCCGCAGCGATACGCGGTGCCTGCTTCCACTGATAGCTGGAACTATCCCCATATAGAAGCAGTCCAATCGCCGGAGAATCACCCAGGATGTATCGTTCCCCAGTAAAATATTCCATCTTTCTAACACCTTCACATTGATTGAATTCATCTAATTGTTCAAACAGATATTTACCAATCTCCCCGCAGGGACGAACACGATATTCTAATTCTGCCAGTGTTACTGCTGCCTGTTTATATACATTTTGAGGAACCTGCCATAGTTCAATCGGCGAAGAGAATACGACATTAGCCGCATTGATATCATTCCAAAGGTTATATTCATCTCCTCCGCAGGGATATGGACCTCCACCGATCCAGATCGCCGTCATACGCTTGGCGATTCTTGGTTCTAACAAATATGCGCTTGCCAGATCCGTTATACCTCCTAAGAATAATACAAACAGAGGACGTGTATCCTCCTTAAGTGCTTCCCTGATGATAAATCTAGCTCCCTCGGAATCCACCGGAGTAAATTCATCCGTTAGAACTGACTCCGCTCCTCGATATAACAAGCCTTCTTTTTCAAATTTCATCAAATCAAAAATTTTCTCTAATTCAGCGTAACTTCGTTCCACGCTGCCATCCTGTGTGCCATAACGAGCTGCAATGAAGCCCACATTGTCCAGCTTTGGACTCAGAAGTGCCTGGACTATGGCATATTGGTCATCTGCTTCATTCTTGGCATCCGTATCGATGATGACCCGAATCTGCTTCTCTTGGGGTATCGTAAATGAATAGTTCTTATATATCATATACTTCTTCCTTTCCTTATCCGGTATTATTCTAATGATAATAAAATGATAAACATCAAAAGTATTTTTAAGTAAAGCCTTATATAGACTTACTCATATCCTTACTTATATCCTTACTTATCATCCTCATTCATAATCCTCAATCCTCCACTCATCCTTCCAGTCAAGATAAGCCATTTCGCCGTCAAAACGCAAGGGCAGCCATATATAATCAGCAATCGAAGTATTGCGAGTGGCATCATGTCCAAACTTATCATCCCAGGAAACCTTCTTCTCCGGATCAAACATACGCTCAAACAATTCCTTATACTCTTCATAATCGTAATCCATGTGTTCGGGTACCCAGCGGTCTGCACAAGCTATATATAAATCCTTCTTTCCTGCCACCTTAAATACAGACGCAATCTGGGAATGATACGAAGTATTACTCTTATCGTCTGGATAGGGATTACCCAGTACCCTGAAAGGTCCATGCCAAGTATCTGCAATTGCCACCTCGGAAGGGTTTGGCAGATACCCTGTTGTCCCGGAGGTCACTAAATAGTGTTTTCCTTTTCGATAGAAATGTGCCGTAGCCTCCCTAACATAAGGCGGTGCA
Source organism: Bacillota bacterium (assembly GCA_023386815.1). Classification (GTDB taxonomy): domain Bacteria; phylum Bacillota; class Clostridia; order Lachnospirales; family Lachnospiraceae; genus Mobilitalea. The sequence goes on from JAEWIZ010000029.1 coordinate 69,429, forward strand.
ATATGGGGAAAATGTGTGCTGTAATAGCCTGTAACATCCGTATAATCAGGCGTCAGGTCAGCACATACTGTCTCACTGTGCACACGTTCAAAATAATAATATGCCTTTCCATCCGGTGCCACCACTAGGTCAAAATCTCCCGCACTCATATTCAAAGGCCTTAGCCCTTCTCTTACCTTTGTATATGGTCCCAAGATATGGTCAGCCGTTAAGACGGTCTCTGTCTGGCTGCCATCCTTATTCATGATCTTTATCCAACACACATACTTTTGGGTTGCTGCATTATAAATAATATGGGGACGATCCATGTATGAATTTGGATGAAGTGAAGACTCTGAATTCTCTGGCTCCGGTGGTATAATTAATCCCCTGTCCTCCCAGTTGTATAAGTCTGTAGAGGAATAGCACCTCACACCCCAATGCCAGATCTCGTTATTCCCTGTGGTCTTTTCCTTATTCTCACCATACCAATAATAAACTCCGTCAATATAGATTACAGAGCCTCCATGAGCCTGAATACGCTCTCCCTTTGTGTCAAGCCACACTTGACCCGGTTTTATAGAATTATACATATTTTCCTCCTATTTTCTCTATGTCAGAAAATCATACCTATATGCCCTCAGCTAAAATTATTAACCATAACAAAAGGACATGCCTGCTAAGATAGTGAAGACGATTAGACTCGCTGCCGATAACACTCTGGATAGAAATCTTATTGAACTGTATTTACTTTATAGATTGCCATAAACTATTTTCAAGATATTTCAATATATTTGTTTAAGCTATAGTATTTTGTGGTAATGTAAGTTTCATAAAACATTACTTTCCCCTTACCGACCGAACTCACTCCTTCACGCCACCCATGGTAATACCCTTTACGAAATACCTCTGAAAAAATGGGTAGAAAATAAGAATCGGTAAAATACCAATTGTTGCAATTGCCATACGTATTGTAGTCGAAGGCATTTTTGACACGGAAGCACCGATGGAAGCTGCTTGAGATGCATTCTGCTTTAATGCCTGAATATTCTCATTAATATTATTCAAAATATTCTGTATCGTATATAGATGTCCACCACCACGATTGGTCAGATAATACATACCATTCTGCCAATCATTCCAATATGCTAAAGCCGTCATTAAACCAATTGTTGCAACAATCGGTAAACTCAGCGGCATAATGATCTTAACAAAAATTCGAAATTCACTCGCACCATCAATTCTGGCTGCTTCCTTTAAACTGGCTGGAATACTATAAGTAAAATAATTTTTTACCAAAATTACATTAAATGCATTCATCATAAGACTAGGTACGATCAACGCCCAAATTGTATTTTTAATATGAAAAAATCTTATGTAAGAATAATAGGTTGCCACAAGTCCACCATTAAATAGCATTGTGAAAACAAGTAGGAAACTGAGTATTTTCATTCCTGGAATCTCAACATGGGATATCCCATAAGCAAATAATGTAGTAATTAATATACTGGCTACGGTTCCTATTAGGGTAACGATAATTGTCATTAAATAAGCCCGGCCGAGTTTATCCCACTGCACCGCTATGTAACGATATGCTTCCGTGCTAAACTCCTTCGGAAAAAATGAATATCCATTTACAGTAGCCCATGCATTATCAGTAAAGGATGCAATTACTAAAAGCACAAAAGGTAATAGTGCACACAAAGCTACGATGCCACAAAAAAGATGAGCGATTAATTGTGTTATTTTATACTCTCTTGATCTCATATGAATCCTCCTTAAAATAATGCACTTTCTTTATTATATTTTCGTATTATTTGATTCGCCGCTATAATTAACACAAATCCTACGATTGATTGGTATACACTTGCAGCACTGGACATAGTATAGTCACTATTTTTCATTAAAGCCTGATAAACATATACATCCAAAGTTCTTGTTACATCAAAAAGCGGACCGCTGTTTTTTGGAATCTGGTAAAACAAACCGAAATCCGAACGGAAAATCTGTCCTACACTTAATATGAATAAAGTAATTAAGGTAGGTTTTAACAGAGGTAATGTAATATGCTTAATCTGCTTCCATTTATTTGCCCCGTCAAGACGTGCTGCTTCAAAGTAGTCCTGGCTGATTCCGACTATACTGGATAAATAGATAATCATACTATAACCGAGTCCCTTCCAGGTGTTGACCAGAATCAAGATAAAGGGCCAATATTTTTTTTCTTGATACCAATTGATATTTTTCAACCCCATAGGTTCCAGAATAGAATTATTGATCAATCCTGTTTCGGCAGAAAGAAATGCATAGACAAGATAGCTGATTACGACCCAGCTCATTAAGAATGGTAACAGGGTTAAACTCTGGTATGCCTTCGAAGCAAACTTATTTCGAATTTCATTTATTAATATCGCTAAAGTTATTGCCATAACCGTTCCTACGATGAAAAAAGCTATATTATAGAGAATTGTATTTCTTGTAATCGTCCAAGCATCCTTTGTCGCAAATAGGAATCTGAAATTATCAAAGCCGCTCCATTCACTTTGAAAAACTCCTTTTTGAAAATTAAGTTTTTTAAACGCAATGATAATTCCATACATAGGAATATAATTATTAATTAACAGATATAACGCCCCTGGCAAAACCATAACATAGAAGGGGATAATGTGGCTCCAACGAATTTTCTTTTTTTTCTTTGATTCCAGCTGCTGATTCTTAGAAACCGTCATAAGCTCTCCTTTCATAAACCAGGGCTACCATTTATATCATTGGCAGCCCCGGTATAACACATTAAAATAATTTACTGCTTTGCAGCCCACTCATCTAACTGTTTCTGATTCTCAGCAACAATCTTATCAATTCCTGCTGCTTTTAGTGCCTCTAAGAATTCTGGAAGAGCCTTCTTTGGATCCAATGCTCCACTATTAAAGCTAGGTGTATACTGATCTATTACAGTACTTACTGCCGCAATTTCTGTAGTAACAGGTTCCTGTACAAAGTTATAACCAATTGCAGGTGAATATCTGGTTTCAGGAATCGCTGCATCAAATTCTTTAATCAGTTTATTCTTATTGATGGGAGCTGGCGCAACCGCAGGCCATTCCAAAATATTGCCCCATAAACCATAAGGGTTGTAGTAAGGAAGTGTTGCAGTATCCTTTGACAGATATTCAATGGAGGTGCCATCCTCAGTTTGCTCTACAACTTGATAGGATTTTCCTTCTAGTCCAAATTGAATAATCCAGTTTGCAGCTGGATTACTATATACGTAATTCAATGCCTGCATTGCTTTATCAGGATTTACAGATGTAACTGGTATGCTCCAAAGAATTGCTCCACCACCATTATTCGCAACATATCCATCAATCATAGGAATTAAAGTCAAATCCGTCCCAGCTGTTGTTGCATAATCAGTTGCTGAGGTAGGAAGTCCCCAATAAAACATTCCCAGATAATTTCCTGATTGCATCAATGCATCCGGGAATTCAGTTGTAACCGCTGCATCCGGTGAAATATATCCCTTTTGTGCCCAACGATACATCATATCAGCATATTTTGCATATTCTTCCGTCCCAAAAAGGTTTGTAACTGTCAAATCTTCATAACTACGATTCAACATAAGAACTCCAGCTGCAAGTGATCCGCCTATTTTATCATAATCCAAATATGAGTTATTTAACGGATCCTGTGTCGTATTCCATGGAATCGTACAGTAGAAATTATCACCTTCACCAGCCTTCACAGTAGCAAAAATTGCTTCAACCTCTTCTGGTGTATATTTCTTATTACTATCAATTGTAATTCCATACTTCTCTAATAAATCTGTTCTAGCCAGATAGCCGTAAGCATTACCCTTTCGATCAGCTGGTGGAATACCATAAATTTTAGAATCATAGCTTCCTAAGTACACGGAGGTTCCCAAGATATCGCTTAATTCTTTACCATTGTTCGCCAACAACTCGTCCAGTGGATGAATTAAACCACTATCTACTAATGGTCCAACACTTTTAAAGGCAGTTAAACAAATATCCAATTGTTCTCCGGAAGAAACCATCAAAGTTGCATCATTTTGAGATTCCATAAGTCCCACTGGCTCAAATGTAACATGAACACCAATATCTTTTTCCATCATAGCATTCAGTGCATCTTCCATCTCCTCAAAGCCTGATCCAAGATCTCCTGGAGTTGGATACTGCCAGATGATTTCTGTGATTTCACCTGAATCATTTGCTGAAGCATCTGCTGCAGCAGTTGGTTCTGTGGAATTTTCAGTACCTGTTGTAGATGAATCTTTTTTTCCCCCGCATCCTGACAAGGTAGTCAGAGCAAATACGAGACATAACATTAACGCTAAAACTTTTTTCATTTACCTTTTCCTCCTTAATTTTTACTACACCCCTATTATAGAATTTTGAATTATTTAGCACCATATTTAAACCAAACCGCAACCTATCGAAAATAAACTTTAACATCTATTGATTGGGTCCATGGTATTGTGAAGGCGAACACCCATAATATTTTTTAAACATTAAATTAAAGTTCGCATAACTTTTATAGCCCACTAATTCTGAGACAACATTGGCACTCAGATGCTGGGTTTTCAACAAATCTGCTGCCATTTTCATCCGTTCTGAGATAATGTACTGCCCCACGGACACCCCTTTTTCCTTTTTAAAAATGCGATTTAAATATACTGGATGTAAGAAAAGCTTGTCCGCCACTTCATTCACAGAAAGAGTTTCACTCGCCAAATCCTTTACAATATAACCCACCGCGGCATCCACCAATTCCTCCGACTTCATCTGTCCAAAGCTTTCTGTTGCAGAATCAATTTTTTCCTTCACTGCCTGCTTGCCATATTCCTGATAACGTACCGAATCCCTCTTTTCTTTGATTCTCTGAACCACCTTTAAGACAGCTTCTCCAATATCCTCATACATAGCCGGAATCAGAAGATAGTCCTGACAGCCAAGCTGAATCGCTTCCTTTGCGTATTCAAAGCTGGCATGGCAGGTTAAAAAGATGCATTCGATCTCTTTCTTATTTTCTCTTACCCAACGCAGCACCGATATTCCATTCTCTCCTGGCATTTCGATATCACAAAGCATCAGATCAATGGGGTATTTACAAATACAAGCCTTTGCCTCCTCCGCATCGTAGGCAGTATAGACCTCATCAATACCGTATTGCTCCCAGGGAATATCCGTTCTCATGGTTTCTACTGTTATAATTGCATCATTCACTAATAATAGTCTCATCCTCTACCTCCAGGTTGTATGGAAATTGTATCTTTACAGATGTCATAGTTCCTTGTTCCGACCTTATTTCAATTTTGGCCTCCTGCCCATAAAAATGCCTTAACCTCCGCATGGAGTTTAATAACCCAATACTAGAATTGGATTTTTCCGGTTCACTCTCTCCTCTAAGAAGCCCTCTGCATCGTTCCAAGGTCTCCTCATCCATACCATTGCCGTCATCGGTGATATGAAAGGTAACCATCTTATCTTTGTAATTACCGATAATTGCGATGTGAAGCATTGTACCTTGTTTGACTCCATACTTCACGGAATTCTCAATAAAATTGTGGATTAGCAGCGGAGGAATACGGACATAGTTGATCTCCGGGTCAATATCATAGCTTACCTTCACATTACCGGAATAATTAATCGAAACCATATTTATATATCCTTCGATCAGCTTCAATTCCTTTGGAAATAACTCCAGCTCCTTATCACTTCGAAAGATATAACGAAAATACTCTGAAAGGTAGATGATAATCTGCTGGATTGCAACCGTTTCTTTTCTCTGCGCCAAGGTATAAATTAAATTGAAGGTATTTAACAGGAAATGAGGCCGAATCTGTAATTGCAGATTCCTCAGCTCCATCTTTTGCTTTGCAATTTCTTTTTCATAGCCTTCAATCCTTAGGCTCTTCAAATTATTTGCCATTTGATTAAAGGATCGATACGCTTCCATGTATTCCACAGAGTTAGCCTTTTCTTTAATTCGAAAGTCCTGATTGCCGCTGCGCATTTGCCGATGAGCTTGATTCACTTTATTAAGCGGATGTAGCAAGAGGATTTTCAAAAACACAAAAAGGATTGGTATTAATGCCAAATAGATAAAAGCCATACCTTGCAGTATTTTTACATATTTTGATATCCCACCGACAATTTCACTCCTTTTGATGCTAATCACCAAATCAATCTTCTTAATACTGGAGGAAACCATAATCCGATTGTCTGTATTTTGATCCATAAGATTATCTTGAACCATAAGATCATCTCGATCCTTACCATTATCCAGACCCTTCAGGTTTTCGGTAAAACTCACAGAATAATCTGTATATTTTAGCCTTTTTTCCATTTCCTTTTTCATTGCATCAAGATTAAACCAGCCGCCGTACATGACATTTTTTTGATCAACGATAAAGAATAGATACTGATAAGAATTCATTTCGTAAATATGCCACCCACCCTTGCTTTTGCTAGTAAGCTGAGCTGCTATAAATTCATCGATTGAGCGATATAATTTGTTACTTTCCTCAGGGCTTTCATCATAGATTATGGTATCATTTACCTTTTTCATATGATAAAAGTAACCATCTCCGCCATCGGTCATGCTTGCCATGGTTTTTAAACTATAGTAAAGCTTATATTTGGAACTTTGGTAGGTATAATTATTTTCTTCCTGTAACTTCATTCGAATGCAATCCGGATTCTCTGTCAGAAAATAATATAATAAAGCCTGCGTATTCTTCATGCGTGTTCCGACTTCTGACATGAAGGTGTCAGCCAGAGTTTGAGCCGAGGTTTTATTCTGCTCTATCATAGTCTCAATTACCTTTTCATTTGCTACGATCGCGATCAAGTTGAGCGGTAGAACTAAGACAATCATAATAAAAATAACCTTAGTTGATATGGAATTAAATAAACGGCGTACTCTTTTCTTCATAATAGGTTCCTCATTGCCTTTCACAAGTGAATTTAGAAATTCAAGGCCTCCTATCAATCATATTGATTATCATAGGAAGCCTCTTTTTTGTTTCAATATTTATGAAAATCAGTTTGATATTCTTACCTTATCGTTTGTTATAACGTTAAATATAATCCATATCAGCTTCGAGACCTCGTTATAACATCGTGATTCTGCCCTGTGATAAGTTATAACGCTTTTCATATCATACCTTTGATTATGATATCATACTTTACTTGTTATATCATGCTTTGTTTTCTATCATAATTTTATTAATACTTGTACAAACATTAAAACTTTGCCGTATTACAACAATCTGTTTCCTTTCATTATAAAATCCAACCTTTTGCCAGTCTATATCATTTTAAAACTATTGTATATCAGAAATAAACGTTAGAGCTTTCCAAATCTTCATCTCAAAATCACTTTAGAATAAAATTCACTTATCATGTTGGCTAATCTAGCAAGGATGAATAGATTTCCTTCCATAATACGAATAATAAATTGATGCCTTAAGTTGATCTATTAAAAGTGAGGTAAACAGATGTTCATACCCAAAAGAATCCTATTTGAAAAGAATGCACTGAACTATCCCATTGGAAATCAAATTTATCAAAAATTCATTACACAAAAAGATATTGAAGTCATCGAACTAAACAAAAATAGAATCAAAGAAAAGATTCCAGGTGATACTCAAAAGGATTTTCACCAGGAAGGAAAAAACACCTTGGTGGTCGGCGTAAAAACCGGGCTAAATTTTCAGTCCTGCAAACCCTCCGCTCATTATCAGCTCCCCCTATTGTCCGGTTGTATCGGACAATGCCAGTATTGCTATTTGAACACCAACCTTGGGGATAAACCTTATATGAGGGTTAATGTCAATGTTGATGATATCTTGGGTCAAGCGGACAGCTACATTCAGAAAAGACTTCCTGAGATAACGATCTTCGAAGGCTCAGCAACCTCTGATCCGGTGCCGGTAGAGCCCTATTCCAATCTATTAAAAACTGCCATTGAACATTTTAGTAAATCTTCCAATGGCAGGTTCCGATTTGTAACTAAATTCACCGATGTAGATACTTTGTTAGATATAGACCACCAGGGACATACTGAGATTCGCTTTACTCTTAATACTAATAAAGTGATTCAAGATTATGAGCGGCGAACGCCCTCAATGGAAAAACGAATGGAAGCCGCAAAAAAAGCAATTACCGCCGGGTATCCCTCCGGTTTTTTAATTGCACCAGTCTTCCTATATGAGAATTGGAAAGAGGATTATAAGCATCTTCTTCTAAAACTAAGGGATCATCTCCCAGAGCAACCTTCGCATCCCATCACCTTTGAAATCATCTCTCATCGCTATACTTCCAGAGCGAAGCAGGTGATCTCTGAAATTTATCCCGATAATCAGCTACCCATGAATGAGGAGGAACGAAGCTTCAAATATGGTCAATTTGGTTATGGAAAATATGTTTATCCGAAAGAAGCTCTAAAGGAGATATCTACCTTCTTTCAAAGTGAAATAGCAACCATCTTTCAGAGTAGGAATATCGAAATCAAATATATTATTTAACAATATTATATCAAGCGTAGCCCTTTCTCCGTCTCAGCCACATCAAAGAAGCACGGCCGCTCTTGAAATAAATCATTGGGATAATGCATGGTATATTTTAATTTTCCTTCATAGGTTTTAAATATCATTCCATGTCCACCATTTCCCGGATATACCGTTTCCTTTTGATGTCTCCAAGTTCCATCCATCGTTCCATCCTCTGAAACTGCCACCCCTACTGCATAACCCTGGTCAGACCAGCTTGACCAGATTATCATTAATCTATCATCGTCCATGCGGTGAGCACAAGGTCCATCTGTAAAATATACATCTCCTTCCATTCCAAACTCAGCTTTTGCAAATGGAACCGGCTTTGACCAGGGTGCTGCTACTGCATCAAATAGCACCCTAGGTTCACTGACCGCTTTTTTTAAATCCTTCGATAGTTCAACTGCTACCATGTCCCCCGTTGGCACATCCTCAAAACTATGAGAAAAGATCAGAAGGATCCTTCCATCACGCTCGAAATATAAGCTGCCATCAATGCTGCACCACCCCTTTGGACTTAAGGAGCCCTCGCTATGCATCAGAAATGGCCCTTTTGGTGATTCAGATACCAAAGCATATACAGACTTTTTCTTGGTCTCACTTCCCAAGGTTGTAATGAGATAGTATTTACCACCAATCTCATAGCATTCCGGCGCCCAAAAGGCACGATCAAAAGGAAAATCTTCCTGGCGATGAAAGATCTCAAATGGTCCCTCCCAGTCCATTAGATCACTGCTTTCATAGCAATCAAACCCTTCTGCTAAACCCCAAGTTGTAGCACTTCTCGTCCCATATAGATAGTACCTATGATTACTGCAAAGTATAAATGGGTCTCTGATATTAATTTCATTTGTTTTCATCCTCATTCTCCTTCATTAAGCTTTTATCAACCGGAATTTTTTTGGCTAGTTGTCACCCAGCCCTATTTCCTTTTTCTTGTTTTAGGAGGCATTTGCCTCCTTATCTTTTTCTGTTTCCTGCATTGGATTTAACCATTCTAATTCACTGCAGGACC
>JAEWIZ010000033.1 GCA_023386815.1 Bacillota bacterium
AATGTTATCAGACATGTTTCATAGCCTCCTTTGGAAGATTTTGTGTGGTAACTTTATTTTACCAAACGGCTATGGAACATGTCCATTTTTTGTTAAATTGAATTTGCGAAATTAATTATACGTTATCAAGTCCTCATTGCACAAGAAGGACAAAAAGGATAAGAATAACGAGTGCACCTATGGTGCATATATCAGCGCAATAAAAAATCCCTTGAAAATCAAGGGATTTCGTAAGCGCGAGACGGGATTCGAACCCGCGACCCTCGCCTTGGCAAGGCGATACTCCACCACTGAGCCACTCGCGCGTATTTTATTATGTCCTGTTTTGCTAGGCACATTTGATAATATACTATAGAATGAATCATTTGTCAACTGGTTTTTATAAGATTATCAATTTTTTATGTCAACTAAGACACCTTTGAAGACATCTGGCATCTCATTGACTTTCCTTAGAAGAAAATGTATAATTAAGTAATTATTATGACTCGACGTAACCTACAAAATAAAGTCGTTTTAAGTGTGGAGGTTAATTTGATATGATTCATCGTCCAATTTAAATATAGCAAATAGGTTTTATTAGCACTGAAGTCCTTCAGTGCTATTTGTTGTATTTAAAATTTGAAAGGATGATGAATCATGAAATCCAAACGAAATATTGGGATAATGTTTGCCATATCCCTCTTGCAAGGCATGATATTTTATGGGCCAATTGCTACTTTATATAGACAATCCGCTGGAATTACAGTATTTCAAATTACAATCATTGAAAGTATCTCTCTGGCACTATGTTTACTATTAGAGCTGCCCTGGGGAATCATTGCGGATAAAATCGGTTATAAAAAGACGATGATTTTTTGTTGTGGTCTTTATGTTGTATCAAAGTTTGTATTTTGGAGAGCAACGAACTTCACTGGTTTTTTGGTTGAACGGATTATGCTTAGTGTTGTTATTTCCGGTCTTTCCGGTGTCAACTACAGTATTCTCTACTTATCATGCTCGGAAAAACAGTCACAGAAGGTATTTGGCATCTATAATACCCTTCAAACCATAGGCTTATTGTTTGCGTCAACAATTTATTCTGTCTTCATTGGCGAAAATTATAGACTTTGCGGCTTGTTCACTGTATTTAGTTATTCAATTGCTGCCCTGCTCTCATTAGCGCTCAAAGATGTTGGAAAAGAGAAGGAAAAGGAAAATGCTTTCCCAAGAGGATTTTTCACGCTTCTTAAGCACTACCTTAGTAATAAGTATCTACTCCTTTTCCTGCTTAGTGTTGCTTTACTAAATGAAACTCATCAAACGATTACTGTGTTTCTTAATCAACTCCAATATGTAAAAAGTGGGCTTTCTAATAATTCCATTGGTTATATTTATGTCGGAGTGACAATCATCGGCCTGTTTGGTGTTTTTTCTTCAACCCTGACTCGAAAGCTAGGTGTCTTGCCCTTTGCAATCGTTTTATTTATTGGTGCAATTGTTGCTTGTGGAACACTAACCTTAACCAATAACCCTTGGCTTTCCATCCTTGCTATCTCTTTATTGCGGCTTGCTTTCAGCCTGTTTGAGCCATTGCAAATGGATTTGCAAAATAAGCTTGTTGTATCATCTAATAGGGCTACTGAGCTTAGTATCTATGCTGTATTCATAGAAAGTGTCGGAATAGGAACCAATCTTATTTTTGGAAAATTATCAGATACTAATCTGAGTCTTGCCATGGCTCTGGGAACTGTATTCTGTAGTTTAGGATTAATCATGTTTTTGATCTGGTACAAAAAATCAGGAGGCTATTTTAATGACAAACAAGAAGTTAACATTAGAACAACGAAGGCTTGATACAGACCTATGGATCATAGCTATTGCAACATTTATTATATTCGGTGTATTGATGAATTTTAACAATCAGTTGATGTCAGTAATCAGAGATCGCAATGCGTCTATTTACTTACGCTTGTTTCTCAGTGCTGCATTTCAGTTTGGTATCGCTGGGTTAGGGATTACAATTGTATGTATACTAAGGCGTGAAAGATTCTCTACATATGGTCTAAAAATCAAAAACATTATCCCTACAATCCTCTTATCAATGTTATGCTTCATCCCAAATTTTTTATTTATGCTTCTGACTGGACAAATTAAAAGCTACGCTCCTCTTTCTATTATGGTTACTGAGGATATATTGGCTGGCGGTCCCTTTCTTACTGTTTTTGGTATGCTGGTAATCGCGATCGTATGGGGTTTTTTTGAAGGCTTTAACTATGTTGTCATAAGTGATAAGATCAATAAACGTTATCCAACAAAAAGCAAATGGTTTGACTTAGGTGCATTGATCTGTGCACTTGTTTGTATTTTATTTCATTCAATTAATTTCTCACTTCTTGGATTACTTGAGATAGCTACCACCTTTGTTTTAATCTATGGAATGCTGCTGATTAAAAAACATACGAACAATGCCTGGGGTTGTATCTTTATATTTCTATTTATCTGGAATGCTTTTTAATACATTTACAGCGGATTACATTTTTTGTTGGCTCATAAAAGGCAGAGCAGGTCAAGCACAGGAATTGGGTCTATGGTATGCTATTCCTAGAAGGAGGTGCAAATTATGCACGCATGGGAAGCAATACAAAAAACCTTGGACTACATTGAGGCAAATATTAGTGAGGATATTGACATCGAACAGCTTGCAAAAGAAGCTTCACTATCGCTATTCTACTATCAACGATTATTTTCTCGGCTGGTAAAACGGCCAGTGAGAGAATACATTAAACTACGGCGCTTGTCACGAGCCTGTCAATCACTCGATCATAAGAACTATCGCATTTTGGATATTGCTCTGGACACCGGCTTTGGAAGTCATGAAACATTTACAAGAGCCTTCAAAGAAGCCTATGGTATGACACCGGAGCAATTCCGGGAGCGGCCGGTGATGCTAAATCAATTTGACAAACCTGATCTACTTTTAAATTATGTCATGATTGACGAGGGTGTCCCATTAATCAGTGATGGGCTTGTGTTAGAATTTAACCGTAAGGTATTGGAGCAGCCCATTTTTTTCGTAGGTATGACTGGCTTTGTACCGATTGAAGGGCAGCTACCTCTTGGTGAGTCAACTGGTGTAGATATCCCCGGTGAAGTATGGGAAAGGTTTCACAGGGATAAGCATATGCTTCCTCGATTAGCCAATGGTCGTGAGCTTGGTGTTGCTTATATGGGTAACGCTCCAAAAGGGTGCTTTACCTACTTTGCCGGTGCGGAGGCAGAGCATGAGCTTAAGGATACCCGCTTTGCCATTTGGCAGCTACCAGCCGGAGAATATATAGTTTGCGGATTTGAGGCTGAAAATTTCGAACAGCTTGTTACCGTTGCCATCAATAAAGCTACGAAATACAGCATGCTGTGGCTTCAAAAACATGGTATTGTAATGGATGTTTATTCTCCCGAAATGTATTATGGGAGTACATCAGACGTTACCTATATGGAATTATGGATGCCCATATCAAGCAATCACCGATAGACTTATTATTCCATTAGTATTCTATCATCAAAAAAGAAGCAACCGTTAAAGACTTTCATCTGCAACGGTTGCTTCTTTCATAACTAATCTATTGAAGTCATCTCATATAATCTAACTAAACTTACTCAATAACTCCGCCTTCAACAACAAGGCTATCAGGAGATGCTGCATCACCATAAACAGGTGCCAAGGTCTCAGCATAGTTTGCATGGAAGAACTGCTCCTCACCTAAAGCTTTGATTTCATCATTGATCCAGGTTAATAACTCTGTGTTACCCTTTTGTACAGCAGGTGCAATGGAATCAAGGCTGCCTAAGGATTCGATTCCTACCGTAAAACCTTTATTTTCAAGTGCCCATGCAAGTACCTCTGTATTGTCAGTGGAGAATGCATCTCCTCTACCATCTAACAGAGCACTATAAGCATCAGCGTACTGGTCAAACTTAAGTAATTTAACATCAGGATAATTCTCTGTAAAGTATGTCTCTGCTGTAGTGCCTTTTGCAATGATTAGGGTCTTGCCGTTAAGCTGCTCGACATCAGTAATCAGTGCTCCGTCAGGAGATACCACACCCAGGGATACCTTCATATAAGGAAAGGCAAAATCCACCTTTTCTGCACGTTCTGCGGTTACTGTAAAGTTTGCAAGAATGATATCTACTTTTGCTGTCTCCAGATATTCTACACGGCTCGCAGGGTCTACTGCAACATATTCTACCTCTACGCCTAAATCCTTTGCAATTCTGTTACCAAAGTATACATCATATCCCTGATAATCACCGTTTTCATCAACATAACCGAAAGGCTTTTTATCACTGAATACACCAATGATCACTTTACCGCTTTCTTTTATCTCATCCAGTGTTCTAGCAGTTCCTGCTGGAGTAGCTGTACCCTCTGCTGTTGCAGGAGCCGTGTTATCTGTTGTATCGTTATTACTTTTGCATGCGGTAAATAAGGATGCTATTACAGCAAGGCTTAAAAGTAATACTAATAGTTTTTTTGATTTTTTCATATTCTTTCCTCTTTTCCTGGGCGTACCCATATTATATTTATTTATTTGAACCGTGATTCACGGAATCAAAATCAAAGATATTTAAAAACTGCTTAGCTCTTTCTGTTCTTGGGTTGGTGAAGAATTCTTCCGGCCCGGTCTCTTCCACAATATTGCCTTCATCCATAAAAATGATTCGGTCTGCAATCGCTCTGGCAAATTGCATTTCGTGGGTTACGATAACCATGGTGCTGCCTTCCCTGGCCAGTTCCAACATAACATCTAAAACCTCTCTAACCATCTCTGGATCCAGGGCTGCTGTTACCTCATCGAATAACATTACCTTCGGATGCATACAAAGAGCTCTGACAATAGCCACTCTCTGCTTTTGTCCTCCAGATAACTGTCTGGGATATGCTTTCCTCTTTTCGTATAATCCAATTCGTTGTAAGAGCTCCTGCGCTTCCGCAACAACTTCTTCCTTCTCTCTCTTCTGTGCTTTCATTGGTCCCAGAAGAATATTATCCAAAACTGTCATATGTGGGAAAAGATCATAGCTTTGAAAAACCATCCCAATCTGCTGCCTTACCAAATGCATGCTTTTCTTCTGATTACTGATTAATTCACCGTTTAGCTTTATTTCTCCCTCTTGAATTCCCTCCAATCCGTTAATACATCGAAGCAGAGTGCTTTTTCCGCAGCCTGAGGGGCCAAGTACAACAACCACTTCGCCTTTATGTACATCTAGCGAAATACTGTTTAAGATTACTGATTGATCAAATTGCTTTTTCAAATTCTTTATTTCTAATATTTTCTCAGTCGATTTCATATCCTGCGTTTACCTTTCTGGTATTGTGTTATTTCAGTCCTGGCTCCTAATTAGCCCATAGCTTCTCCAGCTTGACGGAAAGCAAGGAGATTGGATAGCATACAATGAAGTACAGAAAGAAAATAAATCCATAGATCCATAGGGATGCTGTCGGAGTCGTTAATCTGGAGGCTTCAATGATCTGCTGTCCTACCTTTACCACCTCAACCACACCGATTAATACAATCAATGAGGTAGTTTTTATCATTCTAGTTACCAGGTTAATGGCCAACGGTATTAATCGCCTTACTGTCTGTGGAATAATGATATATAAGAAGGTCTGAAGGCCGGTAAGACCAATTGCTTTTCCACTCTCATACTGATGCTTTGGAATGGAGGCAAGTGCTCCTCTTACTAAATCACCCATCTCTGCCGTGCCCCACATGGTAAATACAATCACAGCGGATACTTCGCCGGATAAATTAATATGGAAGGTCTTTGTTACACCAAAATATACTAGAAATAGCAATACCAGCTGAGGCATTATTCGTATGAATTCCAGATATGCTCTGGTAATAGCTTTTGTAACCGGATTTTTCAGAGACATAATCATGCCCAGAACAATACCCAGAAAAAGTGAAATAATCACCGCAATTAGGGAAATGCTAATGGTTACCCATAGTCCTTCTAAAATTCTGACGAAATTTCTTCCTTGAAAGAACAAATTAATGCCCAAATCCTGCATATCTTAACCTCCTCTCTATTATGCTAAAAATAATTGATAATGGTAATAAGATAATAGCGTAAGAGATTACCAGCATTAATAAAGCTTCATCCGTCTTATAATAAAGACCGATTAAATCCTTTGCTACAAACATCAAATCTGCCAGAGCCACCGCGCTAAATACTGAGGTTTCCTTAAATAAGAAAATAATATTTGCACTAAAGGCAGGCATGGATACCGAAATTGCTTGAGGCAAGATGATATACCGAAACACTTGCAGATTTGTTAAACCGATACTAAGTCCCGACTCTTTTTGTATGTCTGAGATTGAATCCAGCCCACTCCGGAATGCCTCCGCCATATAGCTGCCTCCCAGAAATACTAATCCAATGATTGCACATGCCTCTGAACTAAGTACAATACCAAGCTTAGGAAGACCAAAATATAGAAAGAAGAGCTGTATCAGTAAGGGTGTATTTCTTGAAAGTTCTACATAAACTATCGTTATTCTATTAAGTATTGGTAGCTTAAAGTATCTTATAAGACTGCAAATCAATCCTAGCAAAATTGATAACAAAATGCCTTTCACAGCAATATTTAGCGTTAAAACTGCCGCTTCCACATAATGTGGCGAGTATTCTTGTATAAACTGTAAATCCATCTTCTCCTCTTTCCCATTAAAAAAACAGACCTCTTCACCCGTCTGTTCTTTGAAATAATCATATTAAATCAAGCTGAGAACATGCGATGAGTGCAAGTCAAATTAGGTTATTATAAAATGTAGGGCAGCAACACGCCTTCATCTCATTCGTTCTATTTGCATCTAATCTCATGTCATCCATCCCCCTTGACAAATGTATACAATTCATATCGAATTAATATGGATTCTATAGTAATACCTTTTTCGGTTATTGTCAATAGTGATTTGATAATTTTTCTATTTCTGCTTGTACTTAATTTTTACACTATTTATACACAACAGATTACAATATAAAAGCAGAAAAAAGCACTGAAATTATCATCCTCTGATAGTTCCAATGCTCTTATTCATGACAAGCGAATCAGGTTACTGATTCATCTTTTTTATGACAACAGAATTTCTCGCATAGCGTAAAAGTGTTGTTTACATTAATTATATTCGTTGGATTAGTCTTAACAGTTAACAATCTCTCCACCATTTACATGAAGGGTTTGACCAGTTACATAGGAGGAATCCTCTGAGGCAAGATATACATATGCCTTTGCCAGTTCAACGGGCTGCCCCGGCCTTCCCATCGGTGTTTTACCTCCAAACTTTCCAACCTCCTGCTGACTAAAGGAAGAAGGTATTAACGGAGTCCAGATTGGCCCTGGTGCTACTGCGTTCACCCGGATATTCTTTTCTACCACATTAAGAGCCAGTGACCGTGTAAAGGCTAAAATCGCACCCTTGGTTGCTGAGTAATCAATCAAAGTCTCATGCCCCTTAAAGGCAGTGATCGATGTCGTATTAATGATTGTACTTCCCTCGCTTAAATGGGGGAGTACCGCCTTTGTCATATAGAACATCCCAAAGATGTTTGTTTTGAAGGTTCTTTCTAGCTGTTCCTTCGTAATGTCTAAAATACTGTTCTGGGGATGCTGCTCCGCTGCATTATTCACCAAGATATCAATCTTTCCAAATTCGCTTACAACCTTAGTTACAACCTCAGAGGATAAGGACTCCTCACCAATATCTCCACTATAGATCAAGCATTTTCCTCCGATACCTTCTACTATCTCTTTCGTCTCCTTGGCATCCTCATGTTCGTTGAGGTATACGATAGCAATGTCTGCCCCCTCATAGGCGAAGGCAATTGCAACAGCTCTTCCGATTCCGCTGTCTCCGCCGGTGATTAAAGCCACCTTACCTGATAATTTATTAGCGGAAACATACTGTGGCTCCTGATCTATCGGTTTGGGATTCATTACATTATTTAAGCCGGGTTGTTGCTTTTGGTGCTGCTCCGGGACGGTCTTTGGAAATGACTGAATAAAGTTAAAATCCATTGTTAATACTCCTTTGAAACGATATTTTAACCTTATTATGATCGAAATCCATTCAAATATTCCATTTACAGTTTCTTAATTTTCCTAAGGTATATAAGCTACCAGCCTTGCAGAGATAAATCTATTATTCATGACTATGAAAATGTTGGTTTTCAATCAGAAATGAAATAGATAAAAATAGGACAATCCATTTGCTTGGATTGTCCTATTTTTATCTACTCCAGATTTAAGAATCCGATTATTATACTTCATATTGCTCCATCAACTCAATCGCAGACTTAGCTATTTGAGCTGTCATTCCCCAGATCGTCCAACTTTCATACCGATAGAATAAGATATCATGAGAACCTTTTGCCCAAGGATAAGTTCTTCCGCCCTGGATCCATTCATAAGGGAAATCCTCAGGTAATTGGTGAACTAATTTAGTCTCATACTTCTCCGGTGGGTTTTTACGAAAAAAGTCTACAGGTACCTTTATGATCTCATCCACTTCATCGGTTCCAAAGGTATCCTGATAATCTGTTATTACTCCAATAAAGGAATGAATCATTAAATTAAAGGGGGATATATAGATATCTCCCGGGCCTAACACCTCTATTTGTTCGGAAAGAACCTGCAGTTCCTCCATGGTTTCACGCACAGCACATTCCTGCAAAGATTCTCCGGGTTCCAGCTTACCTCCGGGAAAACAGATTTCTCCTGGTTGACGTCGTAATTTATTTGATCTTTTTTCAAATATTAAGTACCTGGTTCCCAAGCTCTCAATCATCGGAATCAATACTACGTACTTTCTGTATTTCTCATCCCCTATTATTCCTGGCTGCCGACTTAAAAATTGTTCTTTCTTCAGAATAATAGCCTCCTTTGCACATTTGAATAACTCTCTTTACTTCATTATACGAAGGTTACAAGATAAATTCTACACGAATATCCTGGGAATAACAATGGTCATTTCGCTCCCACAAGTAAATGGGACTTTCGCATTCTTGTTCGAAAATCCCATTTTTATTATTTCTCTATTGAATTACAAATTCCTGTGCTCCCATAAAGCCAGGAGCCACTTCATATTTATCAAAATATACTACCGGTTTTCCATCCTTATTTAGATAGAATTTTGTATTCTCATCTACGGTGACAAATCCGTCAAAAGAACTGTCTTTCCCGTCTGTAACTCCCCAATATACAAAGTCAGAATTGTTAGCGGCTCTTTCCTTCATTTGTTTGATAATACTACTATTAGCAATAGTCACATAATCTTCTCCTAATACATCTTCCAGGGTAAGTTTTTTATTTTTATTGAGGTCGAGGTTAAAGAAATATGCTACATCATAGGCTCCATACCAACTCTCGTCCGCTGTAAGCATGAGGGAGAGGATATTCCCTTGTTGATATTGTATTTTATAATCAACATTGATGGTTAAATCCCTCTTGTTCCATTCCTCCTCTGTACCGCCTGTTGCTAGAAAGGCTTCCTTGTCTGCCTGCATTCTCTCCTTTGCTTCTGCCAGATAATCCTTCACTATTTTCTCAATCTCAGCATTTACGTCAGCAACGATCGATGGTGCTCCAGTCAGGTTAGCTGCTGCGTCGCGATCCGTTGTACTGTTAATGGCACTATTCACTGACGATTCAACAGCGTGATCCAAGGTTTCATCTACAACAACCTCTGGAACTTTTACTGTGATATTCTTATTATCTTCTGAGCTTTCATAGGAACGAACGGTTAAAACCTTTGCTATGCTCCCTACAATGGGTAACTTTGCGACACTCATTGCAAAGACTTCACTGGAATTTAGCACTACTGTAAAACATGAGATAACTACAGCTGCGGCAGCTGCGCTATACCGTAAATATGGAATCCTTTTTTTCTTGTTTGAGGATGCCTCATTGGCTTTTTCCAACACCCTGGAATCTTCGCCAGCTCTTAGCCCTTCCTCCGACTGGCTTTTGAGCAAATCATCAATATTTTGCTTCATTTCTATTGGTATCTTAATATTATCATAAATTTCCTTGCCATCTTCCAATTTTCTCATATCTCTACCTCCATCGTTTTCTTTAGCCGCTTTAAGGCTGCGTATAATCTGGTTTTCACAGTACTTAAATTAACATCCAATGCTTGAGATATCTCTTTTAGGGTTAATTCTTCAAAATAGTGCAATATAATTATGCTTTTCATCTGTTCCGGCAAATTGCACACCAGCTGATATACCTCCATTTTAGGTTCATAAGCCTGCTCATAGTAAATATCTTCTCTAATATTTCCAGGTTCACAAAGAAGCTCCTTTTTAGATTTTCTCAAATATGTTAAGCACTCATTTATTAATATCCTGTAAAACCAGGTTTTAATTGCGTTCTCATTTCTTAAACCAGGATAATTTTCTAAAGCCTTACATATCGCATTCTGGACAATATCCATCGCAGCTTCTGTCTGGTAGACATAGCAGTAGGCAATTCGAAAGAATTTGTTTTGATTTTGTAGGATATGTTCTACCAGTTTATCGTAAATTGTAGTATTCAAGCCCTTCACTGTTCCTCTCTTACTAACCGTATCATTTTTCATTGCATTATATAGATAATTTTTGAAGTGAAAAAGTTTGGGTTCACTATAATTTTTTCCTACTAAAATTTAGAGTATCCAATCTATTCTATTATTATTGACAAAATACTACAAGTTTTAAGGTATAAAAGGATCAGGTAGTTTCTATGAAAAACTACACTTCGATTAAATCGAGATAAATTGTAATACAATAAAAATTATGCTACAATTAATTTAGCGATTATAACAACACTGAAAGGAGTAGAGAACCTATGCTTGAATTTAGATATGATACACAATTATTAATAGAGGGTGAGAATCTTTCTGAAGATGAAATAAATGATTATATTACAAAAAATATTGAAGGCGACTGTTTGCTTGCAGTAGGTGATGAGGAATTGATCAAAATCCATTTTCATACTAACACTCCCTGGAAGCTGCTGGAGTACTGTGCATCCATAGGTGAAATCTATGATATTGTAGTTGAAGATATGGAACGGCAATCAAAAGGGCTACACGGTTAACGTGTAGCCTTATTTTTACAGCGCCTTTACCACGTAGGCTCAGCAACTACTGTATCATTTTGTTCACTGATAGCCCTAGCCCGTACTGCTTCTAATATATAGTAATAATCCTCCTCCTGAATGCTATAATAACGATTATCTTCTCCTGATACCACCTTCGCTAGTGATGGTTCTGAGCTAAAGAAAGTAATCTGACGATCATGATCATTATCGATATTAATTACAATCGAAGGCTCCGGCTCGTTCAATGGAGGCTTCTGATGCTTCTGCCAGTCATTTTCGGCCGTATCCAGCCAATTTGCCAATTGAACGCCGGGAAGAAATGTCTCACCATATTGCGAGGATGTAACTTTTATTTTCTCCTGATCAGCAATTATTGAAAGCAGACTATTGGGATTAAGAAAGGATAAATCTGTGTCATCCGTATTTGGATTTGCCAACAGTCCACCTCCAACGGCGATTACAAGGAGCAAGGAGCCAGTTAATATCCAAACGCCTGGCTTTTTATAATTAAGAATACATTTAATTCTATTTTTTACGCTTCCCTCTCCAAAGGCGAGCGGACTTCCATTCCAGGTACGTCTATCGGTAGCCAAAGAAAGTAAGGAAGAAGAATATGCTTTCTTTATTTTGCTTCCCATTTCTCTGATAACTCTCTCATCACAGGATAGTTCCATATCCATACTCATAATTATAAATGCGAGCCATACCAACGGATTGAACCAGTGGAGACACAGAATGAAAAAGGCAAGGGGTTTTATCATATGGTCTAATCTTCTTATATGCGTCTGCTCATGCCGAATAATATAGCTCATTTCTTCTTCCTTCATTCCTGCAGGTATATATATTCTTGGGCTGAATATCCCCAGCACAAAAGGTGTCTTAAGATTATCTGCCACATATATATTCCCTTCCATAAGAGCCGCACCTTTCAACTTCCCCTTTAGCAGCACCACTGAAATAACGCTATATATAAACATGGATATAACGCCCCAAAACCAAAGAACTGCCGCAATCATGATATAGATTTGTAGTGGGTTAACGCTTGCATACAAAGTTGGTGCAGGCAGGGAGCCATTTATATAGGCATCCACTGGAGCAATGCCACTATATATTTGAGGAATTTGCTGATACGCTATATTCTGTGGAATTATAGTTGTATTGATTGGAATAAGACTAAAAAGGCTTTCAAAGGAAATTGGGCATAAAAGTCGAAAAGCCGCAACTGACCATAGAGCGTAAGAAATTACCTTTGGAGCTCTTTTTAGTAGAAGACGTAGAATTAGTATAATTAAAATTACATAACTTGCGGTCAGACTCATATTGAAAATGGTAAGAAACATTTCAGTCATATTATCCCTCCTTATAATCGTCAATCAAGCGCTTGAGTTCCTCCGCTTGACGGGTTCTAAGATTTTCTCCCCCAATAAATGCGGACAGAGCATTAACATTCTTCATAAACCTCCCAAGTCTATATAATATAGACCTTTTATATTCAGTCTATATTATATAGACCAATTTGTCAAGACACCTAAAAAATGGTTTTCTTCCTTTCATTTTCTCAATTTATGTTATTTAAAATTTCCATGTCGAATTTTGCATTTTTATAGGAAATTTGGTCTATACAATAAATATTTGGTTGTGATATTATTGTATTAACAAATTATATTTATAGAAAGGAAGTTAATAATTATGAAGAAAATTATGAACCGAGCTAAACGGTTAGGAACACAGATTATGTTTATGTTAATCCTATTCTGCTGCGTTCCGCTTATCATTGTTGGGATAAATTCTTATCAGATCGCAAGGTCCGTTTTGTATAATAAATTAGAAGTAACCAGCAGTCAGACAAATACAGAAATTAGTAGGGGAATCTCATATTATTTCACAGGTATGTCAAATCAGTTGGAGGTAATTACAAATGATATTGATGCCAAATCTATCACAAGCCCAGATGCGATTACGGAAGTAACAAATCTATTAGAGAATGTGAATTTGACAGATGATAATATTATCAACGTCTATATCGCGACTACAGAGGGTGACTTATATCTCAATCCTGAAACTGAGTTACCGGAAGGCTTTGATCCTAGAAAAAGCGAGTGGTATACCCAGGCGGCAAACAATGTTAATGAGCTGATGCTTTCAGACCCATACACTGACACTGGAACCGGTGAACTTGTTACTACCATGTCAAAAGCTATCGTTAACAATGGTACCTTAGTTGGCGTTGCTGGTATCGATATCCATCTTTCCAGCATGGCTGAATCTCTTAAAGATATTAAGATCGGTAATAGCGGCTATACCTATATTGTTGACAAAAATGGTATCTTAATTTCTCATCCGAATCCAGAGCTTATCGGAACGGATACCGTCCAAACACTGTCCTACTGGAAAGAAGCTAAAACCAATGATTCCGGTTTTGTATCTTATGACTATAACGGAGAGCATTTATTTGCCAGCTATACAACTAACGAAATAACTGGTTGGAAAGTAATCGCTGCTATGCAATATAGTGAATTATCTCAGGATACATCTACGATACTTCAGTCCCTTTTCATCGTAATTGTTATCTCTACCCTAATTGCTATGCTGATTTCAATTTTATTCAGTCGACCTATCTCTAAGAACATACATCAATTACGTGACGCCTTTCATCATTTATCCAATGGTGATTTAACGAAACGAGTCAGTATTCGCTCTAATAACGAATTCTCTCTGATTGGCGAAGATTTTAACGTAATGGCAGATAATATTATTGTGTTAGTTCGTGATGTAAAATCTGCATCCAGTCATGTTCTTGATACCTCAATTACCTTGTCCAGCATTTCTGAAGAAACCACGGTATCGGTGAATGAGGTGACCAGAGCTTCTGAAGAGGTTGCTAAGGGTGCCAGTGAGCAGGCACAGAACTCTTATGATGCAGTTTCCAGCACTACTCATTTATCAGAAGAGTTAGATTCCATCCAGTCCTCAACTACATACTTAAATCAACTCTCTGAGAATACTAATGTTCTCACGAAACAGGGGTTAAACCGGATCCGTTTATTATCTGATAAATCAGAGATTACCATGGAATCTACTGCTCATGTTACTAAACTAGTAAACGAAACCTATGAGTCTATGGTGAAAATAGATGCCATATCCGATGTTATCGACTCAATTGCTGAACAGACAAATCTCCTATCCCTGAATGCTTCCATTGAAGCTGCCAGGGCTGGTGAAAGTGGAAAAGGCTTTGCGGTGGTTGCTAACGAGATACGAAAACTGGCAGAACAGTCAAAGGCTTCTACTATTAAAATAAAGGGAGTTATTAATGAAATAGAGAGTAAAACCACTCAATCCGTGGCAGCTATGAATGCGACAAATCAAAATGTCTCTGAACAGGTTGCTTTGGTTCTGGAAACTCAGAATGTATTTCAAGAGATTATGGATGCAGTGCAGGTTCTACTGAGTAATCTGGATACCATCAATAAAAACATTGGAGCAATCGGTGCAAAAAAAGATGATATCCTAAGTCAGATCGAGAATATCTCTGCAATCTCTCAGGAATCTGCTTCCGCCTCCGAAGAGGTTACTGCATCTACCGAACAGATCAATATCACCATGGATGAGATTACTGGACAAGCGGCTGAATTACAGGCATTATCTGAATCATTACAGGAGAAACTTAACAAGTTTAGAATTTCGTAATTAAGAATGATTCATCTGAATTTATTGAACTAAGATATCTTTATTTCAATCAAGGATTATTAGATAGATTTATATAATTGGGCTTAACAGGTAGTAACATCTTTATCGAGTTTTAAATTATTCATTCCTAAAATACATGCAGGAAGGGAAAGTTAATCCGTGTGACTCGGATCAGCTTTCCCTTTTATATTCAAAATATTTTTTTGCTGCCCGATATCCCTGCATATATAAAAACCAGTATTTCTCATCATATGAAGTTACCTGAAAATCTACGGGACTAATGTTATGTGTATCTATTACAATTGATCTTTCTTTGTTTAGAATATTGCTGTCATAAATACCCTGCTGTATATAGGAAGCTGCATGAAGAAGACCTTCCATATAAGTAAGCAGGCAATCAATTTCCTTATAGTTCAACTGCTGCATAAAACGAACCCCTAGGGTTTCCATATTAGCTCCGTAATATGGATCAGAATTAAACCTGGGTGAGTCGAATAGATTAATCGGATAATTATTCAATAAGCCGCCATCACAGAAGATATTATTTGTCGAGTTTCCATAGGCATCTTCCTTTTCCAGCTTTACAGCTTCAAAGAATAGGGGAATTGACATAGATATTCTAACCGCTGTAGCAACCTCCATTGTGGGGGTAGTTTCAAAAGAAAACACCCTTGCGGTTTTCATAGAAAGATCCGTTCCAACAATATACAGATCAAAGAAAGGTCGGTTCTCTTTATGCAGGTACGGATCACGAAAATCAGCAAAGGTATATGGCGGACTTTTCTTTCGAATATCAAATTGATCTGCAATCACCTTTTGAATCCATTCGTAGAAATAATTTGTAGAATACCATCCATATTGGTGCAGCAAGCGGTAGATACAGTTGATATCTCCAAACATTTCATCAAGCCAAGCTCTGACCTCTTCGGGTATGAGCTTCAACTCATTAATCTCTGTTCGCTCCGGTATCTTCTTGTAATCTAAGGAAGCTGCAATCACCTCAAGTTGTTCAAAGGCAAGATTAAAGCTTGTGATGCAAGCCGTAATTGCTCCGGCGGAGGTTCCTGCGATTCTTTGCAGGATACTTATTCGTCCGCTTCGATATAGATAATCAAGCACACCCAGGTAAGATATCCCTAAGATGCCTCCTCCCTCAAATACCATATTCCTAATCTGATTTATCAAGTGATCACCTATCTGCATTTTAATGCTAAATTATATGCAGATATAACCTGACCCATGAGAATTCTTATTCACCGAATGAGATATGATAATGATGACAGATTTCTTTTAATAAGGCTTCGCATCCTCGATATACATCTTGATAGGTCTGATCAAAGTCACCTGTATACCAAGGATCAGCAATATCCCCTGACATGCTTGTAAAATCAAGGAGCCTTCTGACCTTATTCATGGGATCCTGACCAATTATCCTGCCCATATTCATGATATTTCTTTGATCCATAGCTATTATGTAATCGTATTCCTGGTAATCTGCTTTTTTAATCTGAATTGCTCGTTTTCCCTCTGTGGAAATGCCATAGGTACTTAATATCTTCCGAGTTCCAGGATGAACCGGATTGCCAATTTCTTCTGTGCTGGTTGCAGCAGAGGCTATGATAAATCTATCCTCGATTCCATTTTTCTTTACTAGATCCTTAAATACAAATTCTGCCATTGGGGAACGACAGATATTGCCGTGGCAGACGAATAATACTTTGATCATGTGACTTAATCTCCTTATAAATACTTATTAATTAAATTTCCTTCACTCCATGCTGTAAAGTGCCCAAATGGGCAGGGCAAATTTCGTTCAGTAACCCGTACCAGTGGTATGGAAAATAGCAGCAGTTTGTGAGCTTCGCAAATGCTAGCTGCTTTTTAATCCCAGGGTCCAGAATTCCCGTACCGTATTATCATAATAATATCATATAAAGAACCCTCTTTCTATTATATATCATTCGAATTTTCATAAGGTTTAATTGCTATTTATTGAACCATTAAAATAGTTTTCTTTTAACCATCCGGCTGATTGACTTGCTGAACCACAATACAGTTTCAATTTAATTCACGGAGTACAATGATTTAGATAAAAATGGAGGCTCACAACACAGCCTCCATTTTTTATATCATATTAAATTGTTACATTGGAAAAACAAACTCTCCAAATTCCTTCTGCAGTGGTAATTGCTCCAGCCTAGGCATTGAAATGCCTAAGGTTTCCCTAAGTACATCTTCCACTGTTTCAACCGGTATAATTGCCAACTGCTGCTTCACTTCTTCTGGTACATCCTTTAGATCAACCACATTATCCTTAGGAATTAATGCTTTGGTGATTCCAGCTCTCTGTGCTGCAAGAAGCTTTTCCTTCAATCCGCCAATCGGTAACACTGCACCTCTTAGGGTAATCTCACCTGTCATGGCTATCTTGGGATCTACCTTAATCCCTGTAATTAGGGACGCAAGCGCTGTGAATAAGGCAATACCTGCAGAGGGACCATCCTTTGGTACTGCACCGGAAGGGACATGGATGTGCAGGTCTCTCTCCTTAAAATTAATGGAATTTAACGGTAACCTGGATTTTAATAAGCTTAAGGATATTCTAGCAGATTCCTTCATCACATCGCCTAATTTACCCGTCAGCATTACCTCTCCATTTCCTGCCATATGGGTTGCTTCTATGAATAGAATTTCTCCTCCCACAGGAGTCCATGCCAAACCGGTAACCACACCCGGAGGATTATCTTGTTGCGCTTTATCATGTCTGGATACCTTTCTTCCAAGGATATCTTCTAATTGTTCTTCCTTTATTTGATATGGTATCTCTACCTTATTTGTCACTATTTTCTCAGAAGCTACTCTGGCGATACCTGCTAATTGCTTCTTAAGTCCTCTGACACCAGCTTCCAAGGTATATTCGCTAATTACCTTCTTTAAAACTTCATCAGAAATCACTAACTGCTCGCTCGCCAATCCATGTTCCTCCAGCGTCTTCGGAACTAAATGATCCTTTGCAATATGGAACTTTTCCTCCGAAGTATAGCTGGAGATCTGAATTACCTCCATACGATCCAGCAAGGGTGCTGCGATACTTTCGGTTGAATTTGCAGTGGCAATGAAGAAAACATCAGATAAATCATAAGGTAAATCCAAATAATGATCCGTAAAGGTATTATTCTGCTCTGGGTCTAATACCTCTAGTAAAGCACTGGCCGGATCCCCGCTATAGCCACCGGTCATCAGCTTGTCCACTTCATCTAACACCATAACCGGATTGTTTGTACCGGACTTACGGAGGCTTTGAATAATTCTTCCTGGCATCGCACCAACATAAGTTCTGCGGTGTCCACGAATCTCTGCTTCGTCCCTGATACCACCAAGACTAAGGCGAATATATTTTCTGTCAAGGGCTTCTGCGATACTTTTACCAAGACTTGTCTTTCCCGTTCCCGGAGGCCCAACCAGTAATAGAATGGAGCCTTTCTTATCCTTCTTAAGCTGCATTACAGCAAGGTGCTGAATAATTCTTTCTTTCACTTTCTCCAAACCATAGTGCTGCTCGTCCAGAATACGCCTTGCTTCTATCAAATCAAACTGCTTATTCTCAGCTTTTTTCCAGGGTAGAGATACTAAGAGCTCCAGATAATTACGTATTACATTATATTCTGTTCCACTCGGACCTTGAGCCTGAAGCTTATCAAGTTCCTCCAATGCAGCTTCCTTAATCTCCTCCGGCATCTGTGCCTCTTCAATTCTGCTTAAATATTCTTTATCCTTCTTGGAACGGCCTTCCTTACCTTCATTCAGTTCTTCCTGAATCGCCTTTAGCTGTTCTCTTAACACCTGCTCTCTATAATGCTTATTCGCTTTCTCAGAAAATCTCTCTGCCATCTGAATCTGTAACCCGATTGCTTCCTGTTGCTTTAAAAGATAATCCATAAACCGTAAGCTTCGTTCCTTCATGGACTGGGTAGCCAAAAGATCATATTTTTCTTCGTTGGAGATTGGCATAAACTGAGCAAGATATACAAAGAGGGAATTCAAATCCTGAAAGTTCTCAATCACAGAAATATAACGCTCTCCATTGGGGAACTTTTCACTGATTTCCTTGGTAATTTTCTTAATATAACCCAGCATATCAGCCTGGCTCTTTTCATCCATATCGTTAAGCTCAGGACATTGTTCAAACTGGCTGGAGATATAGTCTTCCTCTATATTCAGGGATTTTATCTCAATTCGATCCAGCACCTTAATGGTTAGCGCAACTCCTTTTTCTGATTCCTGTACATCATCAATTTGAAAAGAAATTCCTACCTTATAAAAATCATCTTCTGAAACACTATGTTGGTTAAAGTTTTTCTTCAGCGGTAACGCAATATTCGCTAACTCCTCATCCTCCAGAAATCTCATCTGATCTTCACTCAGATTACTGATACTAAGCTTTGTAACTGCACCGGGTAGTAATACTGTATTTGAGATCGGAATAACAATTCCTGTCTTTAAGTTCTTCTCTATATTCGTCATAATAACTCACTTCCCTTTCTAATTTAATATTCATAAGTGAATGTTCGTTTAATAAAGTATGGAAACAAATGAATCAGTAAACTGATTCACTTTTATTGCGAGATTGTCATGACCTACCACATAAGAATCTCGCTCAAATTATTCTATTAATAAGGCTTCCTGGATAATACCGATCAACTCTTTCAGCAGCTTGACTTTTTCTTCCTCGCTTTTATAATGATCCACTGCTATTGACTTAACCGGATAAAACATAATAGCAAGTAAATTATCATTACTGTAATTTTTAATAATCTGATTACTCTTCATCTCTAAGATCAAGTCATTAATCTTACAGAGCCCCCTGTTCTGCGTACAACGGTTTGCCAGAGAGGGACAATGGGAAAACTGCTCTACGAAGCTAAATACCTCTTTATTTCCACAGATATAATTATAATAACTGGTAATAAGTATCTCGATCAGCTGCTGACCCTGCATATCCCGATTAATACTTTCTATTAGATAGTCAAAGATCTCTTCCGCATATTCGTTATAAATATCCTGAAGCATAATATCCTTATTTTCAAAGTAGATATAAACCGTAGCAGGAGAAACTCCAGCCATCTTAGCGATTTTTGAAATAGAGGTTCCATGAAATCCTTCTTCAAGAATTAACTTAATTACTGCTTCTTTTATACTCTTTTCTTTTTCATCATCTCTTTTTCGCATTTTGTCACCTCGTATCTTTATAATAAATGATCATTCATTTATTGTCAATATAAAATTTTTACTTACGCTAGGAATTTATTTCAATATGAGATAGCGTATTCTTTGTTTTTACTTTAAGTTATAGTGATCAAATCAACTATATTGGTTGCTTCTTCGAAAACTAATCGAAAACTCCTTCTAGTAACGTAAATTTTTGTTGATATTTGTAGATAAAGATGATACCATATGCTTCGTGCGCTCCATGCACCAAAATAAAAAACACACGAAAGGACGTTATTCATAATGTCAACTCAAACAAATCAATCAAACATAGCCAATCCAGCGCCTCTAGGCTTACTAGGATTTGGAATGACTACCTGTTTATTAAACTTACATAACGCAGGTTTTATCTCACTTTCCATCGTAATCATCGCTATGGGCTTTGCACTCGGCGGAGCTGCTCAAATCATCGCAGGAATTATGGAATTTAAGAAGAACAATACCTTTGGAGCAACTGCTTTTACAGCTTACGGCTTCTTCTGGTGGTCCCTTATCCTAATTTGGATCAAACCCTTCGGAAGCATCGAGGCTGCTGATCCGAAAAGCATGGGCTTCTATTTAGGGCTTTGGGGAATCTTCACTCTGTTTATGTTTATCGGAACATTAAAACATAATCGTGCAACTCAGATCGTATTTGGCTCCCTCACTGTTTTATTTTTCCTACTATCCCTTGCCAACTTTACTGGTTCTGAGGGAATACATACCGTAGCTGGTTATGTAGGTATTTTCTGCGGCTTATCCGCTATCTATAATTCGATGGCACAGATTTTAAATCAGGAGTATGGTAAGACTGTAATGCCCTTATAATTAGAACTGTAATGCTAATGCATGATTAACATTCTAATAAATATCGAGATAATCAGGCAGTATAACATACATTGTTCGTTTTAAAAAAGGAGATATCCGTCTACTCAACGGATATCTCCTTTTTTATATGAAGTAAAGTTCATGTGATAAGCTTTTTATGAAAAGGATAGTGTAAAATTCTTTAAGTAATGTTCATAGCTCTACAGATCAGATACAGAATAAGCAGATGTACCGGATAGAAAGCATAGAAAATATATTTTAAATTCAGCCCCCGGGTTCCATTATAAAAACGAATGATAATTAAATTTACAAAGCATGTAAATTCCATCATTGTCATAACTGTCAGAGTAATACATGCTCCAACCATGGATCTAAAATAACTTTTACGTAGTCCGTATACTACAGCCACAGTTAAAACACCAAATCCTGAGTAATCAGTATGTAATAAATTTGCCAATGACATACCAATAATTAATACTAAGAGATCTGCAAAGCGCAGACTTGCCACTTGAAGTGATGTCTGCTTACACATTACTGCATATACGATTAATGCAATAACCGTAAACACTATAGCTAAAACGATGGAAAAACCTATTCCAGGATTTGAACTTATAACTCCCAGCGCACTTACTGAGTTGGCTACCGCCATCACAAATGAATGCATTGTAAATGCTACATACCCGCCTATGGCTAGGGTTCCCATTACTGCTAGCACAGGTAACCAGGGCTTTTTCTCTTGTATACTATCCACCTTCAGCTTTAAGGTTTGAAAACCGATCATTGTTAATAGACCAATGAAAAGCGTAAAGAATACGTTCTGATAGCTATATTCCAATATTTTATTTTTAAATGCTAAATCAAAAGGTATCTCAGATATCGCTGCAAATAAGGCTAAGCGTATCGCGTATTTTGTAACATTTCTTGTATGCAGGAACCCTTGAACAAGTAAAAAGCAGAAGATAGGAAAAGCGATTCTACCGATTAATCTCATGATTATATTTATAGCATATATCCATCCGTTATCTGCATAAAACTGCGCCACAGCCACAGTATCGGTAGGATTCAGTGAATACATTCCACGTGCTATTAATGTTTTATCTAGAATTGTAGCAGCCGTGTGATCAATCAGCATAGTAAAAATTGCTATTAATTTTAGCGTACTGCCACTTATCCCTCTTACTCTCTGTGCCCCAGAAACTATAGGATTCATTGTTGGTGTGTCATTCATATCCATATCAAAGTCCCCCAATCATGATTTTGAACTACCATTTTATAACAATGATATGGTAAACTGAAAACTATAAAAATGCAATATTTAATTCAAAATTTCCCAATTTAATTATAATCTATATTTTGTTCAACCTTGCAATCTTCAGCTTCTCTTCCTTCAGCCTCTTATTCTACAACCCCTCATCCTTCAGCTTCTTATCCTTCAGCCTCTTATTCTTCTGACTTTCAAAGGGAACAGATCAAATACTAACCCTAACCCTCGATTACGAAAGCTCTCATTTATTAATGCTGTTCATACTCCCTTATCGCATAGTTTCCAGTAATGCTTCCCACAGTAGAAGTGCTATCTACAAAGAGTGTTCCGCTACAATCAACACTGTTCACTTTACAATTTGGGCCGATCGTAATGTCGGTTCCATTTACTGTTTCCGCTGTTACTCCACTAATTTTTATTGTGGTTGCTTCTATAAGTTTGATATCAGATTTTGATGTTTTAAATAATTTTACGATCTTATTCACAGGGAAGTGTGTTTCGATCGTAATATTATCTCCGTATACTTCTCTTGCGGAGATACATCCATCCGCCCTTAATACATCGGCATAGATTTCTCCACCTGTTCTGATAACACCTTCACAGGTGATCTCTTCTGCTTCCAGTTTAGCCCCTTCTTTTATATTAAATACACCTGAGACAATCACTTGCTTTGCTCTGATATTAGACTTAAAATCAGCTACGCCCTGGCAATACATCCTTCCTGCCTCAACTTCTCCTCCACAGGTGAAAACTCCTCCAATTTCTATATTATCAGCTTTTATATTATCAGAGCAGCTACTGACGCCATCTAATTTAATACTATCGTATTCTCCTCCGCTAACTCTTCCTACGCCTTCCAGCTTTAAGCCTTTCATAGTATTCCTCCATTTCCGCTATTCCTAGCAATTAAACTTACCCTTTATTCTTAGACGATCGATTACCGCAGCTATTCCTATTTAATGAATAAATGCTTATATTTTATCTTTATTGAATCTGTAATCTCACTCAGCGGAAGCTGCTCCTTCATCTCAATCTCCCGGTCAAAGCTCATAGCTACTGAGTTTGGAGTAAAAACTGTATGATACTCCTCTCCAATCATAAATACTGTACAGAATATATTCACAGTTTTATGCTGCATCGCCGCAGCAACACTTTTCCTAAGTAGATTTTTCATAGCTTCATCGCTTAGACCAATTCGTTTTGCTGTTTGAGAGATTGCAATGGTAAGTGCTACCTCAAAGAATTCAAATCGGTCTTCTTCAAATACCTCAGGAAGAATTTCCAGGAGCTCCTTATCAATTTCCTCAACCTCCATCAAATCATCCAGACTAATCTTTTCTACGGATGACTCAGGGGAGAGAATCTTTGCTAATTCCTCTAAGGAGTATATATCTTTTAAATCGAGAATTGATTTTATCCTGCTTAATATTTGTTCTCTTGGGAAAAAGGTCTCCTGTCCAGTATATGCAGACTGCTTCAAAAACCATTCTTCCGGTATTAATCGCTCTCTCTTCCATCGATATAGCTGTCCATAGGATATTCCAGTGATCGCCAACAAATCTTTTTTTGAAATTAAGTTCATTCTACCACCTCCGCAACGTAACATTGTTTCGTTTCATATAAATAATGTAACATAACATTGTTTTGCTGTCAATTAATTTTTTATCTTTTCTTAAACTATTCTCAAAATAGGTTGACACGTGGATTGCTACAAAGGATAATAGAAGTTGTACTTTAATCTTCTAATTAAGAAGTGCTTATATTACGACTTGCAAAGATATATTATTATTAAACTCATAACAAGAAAGGGCTTACATATGAAAAACGACTTATTTACCATTGGGCAATTTACGGTACATGGCTATGGATTAATGATAGCAATTGGAGCCATCTCCGCTTATTTGCTCGCTGAATACCGAGCTAAGAGAAAGGGCTTACAGCATGAATTAATTTTTAATTTGTTCTGGTGGTGCCTTGGCGGAGGTATTATAGGCGCAAAGCTCCTATATCTTATTACACAGGTGAAAGAAATTATTGCAGATCCTTCTGTCCTGCTTAATTTTTCTGAGGGCTTCGTTGTATATGGCGGTATCATAGGCGGCATTTTAGCCGGATATCTTTTCTGTTTAAAACATAAATTGAATTTCTTAAAATACTTTGACCTGGTTATGCCATCGATCGCGCTCGCTCAGGGCTTTGGCCGAGTTGGCTGTCTGCTGGCTGGCTGTTGCTATGGAGAAGAAACAACCAGTGCCTTTTCCCTGGTTTTTCAGGATTCAAAATTAGCGCCAAATGGGGTTGCATTAATTCCAACACAACCTATATCAAGCGTGCTTGACTTCTTGCATTTTGCCGCATTAATTCTAATCTCAAGACGCGTGAAAGCAGATGGTCAGGTTGCTGGTTTTTATCTGATCTTCTATAGCGCAGGACGTTTTATCCTTGAATTCTTCCGTGGAGACATTGAACGTGGTATGGTTGGTGTATTATCTACTTCTCAATTCATCGCTATCTTCCTATTCCTAATAGGCGTTGGAATCGTAGTGGTACGAGGTATACAAGCTAAAAAAGGGGTTGTTGAGACTTCCCAGACAGAGGAAGAAGAATAAACACATATCATCTGATTAATGAACAGCTATTCTTATCTGAAATGACAGCTTAATTATGAATAATAGATTAATAAGAGATAGGAATGTAAGTTAGACTTTCAGAACATTGATTCATAAAATATGAAATGGGCAGGAACTACATGGTATTCATTACCCATGTGAACCTGCCCATTTTTAATAAATTAAAATGGGTACTTTAGGAAGTTAATGATAGGTCTGTTTCCTGTAAGAGCTATTTTTAATTAAAAGCAGCGGAAGAAGAAGATTCTTTGTATATTAATTCTATCATATTCCCAGCGATTTCTTCTCCAACGGAATCCTTCTACAAACTGTCTTCCAACAAAGGTTGGATAGAACCAGAAATTATTTCCGTTGAACAGCCAGATATAGGTAAAACGGAACATACATCTTCTAAAATCCCCAGGTCTCACAAACATACGTCGTGCTGCATTTGGCTGATTTCCAGGTCCCATAAATGCTCTTTGATCCATAGGAGGTCCTTCCGGAATAAAGCTCGGAGGAGCTGTTCTTGGTGCTGATCCCATTCCAGGTGCACCTGGTGGTGGGCTCGATGGTGTTCCTGGTCTTTCATCCCGATCACGATCCCTATCTCGATCCCGGTCACGATCCCTATCTCGATCTCGGTCACGATCATTTCTTCGATTCCTATTATCTATATTTCCCTGTGGAAATCCACCGGGGAAAAATTGTTGGCTATTCATTTTCGCTTCATCATTAGGTTCATTGTTCATATTGTTTTGATGACTCAAAGTAACAGTCCTTTCATCTTATATTACTGATACTATTGTATGTATCAATAAATAAAAGGTGAAGATATCCTGCGTAACTATGCTATTAAACACCAATATATAATTTTAAGAGCTTTAACGTATTCTCAATTCCGCTTGTATGGCTTCGCTCCATACCATGGGAAGCATGTACTCCCGGACCAATTAAAGCACCTCTGATATCATTTCCACCGGATAAGGCAGCTGAAACATCAGAGCCATAATGAGGGAAGATATCAACGACATAATCAACCTCATTTTCTTTCGCCAAGGAGATCAGCCGGTTAGTCATCTCATAGTCATATGGTCCCCTGGAATCTTTGGCACATATGGATACTGTGTATTCTGATCCATTTAAGTCATCTCCTACTGTTCCCATATCAATTGCTAAGAGCTCTGTAATATCCTGTGGTACCCAGCTGGCTCCAAAGCCTACTTCCTCATAATTACTAATTAATATTTTTAGATTGCTTTCCGGTACTACATGACCTTCAGACATTTCCTTAAGCATCCCTAGAAGAATCGCTACAGATGCTTTATCATCTAAATGTCTTGACTTAATAAAACCGCTGTCCGTGTATTGAAACTTTGCATCAAAGCTTATATAATCTCCATGTTCAATCCCCAGTGCCAGTACATCGTCTCGACTCTTTACCGGCTCATCAATTCGAATAATCATATTTCGTTCTGTACGCTCTAAGGTACGAGCATCATCATAGCTGTGCACAGAGGGACTTTTAATTAGGATGGTTCCTGTATATTTCTGTCCATCCCTGGTATGGATATTACAATATGCCCCTTCTATGCTATGGACGGTATAGCCTCCAACTAAGGTAAACTTTAAGGTTCCCTCCCCATCGATAGAACGAACCATAGCTCCTAAGGTATCTACATGGGCTGACAACCCAATGGTTTTTTTACTCTTTCCCTTAACACTAATAATTAAACCACCCTTATTCGAATACTCACTGGTATATCCGAAGCGCTCTGCTTCCTCCTCTACAAAGGTCATTACCTCTTTCGTATATCCGGATGGGCTGGGTATCGTTACAAGCTTTTCAATTGTTTTAACAATATATTCTAATGTTTCCATAATGATCTCCCTCTTGACTTTAATTATATATGACATATACCATTATATAGCAACGCTTTTGTAAATACAACAAACAGCTTATTCTCTTCTTTTAATCTCTGTTTCCATGTAGCTTTTACACGTTAAATTTTCTTATTCACGTTTTCTCATCTTTCACACATATCACCCACAAATCCATTTAAGTGTAATACTCAGATCATTAACCAATACCTTAAAGGTGCTTATTAATAAATTGAAGTTATAGGCTCTAAATTAATCAAATCATATATTTATCCCCTAACCTCCCTCCTTCGTAAGTATTAACTGCGTATCAGGGAGGTTTTTCTGCTCTTAAATTTTAAAAAAAGTTGAAGATATTGCATTCCATCCTTCGTTAATATCTTATGTAACGAGTAAGGATCCCAAAATCGTTGTTATATTATAGAACAATAGCCTAATAAATAGTGAGAAAATTTAGCCTATGAAATAACTTAAACGAAAGGTACAGGTCACCATATGAAAAAATTACTGATCACCCTATCTATTCCTATGATATTTTTCTTATCCTTTTCATTATCAAAGAAAATAGCAAAAGAGATTAAAAAGCATAAGAAAAACAGAATGGCAAAATTAATTTAAAGGCATTTCTAAGTCTTTGCAAATATTTACAAATATTTAACAACAAAAATTTCACTTTAACTTGAAGACAAATCAATGATACTAGCGTTATAATGATCAACAGGGATTGTGAGATGAATTACAACAACTGAAATACCATGATAGAGAGAGGGGGCGGAAAATATCAATAATGAGCAATATTATGAATACTTGATTGACACGTATCAGAATCTAATCTTCTCAATCTGCTTTAAGATTGTTCATGATTACTTTGATGCGGAAGATCTTGCCCAGGAAACCTTTCTTTCCGCCTACAAGCATTTATCTGATTTTGATCGACAATACGAAAAAGCCTGGCTGAGCCGAATAGCTACGAATAAATGTCTGGATTTTATCAAACGGTCGGATCGAAAAAGTATTCCCACTGAGGATGAATACTTTACCCTGCAAAGGACTAAGGAGGCCTCTCCCGAGGAAAATGTTCTCGAGCATGAAGTTCGAGTCCAATTATCGGAGCGTTGTAACAATTTGAAATCACCTTACCGCGAGATCGCTCTGGATCATTTTTACCGGGAACTGTCCGCAGCCGAAATTGCACAAAATACTGGAAAAAACCTAAAAACAGTCCAAACTCAGATTTACCGGGCAAGGGCTCTGTTACAAAAAACCTATCGAAAGGGGGCATTATTAAATGAGTGAGCTAAAACATATCAATGAATCTGAGCTATATGCTTTTCGACATGAGTTAATGAGCCAAGAGGATAAAGAAACTTTTCTCGCACATATCTGTTCCTGCAACTACTGCTCTGATCTATTTGCAGAAGCAATGTCAGAAGAAATGATTACTGCCCCACGAAATATGAAAGATAACCTGTTAAGAGCCACAAAAAGACCGGAAGTTCAATTGGCAGTGAAAGCTAGAGAAACCTCAAAACAAATGCAGCTTTTCTTGTACAGCTTAAAGGTTGGCAGTGCCACCGTTCTAGCTCTGCTCCTGCTAATGCTTACGGTGAATTTTAACGGTTCTACAAACATCTCCTCTTCTTCTATTCCTAATCCTACTGTGATACATGAGGTATTGGAACCTGACGATTCCCCCCTCTCTACCAGGATACGAGATAACATGAACAAGCTTGGAAATGATATATTAAATTTTTCGAATAATATTATCGAAACCAAGTCCATGTTTCGATAATCGAGATGCACGGCGCAAAATCAGCGCCTTTTATGAGAAGTAAAAATCCACTTCTCATAACTTATATAATGAAAACGGAGGTAAATAAGAAATGATTAGAAAAAAAGGTAGCTTTTTAACATTTTGTTTCTCCCTATTACCTGGCGCAGGTCAGATGTATATGGGATTTATGAAGAGAGGATTGGTCTTAATGTCCGCCTTCTTCCTGCTCATCTTCCTCTCAGCATTTTTAAATACGGGAGCGTTGATGCTTATTATGCCAATTCTTTGGTTTTACGCATTTTTTGATACACACAATCTGCGTTCTATGCCAGATGATGAATTTTATGCACTGGAAGATGATTTTGTTATCATTAACCAGATTCCAAAAGATAGCCTTAAGGCTTTCCGTGCTAAATATAAGAATATTATTGCCCTGGTATTAATCGTAGTAGGTATTTCTATCCTATGGAATAATTTCTTTGATCTATTAAGATCCATATTACCTGATTATATCGGTGATCGGATCAGCAATGCAATTTACAACATTGGATATTATATCCCTCAGCTTTTAATTGGTGCTGCCATCGTTGCACTGGGATTATATCTGATTCGAGGCAAGAAAAAAGAACTGGATCATTCCGCAGAAATAAGTATGCTCCAGGATAAGGGAGGCTTATAATCATGACACGTACACACCGAGTAGGAACCTTCACCTTAGGTGGGATGCTAATTACCTTTGGAATTATATTTCTGCTGAGAATATTTATAGCTACTATATCCTTTGGAATCATATTTAGGCTTTGGCCGATTATCTTTATCTTTCTTGGCATTGAGATTCTGATTGCAAACTTTAATCAGAAGGAGGATAAATTGGTCTATGATAAGACTGCCTTCGCACTGATTATTATTCTCTCCTTCTTTGCTATGGGGATGTCTATGGTTGAGTTTGTGATGGAGCAGGTTAACCGCGGTATGAATTTGCCTGGGATGTATTAGATGGTATTTGATGTTCACATTTTAACTTGCCTTTCAATTTCTAAAACAAATTTATTTTCATATTATATAATTAAAAGGGTGCTACCGTTTAGCACCCTTTTAATTATATAAATGTTAATGATATTTAATTAATTTATATCTTGATCTTAACGGAAGTAAGCCACCCCAGATTCAAAGATATACTGATTCTGATCCCCAGTTATATTAACCGCAACACAGTCCCCACGGCGTTCAGAATGAGCCATCTTACCAAGCACTCTACCATCCGGACTTGTAATACCCTCAATCGCATAATAAGATCCATTCGGATTAAAGTCCTCATCCATGGTCGGATTGCCCTTCAGATCTACATACTGTGTAGCTACCTGTCCATTCTCAAATAGCTTCTTAATCCACTCTTCACTGGCTACAAACCGTCCTTCCCCATGGGATGCAGGAATGGAATAGACACCGCCAAGCTCCGCCTTCATTAACCAGGGGGACTTATTCGTAACCACCTTTGTATAGACAGACTTACTGATATGTCGTCCAATGTTATTGGTTGCCAGAGTCGGGGAGTCTTCTTTTTGAGGTGTAATCTCACCGTAAGGTACTAGGCCAAGCTTAATCAGTGCCTGGAAGCCATTACAAATTCCAAGGGCAAGACCATCTCTTTTATTTAACAGATCACTGACAGCATCCTTAAGCTTCTCGTTACGGAAGGCAGTAGCAATAAACTTACCGGAACCATCTGGCTCATCACCTGCGGAGAAGCCACCCGGGAACATCAGAATCTGTGAATCATTGATGGCCCCTGCAAAGGCCTCCACAGATTCTGCTATATTGTTCGCCGTCAAATTTTTGAAAACAATCGTTTCTACTTCGGCACCAGCATTTTTAAATGCTTTCATTGAGTCATACTCACAGTTGGTACCAGGAAATACCGGAATGAATACTTTTGGTTTCGCAATTTTATTCTTTGCAACATAGATTTTCTTCGCATCAAATAGCTTTGTTTCAACCTCCTGCTCCTCTACACCAGAGCGGGTTGGATATACTTTTTCTAAAGTTCCAGTCCAAGCCTTTAAAGCTTCATCCAAAGTGATTACAACATCACCATAGATAAATTCCTGCTTTTCAGTCACTGTACCAATGATACCGCATTCTTCCGCCACAAATCCTTCGCTGCTAAGCATCTGTGCAGCTTCCTGGCTCATCTCGGCAATGATTGAGCCGTAGCTCGGAAGGAATAAGCTATCTTCCGATATGTTATCATGGAGCTGAACACCTAATTTATTACCAAAGGCCATCTTAGCTACTGCTTCCGCAACACCACCAAAGCCTATTGCATAAGCCGAGCTGATGATACCTTTTCTCATGATCTTCGTAATTTTTGTATAGAGAGCAACAAGCTGCTCATATACTGGCAGATCATATTCGTCTTTCTTGATATCAAACTTTACTAATACATTTCCTGCTTGCTTTAAATCCGTTACTACGATATCCCCTGTCTTTGCAATATCAACTGCAAAGGATACTAAGGTTGGAGGAACATCAATGTCATTGAAGCTGCCGGACATACTGTCCTTACCACCAATGGAGGGAAGTCCAAGTTTCATCTGTGCATCATAAGCACCAAGTAAGGCTACCAGTGGTTCTCCCCAACGCATCGGGTCGTTACCAAGTCTGCGAAAGAACTCCTGGAAGGTAAAACGTATTTTACTATGATCTCCACCTGCTGCCACGATCTTCGCTACAGAGGAAATCACTGCGTACACAGAGCCATGGAAAGGTGACCAGGTAGAAAGATATGGATCAAAGCCATAGCTCATCATGGATACCGTATCACAGGAGCCCTCCAGTACGGGAAGCTTTGCAGTCATCGTCTGAATCGGAGAAAGCTGATATTTACCACCATAAGGCATGGTTACGGTTCCTGCACCGATGGAGCTGTCGAACATCTCCACTAAGCCCTTCTTAGAGCATACATTGAGTGCAGAGAGATTCTTTAGCCAGTTCTCTTTCACATTAACTGATGCCTCAAGTGCCCTTGCTTCAAGGCTGCCCATCTTTAGATAATTATTATCTTTATCCGGCATGCTCACGACCGCGCTTGCCTCTTGATGAGCACCATTGGTATCTAAAAATTCTCTGGATATATTGACAATCTCCTTACCTCTCCAGGTCATAACAAGTCTCGGTGATTCCGTTACTTTGGCAACTACAACTGCCTCTAAATTCTCTTCCTCTGCAAATGCAAGCATCTTAGTTACATCCTTAGGATCCACGACAATTGCCATTCTCTCCTGGGACTCGGAGATTGCAAGCTCCGTACCGTCAAGGCCGGCGTATTTCTTCGGAACATTATCTAAATCAATCTTAAGGCCCACAGCAAGCTCACCAATTGCAACGGATACACCGCCAGCACCAAAGTCATTACATTTCTTAATTAAGCTACTAACTTCCTCCCTGCGAAATAGTCGCTGTAATTTACGTTCTGTCGGGGCATTTCCCTTTTGAACCTCAGCACCGCAGGTATTAATGGATTCTGTCGTATGACTCTTGGAGGAGCCTGTTGCACCACCACAGCCGTCACGACCGGTTCTACCGCCCATCAAAATGATGATATCACCGGGATCAGAATTCTCACGAATTACATTTTTTCTAGGAGCAGCACCCATAACGGCACCGATCTCCATTCTTTTTGCCACATAGTTTGGATGATATACTTCATCTACGAAACCGGTCGCAAGACCGATCTGATTACCATAGGAGCTATAGCCGGCTGCCGCACCGGTACAGATTTTTCTCTGTGCCAGCTTACCCTTCATCGTATCCTTGATAGATACCGTAGGATCCGCTGCACCGGTTACTCTCATTGCCTGATATACATAACCTCTGCCTGACAATGGATCACGAATCGCACCGCCAAGACAGGTGGCTGCACCACCAAAGGGTTCAATCTCGGTTGGATGATTATGTGTTTCATTTTTAAAGAATACCAGCCACTCCTCTGTCTTCCCATCAATTTCAACCGGAACGATAATGGAGCAGGCATTAATCTCATCGGACACTTCCATATCTTCAAGTTTACCGTCCGCCTTTAGCTTCTTCATTGCAAGGAGTGCGATATCCATGAGTGAAATGTACTTGTCCTGTCTATCCTTGTACAACTGGGTACGAGCCTCCAGGTAGCTGTGATAAGCTGCCTTGATTGGCTCTGTATAGTAACCTTCTTCGAATTTAATCTCCTTTAATTCGGTTAAGAAGGTGGTATGACGACAATGATCAGACCAGTAAGTATCAAGTACCCGAATCTCAGTCATGGATGGATCACGTTTCTCTTCATTTCTATAATAATTCTGTATGAACTGAAAGTCTGTAAAGGTCATTGCCAGATTCAAGGAGTCATAAAGCTCCTTCAGCGAAGCCTCAGCCATAGTCATAAATTCTTCTATAATCAATACATCTTCCGGAGCTTCAAATTTTGTAACTAGAGTATCCGGTTTTAGCTCTCCTGCTTCACGAGAATCTACCGGATTAATACAATAGCCTCTGATTTTTTCAAACTCTTCCTCTGTAATATCACCGGATAATACATAAGTAGTTGCAGATCTGATAACAGGTTCTTCCTTCTCATTTAACAGCTTAACACACTGTTCTGCGGAATCCGCTCTTTGGTCGAACTGCCCCGGAAGATATTCTACGGTAAATACTTTATCTCTTGTCCCAAGGTCGAATTTCTCTTCATACAGGAGATCCAACGGAGGTTCACAAAAGACTGTACCAAGTGATTTTTGATACGTAGCTTCCGTTAAATTCTCTATATCATATCGGATCAGAACTCGCACAGACTCTAAGCCCATGACTGCTAGATAGCTGCGAAGCTCTGTTTTAAGTTCCTTTGCTCTGACGGCATATGGTGCTTTCTTTTCTACATAAATTCTCTTGACACTGCCCATTTATTTAAACTCCCTTTCCTGCTAGTACAGCGACTAAGATATTCGTTGTACTATGTATTCGCTCCCTGGTTAAGTGTTAGTACTTGCATTATAGCATAGGATGTCTTATAATCAAAATTAATATATGTAAAGCTTTTTATTAGGATTGCTAATAGATACTAAATCATTAGAA
This sequence comes from Bacillota bacterium, assembly GCA_023386815.1. GTDB lineage: Bacteria > Bacillota > Clostridia > Lachnospirales > Lachnospiraceae > Mobilitalea. Next base: position 33,531 of record JAEWIZ010000033.1, read on the forward strand.
TACTCACGTTCACGATTGAAAGGAGCCTTTTATGGATATTAATTATGAATTATATAAAGTATTCTATCATGTTGCAAAAAGCCTCAGCTTTTCAGATGCAGCTGACAACTTATATATTTCTCAATCAGCCGTAAGCCAGTCCATTAAGACCTTGGAAAAAAGGTTGAACCAGACCCTCTTTATTCGCAGTACCAAACGAGTTGCTCTTACGAAGGAGGGTGAACTGCTCTTAAAGCACATCGAACCAGCGATTAACCTAATCAGCCGGGGTGAAAACCAACTGTGTGCCGACCCGAAAAGTGGTGTGCAATTAAGGATCGGTGCCAGTGATACCATTTGCCGCTATTACCTGGTGCCTTATTTAAATAATTTCCACAAAAAATATCCCAATATTCATATCAAGGTTACAAACGGTACCTCCTTGCAATGTGCTACCTTACTCGAGCGCAATGAGGTGGATGTTATTGTAACAAACTCACCGAATTCTGCCTTAAATAATATGATGGAAATCATACCTGTAAAGGAATTCCGTGATATTTTTATCGCAAATCCGGAAGCTTACCCACTTACGGATCATCCGGTTACGCTTTCTGAGCTTCAGCTGTATCCGATCCTAATGCTGGATAAGCGCTCCACTACTAGTATATTCCTTCATAATCTATTTCTGGAGAATTCCTTAGACCTGGTGCCTTCCGTTGAATTAAGCAGCAATGACCTCTTAATTGACCTTGCAAAAATTGGTCTTGGGATCGCATTTATTCCAGATTTTTGTGTAAAAAGTACCGATGACCTTTCCATTATCAATATTACCACAGATATCCCTGCCAGACTACTGGTTGCCGCATATAACAAAGATATCCCTATCTCTGATGCAGCAAAGTATTTTATTGACAGCTTAACGTCTGTGGAATAATAACGATGACCAAGGGGATGACAAGGGGATGACAAGGGGACGGGGTTGGTGTCACACGTGTGTGACACCAACCCCGTCCCCTTGTCATCCCCTTGTCATCCCCTTTTCATTTGAAACATTTTTTTATCGAATGTTAAATACTTTGGCATAGTTAATGCCATGTTGCGAAACAATATCTCTTATAAAATTTTCTTGAAAATCTTAGCAAAGGAGATGATATTATGGTACAAAACAATTTGTCACCAAATGAAACAATGCAACTTCATGAAATGTTAAATATGAAAACCGTGTGTGCCGCTACTTCAAAAATGATGGAGGGTGTCGTCTTTGATCAAGATCTGAAAGCGCTTCTAGAAAAGGATGCAATGCAAGCGATTCAGGACATCAAGTCCCTGCAAGGCCTATATGAAAATGCTCCAAGTTTGTAAAAGTGTATGAGATGAAGGAGAAAAATCATGATTAATGATTATTTAGAAATAAGAAATGCGGAGGGAATGCCAAAGCTTGTTGATACCAATATGTCTACAGCTTTCTTACTAAATGTGAAAAGTTCTGTTCGTAATTGTGCTATTGCATTGACGGAGGCAACTACCCCTGAGGTTAAAACTGTCTTGCGAGAGCAATTGGACAGAGGACTAAATATGCATGAGGAACTATCAAATCTGATGATTCAAAAAGGCTGGCTTCATCCGGTGGATTTGGATAAGCAACATCAAATGGATTTAGAGTCTGCTCAGACAATTTCACAAATTGCCAGTATGAATTTATTCCCCGGTGATACCAGCAGACTTGGAACCTTTGCAACTCCGGAAAAATAAAGAGACTTCCATATAAATGAATCAGCTGATCACTATCATGAACAAAAGGAGGAAAATAATGAAGGCTGTAACCTTTCAAGGAATAAAAAGAGTTGAGGTAAAGGAGGTTCCTGCTCCCAAAATTTTAAAACCGGATGATATCATTATAAAGATTACGAATTCTGCAATCTGCGGCTCTGACTTACATTTGATCCATGATATGGTTCCTAATTTGCCACAGGGCTTTGTCATTGGCCATGAGCCTATGGGCATTGTGGAGGAAGCGGGACCGGAAGTAACAAAAGTAAAAAAGGGTGATCGTGTAATTATCCCCTTTAATGTAAGCTGCGGCGAATGTTTTTATTGTACACACGGCTTGACCTCCATGTGCGATAATTCGAATCCAAACGGCGAAGGCGGTGGTTTTTTCGGTTACTCAGAAACCTTCGGTGGATTTCCCGGAGGACAGGCAGAATATATGCGAGTCCCCTATGGTAATTTTATACCCTTTCGTATCCCGGATGACTGTGAAGTTGAGGATGAAAAACTGGTATTGATTGCAGACGCTATGGCAACAGCCTATTGGAGTGTGGAAAATGCCGGAGTCAAAAAAGGCAGTACTGTCACTGTGCTTGGTTGCGGGCCGGTTGGTCTATTGGCTCAAAAATTTTGCTGGCTCATGGGAGCAGAGAGAGTCATCGCCGTTGATTATATCGATTACCGGCTCGAGCATGCCAAAAAGCATAATAAGGTTGAAATCGTGAACTTTGAGCAGCATGGTAATACAGGTGAGTATTTAAAGGAGCTTACTCATGGAGGTGCCGATATTGTCATTGATTGCGTAGGTATGGATGGTAAAATGACTCCATTAGAGTTCGTAGGCTCAGGCGTTAAACTTCAAAGTGGTGCCCTAGGTGCATTTGTTATGGCAACTCAAGCTGTCAAAAAGGGCGGAATGATTCAAGTAACAGGTGTTTACGGTGGTAGATACGGCGGATTTCCCTTTGGTGATATTTTCAACCGTAACGTTAACATCAGAACAGGTCAGGCACCGGTGATTCCCTATATGCCTCTCCTATATAATCTAATCGCAGAAGGTAAAGTTGATCCTAGCGATATCGTCACCCACAGACTTCCACTAAAGGATGCTCCACACGGTTATGAGGTTTTTGATACGAAAACCGATCATTGTATTAAGGTAGTTCTGAAACCGTAACATTTTATCTTTATTAATTTAAATAGGAGGTCACAAATGGAACAACCATTAATTACGCTTCAGGAAACAATGCAACTGCACGAATTATTAACCTTTAAAAATATAAGTCTCACAAAAACCGTTACTATGTCCCCTTTAATCAGTGATGAGGAGCTAAAAGGTATTATAAAAAATGATACTGCCACCTCAAAGAAGCATATTGAGGAGTTAAGTCACTTAATGAAGCACTCTCCCTATGCTTCTTCCGATTCCAGCTACTCTTGATCTATTTTAGAAGGAAGGTATTATTATGAATGCTATTATTGAAAAACTTACGGGTATGGATAAAATGACCGATCAAGTTATCGCAACCGACTTCTTAATTTCAGCCAAAAGTGCTGTGAGAAGCTATTCCATTGCGTTAACAGAGACCACTTCACCAGAGGTCAGAACAGTTCTACGAACTCAATTAGGCGATGCTATTGCTTCTCTAGACGCAATCTCCACCTATATGGTCAATAAGGGTTATAATGATGCTTATGACCTAAATCAGCAATACAAGGTTGATATGCAGACGACGGAAACTGCATTAAAGCTATTGGAATGACAAGGGGACGGGGTTGGTGTCACACACGTGTGTGACACCAACCCCGTCCCCTTGTCATTTCTGTACTATAAAACAAACCATAAGAGGTGTATAATATCAAAATGAAGACAATTTAACAATATCTGACTAACAGGAATCAGTGTTCTTATGCTGTAACAAATACTTTTATAATGGAAAAAAAAAAGAAATCTAAACTATGTAAGGGGGATAAACTGATGTTTCAGATAGGTGAATTCTCAAAGCTGACTCAAATAACAATACGTATGCTCCGTTATTATGACGAGGTTGGGCTTTTGAAGCCCGCTCAAATTGACCCTTGGACAGGGTATCGTATGTACTGTGTCGAACAAATACCAATTATTAACAAAATCATTTATCTTCGTGACAGTGGGTTTCAAGTTTCAGAAATTGCTGAAGCTCTTTGCCTAAAGGACGATTCTGCAATAATAAAGCAGCTTGAGATAAAGCATGGGGAGATTGAGCAAATCATCCGGGCTGAACAGGAAAAATTAAAGAAAATAGATATGGCAAAAAACGAAATATTAAACAGAAAAAGCGAAATGCACTATAACATTTCAGTTAAATCCATCCCCAGCTACCCTGTCCTATCCCTCCGCCGCATCATTCCCAACTATTATGCAGAGGGCGGCTTATGGCAGGAGCTATCTGCTTTTGTGGCAGAATATCAAATACCAATATCAAAAAATACGTTTTCCATCTATTATGATTCTGATTATAGGGAAGAGAATGTAGACATTGAGTTATGTGCTTATGTAAAAAAGCTGGGAAAGGATATCGGCGATTTTACCTTCCGCAACGTTGAGTCAGTACCTATGATGGCTTGTACAATGGTATATGGAGCTTTTTCAAATATCGCAGGAGCATACCGTGCCTTTGCGGAATGGCTTCAAAAGAACAATCAATATGAAATATCCGGACCAACCAGGCAAATCGTGCACCGTGGTCCATGGAATGAAAGTAATCCTGAGAGATATCTGATAGAGCTTCAAATACCTATTGAGATTAAATAACACTTGTTCTTTGAAACTAAATTGCCCATGTCCTGTATAACTAAAAGTCTATGCCCTGTATAACGAATTGCTCATATTCTATAAGCTAAAAATTTATAATAAATGAAACTAGTAACCTTGCCCTGTGAAACTAATAACCTATGTTCATATGCCACTTGACTCTCACATGATGTGAGGGTTTATTCTCTACTTGAAATCAAAGAAATGGAGGAAAATAACATGAGCATTTTCACAGTAAAACCGATTGGAAAGGTACGCAGTAACGAGAACGAAACCCTAATTGAGGTGGAGAAAAGCTACCTTCCCGCTCTGCAAGCATTGGATGGATTCAGCCATATTAATATCCTTTGGTGGTTCAGCGATTTTGATGATGAGCAATACCGTTCCGTGCTACTGTCAGAGCAGCCTTATAAAAACGCTCCCGAAATATTAGGCGTTTTTGCCACTAGGTCACCGCTGCGTCCTAATCCGATTGCATTGACCACAGTGGAAGTTATCCATATTGATTATGAAAAAGGGTTCATTCGCATTCCGTTTATCGATGCCAACGATAATTCTCCGGTACTAGACATTAAGCCTTATACACCAAGCCTTGATCGGGTGGAATCCCCCAGCGTGCCAGCATGGTGCAGCCATTGGCCAAAAAGTACGGAAGAGTCAGCCAGCTTTGTCTGGGAGGAAGTATTCAATTTTTGATGACAAGGGAATGACAAGGGGACGGGGTTGGTGTCACACACGTGTGACACCAACCCCGTCCCCTTGTCATTACCCTTGTCATTATCTGAATTCTTCTAATCTTCCCTGAATCACCTTATTATAGTTCAGAACCTTTCTTTCATATTCTTCGTTCATAAACTTAGAGGTAATTAAGAAGTCTGCAGTTGCTCTGTTGTTAGCAACCGGGATATCGTATACAGCACAGATACGAAGTAATGCTTTTACATCCGGGTCGTGGGGCTGAGATGCCAACGGATCCCAGAAAAATACTACGAAATCTATGTTGCCTTCCACGATACGGGAGCCGATCTGTTGATCACCACCGAGAGGACCGCTATTATAAGCTTTTACCGGTAATCCGGTCTTATCTACGATTAAGCGAGCAGTTGTGCCTGTTCCGCTGAGGAAATGGCTCTTTAAAATATCTTTATTCTTTTCCACCCATTCCACTAATTCGTGTTTTTTTGTATCATGTGCAATTAATGCGATATGCTTCTGTTTTGGTATTGAAAAATTAATATAATCATCCTGTAACATCTTTTGTTCTCTCCTAACTGATTGAATTATTTGGTAATTGCAAAACTAGCCTAGGCATTAAAATTTTGCAACCATTTATTTATTAAGAGGTGATTCAGTATCCTGTTTCACCCTTATTACTTATCCTTATATTTCTATCATATAGGAAAAAAACGTCGAATGCAATAGGCAAGAGTTATAATCTTATCTTCTGGTTTATCTGCTCCTTTTCACTTTTGTAACAAATTAGTTATTTTACATAGGTGTTGCTTACAAGAATATTCTGGATAGCCTCCGTTGGAATCTCAAATTCAACAACTCCCATAACTCCAGGTGCAACCTCGTACTCATCGAAGGAAATCACCAGCTTACCATTTTCATTAATATAGAAAGTCTGATCTGCTTTGATCTTTTCAAAGCCACCAAAATCACCGTTTTCTTCAAGGAAATACGTAATACCCTGATCCGGATCTGCTTTTTCCTTCATCTGTTCTATGATATTTCTGCTGATCATATCGATATAGCTGTCATTCTTAAATAGGCTAGGCAAGGAAACAATCATCTGATTCTTTAAATCAATATTATCATATGTTACCGATTCTGCCCCCGAGGCTGCTATCTCCAGCTTAGTTCCTTGAACTACCATAAAATCCTCTGTCTGGAGCTTGATTTTGTAATCGGCATATAGGGCAAGATTTGCTGATGTTAATTCCTTATCCTCAATTTTGTTCATAAATTCCTCATATAACTTTGTATTCTGATCCAGGTATTTCTCATTTAAGGTATCCTGAAGCTCCTTGTTTTTAAGACCATCCACCTGGGGCACTTTTACCTCTACTTCATGCTTCTCATCTTCATAACTAAGGGTACGAATCGTCACAAGCTCAACTAAGGAACCAAGCACGGGGATATCGGACATTGCCTTAGCGATACTCGGACTAACATTCACTGTACCTATAAATAGTACAGCAACTGCAGCTGCAGATATGGCTGTTTTCTGCAATCCTCTCATTTTTTTGATTCTTTTCTCTCTTCCTGCAATGGTCTTTTTCACGAAGAATTCCAACTCCTGCGGAATCTCAATATTCTGATATTCATCTACTAATTGTTTTATCTGATTCATTCTCGTCTCTCCTTATTCTCTATACATGAAATACTTTCTCTTTAACTCCAATAAAAATATTAATAACACTGTATCTCTGAATCACCTGTCTGACGGTTCCTCCAGGCTAAGCTTGAGCTTCTTTAGGGAAGAATATAATCTGGTCTTTGTTGTATTAACATTCTCATTCATAATTCGTGCAATATCTTCAATCTTCATGTCTTCATAATAGCGCAGCATGATTACAGTCTTATTCAGCGTTGGAAGCATCTCGATGGCGGCTTTAAGGTCAATATCTTCGTAATGATCCTCCGTAGATGGTGAAACCACCTCCAAAACATCATCCTCCACATAGACATACCTCTTATTCTTCCGAAGAAAATCCAGAGCGGTATTCACTACAATCCTATAAAACCAGGACTTCACTGCCTCCGGGTTTTCGAGACCTTTCGCTTTCGATAATGCTTTACAGATAGAATCCTGAATGATATCGAGGGCATCTTCCTTGTTATGTACATAACTGTATGCCAAGCGGTAACAAGCTTCCCGTTGATTTATGATGAAGTCAACCAGATAATCATAATTATTTTTCTTGCCCATAATCTTGCTCCTTTGTATCTATTTATGATAAGGAAAATCGATTTTCTTAATCTAACACTAAGACGAAGTCTAAATGGAAAAAGTTTTATTGTTGTCAATGATCTTCATAATTTATGATATCCAGACTACCTTATTAAATACAATAATACCAAGCTTCTTTCGTATACCTTATCTGTACCTATCTTTATCAGGTATTTTCTTTTAATCTTGTATAAATTCCACAGTCTCTCGGATTTTTCCAACCTTTATCCACAAAAAACTGCAGTTATCCGCTTCCTTTGGTTTCCCATCCAGAAGTCAGACAACTGCAGTCTTAGGTTTCATAAATTATATCTGATAAATATATTTCGTTTCATTTACAGGTAACTATCTTATTTACTAAAATGCTCTAATCTCTCACTTACCTGTTTCATCATGTCCGTGTATTTCTCAAGCTTTGCTCTTTCCTCCGCTAACTTTGCTTCCGGAGCCTTGTTTACAAAGTTGGGATTCGCCAGCATTCCCGTAACACGCTTTAATTCGCCCTCGAGACGTTCCTTTTCCTTCTGGAGACGCTCGATTTCCTTCTCCATATCTACCAGATCAGCAAATGGAATATAGATAACAGCACCTGGAACTACAGTAGATACAGCATCTTCTGAGATTCCGGTCTTATCTTCCTGAATCAGAACTTCATTTGCATAGCCTAAGGTTGCGAAGAATACCTTACTGTCCTTAAAAATGCTTCTTACCTTTTCATTCTCAGAAACAACAATGACAGTAGCCTTTCTGCTCGGAGGAACATTCATTTCTGTACGAACGTTACGAATACCTTTAACCGCTTCCTTAATCAGCTCAACTGCTTCTGCTTCCTCATTGTAGGAAAATTTCTCAGTAAATACAGGCCAATCAGCGATCATGATAGAATCTGCCTCCTTCTGACCTAGCATTTCCTGAAGGGTACAGAAGATTTCCTCTGTAACAAATGGCATATATGGATGAAGCAGCTTTAAGGAGGATACTAATACCTGCTTTAAGGTCCAAAGCGCTGCTGCTTTTGTCTCATCGGTCTCACTGTAAAGTCTTGGCTTCACCATCTCAATATACCAATCACAGAACTCTTCCCATACGAAATCATAGATCTTTTGAACTGCAATACCAAGATCATAGCCTTCCAGATTCTCGGTAGCTTCTTTCACCAGGGAATTTACCTTGGAAAGAATCCATTTATCTGCAACGGTTAACAGTTTCTCATCAATTTGTGCCGGAATTGTCGCTTTCTCCAGGTTCATCATAATGAAACGAGAAGCATTCCATACTTTATTTGCAAAGTTTCTGCAAGCTTCTACTCTTTCCCAGTAGAAACGCATATCGTTTCCGGGAGCATTACCCATTACTAGGCTTAAACGAAGAGCATCTGCGCCGTATTTATCGATTACCTCAAGTGGATCGATACCATTTCCAAGAGATTTACTCATCTTACGACCCTGGGAATCACGTACCAGACCATGAATTAATACCTTGCTAAAAGGCTTCATTCCCATCTGCTCATAGCCGGAGAACACCATACGGAGTACCCAGAAGAAGATGATGTCATAGCCTGTTACTAATACATCCGTTGGATAGAAATAATCAAGGTCATCCGTTTTATTTGGCCATCCAAGAGTGGAGAAAGGCCATAAAGCGGAGCTGAACCAGGTATCCAAGGTGTCTTCGTCCTGCTTAAATTGGTCATGACCGCATTTACAGTTTTCAGTAGGTTTTGTCTTGGAGATTACAACTTCCCCACATTTCTCACAGTACCAGGCTGGGATTCTATGTCCCCACCAAAGCTGTCTGGAGATACACCAGTCTCTGATATTCTCAGCCCAGTTGAAATAGATTTTATCAAAACGCTCCGGTACAAACTGAATTTCCCCGTTCTTTACGTTTTCAATGGCAGGCTTAATCAGCTCATCCATTTTAACAAACCACTGCTGCTTAATTAATGGCTCAACGGTTGTCTTACAACGATCATGAGTACCAACATTATGAGTGTGATCCTCTACTTTAACTAAAAGACCCTGCTCCTGTAATTCGGATACCATTAATTTACGAGCTTCATATCTTCCCATGCCTGCATATTTGCCGCCGTTTGCATTGATGGTCGCATCATCGTTCATAACATTAATCTCAGGAAGATTGTGTCTCTTACCAACCTCAAAGTCGTTCGGGTCATGAGCCGGGGTAATCTTAACAACACCGGTACCGAACTCTTTATCTACATAATAATCTGCAACCACAGGAATCTCACGGTTTACCAGTGGAAGTAATACGTTCTTTCCAATCAAATGCTGATATCTTTCATCATCAGGATGAACCGCAACCGCAGTATCACCAAGCATCGTCTCAGGTCTTGTCGTTGCAACCTCTACAAAGCCATCCTCTCCTACAATCGGATATTTGATATGCCAGAAATGACCTGCCTGCTCCTCATGCTCAACCTCAGCATCAGAAATCGTAGTCTGACAAACCGGACACCAGTTAATAATCTTGGAGCCCTTATAAATATAGCCTTTCTTATGAAGTTCAATAAACACTTCATTAACCGCATCATTGCAGCCTTCATCCATGGTAAAGCGCTCTCTGTCCCAGTCACAGGAAGAACCAAGCTTCTTTAGCTGAGAAATAATTCTGCCGCCGTATTCTTTCTTCCACTCCCAGGCTTTTTCAAGGAATTCTTCTCTTGTTAAATCCTCTTTATTAATGCCTTCCTTTTTCAGCTGTTCCAGAATCTTAACCTCTGTTGCGATACTTGCGTGATCGGTTCCTGGCTGCCAAAGTGCATTATAGCCCTGCATTCTCTTGAATCTGATCAGAATGTCCTGCATGGTATTATCTAGTGCGTGACCCATGTGGAGCTGCCCGGTAATGTTTGGCGGTGGAATCACGATAGTGAAGGGTTTTTTACTTCTATCTACCTCTGCATGGAAGTATTTGTTCTCCATCCATTTTTGGTACTGTTTTTCTTCAATGTTTTTGGGGTCATAGGTTTTCGCCAGTTCTTTTTCCATTGGTATCTTCCTTTCGAAAATATATTTGATTGCTTTTTGTATTGTTACAGATTAAGTTTTTTGAACATAAAAAAAGTCCTTCGTCAAAAAGGACGAAGAACCGTGGTACCACCTTTATTTTTGAGTGCTTTCCAATATTTATTAAAACCATAATAAATAGTTGTAGCTAATATTCACTCAACTCTTGATCTATAACGGGATTTCCCGGTATTTCCTACTCGCCATTTAATATGGTTTCAAAAATACTGTTCCGGAGCTACCTTCAATAAGCTTGCCTTAGATCACCTTTCAGCCGGTGGATGATCCTCTCTGATAAGCTTCCCTTATCTAATCCTCTCCATCAATACATTTGCATTATGAAATATTAGTTCTATAGTATGAAAAGATTAAAAAAATGTCAAGGGGTTTTTGCATAAAACCTTATTATTCCTAATTACAGCTTGGCTTTTTGTATAAGGTTTTATGCATTTTCGGCAGAATTGACAGACGCAAATTTTAAAATTTCATTAAGAAGCCAAAATCAAATTCTGACTCAGCCAAAGCATATTCTTTCTCTAATTCAGGTCCACAACTATTTGACCCTACCCCACTATTCTTATAATCGATACAAACCTCAAGACAATCACTCTCTTCCAGCTCAAAGTTGTGTGCTTTTAACGTTAACTCTTCTTGGGTAAATGGTGAAACATGCATGCTAAACTCAGGTATACCAATTATTTTTAACAATCTTACTTCTTCCCTACTTATTTCCATCTCCAAACAACCAAAATGACTCCCATTTTCTTGAGGCCTAACATAATCCACATGCAATTCCTGAGCCTTTTGAAGAAACCTCCCAAGATAAGTACTTAAATTCTTATCCACATAGCTTTCACCTGGGCCATATCCAAAATAAGAAACGGTATCATATTCCTTAGGGACAAACATACGAAGCCCAAATCTAGGTAGAAATGGAAAATCAATATTGCGTTCCCCATGAATAGTTACTTCAATAGCTCCATTTTTGTTGATTCGATAATGAACTGTACCTCTTAAAAATGGTTGAATATAAATTGCTGCTATGGTTATATTGCAGCCAATCACTAATTGCTGCTCCTCATGTTCGATTGTTATGCCCGAGACACGTACTGTTTTACGGTTATATCCGGCTTCCTCCCATTTACTACGAACCTTGCGATCATTATCGATCGGTGCACGCCAAATATTATATTCCATGGGCTTGCATATAATGGGATTGCCATTATATTCGATTGAATCAAATACACCAGTATTTTTATTAAATGTATAGAAAAAATTATCTCCCTTGATCAGAACCATTTCATTTTCTTCTTTATAACTGATAGTACTATCATCTTTATATACTTCCTCTTCATTATTCGCAGTAATTATCTCCCTCCCTTTACGAATAATGATCTGATCAAACCCTAGTAGATGTCCAGCTGGTAGAAAGGCTTGTTCTATCTTTAACTTATAATTTAGCTTTAAACAGCATATGCCTGATTCCGGTATGCCATAATCTATGAATACTTCTTTACTCGTATGAGGAGCAATATCAAGCTCTGGGAGCAATCCCTGTTCTAATATTACTCCATCTCTTGTGACTTCGTATTCTATCCTTATGAAATCTTTTATATTCATAAAATCCAGTTTATTCTCTAACCGAATCTGCTTGGGGTTATATTTATTACCATATGTTCTGATGGGTCTGATGGCATTCTTATATTCTAATAAACCCGGATGAGGAATTCGATCGGGCGAAACCAGTCCATCCATACAGAAGTTCCCATCATGAGGAAATTCTCCAAAGTCACCACCGTATAGGAACTTCTTTTTACCATTATCTGCTGTCCCATCATAGACACCATGGTCGCACCATTCCCACACAAAACCTCCGGTAAAGCTCTCATATTGATACATTTGCTGCATATACTTTTCGATATCTCCTGGTCCATTGCCCATCGCATGAACGAATTCACACAGGATAAATGGTTTTGTATTCTCACTCTTTTCCATATATTCATCAATCTCTTTGTTGGAGGCGTACATACGGCTAAAAATATCTAACATAGAGGTATCATTCTTATGTCCACCGGATTCATAGATACTGCCTTCATAATGAGTGGGTCTCGTTGGATCATAATTCTTTACCCACCTTCCGGCTTCCTCCAGATTCTTACCATACCCTGATTCATTACCAAGGGACCATATGAGAACCGCCATACTATTTTTATCACGAATTACACAGCTTTCTACCCTATCAAGCATTGACTTGGCATATCGCTCATCTTGTGCCAGCAATCCAAACGTAACATTATCATCGACACCATTTATCGTTGTTGTCCCATGACATTCCAGGTCTGCTTCTGCAATCACATAGAAACCATATTTTTCACACAACTGTACAAACCAAGGTGCATTCGGATAATGACTCGTTCGAATTGCATTAATATTATGTAATTTCATGAGTTCAAGATCTTTTAGGGCATGTTCAGCACTGATTGTATACCCTGAGTAGGGGCTGGAATCGTGGCGGTTCACTCCCTTAAACTTAATCGGTACTTGATTAAGATAAAATATTCTATCTTTAATCTCAATCTTTCGAAGGCCAACGGACTGAACAATCACCTCATACTCTGTTTGCATGACTAAATAATATAGATATGGTGCTTCCGCGTTCCATAACTGAGGTTTAACAAGTTCTATCTGTAGCTTTCCTGAATCTGTGAAGCCCTTACCGTATAACTCCTTCGAATCCGTATATAATTCCCAAGCAATTGATTGTACTTGATTACGCCAACTTGTATCTACAATGATATCTACATACTGCAAATCATCGGAGAAGTTTGTAGTGACCGTATAATCTAAGATATGGTCAAAAGGGCGTGTTAATAGGTACACATCTCTAAAGATTCCAGACATCCGTAATTTATCCTGATCCTCTAAGTAGCTTCCATCACACCATTTTAATACAAGAACTGAGAGACGATTTTTACCCTTTTGCAGCTTTGATGTAATATCAAACTCACTGGTAGAATGAGATACCTGGCTATAACCTACAAAGCTTCCATTTACCCAGACATAGAAACAGGAATCAACACCTTCAAAATTAAGATAGTTCTTCTGGTTTATCATATTCTCTGTAATGATAAAATCTGTAATATAAGCTCCACAAGGATTATCCACCGGTACAAAGGGGGGATCGTAGGGAAATGGATATCTTACATTGGTATATTGATGTTTGTCATATCCCTTCATCTGCCAACAGGATGGCACTTCCACGAGGTCATAGTCGATTCCCTCAAAATCTTTCCTTGGGAACATTTCATCTACGTGAGAAATATTAGGATATAGATGAAACAACCACTTTCCATTTAGTAAATGAAACCGTTCGGACTCTTCTCTTTTCCCACGCAAAGCACCTTCCACGTTAGTGTAGGGAATATAATAGCATCTTTTCTCTTCCATACCTACATGAAGTTTTGTTAAATCCTCATAATATTTTTCAACCTTCATTTATTTAATTATCCTTTCAAAAAAAGGAACTGCGGCAAATACTCCGACTTACGTTCCTTTTTCATAGTATACTATTAGGTTTCATGTATCAAAAGTCTCATTCATATATCGAAGTGAATATGTGTGTATATAGATAATCTCAATACAGAGATTTGCCTTTTGATACTTGAATTCTATTTTATTGATTTACGAGTTATTTATTTCCAAGCATCTAATTGAGTTTGTATCTCTTTTAATAAAGTATCTGATCCATTCGCTTTTAAAGCTTCAAGGAATTCTGGAATCTTTTCTTCCGGATTAACCATACCAGTTTCAATTGCAGGTGTATACTCAGCAACTACATTCGTAAGAGCAGCAATTTCCGTATTAACCGCTTCCGTATTAAATGTAAAGCCTGCATGTGGTGCAGTTACTGCTGATTTATTATAATCTAAGAATAATTGTTCGATGTTCTCAGGATAAGAGATGTCCCATTTTTGATTGAATGGTGTTCCAAATTGCCATCCAAATACATAATCATACCCATTTTGTTCTGATGTTAGAGTGCCACCCATAGTTTGATCGATTTGTGAATCTCCTACAGCAGTATAATTAACACCTTCAATACCATGTCTGATTAACGTTCCAACATATTCATCCGTATTTAATAGGTTAATGAATTCCAAAGCTTTATCAGGATGTTCAGAACCGGAAGAGATTGCAAGTAATCCGCCTAAGGTACTACGAGTCTCAAATAGAGGATTCATTAAAGGAATAAATTCAACACCATGACCGTATTTTACTGCATCTGCTTCTTTTGCACCAGGAGCATAAGAAATCATATAGGAGAATAGGTTACCGTTGGTAAAATCGCTATCTCTTTTTGCAGCATCAGCATCATAGTTTACTGGATCTCCCGGCAAATAACCGGACTTGTTCCATTCATATACTAGTTTAGCGTAATCCATATATTCTTGTGTTGCATATTGATTAAACACTTCTTCTTGTCCTTGGAAATTACCATAATCAGATGCAGCGGATGCACCAGGAAGCGTTGGTGTACCAGTTAAACTTTCATAGGGCTGCGAAAGTGCAAATGCTGAGGTACCTGATGCATTAAGACCACTAAGACCAATGACATCTTTACCGGCTGCCTGTGATTTTTCAGCAACCACCTTTAAAACCTCTGTATAATCCTGGAACGATTTCACTTTTGTTAAATCAATCCCATATTCTTTGGCCATATCAGAGTTAACATAGATACCACCCTGCCATCCTAACTCTTTGTAGGTTGGAACAGCATAGATTTTATCATTAACCTTTACAGCATTCCATACATTCTCAGGAATGAAGTCGTAGGTTTCTTTTGCATACTGAGGTAATAGATCAGTAAGATCCATAAAGGCATCTCTATCTGCAAATTGTAGATAGTCCGTAGTCCAGCTTGCGGTAAAACAAATATCAAAGTTTTCGCCTGAGTTAATATATGTAGGCATCTTCTCTTGATAGTCTGAGTTAGCCATTGAAGTGTATTCAATTTCTACACCAATTTTATCTCTGGTGTACTTATTTAATTCTTCAATCACTTTAGCTGTGTCTGGTTCAACAGAGTTTAATGACATAAACCATTTTAAAGTTACGATATCCTCTTGCTCTTGTGCTGCCTCTGTCTCTGCTTTGGTGTCTGTGTTTCCGCTATCCGCTTTTCCAGTCTCTGTATCTTTGCCTTTACATCCTGTGAGTAATGCGGCAACCATACTGACGCCCAATAAGATACTTAATAGTCTTTTTCTCATAAATAACCCTCCATGTTTAATATTTATTCGTATACACTTGTGTGTATTGGAATCATGATTTTAAGCCAGTTTAGTAAATTCACACCTCACGGTATAAACTCCTATTCAGAACCGTGCGTGCGGCTTTCTCGCACACGGCTCTTCAAAATAACATTTACAGATACAAATCTATTTCTCATAGATATTGACATAGC
>JAEWIZ010000007.1 GCA_023386815.1 Bacillota bacterium
GGACGGCAAAAGAGGCAATGGCGTAGTGGCTTGAACAAAGTGAAAGCCAGCGTCTTTAGGCGCTGGCCGGTAACAACCCCTTATAGGGGTAGAGCAAACCGCCCGTTTGACGGGCGGTGCTGATTGGTTTAGCATATCGGATATATAAGCACTCCGTAATAATTTATCGCCTGCGTACCCAAAATACTTCATTTACAAGAAGCTGGAAATTCATTTGAGAGAATTAGAATAAATAGTAGAAGACGAAAATCTATTGTGTTAACCTGTAATTAGTAATAAAGTTAATTTTTGAGGTGCAAAAGATGAAGGAAAGAGCAATTAAATATTTGAATAATAATCCACTAATTCATATGGGAATGATCGAACCGATCAGGCGAAACACAGCAGAGATCTATATACAGATAGAGGTAAAATGAATGAACTGGTTTAATGCGTATGGATTATTTATTGTAATACTTTTGCTTATTCCTAACATGGTGTACTTTTATTTGAATAAGAGTAAGCCCATAGAAAACAAGTGCAGGAGTAAAGGAATCATTTTGGCAGAGCAGATTGGTAGATACGGTTCTATGGCTCTTATGGTTTTTAATATAGGTATATTTGAATTTGCTTTTCAGACTCATGAAATCTTCACCTTGTATCTTGTCATAAATATAATTTTATTATTGTTCTATTGGTTGTTCTGGTGCTTTTATATAAGAAGAAACAGTGTTTTGCTTTCTATATTACTTGCTGTTATTCCAGGTACAATATTTATTATAAACGGAATACTGTTTAGACACTGGCTGCTTGTGCTGTTTGGCATGGTTTTTACGGTAAGCCATATCAATATTACTTATCAAAATAATTGTACGGATTAGATTTATATGTTTTTGAAATGCAAGGGTAATGTAGAAATGTAAGCATGGCTTAACGAAGTGTGGAGGGATGGTAATGTTAAAAAGAATAGTTATTATGGTAGTAATACTCCTTTTATTGCCCTTCAATGGATGTGGGAAAAAGGAAGATGGAAATAAGCATCATATATTTCTTGGTGAAAATGAACTCTGGAGTGCGAAATATGAATTGAGTGGAAGTGTGATTGATACAAAAAGGGAAAATGGTAATCTCTATAATGATAGCTGGACAGATAGAAAATTAACAGTAGAATATAAAGGAGAACTTTCTGATTTATCAAAGGTGGAATTTTTAGAGATAAGCTATACGAGTAAACTCGGCGGAGGAAAATTAACGGGTAACTATGAAGGAGAGGGGCCGCCAACAAAGATATTTACATTAGAGTCAGGTGGTAACGGATATGATGAACCTGATAAGGATGCTGTAATACAAGTAGTAATAAATGTAGACGGGGAAATTAATAATTTGGAGCTAAAGCTTATGGAATAAATCAGGCACGATTTATGGGTTGTGTTTAAATGAAAGTGACTACTAAAATTAATATTGTAGAGAGAAACCAAGAATTAAGGCTGTTAAAGACCTTAATTCTTTTTTGTTTTTCGAAAAATTTAAGTAAATAATTGTGAAATATTTGAAAAGATGCTAAAATATCCTGTAAATTACAAAAGATAAGTTTTAAGTGGAGGATTAGGTATGGAAATTTATTTGATTAGACATGGGGCGAGCTATGAGTGCACGTTTGATCAATACGACGAAAGCAAACAAATAATGAACCCAGCGCTAACGCAAAAAGGTAAGGAGCAGGCGGAGCAGCTGGGACTTCGTTTGGGTAATATAAGATTTAACAAGATCTACACCAGTGATTCAAAAAGTGCTGTTGAAACAACTGAAATTATGAATAACACGATAAATTCCGATATAGAATTACGACAGGGCTTTCGTGAGATCCATATGGGTGATATTTATGAAAAATCCTGGGGGGAGTACCCTGAGTTATTTGCGAAATGGGCCTTGTTTGAAGAGGATATCCCTTACCCAGGCGGAGAGAATGGAGCCAATGTATGGGAACGATGTAAAAAAGAGCTGGAAACAATTATTACTTCAGAGTATGAAAGAGTTGCCATCGTTTCACATCAAGGCACGATTCAGTCTTTGATCTGCGGCATGTTAAAGCTTCCACAGGATAGAAGGCATTGTTTGGGCGAACCCATTATGCATACATCTATTAGTGTGCTTAAGTATACGAATAAAAAATATCTGCTGCATAGTTTTAATGATTGTTCACACCTTCAATAAAAAGAGTTGGTCCATGATAGTAAATGTGTTATGCTATTAACTGGAGGAGACTTGTGTGAAAATAAAATTTCACACGCAACTTTGTTCCTGTGGTTCAAAGTTTGCAGTTATTGAGAAAGGCATGGCGAATTATATGAGACAAGCAACAAATTGTGAAAGTTGTGGTCATTACAGCTACGACGAGGATTATGAATGTTATGTATGTTTAGTTAATTTGGATGAGGATGATTTGCAGAGGTTTTTAAGTAATACAACAATGTATTGTCCTCACTTTCAATTTAATGACGAATATAAAATTGTGAGAAAGCAAATATAAGAGAAGAACATGTGCATATGAAGAATAAATTCCCGCTTTTCATTTTCAAAACAGTGTTTTGGGACTTTTCTGAGAGAGCGATACTTCGTTATTGATGCTATAATGAGATAAAGGTAGAAAGAGAGAAAAGGAGAAGGCTGATGGAAGTACGAGTATGCAAAAATTGTAGAAGATTATTTAAGTATATCTATGGGCCGGAAATATGCCCGGAATGTACGGAACTGATAAAAGCAGAGAATCATACCAAACGGGATAAAACGGGAGGGGATCTAATATCTGATAAAAGGCAATCAGAGCATGGAAAGGAAGAATCTCTCCAACTACCGAAAGGAGCCAAACCTCATTTGAAAGATGAGGAGATAAAATTCGAACAGGTAAAGGACTTTATTCTAACCCATCCTGCGGCAACTGTGGCTGAAATATCAGAAGCGAATGGAATTTCACCGATCAAGCTTTTTGACTGGATCAGAGAAGAACGTCTGGAATTCTCAGACGATGCAGAATATGCATGGTTTTCCTGTGAAAGCTGTGGAACAAAGATTAAGAGTGGAAGGTTATGTAATCGTTGTAAGATGTTGAGAAAAAATTAGATTTTGCAGAAAAAATTTATTTAATTTATATACAAAGGAAAGACTTTATGATACTTTAGTATAGTATGAATTTTGTAATGGAGGGGGATTGGATTTCATGAGGCTGGCATTGATACATAGGAAGCGCTATATCATAGCACTTTTCATGGGCATAATTTTTATTGCCAACCTTGTTGCATCACCTTCGGTAACATTACAAGAGGGACGTGAAGTTGTATATACAGATATCTCTAGGCATCTTATCGATCTTCAGCAGCCGTTAACACACCCCGAAAGAATGTATTTTATTAGTGCATTTTCTGGAAATGAAATGCTGAGCGATGTTGAAGTCCATCTTATTGTTAATCGTAATCTCCAGAGTATTTCCAATATTATTCTTAGAATACACCAAATTTTATCGCCCTTAATCGGTTTTTGTGTAATGCTATACTGTTTTGGGTATGTTATTAGAAAGAAAAAACGACATAAATCAATATTATCAAGATTCCTTGGTGGACATGCTCCACCAAAGACTGCTCTGATTGTGGTTAAATAAAATAAATACATTGGAAAGGAATAATAAAATGAAGAAAAAGTTTACCTTTTTTATCGTGTTAGCTGTTGCTCTTTTAATGGTGTATACAGCAGCATTTGGAATTAAAATTGGCGACTCTACAATTCCAGGTGCTCCGGAGATTCGTTTTGGTACCGATATCCGTGGTGGTGTTGAAGCGACTTTTCAGCCAGAACTCTTAGATCGTAAGCCAACCAAGGAAGAATTGGAGGCAGCCAGAGAAGTAATTGAATTAAGACTGGATAATCTTAATATCATGGATCGTGATGTTACGATTGATACAGAGGGAGGCTATGTAATTGTTCGTTTCCCGTGGAAATCCGGCGAAACAGAGTTTAATCCTGAGGATGCCATCGCAGAATTAGGAGAGACAGCGCAGCTTACGTTCCAGAACGACAAAGGTACTGTATTAATGGAAGGCTCCCATGTGAAAAATGCAAAACCGGCCAGGGATCAGAATAACCGTTATGTAGTTGCATTGACCTTTGATGAGCAGGGCTCAAAGATTTTTAGTGATGTTACAAAAGATATGATTGGAAAGTCAATCAGTATCTTTATGGATGAAACCAACATTCAGACAGCAACCGTGCAATCACATATTGATAGCGGTGAGGCACAGATTACTGGTATGAACAACTATGAAGAGGCAAAAGCTTTGGCGGACAAGATTAATTCCGGTGCTCTGCCATTTTCTATGGTTACTAAGAATTACTCTACCATCAGTCCTACCTTAGGTACCGGTTCCCTAAACATAATGTTACAGGCAGGCGGTATAGCATTTGTTATCATTTGTATATTACTTATTTTCTACTATCGTATTCCAGGGCTTGTAGCTTGTATCGCTCTTACAATTCAGGTAGCAGGTCAGATACTCTCCATATCCATTCCTCAGATGACACTTACCTTAAGCGGTATGGCAGGTATTATTCTATCTATGGGTATGGGTGTGGATGCAAATGTTATTTCGTCAGAACGTATCAGTGAAGAAATTAAATCTGGTAAGAGTGTAGCTTCTGCGATCGCTTCCGGTTTTTCAAATTCATTTGCATCCGTATTTGATGGAAATGTTACGGTATTGATTGTATCCTTTGTATTAATGATTTTTGGTTCAGGATCAATGCTTTCCTTTGCATATTCCTTATTCACAGGAATTGTATTTAACTTTGTTGCAGGTATTGCTGCATCCCGTTTAATGATCTTCTCATTAAGCTCCTATAAATTCTTATGCAAGCCAAAATTGTATTCCTGCTTCTCAAGGAGGGTGACACTATGAGTGAGAACAAAATAATCGGGTTTTATAAAAGACGTTTTATCTTTTTTGGGATATCAATTGCAATTATGATAATTGGTATTATTTCAGTATTTATCAATGGCGTAACCTTAGACATTCAGTTCAAGGGCGGTGCACTTTTAAAATACACTTATGTTGGTGAGATGGATGAGGATAAAGCCGCATCAATAGCTACAGATCAGCTCAATAGACCGGTAACAGCACAGTTAACCTCTGACCTTGCATCCGGTGAGAAAAAATTAGTTTTTAATATCGCTGGGGAATATGGTGTGGATGCTGCAGATCAAAAGAACTTTGACAATGCACTAAAGAGCGCATTCCCGGATTCACAGCTTCAGCTTTCTGAATCCCAGATGGTTGAAAAATATTTTGGTGATAAGTTCCTTCGTAATGGTGTTATCGCTTTAGTCCTTTCTACTGTATTGGTACTGGGCTATGTATGGATTCGTTTTAACTTAATGGGCGGTTTGTCTGCAGGTGTAATGGCAGTTATTGCGCTGGTTCATGACGTGTTAGTCGTATTCTTTACCTGTGTCATCTTTAAGCTGCCGATCGGTGATAACTTCGTCGCGGTGGCGCTTAGTATTATAGGTTATTCTATTAACGATACGATTGTAATCTATGACCGAATTAGGGAAAATGCTAAGATATATCAGGGATATACAGTGGACCAGATATCAGACCTATCAATTTCACAGTCCATGATGCGTTCTATCAATACGAACATTGCTGTTATGATCAGTGTTAGTTTGGTATATTTTATTGCAGCAGCACATAGCATTGAGTCCATTCAAAGCTTCGCACTTCCAATGGCAATCGGTTCTATTAGCGGATGCTACTCCACCATTTGTATCGCAGGTCCTCTTTGGGTAATGTGGAAAAAGAGAAAGGGAGATGTGATTCTTTTCAAGGAGAAGGAACCAGAGAAGGCAAGAGTTAAATCAAACTATAAATATTAAGATATCGTAAGAATAAAGAAATTATATCTATAAACTTCAAACCGGCGGATAATCTATGAAAATGTGGATTATTCGCCGGTTTTTTTTAGTACCTGTGGATAGATAGCTCTCACAATTTATTGCAATGCCAAGTTTCTCAAATGATTAATACTATAATTAATACCGAGGCAGATCTGGTCTGCCATAGCCATTACTACATTTAAGCGAGTTGTCTGAAGGAGCATATGATCTAGAAAACCAGAAAAGTTTACGATACCGGTGATAAAAATATCGCCAACTTCAGGCAATTCCTTATCTACTCCTGCTCCTGGTTTCAATGGTCCTTCTCCCAGGGTAATGTAACCAACATGGTTTGATTTACCTAGGGATGCGTCAATTGCAATAATAAAGGCATCCTCATGAACCTGGTTTATCATATCAATGGTATCTTTTAAATTCTTTGCGTGTACAGGTTCCTCCAGGGTACCGTATACCTGATAATTATGATACTTTTTATATTTTGACAATTTATATCCAATGATAGGGCCAAGGCAATCACCAGTTGCTCGGTCAGAACCAATACATAGGAATATAATGGTACGATTGGATAGCACCTGTTCTTTGATCAAATCCGTCAACGTGCAGCCTAGTTCATAGGCAGAGCTCTTTTCACAGGAATTAAAGTAGGATACCCTGCTGGTATTTTTAAAAAAAATGCTCATTAATAACCTCCAAAGGAATAATCTTAGCAAAAGTATTACCAATTCAAATAAAAATAGTCATATAAAATGCTTGAAATTGTTAATAAATCAGGGGATTTCCAGTCATTTTCGAGTAATTCCTATTTTAAAGAGTTCAAATCAGGTAGAAGGCTGGCGATAATAGGATAATTAAGCAGATTACTGTGGACAACTTCTAAGGATTCTTTCACTAATTATGACAAAAAGCCTGTCCTAATTATGATATGATTTGTTTTAATTAAGCAGAATGGAAGAGGAGTGAATCGCGTGATTGAAACCATATACAGCAACGAAAGTGGAGAGTCGGGGAAAAACAAAGTGCAGCCGGCCTTTAAAATGCCTAAGAATATTCGCCAGATTGGGAAGGGGAACACCGGTAAAAACATCTATGTTGAAGACTATGTAATGACTTTCATCAAGCAATTAGCTGGAGGGGATTACTCGGGATGTAAACTCGCCGTTTTGGTTGGTCAATGTGTAAGGTCAGAAAATGTGCGTAATATCTTTGTTTCAGGAGCTTTGGAGATTAAAGGGCTTGGAACGGAGGAAGATATCGTCTTTTCCAATGAAGTTTGGACAAGTATCTATGAGGATATCAAGGAGTATTTCACGGATGCGGAGATTGTTGGATGGTTTGCTGGTGGGCCGGGCTATCTTTTGGCTGATGAAGAGAAGATCTTAAAAATCCATCTTGATAATTTTGCTGGACAAGACAAGGTGCTATTAACCTATGATAATATGGAGCGGGAAGAAGCCTTCTATTGTTATGAAAACAGTAAGCTAACGAAACAGGAAGGCTATTACATATATTACGAAAAAAATGAAGAAATGCAGAACTATATGATTAGTTATAAAAATACTCCAAGCAGCGAGGCAACATACGAGGATAAAGTGTCCAGGGATATTCGTACGGTGCTCCAGAATAAGAAGCTACCGGTTGAGGAGGGTCAAAATACCACTAGACTAATGTATGCGGCAGGGACTTTGCTGGCAGCCATTATTTTAGTGGTTGGTGCTGCGATTCTAAATAATTATGATCAAATGAAGAGTATGCAAAAAACCATGGAATATCTGACAACCAGTATGGAACAAATGCAGGTGGCATTTACGGATGAGGATAATCCGTCCGTAGAGGCGAATTCCTCAAATGTAAATAGTGAGACAAGGAATAAGGAGGAAACGAAAACCGCAGAAGGGGTTGCGGATGATGCTTCCAAAGAGCAGAGTCTGGAGGTCGAGGTTTTATCCGGTGGAGTGAAGAATGAGCAAGACACAGAGAAAGTGGAAGATGCAGCAGTAGACAATGAAGCCATGGTTGATAAAGAAAGTGGTAGTGAGAAAGCTGAAGTTACAGCTAAACCCACAGCTAAACC
The DNA here is from genome assembly GCA_023386815.1 of Bacillota bacterium. Classification (GTDB taxonomy): domain Bacteria; phylum Bacillota; class Clostridia; order Lachnospirales; family Lachnospiraceae; genus Mobilitalea. The sequence goes on from JAEWIZ010000007.1 coordinate 7,995, forward strand.
CACAGCTAAACCCACAGTAACTCCAACTCCGAAAAAAACGGAGAAAAAAGCTGCAGATTCAACACCTAGTAAAGAAACACAAAAAACCGTTAATTATTATGTTGTACAAGAGGGTGATACCCTGGCAGATATCAGCTATAAGCTTTATAAAACCTATACAAAGGCAAAAACAATAATGCAGTTGAATAATATTGATAATCCTGACTATATTTTTGTGGGTCAGAAGCTGATTGTTCCATAATTTCTCAGATATAAGGTGCAGTGTATAAGATACGACTCTAATAATCAACATCTGAAAGGAAACGATGCAGTCATAGGTGCTTATGGAGGCTTGATAACCTTCAAGGCACCTTTTTTAGCAAATGAGTCCTATTTTCTATTTGACATTAGAAAATAATAGGTGCCAAGAGCTTCAAAATGAGTTATAATCTTTTTGTTATAATTTTAAAAAAGTATTTGTTCAGTTGCGGATAACAACAGCAGGAGTAGGTTTTATGGCGAACGAAAAAGAGGGACAGGCCTTACGAGAGTACGGCAACCGCAAGAAGCGGTTGAGAAGGAGAAGAAGGATCATCATTGTAACTCTGCTCCTATTCATTGTAGCTTTAGGGCTGGCAGGATATAGTTTTATTAGTTTAAAAAAATACACTGACTATAAATTAATAAAAAAAACAGAAGTTACCGGCGTGAATGCAATTGGATATATAGGTTTTGACGAGGGAATTGTTAAATATAGTAAAGATGGTGCGGTAGCAATAGGCAAAAATGGAACACTGTTATGGAACGGTGCTTATGAAATGACCGATCCCATTGCTGATTCCTGCGAAAACTATGTGGTTATTGCTGATAGAGATGGAGAGTCAATACATATATACAATGAAAAAGGTGAGATTGGAAATATATCAACAGTCAATGATATTAAAACTGTGGAGGTAGGAAAGCAGGGTGTGGTGGCTGTCTTAACGGAAAGTAGCAAGGGTAATCAAATCATATTATATGATAAAGACGGAACAGAGCTGTCACATATTGAGACAACCGTTACTTCACAGGGCTATCCACTCGATATAACCTTATCCGATGACGGCAGGAAGCTAGTGACTAGTTATCTTTCCTATACGGAGGGCAGTGTAACTGATATGGTATCTTGCTATAATTTTGGAGAAGTTGGAAAAAATAAAACGGATCGTTTTGTAGGAGGGTTCAAATTTGATGAGGGCATTATCGTTCCAAGAGTAGAATTCATTAATAACGATACCATTTGCGCCTTTAAGGATAATGGATTTGTAATCTATTCGATGGAGGAATTGCCAAAGAGCGTTCATGACGAGAAGGTTGAGGGTAGAATACAAAGTGTAATTCATAATGAACAATATATCGGAATAATCGTCCAACGAGAGGGTGTTAACGATAAAAGCCTCATGCTCTATGACTTAAAAGGAACTAAGGTATTAGAGAAGAAAGTTGATTTTAACTATGATACGATCTATCTAACAGAGAAAGAGCTTATTATGTATAACAATACCTCTTGCATTATTATGAAATTGAACGGAGTGGTTAAATTTAAATATAACTTTGAGGAACGAATTGCTGGAGTTTATCCCATTAATCACTTTGATCGCTACTATTTAATGAATGGCAAGGATATTTTGGAAATTCGTTTAAAATAGTAGAAAAATTCTTGATCGTTATTAGGAAAAGTAAGAAGGAGAAATAGGATGAATATATTATTGATAATCGTACTTGCAATTTTAATCGTAAATGCACTGATAGGTATGAAAGCGGGGTTAATTAGAACCGTATTTTCCCTATTTTCTATGATAATTGCAGTGGTTCTGACGATATGGGTAAGTCCTTATGTCAATAATTTTATGAAGAACAATGATAAAATCTACGAGGGGATTTCCTCTAAAGTTGAGAAAATGCTACCCTTTTCAGAGAAAGAAACAAAGGATGAAAATCAGGAGGACTTTATTCAAGAGTTGTCCTTACCCCAATCCATTAAGGACTCAATGATTAAAAATAATACAGCCAAAGTATATAAAGAAATGGCAATAGACAACTTTCAAGATTATGTGAGTAATTATCTCACAGGAGTTATGATTAATGCAATGGCATTTATTATAACCTTTGTAGTAGTGCTGATTCTTCTTTGGGTATTCTGTTTTGCTTTGGATCTTATAAGTAAGCTACCGTTTCTGAATCAAATTAATAAAACAGCTGGTTTGGCTGCCGGATTGGTACATGGTCTTGTAGTGGTTTGGATTTTTTTTATCCTACTAACGGTATTTGGAAGTACGGAGTCAGGACAGAAGGCGCTCGAAATGATTGGACAAGACCAGATATTAAGCTTTATCTACAATAACAACTATCTTTTGAAGTTTATCACGAATATCACGAAGATAATACTATAAAGGTACAATGAGTTAGTATATCAATCAAGGAATCGGATGATTGTAAACCAATGCACCTGCAGTATCAAATCGCTTATGGAAAATCTAAGAAGTACGGATTTTTAAGTAGATGGATATGGCAGGTGGTTTTTTAATTGGTACATGTAAATATTGGAAAGAAAAAAGTTTTAAAAAGTTGTTGACTTTCTCTTGGTAAGGTGATATACTTCATTTTGCTGACGCGGCAAGCCGCCACGTAAGCGAAAACAAAAAAGCTTGCAAGCCTTGAAAAATAAGGGGTGCAGCAATATGAACCTTGATAATTGAACAGTGAAACAACCCTGAAAATTCTAAAAATATGAAGTCTCACATGGACTTCAAAAATAGATTTTCATTGATGTCGAAAGACATCACGAACCGTATCGGTATGATTTATCATATGGATACACCACAAAAACAG
>JAEWIZ010000028.1 GCA_023386815.1 Bacillota bacterium
CTTCCTGTACATCATCATCCTCGTCAAGTAAGTCAAGAATTCTGTTCATGGATTTTATATCCTGCTCGCCAGAAAGGGACGTCCAGGTCTGAGGAATCATTGTCACTTCCGCCTGAGCCATAGGAATCTTTGCTTTTTCAAGTTCTTCTCTTACAGCAGAGAAGTCATCTGGATTTGTTAATACTTCAAAGCTATCCTCTTCCTCAAGAAAATCCTCTGCACCTGCATCTAAGGCTAACATCATCAAATCATCCGCCTTCATATCGCATTCTTCTTTATCGATGATAATCTGGCCTTTTCGATCAAACATATAGGATACACAGCCAATCGCTCCGACATTTCCATTTCCTTTTGTAAAGGCATTACGTACATTACCGGCAGTTCTATTCTTATTATCAGTAAGAGCCTCCACAATGATCGCAATACCATTTGGACCATAGCCCTCGTAGGTTACTGATTCATAATTTACTGCATTTGCATCGCCGGCAGCCTTTTTAATACTTCTATCGATGGTATCGTTTGGCATATTGTTAGACTTTGCTTTTGCAATAATATCCTTTAAACGGCTGTTGGAGTTTGGATCTGCTCCGCCTTCTTTGACAGCTACCGCGATCTCACGTCCAAGCTTTGTAAATATCTTACCCTTAGTTGAATCATTCTTTTCTTTTTTATGTTTTATGTTTGCAAATTTGGAATGTCCTGACATATTTCTTCTCCTTATCTTTACTTAGTAACAGCAAAATTCGAATATAGCTATTCTTGCTAAATTATACAACTCGCAATTTCCTATTCCTAAAATTATCTGATACTGCGTTATAAAAACTCTCGACATGTTTGAACTTGCCTGAGCTATCTTCTTTTCAATATACGATAATCGGAGGCATGCTAGATATCACGCCTCCGGCTTATGCCTTAAATATTTTATCACCGAACGTGCCGTTCGGCAAGTAGAATTTATGTAATCAGGCAACTATTGTCGGCAATAGTTCCCCAAGAATTAATCCAACTAATCTGCATTAATTAATTTGCTAAGTTTCTCCATTACCTGTATGGTCTCATCTACGGAACGGATTGCACACATTACGGTATCATCCCCGGCGATACACCCTACAATACTACTAAATTGAAGAGAGTCCAGTGCTGCTGCAACAGCCATTGCCATTCCAGGTACTGTCTTTATTATCATAATATTCTGCGCCATATCCATGGATATAAATCCATCCCTTAATACGCGGGTATATTTTTCGCTCATGCCCGGCTCTGTCTTCTGAAGTACGATGTACTTCTGTCTTCCACCATCTACAGCAACTTTTGTTAGTTTTAATTCTCTAATATCTCTGGATACTGTGGCCTGAGTTACATTATAGCCATCTTTCATCAAACGATCCGCTAATTCTTCCTGGGTTTCAATATCATATTTATTAATTAGTTCTATAATCTTGCTTTGTCTACTAATCTTCATAGGTTTACCCGTGCCTTTCAATTTTTAATGGCCTATTCATTCATGGAAATAGACCTAACTAATCAGGTTGAAAAGGACTTTCTCTCAACCCTTTATTCCTGTACCATTCTTTTCAGAGATTTTATCAATCTCCATTATTGCCTAACTTAGACCGTAAAATCTCATAAATCCCAGTACGGTTAAGCTTGATTAATTTTGTATTATATTTCGCTTTTCTGATAATTACGGAATCATCCGTTCCAAGATCAATTACCAGCTTTCCGTCAAAGTTCGCTATCGCTTCTGCTTCCTGTGTCTTTTTACTCTTTCCTACAACCACTTTTAAGGTATCTTCTGCCGACACTACTACACTTCTCGGACTTAAGGAATGGGGGCAAATCGGTGTTATTACCATAACACTCGCCTGAGGCATAATAATAGGGCCTCCTGCTGATAAATTATAAGCAGTTGAACCTGTTGGTGTGGAGATAATCACTCCATCCCCAAGAAAATTATCAACTAGCTCATCATTTACATAGATACCAAGATTTATAATCCTGGAAAATCCTTTTCTGGTTATTACTACGTCATTTAAAGCATAACCAGACTTCTCTTTCTCCAGCCCCTCGTCGCCACTGTAAAGAATCTCGGCTTCCATCATAATTCTATTTTCTATTCTATAATCATCATGAAATAGTCGATCCAATGCTTCAAATGCATTTTGCTCTTCGATTTCAGCCAGGAAACCCAAGGTTCCCAGATTTACTCCAAGAATAGGAATATCATAGGTCATTAGATCATTTGCCGCCTGAATGATGGTTCCATCCCCACCAAGTACAATGGCACAATCAATGTTTTCCGGTATAATAACTGCTTCGCTTTCATCCTTTACGGATGATACACTGGAAAGAGTTGCTGCTTTACCTGCTTTTTCAATATAAGCAACAATCTTTTTTGTAACATGAAAATCAATATCCTTCTCTCTATTTGTAATAATTAAAAATCTGTCCATTCTGATTGCTACTCTCCTCATCTACAGCAAACATAGATATACAAGAAAGTCTAACATAGAATTCCATTAATTTCAAGCAAGGAGCCATATTATTTCTAAATTTTCCAAATATATTCAGCATAATTATACGTGCCAAAGCTATTTTTATTTCAAATAGTACAACTATTATGCTGCAACTCCTGCTTATAATAACAAATCCCTATGATTCTGCCAGTACACCATGTGCTTCTTCTACGGTTTTTAGTACCTGCGAAGCTGTTATTGATATTCCCTCCAGATTGTTCTCTAGGTCATTATTGAATATTTTCTTCCGAAGATATAATAAATATTCAATATTCCCCTCTGGTCCTTTGATTGGTGAAAAGTTAAGATCCAAACAGTCAAATCCGATGGATGAGGCAAATTCACATACCCGTTCAATTACCTCCACATGAACCTTCTGATCGCGAACAACACCCTTCTTTCCAACCTTCTCCCTGCCAGCTTCAAACTGTGGTTTGATAAGCGCTACCACTTCACCCTCCGCAGACAGTAAATCCCGAACCGGCTGTAATACCTTCGTCAGGGAAATAAAGGACACATCAATGGAAGCGAAGGCTACTTCGTCTTCGATCTGATCCGGAGTCAGGTACCGTATATTAGTCTTCTCCATGGATATCACACGTTCATCCTGTCGAAGCTTCCAGGCCAGCTGATTTGTACCCACATCGACGGAATATACCTTAATGGCACCATTTTGAAGCATGCAATCCGTAAATCCACCTGTTGATGAACCCACATCCATACATAGCTTACCTTCTAAATTGATGTCATATGCAGCAATTGCCTTTTCCAATTTTAAGCCTCCACGGCTGACATATTTTAAAGGATTGCCTTTCACCTCAATCGCTACATCATCAGCAAAGGTACTTCCTGCTTTATCTTCACGCTGCCCGTCGACGAATACATTTCCCGACATTATGATTGCCTTTGCTTTCTCCCGTGACTCTGCAAGATTTCTATTTACTAATAATACATCCAATCGTTCTTTCATTCTAATACTCCTTTTGTGGGAGAATTTCTCCATTTCAATTGGAAAAAGCGGGTTAGCTATAACTCCGCTTTAATCCTGCTTAATATGCTATCTGCATCTAATCCAATCTTTTTATGAAGCTCTCCAACACTACCATGCTCAATATAGGCCTCAGGAACAGATATATTTAAAAGTCTAATATCCTGCTTACGAGCCTCGAATAGATAGTCAGCCACTTTTTGACCATAGCCTCCATTACGAACGTTTTCTTCCAAGGTTACTAGTAAGCTATGATTGCTTGATAACTTCTTAAGTATATCCTTATCTATCGGTGAGATAAATCGTACATTTACAAGGGTTACTCGCTTTCCCTCTTTTAAAAGTTCTGCTGCCACTTTGTTAGCGACTTTAACCATGTTTCCAACTGCCAGGATGGCAATTTCAGCTCCTTCATAGAGCAGCTCACTCTTTCCATATTCTAAAGGTGCCTGATATTCCTCCAGTTCAAGATATGCGTCGCCTTTCGGATACCTAATCGCCACAGGGCTATTTAACTTTAATGCATAGCTTAGCATATCCTCCAGTTCATACTTGTTTTTCGGTGCCAGAACTGTTAAATTCGGAATATGGGAAAGGAAGGACAGGTCAAAGGTGCCCTGATGAGTCTTACCATCCCTTCCTGTAATACCTGCTCTGTCTATTGCAAATACCACCGGGAGATTATTAATACACACATCATGTATGATTTGATCGTAAGCTCTTTGTAAAAAGGTTGAATACACAGCCACTACCGGCTTATATCCCCCCATTGCCAAGCCAGCTGCAAATGTAACTGCGTGCTGTTCTGCAATTCCTACATCAAAGAAACGATCGGGAAATCTCTTCTTAAAATCGTTTAGTCCAGTTCCATAGGGCATTGCTGCCGTAATCGCTAATACTTTATCATCTTTTGATGCTATATCAACCATTGCATCAGAAAACACCTTCGTGTATGAGTTATCCTTCTCCTTGCGGGCAGGCTGTCCGCTGGCGATATCAAAAGGCTCTACCCCGTGGTATCTGGCAGGATATCGTTCCGCTAATTGATAGCCCTTACCTTTTTTTGTAAGTACATGTACTACTACTGCCTTTTTTGATTTGGCTGCAGTTTCAAAGGCTTCTATCATCTGGGTCACATTATGACCATCAATCGGCCCTATATACGTAAGTCCCATGTCTTCAAAGAACATGCTTGGAATCATAAAGTACTTCACTGCATCCTTGGAACGCTTTAACATATCTACCAGAGCTTTGCCGCCAGGTACATTATTTAAAGTGTTTTCCATATTCTCTTTGAATCCTGTATAGTGGTTACTTGTCCTAAGTTTTGCCAGATAATTAGCTAAGCCACCTACATTTTCCGAGATAGACATATTATTATCATTAAGTACGATGATAAAATTTGTTTTTAATCTTCCAGCATTATTAATGGCCTCAAAAGCCATGCCACCCGTAAGAGCTCCATCCCCAAGTACTGCAACAATCTTTTCCGTTCCACCATTTAAATCTCTTGCTTTTACCAAACCAAGGGCTGCAGAGATGGCTGTTGAACTATGTCCGGTATCAAAGGAATCGCAACAACTCTCTTCCATCTTGGGAAATCCACTTAAACCATCCAGTTGACGTAACGTTGAAAATGAATTTTTTCTTCCAGTCAGAAGTTTATGGGTATATGCCTGATGTCCAACATCCCAAACTAATTTATCCTGTGGAAAGTTTAAGAATTTATGAAGAGCCATCGTAAGCTCCACAACTCCAAGATTCGAAGCAAGATGTCCACCTGTCTTACTAATATTTTGTATTAAAAATCCTCGGATTTCTTCTGCTAATTTATCATAATCCTGAGTTTTTATTCTTTTTATATCATTCGCTTCCATTATCTCATCTAATAATTTAGGCAAAAAACCACCTCACCTTCATGCTTGACGCCAAACTATGTTTATCAATCAATATTTGTATACGATCAACATTTTCATCCAATCAATCATTTCACTAAATAATCATTTTAGCCGATTAATAATCCACCTGATAAAAATTTATATCCGATCAATACTTGCGATTTACCAGCATCATAATCAAATTTAATAGAAATTCGTTCTCTCTATTTAAGGAATGGTAAGCTGTAATTGCTCGCTCTGAAATAGCAAGCACCTCGTGATTTGCTGCATCTAGACCCATCAGCGTCACATAAGTTACCTTTTCATTCTTTTCGTCGCTATGAATCGGCTTACCAAGCACTTCCTGTGTACTGATCACGTCGAGAATATCATCCCTGATTTGAAACGCAAGTCCAATATCTCCTGCAATCTGTTCCACAATCGATATCTCATCTTCTGTTGCTCCTGCTAAAATTGCACCTATCATCATGGAGGCTTCCACTAATCCACCTGTTTTGAGCTGATACATGTGATCTAGTCTCTCTCGACTTATTTCTGTTTCACAGCCCTCCATATCAATTACCTGCCCGCCAATCATTCCATATATGCCGGCCTTTTTCCCAAGCACCTGTAAGGCTTTTGCTACTTGTTGGTATAACGAAATTTGTCTATGTTCTTCCTGATATAAAATCTGATCAAAAGCTTTCAAAGCAGTTTCAAATGCAAAATTAAGAAGTCCATCTCCTGCTAAAATCCCCATAGCCTCTCCGTATACCACATGAGTTGTTTTCCTTCCTCTACGGTATTCGTCATTATCCATTGCCGGTAGATCATCATGAACCAAGGAATAGGTATGAATCATTTCGATTGCTGCCATGAAGGGCTCAAGGATTCCTTGGTCTTGACCACCAAATAAATGATAGGTCTCAGACATCAGCATAGGTCTAAGGCGCTTACCACCTGCAAGTAAGCTATACTTCATTGCCGACATAATGGTCTTTTGATAGCCTTCCTCCTGAGGAAAATACTTATTTAATATTTCTTCAATTGCAGAGGTTTTCTGTTTGATTTGCTGATCAAAGTTCATTGGCTTCTCCATTTTCGCTTAATATAATTAAGTCTTTCTCAACCTTATCAATGGAATCGTTACATGCCTTTAACAGCTTCATTCCTTCCTGATACAAGGTAAAGGAATCTTCAAGGCTAATCTCCGGCTTCTCAAGTTCTTCCATGATCTTACTTAATTTATCAAAGGATTCTTCTAATTTCATAGTCATTTCCTTGCCTTTCATTATTATAACCTGTTATCATATCGAACCGTGACTTATTATTAATTAACAAGAATCGTTCGAATGCTTACCTGTTGCTATTAAAAATCTCATGAGAATTTCCTATGTAGGCTGGCAATCCCGCTCTTTCGGACATCGTTCTTCCACTCTGGCTTTCATATCACCATCAAGTAAGGATATCGTTAGCAGCTGATTCTCTTTCACATTTTCTATACTTTGCACCGGCTTATTCTTCTCATCTACAACCAGAGCATAACCTTTACTGAGTTTAGTTAACGGTGACAAACCATTTAATCTTGCTATATATAATTCCAGACGATGTCGTCTTTCTCTTAATTTCTGATTCATTTTTTGCTGCAGCTTTTGTTCTATCTCAATTAAATGCTGGCGTTTTTGCTTGATCTGATATGCAGGACTTGCATAGAAAAGCCTTAACTTATATTCCTTACATCTATTTTGATAGATCGTCAGCTTTTGCTGCATCTCTCTGGTTAACTTCCTTCTGTTTTCCCAAAGTAGTGCCTGAAAAGCCCGGTAATCATTTACCGCCAGTTCCGCTGCTGCTGACGGAGTTGGCGCACGTAAATCTGAAACAAAATCCGCAATGGTAACATCGGTCTCATGCCCCACCGCCGAGATAATCGGCGTATTACAATTGAAAATAGCTCTTGCCACAATCTCTTCATTAAATGCCCATAAATCCTCAATGGAACCACCGCCTCTTCCAACAATGATCGTATCCACTCCCAATTGATCCAGCGCCCGAATACCCTTTACTACACTCTGGGCTGCACCTTCTCCCTGTACCTGTGCCGGATATAGGATTAACTGAACATAGGGATTTCTTCTTTTTGATATATTTATAATATCCTGGATGGCTGCACCGGTAGAAGCGGTTACGATACCTACCCGCTTAGGAACCGAGGGTATCGGCTTCTTGTGAGCTGGATCAAACAAGCCCTCTTCTTCCAAGCTCTTCTTCAGTCTCTCATATTTTTCATAGAGTATTCCCTGCCCATCCAGAACAATTTCATTCGCATATAATTGATATTTGCCATCCCTTTCATAGACATTGATACTGCCTAGAGCGATGACACTTTGTCCTTCTTCTAACCGAAATTTCAAACCTCTTCTTTGACCTGCGAACATAACACATGCCAATTGCCCCTGAGCATCCTTAAGTGTAAAATAAATATGCCCAGAGGTATGATATTTGCAATTGGATACTTCACCTTTGATATAAACACTGTTCAGCATCCGATCACGCATAAATAAATTTTTGATGTACAAATTGATTTCTGTAACTGAATAAGCCTGTCCCATATTCCCTCCCGGGTTATGCTAACTTTGCAAGCACTCCGTTGATAAAGCTAGGAGACTCATCCCCACCGAATTTCTTTGATAATTCAACTGCTTCGTTGATTGCCACTTTTACTGGAATATCCTCGTCAAAACGCATTTCATATACCGCAAGCCGAAGAATTGTCAAATCTACCTTTCCCATACGGCTCAGTTTCCAACCGCTGGATGCCTCGGATAGGATAGCATCTATCCCTTCTAAATTGTCTACAATTGCCTGGAAACGTCCTGTCAGATAAGCATACTCTTCTACAGAGGGCTTTTCTAGCTCTGAAATATACATTTCCACCTGTTCACTTAATTCACTGTCCTCATGAAAATCCTTACGGAATAACATAAGGAATACGTGTTCTCTTAACTCTCTTCTTGTCACGTGCAATCCTCCTACACACGAATAAACAAGGGACTTTCACAGATTCTTAACCGATTATTTCCTGAAAGCTTCGCTCTCAGGAAATGGAAAGTGAAATCTTGCAAAAGGCCCTTGCTATAAATAATCTACGCTTCTTTTACGATGTTAACTCCTGCGATACGGATATTAACCTCCTTGACCTGAAGACCGGTCATATTCTCTATCGCCAACTTCACCTTTTCTTGCACTTGTTTTGCGGTTTCTGGAATGCCATACCCATAATCTAGGGTAAGAGCCATATCAACAGAAACTGCATCTGGATTTACAAGAACTTTAACTCCTTTAGTTAAGTTTTTTCTACCCGGCTTACCGGTAAGTTCATTGGTCGTGTTACCTGATATTGCAGATACACCTTTTACTTCGGTTGCTGCCAAAGTTGCGATTGATGCTACTACCTCATCTGCAATCTGAACTTCGCCAACTTTACCATTCTCATGTATTTTATATGTGTTTCTGTTTTCCGGTTCCTTATTCAATTTGATTACCTCCTAAGTTCCTATCGTATCCGGTATATCCATCCTAACTGATACTTACATTATATAGCATTATACCAAATTACGCAACTTTTGCAAATATAAATATATTTTACAGTTCAAGCAATCTTTTATACAATGAAAAACACCCATGATATGGCACTTCATGCCTATATGTGCACTGCAATTTGTGTACATAGCACCGGAGCGTGAAGCTTCGTGCGTATCCTTGGCAGGAAAGTGCTATATCATGTGCTTTTACATGATATAATATGTATTGATATTATACCCAATTTTTAATTATTAGCTCCTATTCTGAAGCAACCACTGTATTAATGCTGATGTTAGCAACCTTAATTCCTGTGTTTTCTTTCACTACATTTTCAATGATAGCCAGCTGCTGATCTGTTAAAGTTGTTGCATTAACAACTACACTTGCTTTATCATTTACGATATAAACTACTGCATCGTCAAAACCTTTTGCGCCTAAGAGGATTTCGGTTGCTTTTTCTTTCTCTGATGCCTCAGTGAGTTTAATCATGCTATCTTCTGCTTTTGCTTTCATTTTCTCAGAAACAGAATCACTTTCTATCATTTCCATTAAGTTAGCTTTACTCTGCGCACGAACCTGTTCACGCTCAATCTTTGAAGAGATAAAATAACCTGATTCGATGGATGCGTTAGCAAGGACTGCTTCTCCTGGAGTTCCGTCCTCAAGATCCAACTCTCCATTATCAGCTACATCATGAGAAGAAGCCATGATATCTTCATCAGATATGTCATTTAATCCCAATTCGCCGTCGTCATCTGTATCCGTGGTTTCTGCATCTTCTGTTGCATCTACATCCGTATCATCAACCGTAGTATCATCTGTAACATCTTCATCTGTTACTGTTGTTTCATCATCCAAGGTTGTATCTGTTGCTCCATTCGTAGGAGAAACCTCTGTATTGGTCGCTACATTAACCCCATCTACTTCTGTGTATTCATCATAATTTTCCGAACCTGGATTTACGGTTAACATCGTATCCGAATCAGTTGCGGCATCCCTGTTAGTAAAGCTAAGATAACCCGCAATTACTATCATAATTGCTAATGCTGTTATTATGACATGGTTCTTTTTGAATATATTCTTCATTTTACGCCTCCTGATTATTTATTCACTTGATTCATCTTCATTACTTTAACTTTATGCGCTGGTATGCCAAATAATACCTGCGCCGCTTCGATAACGTCCAATTTAATTTTTGCGTTATCTCCTCCTTCAGCAATCACTAATACACCTTCTACCTCTGGTTCCAGTTCCTGTATTATGTAGGGCTGTGAATTCCCATCCTCGTTCGTAACCAGAACGGTACTATCTTCCCGCGTTATATTATTATTTGTTCTGCTTCCACCCTCCCCGTCAACTTCGTTCACGCTTTCCTGTGTAGATGGATTATCCTTTAAGGCAACTTGCTCCGATGAGGCTTTCAAAGTAATCATGACCTCGACATTACCGATACCGGATACCTTACTAAGGGTTTTCTCCAACTTATTTTCCATTTCTGATATATAGTTATTCGAATCATAGCTTGTCGTATTACTATCTTTTTGCACAACCTTTGACTCATTATCCTTAGGTGTATCCTTCGTGGATCTATCCGAACTAAAAATTCCGGGAACAGATAATAAGATAATAAGAATCCCTGCCATAGCCAGCATGATTAGTCGGGGCAACCCTATTTTCTTAAGGGAAATCCCAGTCTTTTTCTTTTGGGAAAGATCGCTCTTTCCCTCACTTTTATCTTTTATTTCCATATCAACTTATCCTCCCTGTATACTTATATTTATATTACCTTGTTCGATATTATAGAAGTCCGCAAGCTCTTTTTTTATAGTAATTTCCATGGGGGAAGGAACTTGCTTTTCTAATTTTTCTTCTTCGTCGCCTATTGTAATCTGTGCAATTTTTATTTCATCTATGTTCAGCCTGTTTTTCTCTGAGGATTCCCCACTCTCATCAACAACTGCATGAATTTTCATCGCTTCAATACTTCCAAACATCTCGCTATTGCTATCTGTATTAAAAATAATATCAATGGAATCTACGAAAACATTTTTCTTTTGGAGCATTTCTTTTACTTGCTCCTTGATCTCATTCTCAAATTCAGCAAAGACTGCCTCCTGCTGTTCTTTCTCCACTCCTTCTAGTTCACTTTGAAATTCTGAAGTATCTACCACAAAATTATTTGAGTTAAAAAAATAGTCTAAGCTTTGATCCAGCTTTACTAATTTAAGGATTGGTGTAATTACGATAAGAACCAGGATCATACCCGAGACAATGCTGATATATTTTTTATAGCTCTTATTCCCAAGCAAATTCATAACAATAGTATTCATAATCATATAAACTACAATGTTACGAATCCAAGTGTACAGTTCTTCCATAGCTATCCCGCAAAGCCTACCCTTGTCCTTACAAGGCTTAGGAAGCTTTTCCTTTCTTTCATTTTAATCCCGCGAACAAGCAATTAGCTGTAAGGCCTCTAGTCGTCGACGCAGAATTATGCTATTTATGTATTTACTTTAATTACCTTACACCGCCGGTCGTAACAGCAACTATAGTAATTGCCAGCATGAACAATACTGCACCAACAAATACCGTTTGCAAAAGTAATGCTGTTGATTTGGCGGTTGCACTGATGCACTCAATAAATCGTTTATCTGAAATCGGCTGTAAGGCAGCACTTCCTGCTTTATAGATAACCGTAATGACTGCCAGCTTTAGAAATGGTACCGCGGTAATAATCAGAATCACAATTAAGCCAGTTACGCCAATTGAATTTTTCAAGATGACTCCAGCCCCTAAAATAGTTTCCGTCACACTGCCAAAAGCATCCCCTATTCCCGGAATTGCCTCCGAGGCTTTATAAAAAGCAGAACGTTTCACCTGATCTACCACCGGAACAATCAATCCCTTAATTGCGCTAAAGCCGATAACCACTGCTAAAAGGCTCTTCAGCAGCCAGCTAATTCCAAGAGAAATCAGATCCGCTAATCTAGAAAGCATGTCCTCCTTAGATAGATTGTTGGCTAGCATAATAACAATATAAAAATCAATCAAGGGAATAACCAGCCTAATTAAAATGAAATCAACCAGTGTGATTAAACCTAGGGCTGCTTCATAGTAAACCAGTGAGGTAGTTGATCCTGAGGTAAAGGCAACCGTCATCAAGTACGTTGGTATGAGAGCCTTCATAAAGTCGAGAATCGCTCCAATCGTTTCTGCTGCCACCCTCGATGCAATAATAAAGGAGCTGATTAATAACCCAAACAAAAGCAGGTACGTGACATAAAAACCGGTCTCTGCTACCTGGTTATTTTTAAAAGTAGTCGAAAAATTTGTTAATAGAGCTGCAATTAATGAAATAGTAATCAGACTAGCAAAGGTATCTAAATTAGCTTTTATTTCACCTTTGATTGCATTCATTAACTCCGATGCTATGTTAGAAATAGAAAATGGCTCCTCTCCGCTTAACAGGTTCACGACATAATCACTAAAGTCGAAATCATTACCCACACCAAGTACATTATCAATCACCGACTGAATCTCACTATAATCCAGATCATCCGAAAGTCCTGAGGCTGCCTTAACTGTTTTGGCATTGAGAGAGATAAGTACAACAAAAAGGACTATAACCAACAGCTTAAACCAATACTTCTTCCTTTCCGACTTATTATACTCATTACGCATCAGCATCAAACCTCCAAAAAGCTGTTAATTGTATCTAATATGGCTAGCATAATTGGCATACTGATTGCTAATATACTTAACTTGCCCACTAATTCAATCTGCTCTCCGATCGCATTGTAGCCTGAATCCTTACACAGGGAGGACGTTATCTCAGTAATATAGGTAATTCCTATAATTTTGATTAGAATTCCTGTATAAGCACGATTCAGCTTTATATATCCCTGAAGCTGGGTGATTGCATCCATGATGATCTGCATCTTTCCAAGTCCCCAAAGAAGAATCAGGATACATGCAGCAATACTGATATAGAGCGAATACTCATCTTTCCCTTTTCTGAAAATAATCGCAAGCATGACCGTTATTATTCCAAGTACAGCTATTTTTATCATGTTAAGCTCCATTCCAATCCATAAGTTCAAGCTAGTCCACATTCTAACAATGAATGAAGTACCTGTTTCGTACTCCTTCTATTTTTTGTTTCACAACCTGACTTTGCCTTATGTATCCTTAAACAATATTGAATAATTGCTGAATTGTCGTAAACAAGTTCGAGATATGTGGTAATAACCATAGTAATACCAAAACCAGACCTGCCAGACTGGTCAGAAAGGCCAAATCATCCCTCCCCGATTGCTTCAAAATCTGGTTTAGTATCGAGACCATGATACCAACCAATGCTATCCGTAATATAAAATAGATGTCCATAGATTCCCTCCATCGTAACGTTCATTTGGCCGTGAGACCACCGGGTGCCGGATGTGAATTATGCTTCACAATTCACACTTTCGCTTAAGCGAGTGCACTAAGCCATGACGATTGTAATAAACACTCCTGCCATGATACCTAAGGTATTATAAAGATAACCTCTTTCTTTTGCAGTTTTTGATAATTCTGTTATCTCATCTTCGATCTGGGACAGATATAAATCGATGGTGTTTAGTTGCATCTCTTTGTCAAGATACCCAAGGTTTTCTCCTAATTGAATTAAATTTGACTTGTCCTTCTTGGTCAGCGCAGAATTAATTAGTTCCAGCTCTACCGCTTTTCTCCAGATTTCCGAGAAGGTCTCTCCCGATAGCTCGCTTAACTGTTTACTGACATAACGGAAAAACAAATCAAATCGGCTGCTATGCCGCCTGGTGATCGCATAAATTGCTTCCGGTAACGGTGTATTGGCATACCGGATATCGCCTCTAAGCAAGCCAATCAACTTTCGTAGTTCCTTTAGGTCTTCAATTCTACTTTTTAATTCTCCGCTAAAATAAAAACCCACTGCACTTGATGATCCTATCACTAAAATGCATCCGATAATCTTCATAATGTTCATAAAGGATTGTCCTCCTTCCCTGCGTATAACTTTTTACCATCTGCATTATATATTTCATCCAAATGGCCAATTCCCTTTTGATTACTTAGAATAATATAGCGATCGAATAAACGCTTCTGTACTAATTCCCCAAGAGTTGGCTTGTTCTGGATATCTTCGATGGAGTTGCCGTGAACTGTTGCAATCAGTTTGCAACCACATCCAATAACATAATCTATGGCATCCAGCTCTTCTTTAGAACCTAATTCATCTACTGCAATCACCCGAGGTGACATGGATCTGATGAGCATTAACATGCCCTTTGCTTTCGGACAACAATCCAGGACATCAGTACGAATACCCAATTCATTTTGAGGGGTTCCCATATAGCAGGCACCGATTTCGGAGCGTTCATCTACAACACCAACACTCATTCCTGCAAGATATCTACTGCCATCAGAAATTTGACGTATGATATCCCTAAGAAGTGTTGTTTTTCCACATCGTGGAGGCGATATGATTAAGGTATGGTAGATTCCGTTCACTTGTTTATCGATCAGGTAAGGAATTACAGGATCTGCACATCCCTTTACTTGGTGTGCTAAACGTATATTAATAAAGGAAATATGCTTCATTCCTTTTACAGAATCCTCTTCCATAATTACCTTTCCTGCTAGTCCGATTCTATGCCCTCCATTAATCGTGATAAACCCTTGACGAATTTCATCTTCAAAGGCATAGAGCGAATAATTACTTATGTACTCCATTGTTTCCCGAATCTCATTTTTGCTTATGATAACAGCTTTCCTAGGGTTGTCTACAATTGTTGCATCTTCCGTTACAAAGCATTCTTTATTGGCATAGATAATCAGAAGAGGAGCATTCATACGAAGTCTGATTTCCTGAAGCAGTTCAAAATCCAGGATAAGTTTACCTAGTATGTTACGAAGTTTCAGAGATAATATTTTTAACAGCTCTTCTTTCGTGTTCATATACACCTCCCATCTGAAAGCTCTCCAGGATGCTGGGGCAGCTTATCCATTCTCTGTTAAAACAATATATTCTGTGGGTCTGAAAATATGACCTTCAAAAAGAAAGGAATTGCAAAAATAAGTGAGATGATTTTTTTAAAAGGAGCTGTCCCAAGATACAGCTCTAGGGATATGGCAAACCATACCCCCAGGCCAACATCTTGAGACAGCCCCTTGATCGTATATTAATCAAGTAAAAATAAATTTCTATTTACTTCAATCCTTTGTAGATATTTGTATGTCTTCCAGACGGAAATAGAGTCCCTTGTCTTTCGCAAAATCAAGTAGAATTTGACTGATCTCTTCTTTGTACTTTTCTAAACAAGCAACAGCAATCTCATCCTTTGTGCTCTGTGGCATTACCGACAATGCCGCCTTTATTACTGAGGCCGGTAAAGAACTATTTTTCCCTATCATTTTGGTTATAAATCCTGCATTCTCCTTTTCAGCCATTTTCTCAATAATCACAGGAAGAAAAGCCTCAATTGCAGTTCCATAATCCGTATCACTGATTTTAATCTTCATTTCGATCATACTAATCTCCTCCAAATGCACGAATTATACTGTTTCGCTCCCATCCTCTAAATTCCAACCGGCATCCACGCTTCCTTCTCCGCGCATTTGCCTGACCGCACGATCTGCACTGGCATAAACCCTTGCTGTCCCATGATCGGTTGCAGCATAGTCCATTGAGAACTTTTCATCAATGCCAATGGCAGCTGCTTCTGCAGCCGAATCGATATTAGCTCCCATGAATAAGAATTGCCAGTTATATTTTTGAGTCTGGTGGGTTATCATGTCCTTTATTTTGCCTTTATCATATTCTTTACTGGAATTTTCCTGCCCGTCTGTGATAATTACTACAATTACCTTGGAAGGACGCTCTTCCTCAGCCAGCATTGCCAGCCTGTGACCTATGTCAACAATAGTCTTTCCAACCGCATCATATAATGCGGTCATTCCCCGTGCATAATACTCCTTATTTGTTATGGGTCGCAAAGTCTTTACATTTGCTGCATCATAGAGAAGCTCATATTTATCATCAAAAAGTACTGTGGTAACCCAGGCTTCTCCCTGCTCTTCTTTTTGGCTTTCAATAAACTTGTTATATCCTCCGATCGTATCTGATTCTAAGGCTGCCATAGAACCGCTACGATCCAGAATACATACAATTTGTGTAAGATCATTTTTCATGCTGTCTCCTCCTATCAATAGACATCGTCAAGTTTATACCCATTTTTCATTTATTTATTGTATGCTCTGGCTCTTTACCTTTTGCTCTGCCTGTGCTCTATAGTTCTTCTTTTCTTCTGAAGTCATATCCTGGAAGGGGATTAATACCCTTCCAAGAGTATCTATGTAGGCATATACTGTTGTCTCATTGCAGTTTTCTCCACCAAAACCGTCTTCATCTTCAAAATATCGGCCATCCGGATACAAGGTCCACCACACAAAAGCGACTCCGTTCATAAAGGTTTCTATTCCAAATCCATATTGTACCTTTAGCTCATGAGCATTCTGGGAGTTCTCAAGCCTGTTGACCTTCTCAAAGTCAATATCCCCAGGTCGTATATTGGTCAGAAGGTTATCTTTATTCATAATCATGATCTCTCTACAGGCAAGGGTATTTTCAAGAATAATTTCACCTGTCTTTGTATTGTGAATGATCACTCCTTCCCCCCGGTGATAGGAATCTTTAAAACGACTATCTGCGCTATTTAAAATATTTTGCAACTTCTTCCATAGGAACACAAAAGCCACCTCCTGTCTTCGCCTTACGCATCCTCACTGATTCTATCTCAATCCTTTGACAGAAAATAGAATCAAAAGTTTTTAACACTCCATGATAAATTTAATAGCCTTGATTCTCATCTTATCTAAATTACTGATTTGTGTACCGTTCATAATATGGTTGTTCAGAATCGTCTTCAACTGGAATCTGCATGCAGCCATGACTTGTATTTTAAAGATTTTGCAATTGTTTCTTTCTCTGACATCTGGTGTAGCAAATAGCCTGATAGAGTTTCCGGTACATACCGGGCAAATAACATCCAGTCTGCACTCCTTGCATAAGTTGTAATTCATCTCATCACAACAGGTATCTCCCTGCCCCTTCTGCATAAACTGCCCGTATTGATTTCTCTGTTCATATTCCATGATCTGATCTTTTCGTAGCACAAGAGGTGATATCAAATGACAGGAATATCTCTCCCCATCATAGTCATAGGTTATCCTGCTTTCCCCCAGTCCGCAGCCCACTCTCAGAAACTTACTGCCTTCCGGCACCGGTAAAAGATTAATAGACAGCAAATTGTTAGGCGTAGTCATTGCATGTTCCAGATAGTAATCTGTCAAAATATCCAGCTGTTTCCTTAACCTATCCAGAGATTTTGTCCCCCACTGCCCAACCCCTCCTGCAAAGCTTGAATTAACCCTGGCACCCTTTTCTTGTATTGTAATAACACTTTCTGCCAGGTATGGAACTGATTCTTCCGATATCGTCATTTTCAAACCCTGTTCCGGCCAATTTCGAAGAAAAAATTCAATATCTATCAGGGAATCCGACTCACTCCTGTTAATGTTTTGGGCATTTTGGATTCCGTCATAGCTTAAGCATAGGATGAAACGTTCCTTGTTTTTCATGAACCACTCTTTATTTTTCTCATTTAACAGAGTACCATTGGTTACCGCAGAGAAAAGGTATGGTGTTGTCCACTCTTGTGCCCATACCCACTCTGCTATTTTCATCATCCGCTGATCAAACAATAGCGGTTCTCCGCCCAGGAATACAAACTCCAAGTAATCATAAGAATCTTTTGCCTCCTCAAAGGAAGCCGATATTACCTTTTTCGCTGTTTCTTCTGACATGCTGCAGGAATTATATTCCCTGACATAACAGTACCGACACCTCAGATTGCAGTCATGTGTAAGCAAAAGGGTGATAATTCTGTTTTTTCTAAACTGAGCTTTCATATACAGCAACCTATACCTTCCCTTGTCATATATCTTTTGTATAAGCACAGTTATAAGTCGTTTCCGTATATACGCAAGTAGTTGAAAGACAATCTCCTTTTACCTTTACCGTTCCATAGTCACCTTTTACAGCCTCAGGCTCAGAATAGTCTATGCTATTTAGCACATCGATTTCTTCCTGATTTAATCCGAGCTTATGAAACCACTCCGTCCCCTGCTCCGAATCTGTCTGATCTTCCAGCATCTCCTTATAAGCCTCATTCAAATCAGTTTCTTCCTCCACCCTATTTGTAACCTTGTCTGTTGCCGCAATGGGCTCAATTTCTTCTCTGGTGAAAGCACTACCATCAAGTTCAAACATGCTCCACCACCCATTTCTTATATTTTTCGGACATTCCAGCATAAAAGGGAAGCAGGGCAGTGGGAACTGATTTTTCAAAAATTACATAATACTTTGTTAAGATTTCTCTTTGCTCCGGCGTAAGGCTATCTTTAAAAACAAAGACTCTGATTTCTTCATACAACTTGGTCAATAGCTGCTGCTCCAGCCGGTGTTCCCTCAAGGATTTCTTTTCACTGCCCGGAATTTCATAGCTTATCTTTTCTTCAAACGAGTGCCTTTGCGTTGGTACAAAATCATATACGTAGGCATTTTCATACTTTAAAATCGTTCCATCCTCCATTGCACTGGTAACAAGAGCAAAGGGACGGGTTCTTAGTTCCATGGGTGACGCGGGATAGAGGAATACTTTTTCTACCAGAATACCATTTACCAGATCAACCACAGGAAACGATATGCTGCTATTACCACAGAAAGCCTTGATAATTCCCCTATTGGTTTCTAAAATCTCACTATATTTTTTCATGATACCTCCCCTTCTAACCAGCTCGTAATGCTTCGTTTGTTACTACAACAGATGCACCCGGAACCTCTTCATAAGCCTCTTCCATGGTTTCTAATGACATAAAGCGTGCGCTGCTATCCTCTCCTACAAGCCCGCTGTCGCAAACAATAAATCCCTGTAACCCGCCATTTTCATCTCTGACGGTTCCTGTCACAGTAATTTCATGGTTAGCGCTTCCATCATTTACAGCTGCTAAAGACTGCCAGGCATATCCCGCATTAATGCCGATAGCTACCCCATGGCCTTCCTCCACATACTGTGCAACCGCCTCGCAGCTGCCCTCTTCTGTTGTTGCAGAAAAAGCGGTAGCTTCTACTCCGTTCAGCTTAAAAAGCTCAATCATCTGGGTATCGTTTACTCCTCCCCTGTTTTCAGACGGAAGAAAAGGAGAATAATTGCAAAGGTTATTCTCAATCGCCTGTCCTGTGATCCGCTCCTCATCCGCTTCTACTCCGCACAGCGTCAGAACATTGGAGGTGCTGACCAGACCGCAGTTACCTTCTGCGTTGTAACTATTATCCCCCTGATTATCATCCAACAGATCCGCCACTTCATAGGCATCTGCATAGACATAGGCCGGTTCTACTCCGGGTATATCATGCCTTACGTCCGGCTGCATATTCATCCCTTCCGCTCCGCCCCGCTCTTTCACCTCAAGCTCCTCACTATTTTCCTGAAAATCCGGAACTAGCTCCGGCTGAAAGCTTTCATATTCCAACTCATTCATCTGCTCACCTCACTGTTATTAACATTATTAGGTTGGATCCCAGGCTTTTTTCTTATCATAATCTGGGCTGCATATGCTCCGAACCACTGTTGATATATCTTTTTGATCCTGCTATCCTTTGCGCCGTATAGTAGCACAGAATTTAAGAGGGAAACCTCTGTTTTGGGGTCTGTCATCAGCTCCATCCTTATGCATCTTATCGCAAATGTATGTAAGTTCTGTATATCACCTTTTAGTGCTTCGTTAAGAATTACACTACCGCCAGATATTTCATATGCAATTTTTACTCTTCCCCCATAGCTATCCCACTCCGCAACCTGCTGTCCCTCCACGTATTGTCTTAGAATTCCTGCCAGCTTGTAATCGGCTGCTAGGTTGCTGCCTTCTAGGACAGCAACTGCCTGCAAGCACTCCTGCTTCACCGGCAATTTGGCTTCTGTCATATTAGCAAGCAATATTTCTGCGCCACGTCCCCGTGCCTGTTTTAAGGCTTCTATATTTCTGTCCGCTTCGGGTAGATGACTATTTTCACACAGTTCAAACCACTTTTTATAGATTTGAACCAATCTTTTATTGTCCTGTTTTTTAGTCCATAGAATACATTCCATAATTACATCTCTTTCTGCCTGAGAAAATTCTTTGGTAAACTGTGACCCCTCAAAATCCACTGTCATATGAGCCTCAATACAGGCTGCAATCTCTGCTTTTGAACGGGCTTCCTCGATCCCATCTATTTCATCTGACGGATGCACTAGATCCGATACAATACAGGCCACGCTGCCCCATCTGTTCTGCTCAGAAAGCAATCCCGTTAGAAGCTTTCTTTTCCGGACAATCTCATACTCACCGGTACAGATCCATTCACATACCTGATTATGAATATCCTGATCCGTATTGTCAGAGTGGCTGATCAGACGAATTAAATATCTGACCATTCGTATTACCTTCTCTGTGGCTTCTCTTTTTCCGGAGTCTAAATCATAATGATATACCCGACTGTCATCACTGTTCTCAGCCTTTGCAATTTTGCAAAGTACTGCTTCCAGCCAATTATTTTGGTAGATTACGCAAACTCCCTTTTTAAGTCTTGGTATCTCGTCGATCTGCTGTGGTGTGAGACCCATAGAACGACCGGTTAATTCTCTGTCGCCTAACTCCGGTAGACGAAGCAGGATTTTGGTGTTTGTATTTCGGATAACAGACATATCTAACATTCCCGGAGACTGATCCACAATAATAAACCCTTCCCCGTAGGTACGCATTTCTGCTATAGAGTTTGCTATCATCTCCACTGACTTTCCTAATAGATTAGAACCCTCCTGGCTCTGCTCCGATGATGTCCTTCGCAGCAAATGATGCGCCTCCTCTAAAATAGTTACATGCCTTAACGGTAAATTCATCCCGCCGCCGCTCATCCGGTGCTCCTGTAGCCTAAGAACCAGGATTCCCATTAACATGGCTTTTGTTTCCGTTGAAAAAGCCCTGCTAAGGTCAATAATTACGCTCCTTTCAAATAACAGCTCGTCGCCAAGATCCTCCCCCGAGAAAATCTGCCCGAATAAGCCCTTACATAAGGATTCCAATCGAGTGGTGAGCGCTCCCACATAATTGCCTTTTACTTCACCGGAAAAAGCGGAAGAATCCAGTTCAATTGACAGTTCCCTCAGAACATCCTTTATCGTGGGGAAAATACGGATTCCCCCTCTGCATTCCGATTCCTTTATATCCCATCCGCAGGAAATATATGCATTCTCAACTGCCGCCTTAAGTACTGCAGGCATGGCCGCGTACATGGGCCAGCAGGCGTTAAATACCTCAATTAATTTATCAATATGCTCCAATACATGAATTTCCTCGTTAAATTTGAACGGATTAAGCTTTAACAGTGGTGTTTTCCTGGGATTTGTGCCATATACCTCCACGTCCGGATAATGACCAAAGGCATTTTTATATTCTCCCTTCGCCGGCTCAATTACCAAAAACTTAACGTTGTTACGATTTATTTCTTCCAACAATTTATACACTGTATTTGTTTTGCCACTTCCGTTTGTTCCTGCAATAAAGGTATGGGAAGCCAGACTTTGCATATCAAGATATACAGGGTTTTCCTTTTCTGTTTTTCCCATATGGTATATGCTTCCGATTTTTGCAATCCGGCTATTAGTTATCTCCTCATTGCGTACAACGTTCCTTCCAAAAGACGCATACTCAACCACCGGAAGTCCGGGTACCGCCTTATGAGGAAAAATGGTATGAAGAGCTAACTGCCGTCCGCTGATTGGAACGGAGGGTTCCATTACATTCCTGCTTTCTTCCCTCCTGTCCCTATAATGAAATCTGGGATGCATAAATTTACACAAATACTTTCGTACACTCTCCACTCCATTATCCTGTGTCCAGGTATTAATGCCATAAGTATTGGTGCTCTTTCCGGCAGTCCTTAAGATTGACTGATAATGGCTGGAGATTATCTTATTGGTGGCAGGATTATTTGACAGGATATAAGCGCAGTAACTAAACATACCCGTATTATCACATTCCTCGATTGCTTCAAGCACCCGTTCTATCTTGTTATACAGATTGCTGATTGTTTTATTTTGTACTGTATACTGAACCGTCTGTCCATAGGTTGATGTCTGTGCTTGTGTCTTTCCCTCCTGATAAGTGGCTCCCACTGTTTCGCCCTCGGTTTTTCCCCTGCTTGTGCCGGTCTGGATACCTCCGGAGGTCCCGCTGCTCCCAGCACCGCTCAGCATCCCATACATATATCCACCTCCGGGGATCAGATAGGAGGACGCAACCATCATGGCTGTCTGGGCAATACCGCCTGTACTTCTCTCATTGGCACTCCAACCGCTACTTTCCGTATGACTTTCTGTCAGTGAAATACTACGAGTTACGCTTTGATTAATGCTTTCCGAAGCTGTGGTAGAGATGGCCTCACTTTCGCTTTTCTGTACACTGATGGAATTATTCAGTAGTGCTGACAGCTGCGTGCCCAGCTCCTCATAGCCGTATCGCATATTGGTTATATGTTCCTTATTCACAGAATCCGCAAGAATCAGTATGGTAAAGGACTGATCCCCAATGGAATTGATGATATTATCAATCCCATTCATAAATTCACCGTCTCTGATTCCATAGGTGGAGGAAGAGATGGAAGTGATACACTGTGTATCAAAGCCTTTCCCAAGCATCCCATCGATCTTCTTTTTTACATCTGAGGCCTTTTGCACTTCCTTAAGAACCGTTCCCGGAAGATTCCCCTGCATACCGGACTGCAGGATATTTTTCAGCGTCAGAAGATAGTACGGATTTTCATAGTTTTTTTTATTTACAACCCCGATATAGATTGTTACCTTTCCGTTTTTACACTCCAAAAGGGTGATAAAGGATCCCTCACACATATTTACTGCATGAAGAACTGTTGCTATCTTATCTGTCAAGCCTTCTTCCCGGGAATAAACAAGTTCATTTAGCTGAAACAGGCAGGTTGCTTCTTCAATCGGAATCTGGAAAGTCTCATTGTCTAATTCCTCTATTTTTACGAAATCTGTATCAAGCTGCATGCAGTATGATTTTTCAATTGCCTTTTGTGCCTGCACAATGGTGCTATTCAAGTCCTTGGCAAACTTATCCTTCATTGCCGATTCTCCCTTCCCCTATTGTTCCATAAGCGTCCTGGCGGATTCCATAATTCTTGTATAATTAGCAATATTATCCTGATATTTTATAATCCACTTCTTATAATGGATCAGCTCTTCTCTCTTCTTCTCCGTTGCCTCATCCATCACATAGTGCTTTAGCTCATCAATCCTATCCTGGATATCTGCTTCCGACTGGAGCTTTTCGAAAGCACTCCGTATCTGAAAGTGATGCCGATACATTTCATATACGGCTACCGGCTTTGAATATTTCTCATAGATCTGTTCAAAATCATTTATTTCACTTGTACAGAAGATCTGACAATTCATCGCCTCGGCATAGGCTTTAAAATTCTGCAGCTTTTCAGGGTCACGCAGTAAGCATAGGATTCCATCCGCCGGAATCATCATTGTCTGATTGAGCCTCACTAATTTATTAATGTCCTCGAAGCTTTTTAAAGCCTCCTCATGAACAAGGTAGGTGTAACCACTTCGGGGTTCCGTATCGAAAAGTCTATCTAAGTTATGTATCTCTCTTTTATAAGGCTCCATTCGCTGCAGCTGGCCTTTTAATTGAATGCACTTGGTAATATGGTCTATTTTAGGCGCACTGTCAAAATGAATCAGCTCCAATTCTGCTAATGCCTTTTGGAGGATTTTTGCCGCTTCTTCATACTCTAATGTTTTTTCAACAAAGGTTAACTTCACCTCCTGCTGCCAAAAATCCCCTTCTATGACACTTTTAAAATCAACAAAATCCAAATTCCTGCCCTCAAAAACAATCTCCAGATCCTCTCCCCTTGCAATATCCTTCATATATTTGGCAATTCCCCTCCAGGAACCATTTTTGTAGATCCAGCATTGCAAGGGGTAATCCTTTACGGGAAAAATAAAGCTGTAGATATCTTTTTTATCACTTACTACTCCATTTATGGCAGCTTGTGTATGTATTGTCGCCGGATCGTACCTGATATCAATTCTCATCCTAGCCCGCCTTTCTATAGACGCAAATCTTATCATCTATTCTCGTATCAGTCTTTCTCTACTCTCCTCCATCTTACGAGTATTCTATTGCTTGAACTGGCAATCATTACATACTCTCAATGGTGTATTTGATTTCGTCAGCCTTCGCACTTACTTGTGCATTCAAAGTGGCAAGCAAACCGTCCACCAGCTTTTTACTGTTCTCTTTACTGGTCATAGCCTCCTTTAGCCTGGAGAGCAGATCGCTACTATTGAAGGATTCCTTAATCTTGCTGTCCGTCACCTTTTCCCTTACCCAGGAGGGTAGATCGTAACTCGTAATCTTTTCAGAAAATCTCTCCTTAACACTATCTACTCCATTGGTCACTAATACATACAATGCATAGCCGGCGACAACAGCTATAATCGCCCAGCCTCCCACCGGTATTGCTGCTAGAATAATAAATAATATTCCTGCTAGGGTCGCAGAAAGCATGGATATTAATAAAAGGATAATTCCTATTACCGTAGGTAGTGCAATATACGCGATAATTCCTGCGATTAAACCTATGACGCTTCCCAGAACATCAATGATACCTAAATCCACCATCTTACCACCGTTAATGCTCCCTATATCAACCTTAACACCTGATATATTTAAATCCTTTAATTCGAACTCCTTTTTCACATTATATTTCTGGCACAATTCCTGAAGCTCAAGTGCAATATCCTTACTTAATTTATTGGTATACCAATCACCAACCGCCGCAATATATCTGCTGTTTTTTTCCAACCTCCTGGCCAGCTTTTCTTCCGTACACTCCTCTCTAATTGCATCTGTAGCATTATCAATTGTTTTATACTTTCCCTTTCGCCATTTGTCCATCTCCGTAAATACGATGTCCTGGACAATCTCAATAATCACTGGTCCTATTCCTGTTTTGTTGTCAATATCTCCAACCAGATCGGGAATATCTTGAACAATAAGCTCAGGAATCCTATTCTGGATGATATGACTAATATCCTTCTGAAAGGCGGTGGATTTTTCATTGGAAGCACCAACTGCTACCAGTCCCTTAGAAATGGTTCTTGCCGGATCCATATCTTCCGCTGTCTCGATCCCCGCAAACACCTCTTTTGTTACGGCTTTCACTACCGGCATTCTTGAAGCACTTCCCGTAAAAATAATACGGCTGATGACCGTTTTGTTTTTCGCAAGATTACTTTTCTCCTGCTCCAAGAACCTCCTAAACAATTCTTTCCAGCTTTTATCTCCCATTTCCAGGGCTATTTCATCAGGAAGGTTCGTATATCGTTTCAAAACCGGCTTCACAGGTTTTTTTTCAATTAGTTCCTCCAAAGTCTGAGGTTCCAGCCTGATTACCGGAAAATCCGCAAATACAATCATGGAAAGCACTCCCGTTGAAAATACATTTTCTTTTGCTTTCCTGCAGTTAAGCAGCAGGCTCATTTCCGACGTTGGGTTATTGATGGTAATATCCTCATAATCCGTCCGGTAATCAGCATTTTTTTCAAACAGTTTGGCCAGATACCATTCAAATATCATCCAGTCTATCGCTCTGGCACCAAGATAATTATTTCCGCTATTGTACTGGCTATTTCTTGAATCTGAGGTTAATGCTGTAATATCAATCGTTGATGAGCCGACATCAATCAGCATGGCACAGGTATCTTTTTTTATCTTCAACCCGTTGATTTGACGTTCATACAAAAATGCTGCCCTGGATTCCTGTGCTAATACAATACTGACTGGATATCCCGCATAGGTTTCCCTTCCCA
This sequence comes from Bacillota bacterium, assembly GCA_023386815.1. GTDB lineage: Bacteria > Bacillota > Clostridia > Lachnospirales > Lachnospiraceae > Mobilitalea. The sequence goes on from JAEWIZ010000028.1 coordinate 26,000, forward strand.
AAATACTTCCCTGCAAGATCCTTTTATAGATTAAGGCATCTATTTTAGACCACTTTGTCGGATGACCTACGGTCACTACAATCTCTCCTGCACCACCTAATACAGCAGAACTTCTAATTTTCTCCACATAGGCTGCGTCTGAAAAAATAGCATCTGTAAATTCTATTACTTTTTTTCTATATTCACGTATTTGAGTAGTATTTACCATACTATCAGAAGGCCACTCTTTTGCATCATTATCAAATAATTGAATTAGAGTCCCCACTTTTTCAATTCCAACGCTACCAAGCAAATCCAGGGGTTTCCTCTTGAAATTGATTGATATATTCTTAACATTTTTATATGTAGTTAAAATTACATTTGAAAATACAACATTACCTTTATCATCGTAACCATATACAGTAGGCAATGCCTTACCAGGATCTATAGAACTGGGCATTGTCATGCTAGGATAATCAATAATATTATAGCTATGTTCACTGTCAACCAATGCATTATCGGTTATCGTTTCTCCATCACCAAGGTCGTATCCAATATACAATTTTTTGCTCATCTGCTCCCATTCCTCCTATCATAATAAAGTACGAAAAGTATTATCCTTTGCTATTTCCTACATCTCCACTTTCAAGATGATCCTCGCTTACCAACTGGTATTTCATGCCCCGTAACACTACTTGCGCCCCTCTTTTAAAGCAGGGCTTGCCTCCCATGTACTCACGCTCTTTTCTGGTTTTAAACACCTGAAATTCCACTTCGTCCACCTCTTTTTCGCTGCTCCAAACTACCTGGATTCCCATATCTTCCAGCATTTCGCACATTTGGATATATACCTGAGAGGTTTCACCGGATTTTGTATTATTAGAATACTCCAGGCTAAGGATCTGCTGAAGACTCTCTAATACTTTGCTTTCATATATGCTGTTTTTCAAATTAAGCTGATTGATTTTATTATTTAGAATCTCCTTTTCCCGGAATAACTCTTTTAACTTCCTTTCATTTTCCTCCGAATTCACATTATTCTTTTGTTCAATTTCAGACAAAAGATGAATCATATGATCCAGTCCCAAATGAAAGGTTTTGCTATCAATTACAATCAGGTCATCCAGCATGCTTTTGTCATTGTCATATTCCCACTCCAGTTTTTTTCCCTTCACAAGCTTTAGTTCCAGATATTTAAGAATGGAATTCAAGGAATTACCCGAACGGTCAATCACATCTTCCATTCTTTTTTTCAGCATTTTCTTATCGACCTCTACTGCATTAAACATCTCTGGAATACATGCAATTACCTTTCTCATCTGCACCAGGTCTTCACTGGAATAGGTTTTCTCAGCAACAGCGTCCGAAACCATTTTCTTTAATCTGTTTTGCTTCATTGTTATCCCTCCTTAAAAAGTTATTCGATTTTATCTACAATTGCCTTACCACCCTCCTTTAGCAATTGCCTAATTAATATAATTATTCCGCAGTCACCTAAGCCCTTCTTTTCATTCTAGATTATTGTTCAAGCTATTCGCAAGCATCCATTGTGTATTCCTAAAATTTATAGGAATATTCTGTATATCTCTTCTATCAATAATCCGATTGATATCCATGGAAAGTTCTGTTAAAATTGTAATTATTGAAGCACGCGGGAGATGATAATCATGATTTTTTCGATAGCCTTATGGGTAATTGCCGCATTTATTTTTTTCTCAGACCGTTATAATAAGATAAACCGTTGGTTTGCCTACTGCTATTTGCTTGCTTCTCTGGGTACGTTCAAAGAATTCTTTATGGATGCGGTGGTACCTGTACTGCTCCACCAATATCCGCAGGTTGAAATGGCTGCATATGTGACAGCCAATAGCTATGTAACCGCATTCCTGTATCTTATCTCACCACATTGTTTCATTACATTATCCATGAGGTTTTCTGATCTGGACAAGAATAGAAAAAAAGTGTTCCTTGTGATTCAACTTTTTACCGTTCTTCTTATATCAACCTTTATATTTATCTATCCTCCGGCACAATTTAAATTTTTCCAATTGAACCGGATTGACTTTTGGTACTGTATGTCTGCATATAACGTTGGATATGCGGTAATTGGTTCTATTCTTATGTTCAGGAGTGTAAATAAAGAGAGTTCCTACGAAATTAAGAGAAGAAAAAGAATTATCCTGGAGGTGCTCCTTTTACCTTATTATTATTGCATTATAACCATATTTATCATTCACACGCTGGATCTTGACGGACTGAAAAAGATATGGAAGAATAATATTTATCTTGTAGCTGTCGTTTTACTGTTCTATATCTATATCGCTTACAAGGAAGGTTTTATGGGTGTTAAAATCTCCTTTACTAAATATGATTGGCACAGCGAAATGCAGACCGCAAACGCAAGCACCCAATATATTAATCATATGCTAAAAAATCAGATAGCAAAAATAAGCTGGTCTATGGATAACATCAGAGAAAAACTGGGGAACAGTTCGCCAGAGGAACTGGATATTATCGATAGATCCGTGAAACAGCTTAATGCTTTTACTGAAAAAACAAATAAATGCTTTTCACCCCAAACAGCTGGAAATGAATTGTGCTGCTCCACCAATCTTATCGATCAGGCTCTGGAGTCCTGTCAACTGCCGCTTACCAAGAATATCCAGGTAACTGTTAGAAAGAAAGCAGAAGCCTTTCTTCTTTGTGATGCTGCAGCTATTACAGAAGTATTGCATAACATCATCATGAATGCGTCAGAAGCGGTCAGCCAAAACGGATGCATTGACATATCTTCTTTCTATGACAAAAAAAGCTTTTGTATAAAAATCACTGATAATGGCATAGGGATTGCACCTGATCAGATAAAGCAAATCTTCAAGCCCTTCTACACCACAAAGAGAAACAATGCTAATTTTGGTATTGGTTTATCTTATTGTAAAAGTGTGATACAGGTTCATCAGGGCTCCATCGAGGTGATCAGTGATAAAAATACAGGCACTCAGTTTATTTTGCACTTCCCTTTGAAGCGAATAACAAGTAAGGAGCTTGCGGCAAATGAATAACAGGATAAGAGTATTGATTGTAGAAGATGATAAGGATTTTACATTTCTAATCAGACAGCAGATTGGAAAGGAGACAGATATTGAGTGTATCGGAGTTGCGGGAAATCCGAATGATGCAGTAATGCTAGCCTGTAAACTTCAGCCCCATATCGTGATTATGGACCTGAATTTATCCATATCGGACTTAGACGGAGTGGAGGCTGCAAAAAATATAAGAATACAGTCCGGTGCAAAAATAATTATTCTAACCTCCCTGGAATCGGTAAAAGTTGTTGAATATGCCGTTAAGAGGGCTTTTGCCTCTGATTACCTGTTTAAAAGCCAGTTTTCAGTATTATGTGATACGATACGTCATGTGGCTAAAGGAACTACCCCACATCAAATACTTATTCGAAAGCTGATCTTAGAGGATTTGTCTCCTGCCGAGAAAGGTGTTCTCGAGTTAATGATCGGTAACGATATTGGTATTAAATCGGCAAATAAGACAATCTCTAATCAGAAAACAAGTATTTTAAAAAAACTGGGTCTAAAAAATACAAGTGAATTAAGAAAGCTTTTAGGATAAAGAACTCGGATTTTAAAATGTTACAGGAGTTGTCGCAAGATATAGCCACAGATATGACTTGACAAGTCACATCTCCCTAGCTACAATTTTGTGACAGTCCCTTCTAAAACTACAACTTAAAAGAGATGAGTCAGTAAATTGATTCACTTGTAGTCATGAATAAAATACTGGTCTTATTTTCTACTTTGTAATAAGAGCACATAACACAGATTGGAGATTACGATGAGATACGGATTAATTGGAGAGAGATTAGGACACAGCTATTCCAAGGTAATTCATGAAAAGCTGGCAGATTATACTTATGATTTAATTCCACTGACCAAGGAAGATTTTGTCCCCTTTATGGAGGAAAAGAACTTTTCGGCCATTAATGTTACCATTCCATATAAACAGCAGGTAATTCCATATCTGGATGAATTGGATCCGCTGGCACAAGAAATTGGGGCGGTTAATACCATTGTAAATAGAAATGGGCATTTCATTGGATACAATACTGATTTTTATGGTTTTAAATATATGCTTTTGCATAACAATATCCAGATTAAGGACAAGAAATGCTTGGTTTTAGGTAACGGAGGAACCTCTCAGACAGTTCAGGCAGTCCTAAAGCATTTAGGTGCCTCTGAAATTTACGTTGTTAGCCGCAACGGCTCAGATACCAATAGTTCCCTTTCTATCGATGATCCTGCCAAAGATATCCCTACAACTGAAATCATCACTAAGAAGATTTCTTATGAAATCTGCTATACCACACACACAGATGCAGCTATTATCGTAAATACCACTCCTCTTGGAATGTACCCAAATCTTGAGTCTTCTCCTCTGGATTTGACCCCCTTTACAAAATGTGAAGCTGTAGTGGATGTAATCTTTAATCCTTTGAAAACAAAGATAGCCCTTCAGGCAGAATCCCAGGGTATGAAAGCTGTAACCGGTCTTGAGATGCTAGTTGCTCAGGCCAAGCAAGCCATTGAGTATTTTTTGGATACAAAGCTTGATGATGGTCTTATTGAAGAGGTACACCTAGAATTACTGGAGACACTACAAAAAGAAGTGTCATAAGAATTGAAGTTAACTATTGTCGAGAACTTATCTGTAATTATAATAGACGAAAGTATTAAAATTGGGGCTGCTGCTCAACGGCTATACCGTTGGTGCAACAGCCCCAGTTAATTACTAACTAAAATTACAGTATTTTAATATCTGATTGAATAAGTCACTGAAATCATATGAACTAAATTTAAAACACATAATGTTTACCTCCTTAAAAGTACATCTCTTTCTTAGGAACAACAATATTGTAACACATTCGTAATAACTTTGTAATATTTAAGTGATGGAAGGTCAGCCATCCTGTGGTTTTTTCTGAAATGAAAGGAAAAACTGGGATTGTCCTACTAGTAATGAATTAACTACCAGCATATCAACCCCAGCCTATATTTTTTAATTACCTATAATTCTTGTTTCTCTTCCTGGAGCTTATCGCTCCACATCTCAAGTAACAGCTTTAAATCCTGATTAAATTCTAAGTCCGTCTGGGTTTCCTTTTTCGTTAATTCCTCCAGTACATCAAAAGAGAATGAAGCCGCACCATATTTCTCCCAGTCTGATCTCATACCCGGCTCAGGGCAGGAGTTTGTTGAGGTAAAAAATACAAATTTATTCTTCTGTCCCTGAAGATCCTTCGTAGACTTCAACCATACCTGACCGCTTCCGTTGCATCTGATACTATATATTCCACCTATGATTGATCTATTTTTATATTGTGCCTGTAAATCCCTTTTCGTTTGTCCTTCCATATATAACACCTCTGATTTCTTTTCTTATAACATCCATAGTCCATGTGTATTGCAATAGCAGTACAGATTTCCGCTGTGTTTCGATAGCCTTCCTCCGAAGGATTTAGGGAGTCGCACCGCTGCCTCCTGCTCCGGATATAGTTTTAGAAAAAGAACCTTGTCATAGGTCACGTACGCAACAAATGAGATATAATGATTCTTTTTCATTTCATGGTGAAAGGTTATATAGTATTCATCGCCCGCATCCTCCACGTTGGCCATATGCGAATCATCCGCAGGCTTTGCCGCTAGTTCAGATAACTTACGGCCACAACAGGAAATGTCCGCCTTGCCCGTATTATAAATAATGTTTCCACAATGGGTACAGGCAAAGAATTTCACCTTCTTTAAATTGCCGGATTGGGTACTATTAGGCTCCAGATCGCCCGATAAAATACTGTCAATATCCACATGAAATATCTGAGAAAGCACTTCAAGGAACGATATATCCGGATACCCCATTCCTCTTTCCCATTTGGATATCGTTTTATCACTAATATTCATCTGGTGAGCTAGCTGCTTCTGAGTTAAACCTTTTTCTTTTCGAAGACGGAACAACAACGTTCCCATTTTATTCGAATCCAATGATCTTTCCTCCATCCCATTATCATATATGATTCCCTGCAAACATTCAATAAACGCTCCGTAGAGTTGCCTCAGTATTTATCTTCATTACTGCATCTGCTGATGCTTTTCTAAACAATCCTCCGGATTAAGTTTAACTCTCTCCCAATTCCCCTCCTTGTTTCTTCTGTACTGCGCCATCTCAATATCAGTACTATTGGTCAACTGAAAGAACTCAATCATATAATCTCTGTCATCCGTTCCTGAAAAATAAATATGCTTTACATAGCCATCTTGTACCGTCGGATAAGCTCTTTTATTAACTTACACCAATCGCCATATCGAATCTGTACCGATGCCTCTGCATTATGGTACCACCCATGAAAGGGTGCACAAAGAAAGTCCTCTGCCGTAAAATCTAAGTTTGCTATCTTATACTGATCATTTTCCTTGATCAAATCAACAAAGCCATAGTAATAGGAAAAATTAGTGCCATGATCCTCAGCGCCACCGATGGTTTCAAGTTCCACAAAATACCGTAATAAACCGCTAGGATTGTTATCGATGGGTACTTCTTTATACTTAATTAAACTCGTATGTAATATATTGCGAAAGGAGTTCAGGTAACTCTTATAGGATAAATCCTTTTGATAGTCCAAGGATAGAAATTGGTAGGCCATCGGATAGGGAGTTGTACTTAAACCGATAGTTCCACAGCCTCCGCCCTTATCCTTCTCAACATTAGCAGCGTCTCTTAAGACGCTAAAATAATTAATGATTGTCTCCTCCGGCGAATTCATTAGTTCCTTTAAAATCTTAATGTTAGATGCATTCTTCTGATCCTGCAGGTATTGATTTCTTATATCTGAGTTTAACCGTCGGTTGTTAAGTACCGGCAAATTGGAAGGTCTGAAATAGGTCTCAACATCCGAAGATTCAAGAACCATTTTTTCAGTTTCCTCATCAATAACCTGGGTATTAAGGATGCCTCCCATAACCAATTCTGTAGGAGCTGTATTATTGTCTCTTTGAAATAACAAAAATATAATTATAAATATAAATAATACCGTAAAACATAATAGAACTTTATCGATAATTACGAGCTTCAAACAATTCCCCCCCCGAATGAAATCTTATTAAAAATCTATATCATATTGGAATATAAAAGATGATTTTAACAAGTAGTGTCCATTTTTCTTTACATTATTCGAAGCTTTTATACATTAGACCTATTTTTTTAAATAATTGCCGTTTCGTAAAGTTCTATCTTAGTACTCACTGTCAAATACAATATTATTTTCCATATCATATCCTCTGATCGCTTCCAAATAAATACTCCCCATATCTTTTGTATCATAGATCAGTAAAAATAAATCGTCATTAAATTCTGTTTGTGAAACAATAGTACCATCAGAGAGAGTAATTTCTACTTTTTTAATTCCTTTATCATTAATAGCACCAAACACCTTTAGGATTGGCTGATAATAAGACCAGGTATAGCACAGAGCTTTGTTTTTGTCATTTTCAACTGTAATCGGTGTGCTCTCTGCAGCCCAAAATAAAAGGATAGCTCTTTTTACATTATTGCAGGAAATCCACCTATCATATTTTCCGAGTATAAATTTATTATTCTTATACTTCTCAATATGGACTATCTTTGAGGGACCGTAATTACTCCCCCTCTCTGCCTTCTTATATGCAGCTGATGGTGTAAAGGATAGACCCAGCCAGGACATAAGAAAGAAAGCTAATATAATGATAATCAATGTATTACGAATTACTTTTTTACTTCTACTCATAGGATTCACCTGCTTCTAATGGAATTTCCAAATGGTAATTTCTATTGTATCTGTCATAGGAGATGATTAAAGCATCTGCGTCTTTTGAAAAATTCGTAATTGTATAGACTCCCTTTGTGAGGATACCCCCATGTGATGTACCAGATAAAGACATATATTTATTTCCCTTATCATCTGTGAAATCTCCAATATAGCCGAAATTCCCTCCAACTCCCCAGAATCCAATATTATAGTATCGATAGCATATGTTAAGCTCCCCATTTCCCTCTAGGATAAGGTTGGTAAAATGGATTACTCTATCATCAATCCTAACTCGCAGATCAATATCGGATTGATATATGATATCTGAATATACAATACTCTCCTTTAAGGCATTACTCTCAAAGAAGGTACGGATAGAGAAAACTACGATAAAGCAAAACAGCAAAAAAAGTAAGATTGCTATGCAGTTTGTTATTCTCCATAGCCAGCCCAGAACTGGATTATGCTGCTTATTAAGCTCCCTGCCAATCTCTTTCGCATCCCCCATATCCTTAATGGAAAGCTGCTCCGCTTCTTCTTGTTCATATCCCAGCTCCGTATAATATTCGATCTTATCGGAGAGATGAGCCTCAAATTCTTTCCTGATATCATTTCTATCATAGACGAATTTGACATAGGACAGAAGCTCTTTTAGAAACACTTCACTCTTAGGAGAAAGCATGAATACCACCACCAATCACTTTGTTTACAGAGGTTGAGAACATTTCCCACTTCTCCTTTTCCTCCGTGAGTTGTTTCTTTCCGTGGTTCGTTATTTTATAATACTTACGTTCTTTTCCCGTATCACTCTTAGATAGATAGGATTTTACATACCCCTTATTCTCCAGTTTGTGCAGCACCGGGTACAGTGTTCCTTCCTTAAATTGAAAGGTGTTGTCCGATCTTTGTTCCAGCCTTCTGATTATTTCATATCCGTACAAGTCAGACTCCTCTAATAAGGAAAGTATTAATAAAACCGTACTACCTCCAATGAGCCCTTTATCAATTTCCATTGTTAACCTCCATAAATAATACCTCGATTCTCTAGGTATAATTATACTTAGAGCCTCGAGGTATGTCAAGAATTTCCTATATTCATAAACTTTTGGACTTACTATTTTATCATTACCTTGATTCTCTTATACACTCCATTCTGTGCATAAGCGTATACATAACAGCTGCCCTTTGTTTTTGCGGTAATCTTTCCCTTGCTGTTTACGGTTGCAATTGCCTTATCGGATGATTCATAACGAATGGCTGCCGTATGCTCCTTTTGCTTTTTACCCTTAGGCAGAACCACCTGGCTGGTCACTGTTTTAGATTTCCCCTTCGCCAGCGTTACCGATGATGTACTTGACGTTACCTTAGTCGTGTTACCATAAGTCTTACTCTCGGTAATAGAATGTATTACCTTAGAACTCACTATGATAACCTGCTTTCCATCGATGATACGATAAGCCTTGACCTGGTACTTATAATAGGTTCCCTGCTTAAGGCCCTTCACGGTGTAGCTGGTGGTATCTGCTGTAACCTTGGCCAGTTGTGTCATCTCTTCTCCGCATTTTGCTCCGTAGATCAGATATCCGTCCACATTAGCAATCCTCTGATAGGATAAGGTTTGTGAGGTCTTATTCGCTTTTGCCGTCAGCTGCAGATAGTGGAAGCCATGATAAGTCTGTATCTTGCTAGCATCCTGATAAGCTAAGGCATAGGTCGAGAATCTGTCTGTTTCAAAGGTAAACAGGTGTGTTACAGGATCATAGCTTCCTTCAATTCTGGTTGCTTCCTTGTCATGAATTCGAATGATATAGAACACCCTGTTTTTCGTTACATCCGTATTCCTTAATCTCTCTGGTACTTCAATACTGATACTGATTTTTCCCTTAGACTCGGTAACTTGTATCTGTTCCTGTTTGCCAATCTGCTTATATAAAGACAGATCAACATATAGAACGGATATGTCTGCATTTTTATTCTCCGAAGCCAGATTTTCTTCAATCAACTTCTTCTCTTCTCCATTGACCGAGGTGCTGATGTCCGTAACCTTCAATACTATCTTTGCATTTTCACCCCTCGCCACCATTTCCTGGTCCTGGGGAGTCAATACACTATCCTTAAGCTCATCACTGCTGTTAGTTACATTCACTACCGGTGCTCCGTCATTTCTCTGCTCCGTCTTTTCCACTTTACCCTCAGTTTTCTCTGTATTGCCTGTAGAATAACTTGGAGAAGGGTCTGGAACTACGATAGGTGCTGCTGTTACTGTAATTGTAAAGGTCTTTGTATAGTCACTGCTTGGGGTTAAACCATTTACAATAGTCGCCTTCATTGTGGCAGTGCCTGCTGATGTTGCCCGGAAGGTATTTCCGGTGATCGTTGCTCCTGTGTTATTTGCACTTTCTACGCTCCAGGTTATGGAATGATTAGTAGCGGTTTCAGGTGAAATAATTCCTGCTAATACCAAGTTTGTGTTCACCTGCACAGAATTTGCATTAACCATACTGATATCTTTTACAGGAATAAAGGTAATCGTCTTAGTCAAGGTCAAATCCTTGCCACTTACACTTTCATTTGCTACAACAATGTTGCTGATGGAGCCGCTGACGTACCCGTCGGCACTCACCTCAATGGTATAAGTACCAGCAGGAACATTTGAAATGATGAATGTTCCGCTTAAATCTGTGAATACCGAACTGCCTATATTGATGCCTCCGCTCTTTAGCTGTAAGAAAGCACCGGCGATGGCACTATTGGTATCGTTAGCTAAAATGGTGCCGGTGATGGTGTAGGTAGGCTCCGGAATAAATAATCCCACAGTAAAGAGACTGTCTGGGCCTGCCTTGTGGGTGGCAGTTTCCGCAACCCGTACCAGATAGTCACCGTTTGTCAATCCGGTGATTGCACTGCCGCTAACAGAGATTGCACTGCCGCTTACAGTGGTATAACTTTCATCACTGTTTTTCTTGTATTCCATAGCGGAGGTCACTCCGATAAGCATACCGTCATCGTTGTTTATCGTGGTGCAGTTCACAGCAGACACGCAGGTGATTGCAGGGCCGTCAGCCTTGTTGATGGTTATGCTTTGCGTGGTGGTTATGCTTGTGTCGTTAGCCGTCACGGTAACTATTGTATCGCTCATGGTGAGTGCGCCTTCTTTATCCACTGTGTAGTCGACAAAGTTCGCATTCTCTGTACCGTCGTTATAGGTTGCCTTAACTCGCATACCTGCTGGGCTGAACGTTTCTCCGTATTTGTATGTTGTCTTGGTAGGAGGCCTGCTAATAGAGATAGATTCCAGTTCCTTCACAGCCGTTTCAGGGAACACAATTTTCACGGTTAGCTTTTCGTTGTAGCCCGCTAAGTTCGAAACACTAGTTACTCCCGCGTAGGTGAAGGAATTATTCGCCATACCGCAAAAGCTATAACCTTCTTTTGCCGTTAGGTTGACAATTGCGGTATATGCTGTGTTCCCAAGAAATTTACTGGAATAGCTATTCCATGTCACTGTGCCAGTGTACTGAGCACTTTCGTTAATGACTGTTGCCGGTGTACTGCCGGTTACCGGCGCTGCCAGTTTGTCTGTCAAATTCTTGATGGTAACCATATTGTCCGTATTTATTTCAAAAGTAAGGTATTTATAAGAGTTCATAGTTGCTGGATCGTAAGCCATATGCGAAGTTCCACTTACAAGGCCACTTGCCGTGACCTTCACATTGGCATAGCCGCTTAAATCAGGGGCTTTGTTCATTGCTATTTTACGACCCTTAATGACCGGCGAGCCACTGGGGATGGAGATTATTCCTTCGCCTCCGTTATAAATCGCAGTACCATAGGTATTTGTATTTTCTATCGTACCTCCACTGATTTCAAGGATAGTTTCACTATCAATGCCGGAATTCAGCCAAATCGTACCCCTGTCATTCATATCAGTATTACCGCTAAGAACAGCCATATCACTGATGGTGATTTTGCCGGTTGAGCTGTTAGCAATTGCCATAGAAGCTGCGCTTACCCGACCAGATCCATTAATATTCACAGCTCCGGTTTTTGAATTATGGATTGCAATTGAAGTATCGGAGATTACACTGCCGCCACTCACATTCACGGTGCCTGTTGATAGGTTACCCAGGGCATAGCAATTACCTCTTACCGTTCCTCCTGAAATATTTACATTACCACCATAAATTCTTATCGCATAGGCATATGCAGTATTTATTGTTGTGTTTTCCACCATACCTTTAACAACATTAATGTTGCTTCCGTACAGACGAATTGTACCTTCCATTGATTTGCTGGTGATATTGCCATTTGCCTCACTACTATCATCGGTTATGGTCAGTGTGCCGGTACCTCTATGATCGATGGCATGATTTGTGCCACTATCCAGCGTTTTGCCGTTCAAGTTAAGGGTGAAGTTTGCCGGATTGCTCTGGGCGATGGTTACAGTCGATGTGAGGGTGATGTTATCCAGAAAATCAATGGTCTCATCATTCGCAACAGCATTAACCGCTGCTTGAAGCGTAGCGTAGCCTGTGCTGCCGATTTTAGCAACATCACCGGCCGTACTTAGTATCATCAGATCTGCAGCTCCCACCTTCTTTTCTGTTTTTTCCATCGGTACGAATTCAATGATTTCTCCGCCCCCGCCAATGGTCGTATGTACTTCTTTTGCCATCGCAGAAACCGGCAGTATGGTTAATACCATGCACAGCGCAAGAAACATACTTAACAATCGTTTGTTCATAGAATCTGTTCCTCCTTCAATAAAATTAGTTTTCCTCATTTTCCCAAATAGCGACGTCAATTCACCGGGAATTCACGAATTGCTATTTGAGCAGCTAGGTTTGATCGTAAATTTGACTATCTCATTTCATGCTATACATATCTGCCTTACCAGCCTGCTCCACCAGATACTCTCTTTGACGAAAGCCAAGCATACCGGCAATCATGGAAACCGGGAACATTCGGATTTCACGATTCAGCTTCGTCACGCTGTCGTTGTAAATCAGGCGGCTGGTACGCACCATGTTTTCAAAGGTCTGCACTGCGTCCACGGTTTTGATATATGTTTGGCTTGCTGCAAGTTCCGGGTACTGCTCCGTTACCATGGCAATCCTGCCCAAGGCTTCAGAAATAATTCCCTCCTGACGCAGCACATCATCTGGTGTGGATTTTGCTGTAATTACACTTCTTCTTGATTTGATTGATTCAATCAACGTTTCGCTTTCGTGCCTGGCATAGCCTTTTGTCAAATCTAAAAGAGCTATCAGAGCGTCAAAACGGCTTGACAGCTGCACCCCGATCTGACTCATGGCGTTGCTGATGTTCTCATCCAGCACGACCAGTCTGCGCTGCGTAGAGATAGCCCATAGAACAATGACCGCAACAATTACAATAATTGTGATGAAAGTTGGCAGCATAATAAAGTCTCCTCATTTTTATTTTTTAACAGGCAGGCAGACTGCTATTTTGTCTGTCTGCCCATTTTGTAGCATGAATATCAGGTGGGCGAAGTAGGCTCCCCGCCTGGTGCTAGTTATAAAGGTATTACTCCAATGAGATACTCTCAATTATATCGTTCATGTAAGCCTCAAGCGAGGTGCTTGCCCCTGTTTCATAAGTAAAGGTTAATTGTTGCTCACAGTCCTGACCTTCAATTGAAAAGAACAAAGTAAGGTGACAAATAGTTTTGTTTTTACCGTTTGTAGCGCCGTCACCCGTAAACTGGAAGGATACAGCGTCCACTCCCGCAATGGTAACAGGGTTGTTAAATTCCAGCACCTTGATGTTGGAATAGGTATCCCCAATCAGGTCAACCATATAGTCTTCTGTAATATCCTCGATTCTTACATCCGGTATAATGGTTGGAGTTATGACAATACTGGCATTTGTGCCCTCAGCCACAGCATAGCCGTCTTTATCGTAAAATTCATCAAAATCACTTGGAACAAGCAGGGTGGTGAAATTCGCTTCCTTGCTGACAAGTGTGACATCCGAAGCGGCAGGCGCCGATGCTTCAGGATTGGAAGTGGATGTTGCATTGTCTCCTTTGCCGCCTCCGCAGGCAACAAGACTAAATGTCATAACAAGTGTCATCATAAGTACCAATCGTTTTTTCATTATAAGGTCCTCCATTTTTCTGTTTCGTAGTTTTAAGAGAATCCCTCTTTGCTTATATTCGAGTTGTTCTCATGGATTCAATCTACCAAAAATTCCTCAAAAAAAACGCCCGCTGCATGAAACATGAATTTTTCGACATGAATCATGGTTTTAGATCTCCAACTTTTATGGTAAAATTATTATGGAAAATAATACACATTAGAAATGGAGGAATGCTTATGCTGCAGATTGCTGTCTGTGATGACAATATTGACGAGCTAGCTAATATGGTACAGCTCATAAACTTATACCGAGCATCAAGAAACTTTAACTGTGAATATGCCGTCTTTCCAAACGGATTTGATTTGGTTTCGACCTTAGAAAAAGGAAAGCGGTTTGATATATACTGTTTGGATATCATTATGCCGGGCTTTACCGGCATTGATGTAGCAAAGGAAATTCGCGGCTTTGACAAAACCGCGCCGATCTTGTTCTTTACCTCATCGCCTGAGTTTGCTTTGGAAAGCTATTCAGTGAAAGCCATAAACTATGTACTAAAGCCAATCTCAAAAGAAAAACTATTCTTTACCTTTGACGAAATACTGGAGCAAATCAAAGTGGAAAAAGACGAGGATGCGGTTATCGTAAAGAGTAAAGAGGGTATTCAAAAAATACTGATCTCCAATTTGACCTTTACCGAGGTCATCGGCAGAAATGTGTTGTATCACCTGTACTCTGGCAGAGTAATCGAATGCATAGAACCTTTTTCCTCCGTCTGCGATAAGCTGCTGAAATATGGGTGTTTTATCAGACCCCACCGCTCCTACCTTGTGAATATGCAGTATGTGGATATCATTGAAAATCATCAGATAACATTACAAACCCTTTCTTCTGTCCCTGTTGCACAGGGCAAGGCGCGGGAGATTAAGCAGCAATATCTGAATTATCAAATGGAGGAGGGAGTAAACGAATGATAGAAACTGCTATTGAATTCTCTCGTTACTTTATTGCTCTGTTATTCGGTTTGGCAGTTGCGGCCAGCTTCGTTGGAATGGCACACACACGGAAAAATCATTTGGTTCTTGGGTGCTTTACCGTTGTTATATTTATGATTCAAGTCGTATGCTTATTTCGTTGGGGCATGGACACGACGTGGAAAATATACCCACTACTCGCTCATTTGCCGATATCCGCTTTTACCGCTTTCTATTTAAAGCGCTCGTGGTTGATTTCGATAACTAGTATGCTCACTTCTTTTTTGTGTTGCCAGCCGTCACGTTGGATTGGTAGTGTGGCAGGGGATGTCTTTGACAGTGTGACTATGAACCATTTGGGTTATATTGTATCGGTATTTTTGATGTACTATGTTCTTCAAAAATATGTGACAAAGTCGGTTCAGCATTTGATAGAACGCTCGGCTAAATCCTGCCTTATATTTGGTGCAGTTCCGGCTTTTTACTATTTGTTGGACTATACCACCACTGTTTATACTGATTTTCTGTATAGAGGAACACGGACGGCTGTACAGTTCATGCCTTTCATTATATCCGCCTTTTATTTTGTCTTTGTCCTTTTTTACTATGCCGAAGCGCAAAGACAGGCGAACGTCGAAAGAGAGCGGGATATGCTGGTTACGCAGTTTAAGCAGGCACAATCAGAATTTGCTTCCATGCGGCAGATGCAGCAGAATGCAGCAGCCTATCGGCATGATATGCGCCACCATTTCGCTCTTTTACAAGGGCTGGCATCCAAGGAACAGATCGAGGATATCAAAGAGTATCTACGGACTGCCCAGTCCGACATGGACGCCATCACGCCCCTACGCTTTTGCGAAAACGAAACTGTCAATCTGATTTTGTCCGCCTTTGCTACCAAGGCAAAACAATCGGGGATCCTGTTGACGATAGATGCGAAGCTGCCTGACTCGCTTCCCTTTAGCGACACCGAGCTTTGTTCACTCTTGTCAAACGCTTTGGAAAACGCCATACAAGCCTCGGAAAATATAGCCGACTATAATGCACGGTTTATCAAGTTACGTATGTATTCCAAAAATAAAAAGTTGTGTATTGACATCCGTAATCGCTATCAAACAGAACCCATCTTCCATCAGGGTCTTCCTATATCCAAAGAACCGGGACATGGCTTTGGAACAAAAAGTATGGCTCATGTTGTGGAAAAACATGGCGGTGTATTCCAATTTTCGGTCAAGGATGGCTGGTTTATCTTTCAGGCTACTGCATAAAAGGATTTTATCGTAAGACGTACCCTTTCTTCTGAATTCTATTTGAGCTTGATATAGAGCAAATGTTATCTGAAGATATTTCTCATTCTTTGCATCAAAAAAGCGCAGCTCATAGAAACTTTTATTTTCTATGAATTGCGCTATATTATTTTCATCCCCTCTTTTTATCGAAAGCCTTGATTTCTTAGGGTTTAATCTTCTAATCTGTCCACTTATACTTACTCGACTGACAGCTCATATGATAATCATAAGCTACTTTTACTAATATAAATATTATTAAGGCAAATCCAGTAACCCATATCGTATTTATCCTAAATAAAACCGTTTTAAGAAATGGAAGGCTCCGGTTAACTACAGTGGTTAGGATCAGAATAACTATGAGTAGGAAATTATATATATTTTGTTTCCATCCTCTCTCATATAGAAATCTTGGTATCATATATATCTGACCTATAGTACCAAGGGCAAGCCATACCAGATAAAATATACCTTGACCTATAGTTACCGTTGTAGTGCCCGAATAAATTCCCCAAAAAACAATACTTATGACAAGCACCCTGATTGCAAGATCATACGCAATCACAAGTAGAAACTCTTTCGTAGATATCTTTCCATTATTTTCAATTACAGTCTCACACCATTCTCTCTTATCTTCCTCGATTAAATCCAAAAAAGTTTCATTTCTTTGTTCCGCTTCTAAGGCCATTCCAATTAATTCTTTGTGTGTAATCTCTCGATCAAAAGCACCCATTCTAGCTACGTTCATATATTTCATCATCTTAAGTATGGCATCCCTACTCTCTTCTGAAAGAAACTGTTCCCTTAATCTGTTCTCCTTTTTGAGAAGCTTTAATTTATTTTTCACTCGATACCCTCCCCTAACTCCATAATATTATTTACATTCATAACTACTTCCCTCCAACATTCCTTGAATTCCATGAGTAGTACTTTTCCCTCTTCTGTTAATGAATAATATTTCCTCGCTGGTCCTAATGGAGAAATCTTAAACTCAGAGATTATCATCCTTTTTTTTTCAAGACGCAGAAGAAGCGGATAGATAGTCCCCTCCTTTACATCCGTAAAACCATAACCCTGTAACTTTGTCACTATATCATATCCATATGTGACCTCATCATACAATATCTTCAATATGCAACCTTCAATCGTTCCTCTCATCAATTGTGATTTATCATACATACCTTCACCTACCTTGTAGTGCAATATAGTTATCATAACTATATTGTACCGCAAGGTAGCAAAATGTCAATAGATAATTGTAAATTTTTTATATTAGAACAAAAAAATAGCGCAACCCTCAGAAAACTTAATTTTCTTTAGATTGCGCTATATTAATTCTTACTATTTAATTAAACTCTCTTCATGTAATCGCCAGTTCTTGTATCGATCTGGATCTTATCACCCTGCTCTACGAATAAAGGAACGTAAACAGTTGCTCCGGTTTCTACAATTGCAGGTTTGGAAGCTCCCTGTGCTGTATCTCCTTTGAAGCCTGGCTCTGTATCTGTAATAACAAGTTCTACGAACAATGGAGGTTCGATTGCGAATACCTGTCCACCATGAGCAAGCATCTTAACCATTTCATTTTCCTTAACAAACTTAAGGGAATCGCCGATCGCATCCTCATTCATAGCGATCTGATCGAATGATTCAACATTCATGAAGTGATATAACTCACCGTCAGAATATAAATACTGCATTTCACTTCTTTCAATATGAGCCTGTGGATATTTTTCAGTAGGACGGAATGTCTTTTCAACAACTCCACCATTCTTAATATTTCTTAATTTAGTTCTTACAAATGCTGCACCTTTTCCTGGTTTTACGTGCTGAAACTCAATAATCTGATATACGTTATTGTCCATTTCAATGGTCAGACCGTTTCTGAAATCGCCTGCTGATACCATACTTAAAACTCCTCCTTAAATATTTATGTGACCACTCAGTCACAACGACTCTAATGAACCGATGTACGTAAAGCTTTCAAAAATTATATGCTTTGAGGCTGCCTACCCGAAACCAAGAGAAATATATTTTTCACGAAATTTTCGAGACAACTGAATAGTTACAATTCGACTACTCCTTAGTCTATAATAAGCTGCAAATTTTTGCAATAGTTTTTTTATCTAAGCTCTAAAATTTTGCATATTTTTCGTTAAACTTTTACAATTCAATTAAATTTTTATTAGAGAACGTGAAATTTTCATGTCCTTGTTCTGTTACTACGACTAAATCTTCGATTCTGACACCGCCAAAGCCCTTAATATAAATTCCCGGCTCTATCGTCTCTGTCATGCCTGCCTCAATAATTCCTTCTTCCAGCATTGATAATCTTGGATTCTCATGGATGTGTAGTCCTACGCTGTGTCCCAAACCATGTCCAAAGCAACCTTCATAACCGGCCCCGTATATGATATCTCTGGCAACTTTATCAACTTCCTTACCCTGATATCCTGCTTTGATGAAATCAAGTGCCGCTTGTTGTGCCTTCAATACAGTATGATATACTTCTTTTTGCTTCTCGCTAGCTTTACCTACGACAACTGTTCTGGTCATATCGGAGCAATATCCCTCGTAAATACAACCAAAGTCCATGGTCAAAAAGTCACCAAGCTCAATCTTTTTCTGAGATGGTACTGCATGAGGCATGGAGGAATTGATACCGGAAGCTACAATCGCTGAGAAGCTCAAGCCCTCTGCGCCTTTTACTTTCAAGAGATATTCAATTCTTGCTGCCAACTCAATCTCCGTCATTCCCGGTTTAATAAAGTTTAATATCTCAGTAAATACCTCGTCTCCAATTGCTTCTGCTTTCTTAATACGCTCCAACTCCATAGGAGTTTTGATACGACGTAGATTTGTAATTTCACTTCCCAGAGGAACGAAATCCTTTACCTTTAACTTTTCCTTAAGTTTATTATAATTGGCAAATATCATTTCTTCCGCTTCAAAGGCCAGACGGTCTACTCCATCCGTACTTAAAACATCATTAATGGCTTCCTCATAACCTCCATTGCCAATTGTAATAACTTCATAACCCTCTGCTTCCAACTCTGCTTGAATGGTATAGCGGAAATCTGTAATAACTGCATGTCTTTTCTCCGAGATATACACATATCCGGTAGCACCTGCAAATCCACTAATATATCGCATGTTATTACCATTAGAAATAAGTACCGCACCAGCGGATTGCTTTTTTAATATTTCTTGAACTTTTTTATAGTTGTCCATTATTTACCTGACCTTCTTCTACAATTTTATTTAATCCTATTTTATTTTTGATTCATTCCAAAACTATGACTCTCGAACTATATCTATAATTGCATCGATTGCTAGGAGATATCCCTGCAATCCAAGACCTGCTATTTGTCCGGTGCATACAGGAGCTGTAACTGACGTATGCCTAAACTCTTCTCTTTGATGGATATTTGAGATATGTACTTCAATTTTAGGGGCTGTAATAGAAGCAAGCGCATCACGAATGGCATAGCTATAATGGGTATAGGCTCCCGGGTTGATCACGATGCCATCTACCTGATCATAATAGGCTTTTTGAATTCGGTCAATAATCTCTCCCTCACAATTGCTTTGATAGGTCTCGATTGTTATATTCTCCTGGTTTGCCTTTTCTTCCAGTTTACCGAGCAGATATTCAAAATCCTGGCTACCATAAATTCCTTTTTCCCGAATTCCCAGGAAATTCAAATTCGGTCCGTTTATCACAAGTATCTTCATGCCAGTCTCCTTTCTTTATCCCTTAGGGATTTTTATTTTAGTATTTTCATATGCTTTCAGAATTAAATGAGCAATCTCACCCACTGTCTTATTATCTGTGATAACCATATCATGGGCTGTCTTCTCATAGATCGGAGTTCGCAAGGCAAGCATACGCTCCACCCTTTCTTCCAGTTCATCTCCCTGCAACAAAGGTCTGGACCTATCCCCCTGCAATCTGGCTACGGTAGTTTCCTTTGATGTTTTCAAGAATACTACGAATCCAAGTTCCTTTAATAAGGCAGAATTTTCGTCCCTGATAGGCAAACCTCCTCCGGTAGATAACACGGTATCTTCTAGTACTGGTACCATCTCTTTTAGCAAATCCGTCTCAAGCTTTCGAAAATATTCTTCCCCATGGATGGAAAATATATGATTGATGGAGTCCCCGGTTTTTTCTTCAATCAGCTGATCTGTATCTTGAAATCCATAGGCTAATTGCTTAGCCAGATATTCCCCAACACAGGTTTTGCCTGAACCCATAAACCCGATCAAAATAATATTGTGCTTCATTTGATTTTTCCCTTTGCAAGATCCTTTCGATAATGGTATAACACAATACGCTCTAATTTACGCTTAAGAACAATCTGTATCTCCTCTTTTGGATGGATTGGATTCACTAAGTAAGTCATCATACCAATTTGATTCGCTCCAAAAACATCGGTAAATAGTTGATCACCAACAAACACTGTATTATCAATTCTTGTCCCCATGATTTTAACAGCTTTCAGATAATTCTTCTTGAAGGGTTTATTGGCCTTATAGATATAATTTGTGCCGATGTTCTTATTAAATCTGCTGACCCGTGCTTCACTATTATTGGAGATCAGACAGGTCTGAAAGCCGATCTTCTTCAAGCGTTTAAACAGCTCGATTGCTCTCGGTGTAGCATCAGCACCATGCTCAACCAGTGTATTATCAATATCAAATAAAATTCCCCGATATCCTTCCTGGTATAATTTCTCATAGTCAATGGCATAGGATGACTCTGCCAGTCTCTTAGGATAAAACCTACGAAGCATGTGTATTCTCCTATTCTTTTACTTTACTGATATCATTTCTAAAAAATGATTTTAGTATTCCATTTATTATATTACAAAATTAAAATCCCTGTTCCTATCGACTGGAATCATCAGCTAGATCCGAGGTGCACTGAGGGCATTTTGTTGCACTAACATTGATTGCAGAGAAGCAATAAGGACAAGATTTTGTTGTTGGCTCAGCAACCGGTTCAGGTCTTTTTAATTTATTGATCCAGCGTACCAATAAAAATACGACAAAGGCCATAATCAGAAAATTTAATACCCCGGAGATGAATAGCCCGTAATTGATTGTAGAAGCGCCTGCCTCCTGTGCTGCTTTCAGAGTAGCATAATCCTTCCCATCTAAAGAAAAAAACCAATTGGTAAAGTCAATTTGACTGGTGAATATGCTTAAAATAGGCATTATAATATCGTTGACCAACGAATTTACAATGCTGCTAAAGGCGCCACCAATAATAATACCGACTGCTAAATCAATCATATTTCCCTTCAAGGCAAATTTTTTAAATTCTTTTAACACTTTTTCTTCCTCCTATGTTCTTTAAAGCTAGATGTTCTATACCATTATAATACTAAGAGTTGGGTTCATAAAGTATTTTTAGCAAATTTATGATTTTATATGATTATAATCCAAATTTCTTACAGATTCAAATTAAAGTATCGTAACCAATTCTATTTATTTCCCTTAATCCGGGTCTATATGCTTCTGGTAAACCATACAGTCATATCGTGTGCCATCTCTGCGGGTACCTACATTGTACTCCGTTTTAATGTAAATCATTCCAACCTTCTTCATCACTTTTCCAGATGCACCGTTAAGCACATCATGCTTCGCCTGAATCATTACATAACCTATGTCGTAATATAAATAATGCATAATCGCCCTTACTGCCTCTGTCATAAGACCTCTATTCCAATACTCTCGCCCAAGACAATAACCAATTTCACAACTTGCTGTTCTGTCACTCGATATCTCAACACTGATTGAGCCAATAGGCATGTTTTTTCCCTTTAACTCAATCGCCCACTGATAAAAACTCATCTCACCATAACGACTTAACCAATATTTGATTCTGGCTCTTGATGCTTCCTCGTTGGGGTGGGGTCCCCAGGAAAGGTATTTACAAACCTCCATATCTCCCGCCCAATTCTGATACATTGCTTTTGCATCCTCAATGCGAAATCTACGAAGTACCAGCCGAATTGTCTCTATGGTATTTGTACCCTTATGCTGCATGCCTATCACTCCTATGCCCGGATTATGTTATATAACATTCTCTTAGAACATATACTGATTGGAACTATATTATGACAAATATTAATTATCTCTGTTTCTTAAATGAAAGCTATAAACTAATCACAAAACAAAGGTATAAATCTTCACAGTATCATCGCCATATAACAGTAAAAGACAGGGAACATTCATTCTTAGAATTTTCCCTGTCTTTGATTTAACAACTATAGTAATGATTTGTACTATTTACGAATTACAATTCCCTTTGTCTCTAATAATACCAATAACTCATCTACCATTGTCTGAATTTCCTGTCCCTCTAAGGTTCGTTCCTTGGAAATGAATTCAAAGCGTACTGTCACGCTCTTCTTTCCCGGTAACAGCTTTTCATCCTCAAAGATATCCACCAGATGGAAATTCTGAAGGAATTCACATTGATATTCCTTAACATAGCTAACAATATTCTCATAACGAAGAGACTTATCGGTGAGTAAGCTTAAATCAATGGTTACCCCTGGATATTTACTAATCTCAGAATAACGAAGGGGTTCTTTGGCAGCCTTCTCCATCAACTCCAGATCAATTTCAGCAAAAGCAACATTCAACTTTTTATCCAGCTTATTTTTAATCTTCGGATTAATTACAGAGAAATATCCGATTTCTTCGCCGGCAAGGTTAACACTCGCACTATTTACCGGATGAACATAATTGTATTTCGACAAATCTTCCTTAATAGTGAAGGTAGGGCGAAGGTTCTTAATGGACAGCAGGAGCTGCTCCACAACTTCCTTACACTTAAAGTAAATCTCTTTATCGCTTAACTTCTTGCTTGCTAATACAATACCAAGTCTCTTACGTTCATCAACCAAGCCGTCTTCCTTTAATCCATTTGCTACGCGACCGATTTCATACATGCCCATCTCTGGATTGGAATCTACATTCTTTGCAACAAAGCCAAGTAAGCTGGGAATCATCGTAGAACGAATTGTATCATTTTCTGCTGTAATGGAGTTAATAATACGGATATTAGGCTCTGTTATGATACCAAGCTCTTTGTTCATTTTTGACTCATACCAAATATAGCTATGAACCTCATTCATCGCATAGCGCTCGGATAACAGCTCCTTCATACGATACTCGTTGCTTCTTTGCACACTATGGCGAACCGGTGTAAGGAAGCTCTTTGTGGAACGGATCTCGAAGTTATCATAACCATAAATACGAGTGATTTCTTCTATGATATCTGCTTTCATAGTAACGTCTTTGGTTGCTCTCCAGGAAGGTACGATAAGGCCAAACTCATCTTGATTACGAGTTACTCCAAAGCCAAGGGCTGTTAAGGTCTCTTCTATTTGATCAGAGGTAATATCAATACCCGTATATTTATCAACATAAGCTTTGTTAAAATCAATCCCTATGATGTCATAATGCTTCACATAGCAATCGGTCAGAGAAGAGGTCACTTCCACACCCGGATCAATCTCCATAAGCAGCTTTAAGAAACGCTCGATAGCAGGAACCGTCAGCTCAGGATCGATAATTTTCTCATATCTTGCACTGGCATCCGTACGAAGTCCCAAACGGGTCGCAGACTTACGAACACATACGCCATCAAAGTTTGCAGACTCTAAGAGCACAGAATCTGTAGCATCTGTAATCTCAGACAGCTCTCCACCCATGATACCGGCAATGGCAACCGGTTCTTTCTCATCACAGATTAAAAGCGTATCTGTGTCTACTTTTCTGTCCACACTATCAAGAGTCTTAAAGTCAACAACCTCAGGATAGGTCTTTACTCGAATAGCGGATACCTTCTTATGATCAAAGGCATGCATCGGCTGGCCTAATTCCATCATCAGATAATTTGTTAAATCCGCCAGTAAATTAATTGGTCTCATACCACAGTAGGAAAGACGGATTCTCATGTTAATCGGAGCCTTTTTCTTTTGGATATTCGCTACCGTAATGGCACTATAACGGAAGCATCTCTCAATATCCTCTACTTTTACATCAATCTGAGCAAGTTCTCTATAAACACTGGTATTAACTACCTCCAGCGGCTTTAATGGTCTCTTTGTTAACACAGCAATTTCTCTTGCAATTCCATAGTGACCCCAAAGATCAGGACGGTTTGTTAATGATTTATTATCCACCTCGAAGATGGTGTCTTCCAGCTGCATAAAGGTTTTAATATCTGTACCCAGCGGATAAATATCCTCCAGTATCATTAGCCCGGAATGATCCTCACTGATGCCTAACTCCTTCTCAGAGCAGCACATACCATGGCTGATCTCGCCTGCAATCTTCGCTTCCTTAATCTCAAGGTCACCAACCTGACCACCGAGCTTAGCAAAGGGAACCACCGCACCGACAAATACATT
The DNA here is from genome assembly GCA_023386815.1 of Bacillota bacterium. Taxonomy (GTDB): domain Bacteria; phylum Bacillota; class Clostridia; order Lachnospirales; family Lachnospiraceae; genus Mobilitalea. Next base: position 50,619 of record JAEWIZ010000028.1, read on the forward strand.
GGGTGCTCCACAGACACATCCCACTACTTCTGTTCCGATATCCACCTTAACCAGGTGAAGCTTCTTTGAGTTTGGATGGTCATTGATTTCAATAATCTTTCCTACAACAACATCCTTAATATTCTTACCATATTCATGTATATCCTCTACTTCTGCAGTAGATAAGGTGAATCTTCCGATTAACTCCTTTAGGTTAATTCCGGAGAGATCAGTAAATTCTGAAATCCAATTCATTGAAATAAACATAGTTTCCTCCATTCTGCCGCTGATACGGCATTTCCTATCTGATATCTTTTAAGCGGATATTCTGGCATCCGCCTTACGCTGCTTGCTCATCGATAAGTTTAAATCGTAAACTGTCTTAACTGCTTTAAGTTACCACTATTGAACAGACGAATGTCCTTGATGTTATACTTCATCATTGCAAGTCTGGTAAGTCCCAAACCAAAAGCAAAGCCAGTGTATTTATCCGGATCAATTCCGCCAAGTCGTAGTACGTTTGGATGAATCATTCCGCAAGGCAGTAATTCCAGCCAGCCGGAATGTTTACAGGTAGGACACCCGCTTCCTCCGCAGATAGCACAGTTAATGTCGAGCTCAAAGCCTGGCTCCACGAAGGGGAAGAAACCTGGTCGCAGGCGTACTTTTACATCTCGTTCGAATACTTCGGAAAGTAGTACCTTCATGAAATAGATCAAATTGGAAATGGAGATATCATCACCAATCATCATACCCTCTAACTGGAAGAAGGTGTTCTCATGACTGGCATCAATGTTTTCATTACGGAAGCATCTGCCTGGGAATAATACCTTTAAAGGCTCACCTGGCTTTGGAGCACCATATTTTCTCATAATTGTATTCTGTGCAGCGGAGGTATGGGTCTTTAATAGCTGACCGTTCTCCAGATAATAAGTATCTGTCATATCTCTTGCAGGATGGTTCTTTGGTATATTAACACCCTCAAAGTTATTAAATTCTGTCTGAATTTCAAGACCATCTTCGATTATAAAGCCCATTGTTTTGAATATATCTTCAATCTGGCTCTGTACTATAGTGATCGGATGCAGGGTTCCAATCGTCACATCAGAGGGAATGGAGAAGTCATAACGCTCGGTATTTTCGATCTCCTTCAGATATTCCTTCTCCTCAATGGTTTTCTGGAATTCAACAATCGCTTTTTCAATCTCTACCTTTAACAGATTTACCTGCTGCCCTGCAACCTTCTTTGCCTCTGCGTCCAGGTTACGAAGATCCTTCAAGGCTTCTGTCACAAGACCCTTCTTTCCAAGAAAGGCTACTCTGATTCGCTCAATTTCATCTTTCATGCTAACGCCACTTAGTTCATCTTTAAACTGTGCTTTAATTTTCTCCAAATTCTCTAACATTTCATTACCTCCTGAACTTTATATTAATTTGCATCAATTTTGGGAATAAAAAAAGCCTCCATCCGCAAGGGACGAAAGCATCGTGGTACCACCCAAATTTAAGCTTTCATGCTAGAAAGCTTCTCAACAGCTTTAACGGAACTTAACCGGCCTGTCATTTATCCATTCAAAACATAACTTCTATACGAATCTGATATATGGGGAATCTGATATTCTACAGGCAACTCCGGTGCCGAACTTCGCGATATATCCGAACCCTGAACCTGCTCTCAGCCGGTGGCAGACTCTCTCTGGCGGGAAAATATATGCTACTACATTCACCTTCAATGTTTTTATCATTTTCTCATATCATAATCGACTCTTTTCAGATTGTCAAGAGTATGATATGATTTTTTAAGACACAAACGACAACATCTTTTTACATCTTTATTATGATAAGTTTCATAATCCACAAGATGAGTTAGGAGTAACAATGAAAACTAATATCATTTTCTTTGACATTGACGGCACAATTCTCAGCCATCGAAACCACACCATTTCCGACAGTACAATCGCTGCTATTCGCAAAGCGCAAGAAAATGGACATCTAGCCTTTGTAAATACAGGCAGATCATACGCTGAAATCAACAAAGAAATTAAAGAGCTTGGCTTTGATGGTTTTGTATGCGGCTGTGGCACCTATATTCGACATGGCAATGATGACCTGTTGCATACCCCTATTCCAACCGAAGTCTGTCATAAGCTTGTTGCTGATCTCAGGCAATATCCGGTGGACGCGGTACTCGAGGGTACTCATACCATTTATTTTAATGAAGATCCTCCATTTTCTGTATTGCAAGAGCAAAAGGAATTTTTTAGACATCAACTCAAATTCAATATAAAAAGCTGGGATGATCCTCAGCTTTCCTTTGATAAATTCAGTGTTTGGTATGAGAATTTGGATTCCATCCGTGGCTTTATTGATAAATACAGCGATATGTTCGATTTTATGTATCACGGCGGAAACTTTATTGAAATCATTCCTAAAGGCTATTCCAAGGCTACCGGAATCGAATTCCTCATATCCCATCTAAACATTCCCCATGAAAATACTTATGCTTTAGGTGATAGTATCAACGATCTCTCCATGCTGAATTACGTAAAAAACAGCATTGGCATGGGTAATTCTCATGAAGATATCATGGAAATTGTATCCTTTCTCACAAAGGATGTTGATGAAGAGGGCGTTGCTCATGCCTTAAAATATTTTAAAATTATCTAGGAGTAAATACTCCCTTGCTGTTTCTTGTTTAACTTCTTGCATTACGATAAATAGTATGCTAAAATTAGCGAGTCTAGGGTGTGGCGAATGTACACGCCCTTGGCAATGGATCAGAATTTGATTCGATTGCCCCTTATACTAAGGTTTATACCCCCCATAAAGGAGTGTTGTTTAATGCAGAATTACGATGTAGTTATTGTTGGTGCCGGCCCTTCCGGTATTTTTTGTGCATATGAGCTCATCAAGGAAAATAAGGATTTAAAAATTCTGATGATCGAGAAAGGCAGATCAATTGAAAAAAGATTATGTCCAAAGAGAACAACCAAGCAGTGTATTGGTTGCAAGCCTTGTTCCATCACCACCGGCTTTGCAGGCGCTGGAGCCTTTTCCGACGGAAAGCTCTCTCTTTCTCCCGATGTCGGAGGTGTTCTTCCTGATATCTTAGGCTATGACAAAGCAATGGAATTGATTAAGGAGTCCGATGATATTTATTTAAAATTCGGAGCTGATACCAGTGTTTATGGTGTTGATAAGGAAGCTGAGATTCGTGAAATCAGACGTCGCGCTATCAATGCTAATTTGAAATTGATTGAATGTCCAATCCGTCATCTTGGTACGGAGGAAGGCTATAAAATATATACCCGTCTACAAGAGCATTTACTGGCTTCCGGTGTTGAAATCTTATTCAACACAATGGTAAAAGATATTATTATCGAAGATCAGCAGGCGAAGGGCGTTATTACCACCAAAGGCGATACCTTCTATGCAAACGAGATCGTATCCGCCATCGGTCGTGAGGGCTCTGACTGGTTCAAAGACATCTGTCAGGAGCATGGGATCGAAACAAAGGTAGGTACCGTTGATATCGGTGTTCGTGTTGAAGTACGTGATGAAGTAATGGAATTCTTAAACAAGAATCTCTATGAAGCAAAACTCGTTTACTACACACCAACCTTTGATGATAAGGTTCGTACCTTCTGTACGAATCCATCCGGCGAGGTTGCTACTGAGTATTATGATAATAACCTTGCCGTTGTAAATGGACATGCTTATAAGTCCAAGGAATTTAAGACGAATAATACCAACTTTGCTATTTTGGTTTCTAAGAACTTTACAAAACCCTTCAAAACACCAATTGAATATGGTAAGCACATATCTCAGTTAAGCAATATGCTCTGCGGTGGCAGAATCCTCGTTCAGACCTTTGGTGATTTCCAAAGAGGAAGAAGAACCACAGAGGAACGTTTATGCAGAAACAACCTGATTCCTACCTTGAAGGATGCTGTACCTGGGGATTTATCTCTGGTATTCCCTCACAGAATTATGGTAGATATCAAGGAGATGATTTTAGCCCTGGATAAAGTAACACCTGGTATTGCAAGTGATGAAACCCTGTTGTACGGTGTTGAAGTTAAATTCTACTCGAATAAAGTTGTAGTAAATACTGACTTCGAAACCAGCGTAAGCGGTCTTCGCGCTATCGGTGACGGTGCCGCAGTGACCAGAGGTCTTCAGCAGGCATCTGCTAACGGTATTAGTGTGGCAAGAAGTATTCTGGCGAAGATGGGTAAATAATAAAATATTCGTCAGATGAAAACTCTCCATTCTAGAGTAAAATAAATAACAATAGACTAAGACAGCCCGACGATGAATCGTCAGGGCTGTCTTTATGAATCACACAATTGATTAATCTTACCTTTTAATATTACATTTTCAAACTACTTTTAATATTATCTTTAAATACTACCTTTTTAATTACAACTTTTAATGCTTTTAATATAACTTCTTTGTTTCTTTCGTAAAACCGTAATCAATAATAACCGGCTTCCCCTTCACAAGTCCCCAGTTCATTCTGCGATACAAATCACTCATCAACAGGTCATGCTTTAAGCATATTTTTTGAAAGGGTTCTAATCTACTTAACTCACGATTATTTCTTACTTTATAATATCTCCAAACCTCTGAGATAGATCTCACTCGATCGGCTTTTTCCATGATTACAAAATGATAGTCCTCAGAAGCATCAATTATTTTAGCGAACATGCTGGAATGATCATTCTTTGCAATTACACACTCTGCCTTATTTTGAGCAATTCCTCTTCTATTTTTGGCAGCTTTAATTACATATCCATTCTTCAAATCAAAAACCACTCGGCCTGAGCCCATACCGATGCGAGGATAATTACCTTTATTAATATTTTCTCTAATATCATTAAAACTAGCCAAGGCAACCTTCTCCAAAATAAGATATACTATAATATATTACCTTATCACAAATCTTGTTCCGAAATTTAGAATGCAAAGCGAAAATGCGACATCTTTTTTTCAAAACCTGAATCATCTTATCTTATTGGAGAAGTATTATAATTTGGCCTGAGAGTTACTCCTCTCCCTGGAGTGCATCATATCCGGTTTCACCGGTACGAACCTTAACTACATCTTCTACATCATATACAAAGATTTTACCATCACCGATATTGCCAGTATACAAGGCCTTTCTAGCCTCTTCTACAACAAGGTTAACCGGAACCTTACTAACTACAATTTCAACCTGTACCTTAGGTAACAGATTCATCTCCAAAGGCACACCACGGTAGTACTCAGTTGAACCCTTTTGAATACCACAGCCTAAAACATTGGTCACAGTCATACCCGTAACTCCTATGGCATTCATGGCTGTTTTCAAGTCTTCAAACTTGCTTTGTTTTGTAATAATTTCAACCTTTGTTATCTTATGAACTCCAGCCCCTTCTTTCGCTACTGATACCCTTGTTACAGGGATAGCTTCTGAAACAGGTTTATCCGAAGAAACCTCAACTTTACCCCCGGCTATCATTTCCACAGAAGGCATAAAATCTGCATATGCACTGCTCAAACCATGCTCATGGATATCAAGACCAGCAATTTCTTCCTCCTTGGATACTCTAAGACCAACGGTATGTTTGATAATCATAAAAATTATAGTCATGGTTACTGCAACCCACGCGATAACGGCTGCAACACCCAGAAGCTGTATCAGGAAGAAGGATATCCCTCCTCCATAGAATAATCCACCATCGACTGCGAATAAACCTGTTAACAAAGTTCCTAATGCACCACAGATGCCATGAACACCTATCGCACCAACCGGATCATCAATTTTTACTACCTTATCAATAAATTCGATTCCAAATACGACAACCACGCCAGCAATAATACCTATCATCGCTGCTCCAAATGGTGATACAAGATCACAGCCTGCTGTAATGGCTACCAAGCCTGCTAAAGATCCATTCAGTGTCATAGAAACATCAGGCTTTTTATAGCGTATCCAAGTCACACACATAACGGTAATACTAGCTACAGCTGCCGCCATGTTGGTAGTTACAAAAATACTGCCCATTAATGAAAGCACATCATCCCCCGTTGCTGATACAGTTGATCCGCCGTTAAATCCAAACCAGCAGAACCACAGGATGAAAACTCCCAGTGCTCCAAGTGTTAAGCTGTGACCCGGTATAGCCTTTGGTTTCCCCGCTTTATCGTATTTTCCAATTCGAGGTCCCAATAGTTTAGCTCCGATGAGTGCTGATACACCACCTACCATATGCACTGCCGTGGAACCGGCAAAATCATGGAATCCTAAATCAGCCAACCAGCCACCACCCCAGATCCAATGACCTGACACCGGATATACAAAGGCACTGATTGCCATACTATATAAACAATATGCTGAAAATTTTGTTCTTTCAGCCATAGCACCGGATACAATGGTTGCTGCAGTTGCACAAAATACTGTCTGGAAAATTAGAAAGGCCATGACAGGGATACCACTTGGTGTAACTGAAGAGTAATCACCTTTTACCATAAAATCTATGCCACCAAAGAGTGCTCCACTTCCTCCAAACATAATACCAAATCCGAATAACCAATAAATCGGGGTTCCTAATGAGAAATCCATAAGATTTTTCATAATAATGTTACCTGCATTTTTTGCTCTCGTAAAACCTGTTTCTACCATAGCAAATCCAGCTTGCATAAAAAATACCAGCGCCGCCGCTACGAGTACCCAAATTGTGTCAACTGATGAAAACATAAACATTCCTCCTCAATAATCATTTTTATCATTCAGGGCTATTAACCCTCGACTGAACATTTCCATCCTAAGATACTAAACTAATCTTAGTAGTGAATTACTGACCATACATAACCAAAAAGAGGCCAAAATCTTACTGATTCTGACCTCTTCGTCCTCTTTTATAATTTTAATCCATTCATTTTACAGTTCTTCTTAGGTTACTTTCCTGACCTCATTGGCTCTAAGGAGCAATAAGAGGTCAAAGCCGTCGCCTTGACCTCATTGTCCTTAGGATTATTCAGGATTGTGTTGCTTTTTATAAGAAAACGAGGTCAAAACTTTCGTTTTGACCTCATTGTCTTCAAATTTAAATAAAGTATTATTATTATTATCAAATACCACCGAACATATTATACTGTCAGAAAATATACTCTTTTTAATGTGTTAGTGAGATTATATCATATTAGTTTTTCAATTGCAAGATTTATATTGTTAACTTTATTAATCAAAACCTCTTCATTTATATACCAAATCCACCAAAACACTTAACTTTATTAAGCTCGACTTCAATTATAATGCTGCTTTTGGATTAAAAAATAAACATTGCATCCCCAAAGCTAAAAAAACGATATCGTTCTTTCACCGCTTCCTCATAAGCCGCCATAATATGGTCTCTGCCTGCTAATGCCGAAACCAACATCATCAATGTTGATTCCGGTAAATGAAAGTTGGTAATTAGAGCATCCAATACCTTAAACTCATAACCTGGATATATGAAGATGGAAGTATCACCGCTGCCCGCATGTACCATTCCCTGTTCATCCGCAGCAGACTCCACTGTCCTGCAGCTGGTTGTACCGACGCAGATTACCCTGCCTCCGTTTTTCTTAGTTTTATTAATAATCTCTGCTGCTTCTTCCGATACCTGATAAAATTCCGAATGCATATGATGTTCCAGAACATTCTCCACTTTAACAGGGCGGAAGGTTCCCAAGCCTACATGCAGGGTGACATTAGCTATGGATATTCCCATAGCTTCTATTTCATCAAGCAATTCCTCGGTAAAATGCAGTCCTGCGGTTGGAGCTGCAGCAGAACCTTCATGCTTTGCATATACGGTCTGATATCTGTTCTTATCTGTTAGCTCATGAGTAATGTAGGGAGGTAACGGCATCTGTCCCAATTGATCTAAGATTTCTTCAAAAATCCCTTCATAGGTGAAGCGAACAACTCGATTTCCTTCCTCCAGAATCTCGATAATTTCTCCAGTCAACAGACCATTTCCAAAATCAATTCTGGATCCAGGACGTGCTTTTTTTCCTGGCTTCACCAGTGTTTCCCATACATCCTTCTCTATTCTTTTTAGCAGGAGCAGCTCTATCTTGGCACCATGACCTTCATTACCTTCGTCATGAATCTTTTCTCCTATTAATCTAGCTGGTATCACTTTTGTATTATTAATAACAAGACAATCACCCTGCTTCAAGTATTGTGTAATATTTCTAAATATCCGGTGCTCTGTCTTCCCGGTTGTTTTATCCAGAAGCAGAAGTCTTGATCCCGAGCGATCCTCAAGGGGATCCTGGGCAATTAATTCCTCTGGTAAATCATAATAAAAATCCTGTGTTTTCAACGGAATCCTCCAAATAAACAATGTTAAACCCCAAGTCTATGCTACGTAGTGCAGCCATTCTTGGGGTCAATTTTCCCGATCTGTTGTATCATACTAGAAAAGTAAATCTTTTTTCTTCTTTAGTAATCTAGCTCCATTCAAAATCAGTAGTGTACCTGCAAATGTGCTTGCAACAATCAAAAGGATTCCCAATACAAGATTCCATACACCAACCGACTTCATAGTGTGATAGATTTTTTCCATCATTTAGAATTACCTCCTTTTACGTATGTTTCTGATTTAGACAATTGCAAAAATTATCTAATACTTCTATTCTACAACTCCATATTGCTCATAATATGCATCAATTGCTGCTTTTAATGTATCGTCTATAACAATCTTACCAAGATAGGGTTTATTATACAGATGTTCTACTACTTCCTCCATAGTAACAATTGCAGTTGTGGCAATTTTATAATTCTCTTCAATTTCTGATAGAGCACTTTTACTACCCTGTCCCCGTTCCATACGGTCAACCGATACTATGAGTCCAAGTACCTGAACTTTGGCCTGAGCTGCCAAAATGGGCATTGTTTCTCCGATAGAGGTTCCCGCTGTAGTAACATCTTCAATTATAATTACCTTGTCACCGTCACTGAGCGGAGAGCCAAGTAAAATACCTGTATCACCATGATCTTTTACTTCCTTGCGGTTTGAGCAGTATTTAATATCCTTCTGATAAAATTCACTGATAGCCATCGTCGTCGCAACACTGAGTGGTATTCCCTTGTATGCCGGCCCAAATAATACATCAAAGTCCATGCCGTATTTATCGTTAATTGCTTTGGCATAATACTCACCGAGTTTTCGTAGCTGTGCTCCAGTACGATAAAATCCTGTATTGACGAAAAAGGGAGTCTTTCTACCACTTTTTGTTGTGAAGTCACCGAATTTCAAAACTCCACAGTCAACCATGAATTCTATAAATTCCTTTTTATACTGTTCCATTCTCAACTCCATTCCGCTACTAAAAAGCAGCATAATTCATCTGTACTGTTCTATTTAAAATTCTTTTCTGGAACCACTTATCATTCTTACCTATTTTTTGCAATCATTTATAATATTGTATCACAAAAAATAATTATTCATAGTACTTCACAAAAATTTTATTTTACGCATCCAATTAGGTCGTTTATGTCATTAATGCCATACTCTTTCATGTATGACTCTATACCATCAATTACATTTGAGGTGGCAGTTGGATTGATAAAATTTGCAGTTCCAACAGCTACCATAGACGCTCCGGCCATGATAAACTCCAAGGCATCTTCCGCAGTTGCAATTCCTCCCATACCAATGATTGGCAGCTTTACAGCCTGCGCCACCTGGTAAACCATACGTACGGCAACTGGTTTCACTGCCGGACCGGATAAGCCACCGGTTTTATTTGCAAGCAGGAAGGCTCTGCGGTGAATATCAATTTTCATACCTGTTAAGGTATTAATGAGAGATAAAGCATCTGCTCCGCCTGCCTCTGCTGCTTTCGCCATTTCTCCTATATCAGTCACATTAGGACTAAGTTTCATTATGATTGGCTGCTTTGCTCGCTTTTTCAGTTCAGAAGTAATTTCTTCTACACATCCTGGATCTTGTCCAAAGGCAATACCGCCTTCCTTTACGTTAGGACAGGATATATTTATTTCAAGCATATCTACATCCTGGTCGCTAAGACGTTCTACTACCTCACAGTATTCCTCCGTTGTTTTACCAACGACATTTACAATAATCTTTGTATCATAGGTTCTCAAGAAGGGAATATCCCTATTTATAAATACATCTACTCCGGGATTTTGTAAACCAATTGCATTCAGCATACCACCATAGCATTCGGCAATCCTGGGCGTAGGATTACCTGGCCAGGGTATACTGGACACGCCTTTCGTAGTTACCGCACCAAGCCTGGATAAATCCACATATTCGCTGTATTCCATGCCGGACCCGAAGGTTCCTGAGGCTGTTGTCACCGGATTTTTAAAGGTTACTCCCGCTAAAGTTACGCTGGTATTCATAGCTCCACCTCTTCCGCATAAAATACTGGACCATCCTTGCAGATCCGCTTATTTCTAACATTGCTGTGATGATCAATTTCCTTTGTCTTACATATACATCCAAGACATGCACCAATTCCACATGCCATGCGTTCTTCTAAGGATAATTGTGCCTTTATTCCCTTCTCTGCGGCAAAAGCCTTAACTCCACGTAGCATCGGTGTGGGGCCGCAGGCAAATATGATATCTGCTTCGAGATGATTCTGTTTTATGGCATCAATTACATTTCCTTTTGTTCCTTTACTTCCATCTTCCGTTGAAAGAAATACCTTACCATAGGCTTCAAACTCTTCCTCCAAAAATGTGATATCCCGATACCCCAGTACCATCTGCTTTTCACAGTTAAGTTGCTTCGCCAGCTCCAGCATCGGCGGAATTCCTATACCTCCGCCGATTAATAAAGCTTTCTTTCCCTCTAAGGTAAATCCATTCCCTAACGGGCCCATCGCTTCTATCCATTCGGCTGCATTCATTCCTGCAAATTCCCTTGTCCCATTACCGAGGATACGATATACTAATCGAACCTTCCCCTGCTCTTTATTAATCTCACAGATACTAATCGGTCTGGGTAATAGTTTACTTCCATCTCTGGAATATAGGGAAACAAACTGACCTGGCTTTGCATCCCTGGCAATATCAGGTGCATTGAGCCACATACTATAAACATCCTTGGCTATCTCCATATTTCCAGCTATTTCAGCTTTTCTTTTCATCGCTACTGACATATCAGCTCTCCTATTGATTAAATTACTTTCTTGCATATTCTATCCTAAACTAATGTTTATCACAAGGTAATTTTTTTCTACCTCAAGTAATCTTTTAAAGTCCGCCATTATGTCATCATCGTTGTATTACATGGTAAACAGCTTTAGCCCTCAATAATCTTCACATGAACCTTGCGAATTCTAGGCCCATCCGATTCCATAAAATAAATTCCCTGCCATGTACCAAGCAGTAATCTACCCTCATCAATAATCAGTGTCAAGGAGCAACCTGTTAAGCTTGTCCTGGTATGTACTGCAGAATTTCCACCTATGCGCCTATCGTCATCCTTATCTGGTACAATATTATTCATATCCTTAAGGAAATCACGAACTACATCTGGATCATCATTTTCATTTACGGTAATTCCTGCTGTTGTATGAGGGACAAATACCACACATATTCCGCTTTTAACGCCACTTTCATTAATTGCTTTATTAATCTCACTTGTGATATTAACCATTGCATTAATCTGGCCTGTCTTTACCCCGAAGGTATAAATCTCACTCATTAAATTCTGCCCCCTTCATCTTTTGTAATTTTTGTTAATCGAAAGCAATAGCAATCGAATTAAATGCCAAGAATTTCCTCTGAATTTCTTCTTATTTGTCGGTATATGTAGAATTTATTATAAAAGAAGGAGCTGAAAACTTCAAGGAGTACCTATTACTAATTTATAACTTAATTTCATAGGATGTCTTTTTTTATTAATCATTCATACTTTATTAAGAAAATATTTTGCAGGTAGAAGTAACTACCAATTTTCTCCATGTTTTCGATATTCTTGACAGACCGAAGTTACTATGTTATATTTACCAACAGACTGAACAAATTATACAGTGCATTTTTAGTGATTTTAGTAAATTTTTATTTGAGAGGAAATGAATGAAGATGGCAAACACTAATCCAATCGTTACAATGGAACTCCAAGATGGCGGTGTAATCAAAATTGAACTATACCCTGAAGTAGCTCCAAATACTGTTAATAATTTTATCTCTTTGGTAAAAAAAGGTTTTTATGATGGTTTGAAATTCCACCGAGTTATTCGTGGCTTCATGATTCAAGGTGGAGATCCTGAGGGTACCGGAATGGGTGGCCCAAATTATTCTATTAAAGGGGAATTCTCCTATAATAATTTCAAAAACGATCTTAAACATTCTGCCGGAGTGATCTCAATGGCTAGATCTCAACGCCCTGATTCTGCCGGTTCCCAGTTCTTCATCATGCATAAGGATTCTCCGCATCTTGATGGCTCCTATGCTGCTTTTGGTAAAGTTACTGAAGGTATGGACTTGGTGAATAAAATTGCTGAAACTAAAACTGATTATTCTGACGCACCATTAGAACCTCAGATTATGAAGAAATTAACTGTAGAAACCTTTGGTGTTGAATATAGTGAACCTGAAACCGTTTAAGGAAAATGAATCGCTAAAATGATTCCTACTATTCACATTAATATATCATGGAAAAGGCTGTTGCATTGCAACAGCCTTTTATTATATCCATCATGATTATTTCTTAGCAGCCATCCAGGCCTGTCTTAGATCTTCCCTCATATCAATTACTGCCTGCCTTGAAGCATCTGCAAAGCCTTCTGCACCATATTTCTCATATCCTTTTGCTTTATAAGCAGCAATGATTGCTCTGGAAGAATTCACAATTGCACCAAGACCATCCTTGTTAAAGTAGGGCACCAGATCCTCTGCTTTACCACCTTGAGCACCATAACCAGGTACCAGGATCAGGGTTTTCGGCATAATTTCACGCAGAGTTTTTCCCATCTCCGGATAAGTTGCGCCAACCACAGCTCCAACATAGCTATATGAATCACCCATATGAAGCTCACCCCACTCGGCAACCTTTTCACCAACTAATTCATATAATGGCCTACCCTGAACCAGTTGATCCTGGAATTCTCCGCTGGATGGATTTGAAGTCTTCACCAGGATAAATAATCCCTTGTTCTCTTCCTTGCAGACATCAATAAAAGGAATTACACCATCGGAGCCTAAGTATGGGTTGATGGTTGCAAAATCTTCGTCAAAGCCACGATAGGTTTTACCTCCAATGGTAACTTTGCCAAGATGGCCTGTAGCATATGCCGCAGAAGTAGAACCTATATCACCGCGTTTAATATCACCAATAACAACTAAGCCCTTCTCCTTACAATAATCGAGGGTCTTCTTAAACACCTTAAGACCTTCGATACCAAATTGCTCATACATTGCTATCTGAGGCTTAACCGCCGGAATCAAATCATAGGTGGCATCAACAATTCCCTTATTATACTGCCAGATTGCTTCTGCGACACCCTCTAAATTCTTACCCTTTTCGCGAAATGCCTTTTCAAGAATGTGCTTTGGAACAAAGTCCAACATTGGATCAAGACCTACGACAATGGGTGCACTTAGGTTTTCCATCTTTTTAACCAATTTGTTAATCATTTAAATACCATACCTTTCAACTTTGTTTATCTATTCTAAGGTACCACTTTAAGGCACCCTGGATTATTTCTGAAGCTCATAGACCAACTTTCCGGCCACCAAGGTATATTCCACACGCCCGCTTACTTTTCGACCATGAAATGGCGTATTTTTACCTTTGGAGAAGAACTTGTTTTTATCTATGATATACTCTGACTCAGGATCAACAATGGTTAAATCCGCAATCTTTCCTTCCCCGATACAGCCTCGATCAATTCCTAAAATTCTAGCCGGGTTTACACTCATCTTCTCCACCAGCTGCTTTACACTTAGGTAGCCTGTCAGAACTAATTCAGTCCAGGTTAGGGCAAAGGCTGTTTCTGATCCTACGATACCAAAAGGTGCTTCCTTGCAGGACTTTCTCTTCTCCTCCTCCGAATGAGGTGCATGATCCGTAGAAATTACATCCAGAATTCCGTCTCGCAGTGCTTCCTTTAAAAATTGAACATCCTCCTTGCTTCTAAGGGGAGGGTTCATCTTAAAATCAGCATCATCCGTTGGTATATCCTCATCCGTTAAGATAAAATGATGGGGACACACCTCACCGGTAACCTTTAAGCCGTCTTTTTTGGCCAGACCAACCATTACTGCGCTATCTTTGGTGGAAATATGGCAGATATGAAGCTGTACACCTGTATCCTTGGCCAGAAGAATATCTCTTGCTGTTATAATATCTTCAACTGCATTACTGATACCAGGCAAGCCTAATTCATCCGCCTTTCTTCCCGCATTGATTGCCCCCTTGCCTACCAGACTCTTATCCTCACAATGGGCAAATATGGGTATCTGAAGCTCTGCTGCCTGATTCATTGCTTTTGCATAAAGAGAGGTATCCATTACTGATTTACCATCTTCACTCAGGGCTACGATTCCCGCCCCCTTTAAAGCTGGAAGATCAACCAGCTCCTTACCCTCCTGTCCTAAGGTGATAGCACCCACTGGAAGAATATTTACAACTGCCTCCAACTTTGCCTTTTCCTGTACCCAGGTTACAGTCTCAACTGAATCTGTAGCCGGCTTCGTATTAGGCATAGGACAAATTGAGGTATAACCTCCGGCTGCAGCTGCCCTGGCACCACTGGCAATCGTTTCCTTATATTCAAATCCCGGCTCTCGCAGATGTACATGGAGATCAATAAAACCAGGCATAACATATTTCCCCTTCGCATCAATGATCTTTAGCTCCTGCCCATCCTTAGCCTCCATCTCTTTTGTTTGAATATCCTTCTCAACTCTTTGAATGGTACCATTATCAATCAGCAGATCAAAGATACCTTCCCGCTCAGAGGCAGGATCAATAACATATCCATTTTTAATTAATATCCGCATGCTATCTCCAATTATCATGACATTAAAGCTTCAACGTTAAACAGTTTCAAAATTTCAGATTTTTATTTTCTACTCTTCCTGCCTAGAAATGTATCGGAATCTTTCTTTATAGAACTCAGCTTCCTCCAAGTCTTCTAGTACCCGGTTATCAATTGTTCCTTCCAGCTCTTCCTTCACCATCCACCTGCTATCAATTAATTCCTCTGAAAGAACTACCTCATCAAAACTAACTCTACACAAATAGCTGATCCCTATATTAAAGGTATCACCTGTCATAAAAGTCCAGGTATAAAGGATTCGATCGATCGCTGCAGGTAAACCTGTTTGTTCTGCAATGATACGAAGCACTGCTTTCTCCGGCGCCTCCCCAAACTCAATAGCTCCATCAATGAATCCCCATTGGTACGGCTCCGAGATACGGTCATCAAACCAACGACATACTACAAGATACTTATCCTCATATTGTACAACGCCCTTTACTAAAATCCTATACTTCTCCATACGAGTCCTCCTTTTTTGAGAATTCTCCTCTTTTACGGGACAATTTCTCTTCTTATTCTTTAAACCGCTTAGGTGATTGCGAAACTCAAAAAACTATAATAAAATTATAGCGTTTCGCAATTGCCTAAGCTACACCAGCTTTAGGCTTGTCCTGCTAAATAATTAATAAATTGTTGAGCGGTTCTTCCAGACATACCTCCGTGGTAAAGCTCCCATTTATTTGCCTCGGCAAAAAGTTCTTCCTCGGTTAGGGTAATATTACTATGACGTTTTGCCAGAGTACTTACAATTTCCATAAACTCCTTCTTTGCAGGTGCAGAAAAATTGATCGTAACCCCAAAGCGCGCTACCAACGACAGCTTTTCCTGCATGGTATCTGAACGATGAAGTTCCTCCGAAACCTCCATATCTGAGCGATCGTTCCAGGTCTCTCGTATGAGATGTCTTCGATTTGAGGTAGCGTAGATTAATACATTGTCCGGCTTTGTCTCAAGTCCACCCTCGATAACCGCCTTTAGGTATTTATACTCGATCTCAAATTCTTCAAAGGACAAATCATCCATATAGATAACGAATTTGTAATTTCTGTTTTTAATCTTCGCAATTACTGCTGACAAATCCTCGAATTGGTGCTTATAAATTTCAATCATTCGAAGGCCATCCTTATAATACTCATTTAAGATTGCTTTCACTGAGGTAGATTTTCCGGTTCCACTGTCACCAAAGAGGAGAACATTATTCGCTTTCTTTCCTTCTATAAAGGCTCTTGTATTATCAACCAGCTTCTTTTTCTGAAGTTCATACCCCACAAGATCGGATAATAGCACCTCCTGTGTATTGGTAATAGGAAAGATCTCCAGCTGCTCCTGCTTATTTTTGATACGAAATGCTTTATTTAAGCCAAAGGCTCCCACACCATAATCACGATAAAAATTTGTAACATGGTTAAATATCTCTTCCTCATCACTTGAACTCACTATCAGATCACTCAGCATGCGAACCTTTTCACTTACGCTTTTATTGTAGCGACTACTATTCTTTTCTATGGCCTGATAATCAGAGATCACAGAAAAACAGTTAATCTCCAAGGCATTCTCCAAAGCACTGAAGTCGTAATCGAACAAAGCCTTAAATATCTTAAAATCATTCTTGGCAAATTGATTCACACTACCTTCTTTTGCTCCAACCTTTTCACAGGTAATGCTAAATGGATTTTCAGCCGTTGCAAGTAAATATGCCAGATAATTATGCCAAAGGTTGCGGTTAAAACCATAATCCGTTGCAAGCTCCAGCAATTCATGAATGATCGTATAGATCTGGGAAATCACTTCTTCCTTCTCATATACATTCACTCCTTCCATATTGGAATGGGAGTCATAGTTCTTTATGACATTTGCCAGACGAATTAATAGACAGTTGTCATCAAAGTTCTTATAAATAACTAATTTTGATATGAAACGATACATATTTTGCCCCCTCCTATCATTCCTCAAGTCCTATCAACATGAGCCCAATACAAAAACTCATTTCCTTAATATGCCCCCATTTTGAGAGAAGAAGTACAAAATACCACCTGTGGGCTTACCTTGTACTTCTTCCTAAATGACCTATTCTATTTACATTCTTTCCGGTGCTACAAAGCCCAGTAAATCGATACACTGAAGTAACATTTCCTGTACCAGGGAAATTAAAGCTATCCAAGAGGACTGTTTCTCTTTATCTTCTTCTGCAATAATTTTAGTATCATGATAAAAGCTATTGAAGCTATTCGCCAAATCATAGATAAATGCACAGATTCTATGAGGAGCGATCTCTTTATAGGCAGTATGAAGCATATCAATAAACTTTGTTATCTCTAGCATTAAAGCCTGCTCAGCTGTTGATGCAGCAGGATTAATGATAGTTGGTATCTCTGTGTTCGGATTTAATTCTTTATATTTAGCTAAAATTGATTTGATTCTAACGATGGTATAAAGAATATAAGGACCTGTATCTCCCTCAAAAGAAGTGAAACGATCCACATCAAAGACATAATCCTTAGATGCCTGGTTGGACAAATCCCCGTATTTAATAGCTGCAAGACCTACCTGTGATGCAATCAAACGAGCCTGCTCTTCTTCCATACTACGGTTCTCCATAATCTTACGGAAAACATCCTCATTTACACTCTTGATTAGGTTCTCAAGGCGCATTACACCGCCTTCTCTTGTCTTAAAGGGTTTTCCATCCTTGCCGTTCATAGTTCCAAAGCCGATATGAGTAAGCTCTGTCGTCTCATTGATCAGCTTCGTCTTTCTTGCGCAACGGAAAACAGTTTCAAAATACAGCTCCTGACGCTTGTCAGTAATATAAATAATTCGATCCGGCGAAAACAGCTTCATACGTTCAACAATCGTTGCCAGGTCTGTCGTATTATATAAGGTAGCTCCGTCTGACTTAAGAATCATACAAGGAGGAATCTCCTTTGTATCAGTCTCTTCCTTAACATCAACCACCAATGCACCCTCAGAGATTCGGGTGTAATTATTCTCTTTAAAATATTGAATCATTTCTGGGATATAGGGTTGTGCATCGCTCTCTTTTTTCCATAGATCAAAGGATACATCAAGCGTCTTATATATCTTCATCAAGTCCGTAACTGACACATTAAGCATATGATTCCAGATGGCAGTATAACCCCTATGTCCGTTCTGAAGCTGATAGGTAATATTCTTTGCTTCTTCTCTAAAATCAGGATTTGCCTTTGAGTACTCGCTGGCTGCCGGATAAATCTCCTCCAGCTCCGAAATGGTAAATGGTGCTTCCTGTGGATACTCACCTTCAAAGCTTTCATCGAAATATACCAATTCTGGTTTGCGTCTCTTTAATTCTAAAATAATCAGACCCATCTGGGTTCCCCAGTCCCCCAAATGAGCATCGCCAATGACATGATTTCCATAATAACGAAGCAGACGTTTGACACTTTCTCCGATGACTGCTGAACGAAGATGTCCGACATGAAGGGGTTTTGCAATATTGGGACCGCCGTAATCAATTACGATCGTTTTAGGTGCAGGCTCTTTGTCACACCCAAAATGCTCCGCTGACTTCATTTGATTTAAGTAATTCGAAAGATATTCATCACTAACTGTAATATTAATAAATCCTGGCATGATAGCCGTGATTTCTTTAAAGGTTGAGCTTTCCTTCAGAAATACCACGATCTCCTCAGCAATTTTAATTGGTGCAGTTTTATATTGTTTTGCCGCTGCCAAGGCACCATTGCACTGGTATTGACATAAATCAGGTCTGTTTGAAATGGTTACCATTCCATACTTTTCTTCATAACCCTTTTCTACAAAGGCCTGCTTTACTTCTTCGGCGATCAATTCAATTATTGTCTTCATGTCTAACTCCATTCCTCCGCCAAGGCGGCACGATTCTTTCTAAGATTCCTTCTAGAATGAATTCCTGGATGAATCTTAACTTACACATTACTTTATCATAGAAACTATAGATTGTCATCATATAAGAGTAATTTTTACTCAAATATACCATAAAACGCTAGCATTCGAAGTTATCAAATAACCTATCGTCCCGTTCCAATCCTTCCCTTATTATAGTTTGTCCGAAAGTCATTGGCAATTAACATTCTTTATAAAAAAATGGTATAATTTAAAATAAATACTGTTATTTTTATGAATTATATTGTATATTAATAATTATATTATGAAATTTCTGGAAACAAATTCAGTTTATTACCTGAAGATGCCGTTAATAACGTGAAATACGAAAGGAGAAGCACCATGTTGGGACTTTATTTTGGCAATTACTTAATGGGGAAGGGTGTTATTTCACAATCTCAATTTGATGAAATTATGTTACAACAACAGAAATCTTGTGCCAAACTTGGACTGATTGCAGTGGCTGAGAAATTATTAACCGTGAAACAGGCAGACGAAATTAATGAGATACAACGAAGAATGGATAAACGTTTTGGTGATATCGCAATAGAAAAAGGTTATCTGCTACCGGAAGAGGTTACATACCTGCTCAATTTACAAGGGAACCCTTATCTTAAATTTGTCCAGACCTGTTCCGATCATAACATATTGTCGGTACAGGAGTTGGAGGATCAGCTGGAAGCCTTTCGAATTGATCATGGGTTTACTCAAATGGATATCCATGCCTTTAAATCAGGTGACCTTGACCGCATTCTTTCAACTTATGTCACAATAGATAATCCCTTCGCTTATGAACTGATTAGTCTTGCCATACGTAACATGATACGTCTTGTCAACAATAATTTAATTCTAAATAAAGTTACAAAGGCCAAGGTATATTCCTTCGGCTCCCTTGCCTCCCAACAAATGGTTGGGGATCAGGATATCTTTGTCGGTCTCGCTTGTAAGGACCGTGAATTATTGACTGTTGCCAATTCTTTTGCTAAAGAAGAATTTGCTGAGATGGATGATGATTCCTTCGACTGCGTCTGTGAATTCATTAATTGCACCAATGGTTTATATGCTTCCAAGTTAAGCTTTGATGATATCACCCTTGACATGACTCCTCCTCTGTCTTACTCCAATCAAACCGCAAAAGCAAAAGATAATTTTTATATCGTTCCCATGCTTATTGAGGATAAACAAGTTGACTTGCTGGTTACTGTAAGCAACCAGGTTGAAATCATTTAAAGGAGGAATCAGGATGGCTCATATACTCTTAGTGGATGATTCCAGAACATCACGCAAAATGCTAAGAAATGTACTGGAAGAAAATGGACATATCATTATCGGTGAAGCTGTAAATGGTAAGGAAGGTGTAGAAAAATATAAGGAACTAAAGCCAGATCTTGTAACCATGGATATTACAATGCCTATACTCGATGGCTTGGAGGCATTACAACAAATTATTGCCTATGATGAAGCAGCCAAAATTGTCATGATAACAGCTGCCGGTCAAAAAAATAAAATGGTTGACGCCCTGAAATTCGGTGCCGCTGAATTCTTAGCCAAACCCTTTGAATATAATCAAATTATGGATATTATTAACCGAGTTTTGTAACGTAATCCTGGATGGTATTTACTCAATTCTCCGCTAGCAATCTTATATTACAAAAAGGGCTGTGATGCCACAGCCCTTTTTGTTTCTGTTATTCATAGTTCAACTTTTAAATCAACATTTTTATATCATTACTATATTTTTAATTCATCACTATCTTTTAGTTCAACTTTATCTTTTAGTACACATTATCTTTTTTAGTTTGACATAATCTTTTTTAGTTTGACATTCTCTTTTTTAGTTTGACATTCTCTTTTTCATAATTCAAAGTTATCTTTGATCCGGAATTACAATTGCAGCAATGATATATGCTAATACACCAACTCCTGCTGTTAAGGATAAAACTACCCATAACAAACGGATAATCGTAGGGTCTACATTAATGTATTCAGCAAGACCTGCACATACTCCACAAATCATCTTATTATTTGAACGATATAATTTTTTTGGTTCCATAATATTATCTCCCTTCTTGGATATATTATAACCGTATCTATTTATTATAATAACTCATTTTTACTGAAAATCAACAGTAATCTTACCAATTCCACAGTCTAAATTCAAATTATTACCAGTTTCATTATCAATTGAACTTAATCCATTATAGTATTTTCTTCCATCAACAGTGATGTTACCAATATCAGAATTGATATCATAGGAATAGTCCTTACTATCTCCCTCTAAATACAATTCAATATCGCCTAAATCACAGCTTATGTCATTATTACCTGTTAATTTTCCTTTCACTGTAACCTGGCCAACTCCACAGCTTAAGTTAATGTCTTTCAAATCCACATCATTCAATGTCATCTTTCCTGCATCTACACTATACCTGGATTCATTTTCAATCTTAATGTGATCCACGGTCACCCTGCCAGCTCCAACTGAAATTTCTCCCTCTTTCGCATTGATGGAATCAATTTGAACATCTCCGGCATCAACTTCAATCTGAAAGCTCTCTGCTTGAAAACTCTCAGGAACCGTAATCACAATCTTCGGATTATAGTCTCTGTTCCAGCGTCCGATATTTCCAAGTGAAATATTAAATCCGAATACGCTTCTGTTCGTATAGTAATTTTCCTCAATATACCAGGTTCCATTCTCTACATATGACTTTAAGCTATTCTCTGCCACATGGGAAGCGTCAATGGAAAAGGTATCCCCACTTTGAATGATCACTTGACCATATGCCACCTGCAGATTAATACTCTCTACATCCTTGTAGGATTCACGAAAGGAAGTCTCTGCTAAAGCTTCTCTACTATTTCCCACTACAAATGCAATTCCTAGAATTGCTATTCCAAATCCAAATGCCATTAAGGCTATACCTATCCATACCTTTACAAATGTTCTCATGCCATTGCCCTCCTATTCCTGAATGGAAGTCTGCAAAGATTAACAAATCCATTAATTAAAACTGGAAGTACCTTCTTACATACAAATCCAACTGCTAATGTAGTTAACATACCAAGACCTAAAGCAACAAGACCTCCGCCCATCATTAATAAGCCATAGAATGGGGTTGCTAATTCTGCCAAACCTGCCACAAATAACACCAGGCCAGATCCAATAAGTGCTATACCCGCTACACCAAAACCAAAGATTACTCCGACCACTGCTGCAATAACACCAATTGCAATACCTAATACCGTTAATACGATTGGTAACCAGATTGGGAATGTAACAATTATTAGTACGATAAGTAATCCATTGCCAGCACCTTTTTTGCTATAACCGTTATAATTATTCCCGTTATAGTTATTCCCCTGATGACCGTTATTGTAATTTGTATAGCCTGGGTTTGTGCCTCTATTATTGCTATTTGTATAATTACTATTTGTATAATCGCTACTTGTATAATTGCCATTCTTATTTTGACTTGTTTGACCGGTAGTGTTTTGATTTACCTGACCAGTATAATATTGATTTGTTTGTTTATCATTGGAACGATTGCTTTCTGATTTTGTAATTTCAAATTCACTGCCTATGGTTTCCTGATAGCCCTTTTCCGTAAAAAAGCCTTTACTTTCTCGTTCTGTTGAATTTGTATTCAAATCAGCCTTAATCATTGCTGCGACCTTCTCAGGTGAGCCTAATTCTTTCACAATTTCCTCTTCCTGCTCTTCCCCTGCATCATCGAAATACCCATTATAATACGTCAGTGCTTCATTTTTTTCATCTAAAGGGATATCAGGCAATAAGCTTTCGAGTTCCTTCATGAATTCTAGCCTTGTCATCTATTTCACTCCTTCAAAAATAATATTTATTTTCCTATAGTAAATCTCCCACTCTCCGATATATAACTTTAGTTGAGCCATTCCCTTATCTGTTATTTTATAATATCTTCGGTTCCTGCCCCCAAACTCCTGATCATAAACCTCCAGGCAATCCTCCTTTTGAAGTCTGCGAAGCACCGGATATAATGTGGACTCAGATACCTCAATTGCCTGGCGGACATCCTGGGTAATCTTATAACCATAGGTTCCTTCCGGCTCCTTTGAGACAACTGCAAGCACAATTGCATCAAGCAATGCTGATCCGGTATTGAATACCATACCACCAACTCTCCTTTCGTTACTGAGAAAGGAGAACATTCTCCTTTCATATCTTTTCTGATGCAATATTATTTTATTGATAATACTATATACCGTATAATATTATATGTCAATATCTATTTTTATTTCTAATTATTTTCTAATAATTTTACGATAAATTTTGTCTACAGATTTCGCCTACTAATTTTCATGAAATTATTTCTACATATGTAGGCTAATAAGGCTTACTGCTACCTCTATATCATAACGATTTCAAATCCAGATATTCTTCAACTACAAATGGGTTTCTGATATTCTCAACATATTACGCAAATATTCTAAAAATGTAATAACCAGGTGTCACATTTTTAAAACAATAAAAAACCCCAGAAATCTAGACTCTGAGGCTTTGCCGTATTCTGTATTCTATTGTATTAAACATTACGAAAAAAACTTTTAAGGTTATCCACTAAAATGAATTACTCAGTTAGCATTATCCACTATAAGAATTACTTTTGTGGGTATCCACAAATGAATTACTTATTATGGGTAATCCACTTCAAGGAATTACTCTTTGCGGTATCCACTTCAAGGAATTATTCTTTGTGGGTATCCAATACAAAGAACTACTCTTTGGGTAGAATCACGGTGAACTCAGTCCCTTCGTTTAAAACACTCTGAACCGATACTCTTCCGCCATGCGCTTCAATTATTGCCTTCACTATTGTAAGACCGATTCCAGTCCCTCCTGTTGCGCGGTTACGGGATTTGTCAGCTCTATAAAATCGTTCAAAGATATAGGGCAGCTCCTGTTGCGGAATTCCAATGCCCGTATCCTGAATTCGAAAACCTACGATATCCCGTGTCTCAAAGGTATAGAACTGAATTCGTGCACCCTCTTTCGAATACTTAATTGCGTTAGAAAGTAAATTGACTATCACTTGTTTTAACCGATCCTGGTCTGCTAAAAGCTCATAATGCTCCCCCAGCAATATTATTTCCAAGTGCTTATTTTCTAATTCTATCTTAAAGCTTTGAATGGTTTTATCAATAAGTGCATAGAGATCCACCCGTTGCTTTTGCAGCTTCAGGTTCTCACCCTCTATTCTTGCCAGACGCTCCAGATCTCCGACTAACTTTCCAATCCGTTCTACCTCTTCGTTACAGCTCTCAAGGCGCTCCGGTGTAGCATCCCACACCCCTTCTGTCATTGCCTCCAGATAGGAACCAAGAATCGTAATCGGCGTACGCAGCTCATGTGCTACATCCTCGGTTAATTGCTTCCGCAGCTTCTCCAAGGTCTCTAACGATCCTGCCAGATGATTAATTGACTCCTCTAACAGCCCTAACTCCTTTGTATTACTTTCTTCCTCGATACGAACCCCATAGTTGCCATCTGCAATCTGTTTAGTAATTTCTACGGTTTTAAGAATCGGACGGCTAATCCTCTTCGCAAATACATGTCCTACTAACACCGATACTACCAGAGCTATCATACCAACACTAATTAATATTCGATTAAGGGAATGGATAAACTGGAAATCATTTTCATTCAAGAAGAAAGGACCAAAGGTACTGACACTGACGCGTCCAATGATCTTACCATTCTTCACCAGTGGGTAATCTGTAGCTGAAAATTCTCCGCTTAGTCTGGGATACTCAATCTTCATCCGATTTGAGATTTCATCCATAATTTGATGACAAAGCTCCATATCATGGGCTTGTGCGTCCCATATGGTCTTGCCTTCCTTATCATATACCTTTACAATATACCCTTCATAAAGCGCATACATTCCAGTTGCATGGACAAAATCTGTATTCCATTGATCTGTAAACTCCGTATACTGCTGGCTAAGCGTAGAGGTTATGATCTGTGACTCCAGATCCTGCTGTTTTGATACATAGGAAGTGAACTGCCGATTAATAAAGATATTTGCAAGGAAGCTGACCACAACAATGGTTAATAATACAATGACCAGTATGGTAGTTGATAATTGTGCCTTAAGACTCTGTTTCAATTACTCACCCCCAAATTTATAACCAACACCATGAATTGTTTTTACGTATACAGGGTTTCTGGGATCCGTCTCAATTTTTTGTCTCAGATTTTTAATATGACTATCGATGGTACGATCAAAGCCTTCAAACTCTTGTCCTAACGCTGCTGCAATTAGTTCATCCCTAGTAAAGACCTTATTGGGATGTTTGGCCAAGGTTGCGAGTATTTTAAATTCATTGGGCGTTAATTTCACTTCTTCTGACTGCTTTAGGATGACATGACTCTCAAAGTCAACGATTAAGTCTTCCTTCTGATAAGCTCTTCTTGTCATGAAAGTCATAATATCATCACTTGACCGACGTAGCACCGCTTCCATTCTTGCATAAAGTGCTTTTAGGCTAAAGGGTTTTGTAATATAATCATCAGCCCCAATCCCAAGTCCAGTCAGCATATCTGCCTCATCCGATCTAGCTGTCAGCATAATAATCGGTACTCGGGACTTTTTACGCAGCTCCATACACACCTCTTCCCCTGAAAGTTCCGGCAACATAAGATCAAGCAGTACCAGGGATATATTCTCACGATCAAATAACTCCAATGCTTTCTTCCCATCCTCTGCTGTAACTACTATAAAATCCTTACTTTCCAGGAAGGATTTTACGACACTTCGTATTTTTTCTTCATCCTCAACTACTAATATCTTCTTCTTTTGATTCACGTCCCACCTCCGTGCTAATCTGAATAGATTGTACCTTAAGATTATACTAATTTCAATGATAACAGGATTTACTATTTACTATAAGACCATACAAGTGCCCTAAATTGACTTAACTCAGTCATTCACAAAGAATCACTGAGTTAAATCCTGCTTATAAGTTTCTTTTAATTATCAAACGATTATTTATGCCTTTTATTACTTTGCCGGCTGACCATCCAAATCAAAGGGCTTTAAAAATTTATCCACTTTGATCTTCTTGCCATTACTGTCCATTGTCTCTACCTGAGCGAATACCCATCCCTCCACTTTAGAGGTATCAACCCCTGCATTGATGAAGATATCTGGATTTAATACGAACACGATATCCTTATCATTCGTGGTCATATCTTTCGCCCACTCGAACATATTACCATTCGATAGCATTACTCCATAATGGTCTAAAGCTGCATGATAACTAATATTATCACGATAAAGTTTTACTATTTGCTCATAGGAGCTAAGAGGTGTTGCTTCACGGGAATAGCTAAGCGCATTCTCACCCAGTTCCGTTCCCAGGATTAATTGATCGCCTACTAAAACACCTTCCGGTAATTTACTCACATCAAGTCCTGCATCGATAAAGGGCTGTGCATTTACAACTAACTGTACATCATTGGAGGTTGTTTTACTATAATCCTCACTCCATAAAAATCTGGCATCTTGGTCCGGGGAGGTTAAGGACCAGCCTCCGAACTCAGTGTCTTTGGTAACTTGATCTCCTAATTTACTCACCACTGCATCAAAGGATTTTATAGAGGTATCTCCTATGACATCCAGCTTGCTACAAGCAGTCAGTCCAAGAATAGCGGTAATTGATAATACTGATAATAATAATTTTTTAATCATTCATATTCTCCTATTAAGTTATTCTTTAAATATACACTCATGTATCTGAGTGATTCATTCCGTATCATCTGAGTAATTCATTCTGTAACATTCAATCCATGTAATTCATTCCGTCCGATCCATTCATTGTAAAAAAACCATGTTTATGTTATTTAAATGATTTGACTGATAAAAGATTTCTTAATACTAGCGCGGTAAATCTGGGTGTATCTATATCCATATGGGTGCAGACCGGGCCTCCCGTGATTGCCTGCACTTGGCAATCATGGGCATGTTTACAGAAGCAAGCTTCTGCGGCAAGCCCAGGTGGATATAGATGCACCCAGATTTACCTCACAGCCTAAATTTTTCCCCTTTACTGCTCTATCATCATTTATAGGCTTTAAATCTCTTTAATCGTAATGCATTACTTACAACAGATACAGAGCTAAATGCCATGGCTGCTGCAGCAAAGATCGGGTTAAGTAATGGTCCTCCAAAGAGATGTAAAATACCGGCAGCAATAGGAATACCGGCTACATTATAACCAAATGCCCAAAATAGATTCTGTTTAATATTTCGAATTGTACTTTTACTTAATTTAATCGCAGTTGGTACATCCATGAGGTCACTCCTCATAAGGACGATATCAGCTGATTCCATCGCCACATCAGTACCTGAGCCAATTGCAATACCAATATCTGCCTGAACAAGTGCCGGCGCATCATTGATACCATCACCAACCATACAAACCTTCTTGCCCTCAGCTTGAAGCTTCTTCACTTCATTTGATTTATCCTGAGGTAATACCTCGGCAAGAACACGATCAATTCCTACCTGCTTTGCTATGGCTTCAGCGGTCTTACGATTATCACCTGTAATCATTGCGACCTCTATTCCCATTTCCTGAAGCTTCTTAATTGCCTTAGCACTGCTCTCTTTTACAACGTCAGCTACCGCTATGATACCTGCAAGTGTTCCATTCATTGCAATATACATAGGAGTCTTGCCTTCACCTGCTAAGCGATCGGAAGTTTCACGAAGACTATCCAGGGAGATCTGCTTATCGTCCATTAGCTTCTTATTTCCGATCAAGACCTTTATATCCTCAATTAGAACCTCGATACCATGTCCCGGAATCGCTTCAAACTGCTCAACCTTTAATATCTCAAGCTTTTCTTTTTCTGCACCCCTTACGATTGCTTCACCAAGCGGATGCTCTGAGCCTTTCTCGCCTGAGGCGGCAATCTGAAGAAGTCGTTCGCTTTTTACTCCTTCCACAGGAATAATATCTGTCACCTCCGGCTTACCTTCTGTAATTGTACCCGTTTTATCAAATACAATTGTATTGATCTTATGAGTGGTTTCCAGCGCCTCTCCGCCCTTAATCAAGATACCATTCTCTGCACCCTTACCAGTCCCTACCATAATAGCGGTTGGCGTTGCAAGACCTAACGCACATGGGCAAGCGATTACTAATACGGAGATAAAAATAGTTACTGCAAAGGCTAAAGGCTCTCCTGCAATGAGCCAAGCTAGAAATGCCAAAAGTGCTATACTGCATACAATCGGTACAAAATACCCGGAAACAATATCCGCCATTTGAGCAATCGGAGCCTTAGAGCCTTGAGCATCCTCAACCAATTTAATAATTTGTGCCAGGGCGGTATCACTACCCACCTTAGTTGCCTGGAATTTAATCATACCATTTTTATTTATACTGGCAGCAAACACCTTGTCGCCTGCTTTTTTATCCACCGGCATACTCTCACCAGTCAGCATAGCCTCATCCACAGAGGTTGTTCCCTCTATAACAACACCATCCACCGGAATCTTATCACCAGGTTTCACTAAGATGACATTGCCAATTTCCACTTCATCGATTGGCACTTCAATCTCTTTTCCATTCTCTATGACAATTGCTGTTTTAGGAGCTAATCCCATCAGCTTTTTAATTGCTTCCGAGGTCTTTCCTTTCGATACAGCCTCTAGGGATTTACCCAATAAAATGAGGGCAATAATCACACCAGCAGTCTCATAATAAAGACCTTCCACTGCACCAAAGTTACCCTCCACAATTTGTAAGGTATTATAGATGCTGTAAAGAATAGCAGCCGTAGTACCGATGGCTACCAGGGAGTCCATATTGGGACTTCTTTGAATCAAAGCCTTAAATCCTACGGTATAGAATTTGTAGCCCGCAATTATAATTGGTGTTACCAGTGATATTTGCAATAGTGCAAAGCGCAGAGGATACATCATTGGATTTAGAGCTCTAGGTATCGGGAAAGGCCACCAGGAAACCATTGGAACCATGGCAAAATACAGTAGCGGTAATCCAAACACGGATGCGACGATAAATTTAATCCAAAGAGTCTTAATCTCTTTTTCTTTTCTTAGTTTATCTTCATCAACGGTGTTCTTATCAATCTCTAAAGGCTGATAACCGGTTTTTTCAATGCATTGCTTAATGGCAGATAGACGGATTACTTGAGAATCATACTCTACGGTTGCTTTCTCCGTAGCCAGATTAACCGATACCTTCGTAACACCTTCTAATTTATCAATTGCCTTCTCAACTCTTTGAACACAGGCCGCACAGGTCATTCCTCCAATGGGAATCGTAACCAGGTTTAGCTTACTCTCTTCTATAACTCCATAGCCTGCCTGCTCAACAGCATCTTTAATTACTGGTATATTTACTGTAGCCTCATCGAACTCTACTGATAATTTTTCTGTAGCAAAATTCACGCTGGCATTTGTTACTCCATCAATTTTACCAACTGCCTTTTGAACCCTTTGGGCGCAGGCTGCACAGGTCATTCCACTGATCTTTATTGTCTCTTTATTCACGACTCTTCAACCTCTCTTCAAAAATATTCATTCTATTACACAATTACTTACTTCCATTCGGCAAAGATTGCTGTAGCCTGTGATAGAACGTCTTTTGATATTGTTATGGTATCATCCGTTACCGTTTTATATTCATTCGTAATTGGTACCGGATTACAACCACCTTTCGTTACCTCAACATCATCCATTCCAAAACGGTTACCACAGTTTTGGCATACGAGTTCATTTTTGTCGACCTCATAATAACCCTTACCTGAATTATAACATACTTGGCAAGTATTAAAAGCAGTACGTATTGTTCCATCGGAAGCTTTCACAGCCAATACCTCTAAATCTACTCCCTCGATGCTGGCAGAATAGAAGGCTGGTGTCTCTGTAATATCTTTGGTCTGAATAATAATATCACTGTCTTTCACAGTAGCATTTTTTGCTGCGGAACTACCAGAGGACCCCGAAGAATTCGGTGTTCTAAAACTGTAGGCAATTGCAATAATAGCAACTGCTGCAACTACGATGATACCTAGCTTTTTTACATCCATCTTATTGTTTGGGTTTTTACTCATGAAATTAATCTCCTTTTTATTGAATCTATTAATGACAGCTGGCAGAAACGCCAGAGCTTAATCCACTCAGACCTACAGGTGTATATTCTGAGACCTCTTCTTTTATCGCTTCTTGATCGATTTGATTAATATCCTCTACTACTTTTACATATCCAAAATAGGATTCATCAGAAGAAAAAAATTCAAAATCCTGATCAGGTATAAAGCGTATTGGATTTTCACCATCAACTATCTCTAGCTGTGCTGCATAATAAGGAAAAATCATTGTACTTTTAGTGCTATCCAATTCATTTCCTTGTATGTTCCATGTGGTCTCTAACCCGGATTGAACAACTATGATTGCAGGTGAAAACCCATTATTATCATAGCTTAACTCTACTTTCTGTGTTCCGTCCTCATTTAAAGTTGCAACTACCAGCTCCTGTGTAGGAATTTTGGCTTCCAATAGATTATTGTAATCACTTAGGCCGTTGGAAACGGAGCTATCCTTGGAGCTATTCACGCTGGTGCTAGTATTACCACAGCAGCCTCCACCAACAGATGAACCTACACTTCCTGCGTCATTAATTGTACTACTATCCACATTACCCAAATCATCTACTACCGTAATTTTACTTCGAATCATACCCATCCAACAGCTGAAGGAAAACGTACCACTTTCTGTTGGAGTAAATTCTACTACATTGTCACCAATTTGAAGCTTCTTTTGAAGGTTATAGCTCTGAGCTACGATACTATTATTACATCCGTTTAGCTCTCCCTCCTCCGCCTGAATGGTCCATTTCACAGGAATTCCTTTCTGGACAATAATCGGTTCATAGCTGCCGGAGGTAATCCCAGAGGTTACTACCTGTACATCCCCTTCAACAACCGCTTTATTTGCTTCCTGCTTGGTATTTGCTAAGGCTGGAAAGGTAGGTAATGCAATTCCTGATAATCCAACCCCATTGTTAAACATGAAAATCCCCAGAAATACAACCAATACTGCACTAGCTGTAAGCATTTTTGCTGTGAACTTCTTACTGAGGAAGCTGCTTAAGGCTCCAAAAGCGAACATTAACGGCACCGTACCTATACTAAACAAGAACATGGATATTGCTCCCTTGATAGGACTTCCGGTGGATAATGCATATAACTGCATTGCCTGTAAGGGTCCACAGGGCATTAAGCCGTTTAACAGACCAATATAGAGCGGACTCTTACTAGTACTGCTGGCATAGATCTTCTTTGCAAATATCTTCGGCATCCTTGGATTAAACTTACGAAGTGCCGGAAATATGTTTAACATGTTAAGCCCCATAATAACCATAAATACCCCGGCTAAAATCTGGACAATACCCTTCATGGATCCGGAAAAACTCACTACAGAACCAATTGCTCCTACGATACCACCAATTACAGTATAAGAAGCTACACGGCCCAGATTATAGAGAAGACTGGGTCTCATAGCTGAAAACTTATTGGTAAAGGTACCTTCCTTTGCAGGAACACATTGTGATAAACAGATTCCTCCGCACATTGCAACACAGTGCACTGAGGTTAGTAACCCGATTATGAAGAGCATTCCATAGCCCATCCCCTCTTCCGCAGTGGGAAAAGCATTAAAGATATTTAAAAGTCCAAGATGGTTAGCAACCATATACAGTGCAAAAAGTATGATAATAACACCAATTACATTTGTAAAATCCCGACCTTCGGCTTTACTTCCACTATAATCCTTTTTTTCCTTTGTTTTGCTGGGTTGAAAATTCTCCTTTGCTGTTACATGGTAGCCTTCTGCTTCAAGAATTTCTTCTACTTCCCCAATGCTGATTATGTTTCCATCAAAAGTTACAGTAACTTGTCCTTCTCCGTAACTTGCTCTTACTTCTTCAATACCTGCTCGACTGGAAAGTGCTCGTTCTATAATATTTTCACAGTTTACACAGGACATATTCGTCACAATCAGCGTTTTCGTAATACGATTTGAAGACATATATCATCCTCCTGATATTTAAGTATGTACCTATCATAACAAAAGGTTGTGGAGATATTATGGAGATAACTTTCACAATTATTATTTTTTATTTTATTAAAAAAACTGCCTCACTCATCAGATTTGCTTTGATTAAAGCAGCTGACGTTAAGGCAGTCCTTTGTTTACATTTTTATATTTTCATTTTTATGTTTTATATATTACGGTATATTTATTATTTCTACCAAATTCCCTGAGCCATCATAGCGTTAGCTACTTTTTCAAAACCTGCAATATTTGCTCCAATGACATAATTGCCAGGTGCATTGTAACGATTAGCTGCATCCTCCATATTATGGCAAATGTTAACCATGATTTGCTTTAGCTTTGCATCTACCTCTTCGAATGTCCAGCTTAATCTCTCGCTATTCTGTGTCATTTCCAGTGCGGAAGTAGCTACTCCACCTGCATTTGCAGCCTTGCCAGGAGCAAACAGCACTTTATTTTCTAATAAATATTCCGTTGCTTCTAATGTAG
The DNA here is from genome assembly GCA_023386815.1 of Bacillota bacterium. Classification (GTDB taxonomy): domain Bacteria; phylum Bacillota; class Clostridia; order Lachnospirales; family Lachnospiraceae; genus Mobilitalea. The sequence continues at coordinate 83,180 of JAEWIZ010000028.1, forward strand.
TTGGCATGTTAGCTCCCTCTGCTACTGCGAAGCATCCGTTAGCAACCAGTGCCTTAGCATCATCAATGAGAAGCTCATTCTGTGTAGCGCAAGGAAGAGCAATATCACATTTAACACTCCATACTCCCCTACCCTCATGGTACTCAGAATTGGGTCTATATTTCTTGTATTCGGTTAGTCTACCTCTCTGAACTTCCTTGATCTGCTGAAGTGCAGCTACATCAATTCCATCCGGATCATATATCCAGCCAGTGGAATCACTGCAGGTAACACACTTCGCACCCAGCTGATGTGCCTTCTGGATTGCATAGATAGCAACATTACCGGAACCGGATACCGTACAGATCTTACCCTGAATTTCCTTACCATTTAATTTTAACATTTCCTCAACTAAATATAATAAACCGTAGCCTGTTGCTTCCGTTCTTGCCAGAGAACCACCGTAGGTTAATCCTTTTCCTGTTAAGACACCCTCATAGGAACCTGTAATCTTCTTATACTGACCATACATGTAGCCAATTTCTCTTCCGCCTGTACCTATATCTCCTGCGGGAACATCAACATCAGCACCGATATATTTATACAACTCTGTGATAAAGCTAGTACAGAATGCCAATACCTCTCTATCTGATTTACCTTTTGGATCAAAATCAGAACCACCCTTACCTCCACCTATCGGAAGTCCGGTCAAAGAATTTTTAAAGATCTGCTCAAAACCTAAGAACTTGATAATGCCTAAATTAACGGACGGATGTAAACGCAAACCACCCTTGTATGGTCCAATTGCATTGTTGAACTGTACACGATAACCTGTATTCACCTGAACGTTTCCGTTGTCATCCACCCACGGAACCTTGAACTTAATCTGGCGGTCTGGTTCAACCAATCTTTCCAGAAGTCCTTCTTTTCTAAACTTTTCCTCATTTGCATCAACTACTGTTCGTAAAGACTCTAGTACTTCTTTTACAGCCTGATGAAATTCTGGTTCTGCCGGATTCTTTTTCACTACCAGTTCAATTACTTCATCAACGTATCCCATTTTTTTAATCTCCTTTGATTAAAATTGCATAATAGCTGTTTGCGAAACTCAGAAACTGCTATTATTTTTCATACAATTGGTACAAGTTCCGGAACGAAATATGCCGATTACTGCATGGCGTGAAGGAATTTATATCAATTGTATGAAAAATCCCATGAACTATATTGTTTCGCAATTACCTATGATTTCTTGCATTTACAAAGGAGCAAAAATAAAAAAATGCAAATGCGCCTTTGTATTTGCTTCTATCATTATATCCACTTTAGTGAATTAATGCAATAGATTTTATTAATACATATATCACTTTATGTTAATACTAAGAATCAGTGTGACCTGATTTACTGGAAATAGGGTATTCAATTATAGGAACATATGCTATAATGCTTGAATAAAGTTATCAGAATAGTTAAAGGAGATCAATCAATGGCTTTTGACGGTGTTGTTATTGCCAATTTAATAAAAGAGTTACGTGATACCCTCATTGGAGGACGAATCAGTAAAATTGCCCAGCCTGAGAAGGACGAGCTGATTCTTACCATCAAAGGTGCTTATCGAACCGGTTATAAGGTACTCATATCTGCCGGTGCAGGACTTCCGTTAATCTATTTGACGGAAAATACAAAGCCGAGTCCAATGACAGCTCCAAATTTTTGTATGCTGCTTCGCAAGCATTTAAGCAGCGCCAAGATATTGGATATTAATCAGCCCGGTTTGGAGCGAATCATAAATTTTAAACTGGAGCATCTAGATGAGATGGGTGATCTTCGGATCAAATATTTAATCGTCGAGTTAATGGGTAAGCACAGCAATATCATCTTCTGTGATGAAAATATGAAGATTATTGATAGTATAAAAAGAATTAACCAATTTGTAAGCTCTGTACGTGAGGTTTTACCGGGGCGAGATTACTTTATTCCACTTACATCAGAAAAGTATGATCCGCTGACTATTGATTATGATCAATTTAGAGATGTAATTCTCAAAAAACCTATGCCCGTCGGAAAGGCTTTATATCAAAGCTTAACCGGAATCAGCCCACTTTTAGCGAATGAGATCTGCTTTCGAGCCTCCCTTGACGCAGAAGTACCGACAGAAGCCATCAGTGAAGCTGCAGGCTTGCATCTTTACAAGAATTTCGAACGTTTTACCCAGGAGGTAAAGTCTGGCTCCTTCTCCCCTAACATAGTTTCAAAGGATGGTGTTCCTGTTGAGTTTTCCAGTGTTATGTTAAGCTCATATTCCAGCTATGACCTTCAGGAATATACCTCTATCTCAGCTTTACTCGAGTCCTTCTACTCCACTAAAAATGCTGTGGCTAGAATTCGCCAAAAATCCTTTGATTTGCGAAAAATTGTATCAACTGCAATTGATCGTACCAGCAAAAAATATGATTTACAGCTAAAGCAGCTTCAGGATACAGAAAAAAGGGATAAATTTAAAGTATATGGTGAATTACTTACGGCCTACGGCTATGGCTTAGAACCGGGTGCCAAGGTGTTAACTACCATTAATTATTATAACAATGAAGAGATTAATATCCCCCTGGACCCGACGATGACAGCACTGGAGAATGCAAAGCATTATTTCGAAAAATACAATAAACTAAAGCGTACCTTTGACGCTCTTTCCAATCAGATTCAGGAAACCAGAGAAGAAATGGAACATCTGGATTCTATTAAAACTGCTCTTGACATTGCTACCGAGGAAGATGATTTGACAGCATTAAAGCAGGAACTGACGGAATACGGTTATATCAGACGAAGATTCACCAGTGGTTCCAAAAAGCTTGAGAAAAAAGCAAATCTTAAAAAGTCCAGTGTAAAGAGCAAGCCCTTCCATTATATTTCTTCTGATGGATTTCATATGTATGTCGGTAAGAACAACTATCAGAACGAAGAACTTACCTTCCATTTTGCAGATGGTGGTGATTGGTGGTTCCATGCCAAGAAAATTGCCGGGTCTCACGTAATAGTAAAGACTGAGGGAAAGGAACTTCCGGACAGAACTTATGAAGAAGCCGCAAGACTTGCCGCTTACTATTCCAGTGCAAGGGAAACGGATAAAGTAGAGATAGATTATACCCTGAAAAAAAATGTCAAGAAACCTGCAGGAGGAAAACCCGGTTTTGTTGTATATTATACCAACTACTCCTTGGTTTCACCAACTGATATTACTGATATCAAACAAGCCTAGATAAGGAGATCAACATGATTCTGGCGGATTACCACGTACACTCTGACTTTTCCAGTGATTCCACAACTCCCACGGAACAAATGATTGAACAGGGAGTTAAGCTGGGACTAAAAAAGATATGTATCACGGATCATATGGATTATGATTATCCAGAGAGATATGGTTACACCTTTGTATTTGACCCTGATCAATATATGGAGAAACTTGAGAAACTAAAACAACTCTATGAAAAGAAAATTGATCTACAAATAGGAATTGAGCTTGGACTGCAGCCTCATCTAGCAAAAAGACATAGGGATTTAATAAGTAAATATCCCTTTGACTTTATCATTGGCTCTTCCCATTTAGTAGACCATATGGATCCTTATAACTCAGAATATTGGGAACATCAAACGCCGTCCCATGGAATACAACGCTATTTTGAATCCATCATAGAGAATTGCAAGGCATATCAGGGCTTTCATATCTATGGTCATCTCGATTATATCATTCGTTATGTTCCAAATCAGAAGGAAAAACATTTTGATTATTCCTACAGTGATTACTCCGATCTTCTGGACGAAGTACTGAAAACAATCATTTCCTATGGAAAAGGGATTGAGCTCAATACTGCCGGCTTAAAGTATGGACTTGGGTATCCTCATCCCAAAAAAGAGGTGCTTGGGCGATATAAGGAACTGGGTGGTGAACTTATTACCATTGGCTCTGATGCTCACAGGCCTGAGCATCTATGCTATGATTTTCATTTAATTCCAGAGTTTTTGAAGTCTCTGGGTTTTGAGTATTATGCCACCTTCACACAAGGTAGACCAAGCTTTGAAAAACTCTAATCTCTTATTCTTTTGCTTCAAAAAAGACTCTTATATCATATACACACCAGGTGTATGCATGATATAAGAGTCTTTTTATTATCCGACGTGCAAAATTATTATACGCATAACAAGTACGGTAAGCCTTAACATTGCTTTCCATGAGATCAGACTATGATTGTATAAGTATTTACTACTTCATAATAGTTCCGCCGCCAACCACATAATCGCCTTGATAGAACACGACAGCCTGTCCAGGTGTTATTGCTCGCTGAGGCTCTTCGAAAATACAAAGCACCTCATCTTCACCGGTTCTTCGTATGATACACTTAGCGCCCTTATGGCTATAGCGAATCTTTGCTTCGACTTCCATCTCACCTTCCAAATCCTCAATTGCCATAAAGTTCAAACGATTTGCTTTTAAGCGATCTGAAAAAACTTCATTGGCATTGCCAAGAACAACTTCATTGGTTTCCGGGCGTAATTCTACAACAAAAACTGGTTGTCCCATTGCAATTCCCAGACCCTTTCGTTGTCCGACCGTATAATGTACTAGACCTTTGTGTCTTCCTAGGATTTCACCCGAAGTACTAATATAATTACCCGGTGTTAAACCTGCATTACCTTTCGCAGGCAAAGAGGTAACATTTGCATTAACTGATAATTTCTCATTTTCCTCGAGATATTTTTCGATAAAACCTGCATAATTATTGTCTGAGATAAAACAGATCTCCTGGCTGTCCGGCTTATTTGCCACCGGTAGAGCCAATTCTTCTGCCAATGCTCTGATTTCATCTTTTGCAAATTCTCCTACCGGCATTAGAGTATGTGCTAATTGATACTGCGTCAGATTATAAAGAGCATAGGTCTGATCCTTTGCCTGGGTTACCGACTTTTTAATGGTGTATCTCCCATTTGGCAGTTTTGCTATACTTGCATAGTGCCCAGTTGCGATATAGGAGGCTCCAATGTCCAAAGATCTTTTTAATAACGTTTCCCATTTTACGTAACGATTGCAGGCGATGCAGGGATTCGGTGTTCTTGCCTGCAAATATTCATCAACAAAATAGTCAATGACATTGTTCCGAAATTCCTGTTTGAAGTTCATCACGTAATAAGGAATGTCAAGGACTGCTGCTACTCTTCTGGCATCTTCGACTGCACTTAAGCCACAGCAGCCACCATTTTCCTCCATAGAACAGACATCTTCATCCTGCCATATCTGCATGGTTATGCCTATTACATCATATCCCTGCTTCTTTAAAAGGTATGCCGCTACAGAGGAATCCACACCTCCCGACATTCCAACTACTACTTTTTCCATTAATATTCTACTTCCTCTTCGTCTTCATGAATATCTGACTTTGGCTTTTCTAAGCCTTCAATCTTAATATTATTCTTTTCTGCATAGTCCCAAAGTGCCGCATGAATTGCTTCTTCTGCAAGCAGGGAACAATGAACCTTTACCGGCGGTAGACCATCCAGAGCTTCCATAACCGCTTTATTTGTAACCTGAAGTGCTTCCTGCACTGTTTTTCCTTTTACCAGCTCAGTAGCCATACTGCTGGTTGCAACTGCTGCTCCGCATCCGAAGGTCTTAAATTTAACATCATTGATAATTCCATCTCCATTAATGTCGAGATAAATCCTCATGATATCTCCACATTTTGCATTACCTACAGTGCCAACACCACTTGCATTCTCTATTTCACCCACATTTCTTGGGTTGGTAAAATGATCCATAACTTTTTGAGTATACATAGTATTTCCTCCATTATTGTATAATTATATCCTGATAGAACTGTATTTGTGTTCCTAACAGTAAGATGATGTAACCTTATAGTTTCCTATGATCTTTTCTTCACAAAATCCTCGTAGAGAGGTGACATCTCACGAAGCTTTTCTACGATTTCTTTGATTTGATCAACAGTGTAATTGATCTCTTCTTCCGTATTCTCATCACTTACTGTCAATCGCAGAGAACCATGTGCAATTTCGTGAGGTAAGCCGATCGCAAGTAGAACATGGGAAGGATCGAGAGACCCTGAGGTGCAGGCTGATCCGCTGGAAGCACAAATATTTTTCATATCTAACATGATTAGTAGGGATTCACCTTCGATGAATTGGAAGCTGAAATTAATATTATTAGGAAGTCTTCTAACTTTATCTCCGTTTACTCGTACAAACGGAATTTCTGAAAGAACGCGCTTTATTAAAAGATCCCTTAATTTGCATTCCTTATCTTCTCTTTCCTTCATTGTGGCTAATGCAATCTCTGCTGCCTTACCAAAGCCTACAATTCCAGGTACATTTTCAGTACCAGCGCGTCTTTGTCTTTCCTGTCCACCACCATGAACATAGGAACGAATCTTTACGCCTTTTCTGATATAGAGGAGTCCAATTCCCTTAGGTCCGTTCAACTTATGGGCACTTGCACTTAACATATCAATATTTAATTCTTTCACATCTATAGGCACCTGTCCATATGCTTGTACAGCGTCAGTATGGAACAGAATTTTATGCTTTTTCGCAATTTCACCAATTTCTTTAATTGGCTGAATCGTACCGATTTCATTATTGGCAAACATCACAGAGATTAATACTGTTGTGGGTCGAATCGCTTTTTCTAATTGATCCAATTTTAAGATCCCATTCTCATCTACATCAACATAAGTTACTTCATAACCATGCTTCGCTAAATACTCGCAGGTATGAAGAACAGCATGATGTTCTATTTTAGAAGTAATGATATGATTACCTTTGTCCGCATAAGCTTCTACGGTAGCTTTTATTGCCCAGTTATCAGCTTCGGTACCACTAGCGGTGAAATAAATCTCAGACGTATCCGCGCCAATTACCTTTGCAACTTGAGCTCTTGCCTCATCAATGGCTTTTTTGTTCTGCGAAGCATATTCATAAACACTGGAGGGATTACCGAATAAATCTGTAAAATAAGGAAGCATTGTCTCTACAACTTCCGGTCTGGTTTTTGTTGTGGCTGCATTATCAAGATATATTTTCTTTTCCATGTTGTCATCTCCTAATATATAATATAGGTTATGAGAAGTTGTTTTTTTAACTTCTCATAAAAGGCGCTGTATTTGCGCCGTGCATCCCGATGATTGGAACATGGTTCTAGTTCCTATCATATAGGTTATGAGAAGTTGCTTTTTTAACTTCTCATAAAAGGCGCTGTACTGCACCATGCATATAGGGTATCAGAAGTTGTCCTTTCACTTCTGTTAAAAGGCGCTGTCCCTGAACCGTTCATCTTAATGATTGGAACATTTTGCTCCTATCATATTATTTCCCACATGTTTGTTTCGCTTTAGTGTCTGTGGTGCTTGCTCCAGTTTGAATTTTCCTACTCTCAGCCACAAGTTCAGCAAGCTTTATAGCATCTACCGCGTCATTTATACTATCACTAATACGCTTCCAAACATATTTTGTTACACAGGAATCTGCATTGCTGCAATTTCCTTCATTACTGTTTACCACGGAGCAATCTACCGGACTTAAGTCTCCCTCAAGAGCTCGTAATATATCTCCAACGGATATTTCATCCGCTGGAGAGGCAAGCATATAGCCACCCTGCGCACCTCGAATACTTGTTACAATTCCTGCTCGTCTCAACTTAGCGATCAGTTGTTCCAGGTAGTTCATCGATATACCTTGGCGTTCAGCAATCTGACTCAGAGCTACGGCTTCGTCATCAGCATGAACTGCAAGATCCAAAACCGCTCGTAAACCATACCTACCCTTGGTAGATAACTTCATGTATCTCTACCTCCAATCTGCCTTATGACGGCAATACCGCCGATATCGCATTAACTTCATTTCATTTTTTCTACTATCTTATTATCTTTATTTCCTACTATTTTAATTCCTATTAATTTACTTGGTTATACTATATCACTGTGTCTATTTCTTGTCAATAATTTTTCTCATTATTTCCTGTACTGTATGATTACAGGAATCACGTATTTTATTCCTGTATTGCATGATTACAGGGATACGTATTTTATCCCTTTAAACATAAGATTATAGGAACATGCAATTTGTTTTTATTTTGCATAATGCCTCATGCTGATCATAACATGTATTTCGTTACGATTATGTGATTTAAATCAATTATAGCTTATTTATTTTCTAACATAAGTCTCTCAAGTCTAAAATATACTACATAGAAAGGTATTGATAGGGACGAATATTATGGCAAAACCGGTTTTAACCGCACAACAGGTACACCGTATCAAAACAAGTAGCATTGTAAAAGGAACTTTAATCCTTACAATCGCTGGCTTCATAACAAGAATTATCGGATTTTTTTATCGCATCTTTCTTTCGAATACCATGGGTGCAGAATTACTGGGGATCTATCAGTTGATTTTTCCTGTTTATGCGATATGCTTTACCATCTTTGCAACAGGAATACAAACGTCTATCTCCAGACTGGTTGCAGCAGAGCTTGCAAAGCGAAATACGAAGAATGTCTATAAAATACTTCGAATTGGTATCCTAATCTCAGTTATTTTAGCAGCTATTATATCAGTATTGGTCTACTTCTATGCGGATCTGATCGCAGCCCGCTTTCTATTGGAAGTTCGAAGCACTGATTCTGTCAGAATTCTTGCTGTTGTATTTCCATTCTGTGGAATCACTGCCTGCATCAACGGCTACTATTATGGATTAAAACAGGCGGGTGTTCCAGCTATCACTCAATTATTAGAGCAGATCATCCGTGTTATCATTGTTTATGTAATTGCAATGTACCTTGGTGGCGGAAGCATTTCTGTGACCTGCGAAATAGCAGTTATTGGTTTAGTTGCCGGTGAAGTCGCATCCTGCTTATATAATGTAGCCGCCCTATTTGTCACAAAATCCCCCTCTAAGACTATGACGCTTCCACCAGATCCTATGGCAAAGCCTTCGGGTCGAAAAGTAATTTTTAAAGACTTGATGGTGTTAAGTATTCCATTATCAGCAAATCGTTTGCTATTAAGTATTTTACATAGTATAGAGGCAGTGTTGATACCTGCGATGCTTCGAAGATCCGGTTTAAGCACCGAGGCTTCACTGACCGCCTTTGGTGTTTTAAACGGTATGTCCATACCGTTTATTATGTTTCCAACCGCTTTAGTCAATGCCTTAGCTGTACTAATTCTTCCTGCCATCTCAGAGGCCCAAGCAATTAATAATGATAAATTAATTGGAAAAACAACTGCAATATCCGTAAAATATAGCTTAATCATCGGTATTATTAGTACAGGTCTATTTATCATCTTCGGAGAAGATCTTGGCAATACGGTCTTTCATAATGCTGCCTGTGGTGAATATCTTATGATATTAGCCTGGCTTTGTCCTTTTATGTACCTAACCACAACGTTAAGCAGTATAATTAATGGTCTTGGAAAAGCTCATGTGACCTTTATTAACTCCATTATCGGAACACTTTGTAAAATTGCATTAATTATGGTTTTAATACCCTCAAGAGGAATTAATGGTTATCTGGTCGCACTATTAATTGGGCAACTAATTATTACCGGCTTAGATGTGTTTGCTGTATTACGTTATGTAACGTTTGAGATGGATGCCATTAATTCTATCGTGAAGCCTGGAATCATTGTACTTCTGGCAGGAAATCTAATGAATGCCTGCTATGAATACATGAAAAAAATGACCCATATCCACGAAGTGGTCTTTTTACTAACCTTTTGCTTCGTGCTATGCGTCATTTGCTTAATTTTATTATTAATTACAGGAGCTATTAATAAAAAAGATTTTAATTAGGAACGGGGGAATAGAGTAAAAAATCATTCTTACCCCTTTCCTTCACATGATATAAGGCCTGATCTGCATGTTCCATCAACTGTTCATAATGAATACCTGCTTCCGGATAAATAGCCACTCCGATACTACCAGATATTTTTATGGAAGTAGTATTACTGGTGTAGGTAAGGTCAAGTGCACGTTTTAAGATAGATGCTTTGTCTAATATCTCATCCACATTGGTGATATTACCGGCAAAGACAACGAATTCATCTCCACCAATTCGGCCAATAATCTCTCCCTCCGAAAACACTTCCTTAATGCGGTCGATCACATAGCTTAATACCTTATCGCCCTGCAAATGTCCATAGGTATCATTAATGCTCTTAAAATCATCCAGGTCAACCAGCATGAGCATATGGGTTCTATCCTTATTTCCGCTAATAAATTTATCTATCTTTTTAATTGTTACTTCCTTATTATAGACACCTGTTAGAGGATCTCTGGTAGCTTTAAACTCCAGTGCCTCTAACTCCCTTTTTTGTGAGTCAACATTAACCATCTTACCGATGACGCGAATAGGGTTCTTATCATCGTCATACATCGTTTTGCCCATGATCTGACACCAGATATATTCACCAAGGCGGTTTTTCACCCGGTATTGAGATTCAATCATACTATTCCCGCTGGCAATACTTTGACAAAATTCCAGATAAATTCCCCAATCATCCGGATGTATGTACTCCCTGCGTTCCTCACAGTTCTTTCGAAAACAAGGCATTACCGGATTAATACCAAATAAATCTTCAAACTTATCTGCATGGATCATTTCATCCGTTCTTATATGATATTCAAATAGTACATCATTGGACAACTCGGTCGCAATACGATAGCGCTCTCCTTCCAATAGTATTAACTCTTGCATGTGCTGCATTTCGCTAATATCAACAAAGACAACGGAAAGTGTATGCCTTCCATCCTTACCCACGGTGCTATGACCATTCATCAGAAAATACAACAGCCTTCCATCCTTAGTTAACATACTAACCTCACGTCGAATTGTTTCATTTTCTAATTGATGTTCAATATCCGTGAAAAATGTCTTGTCCCTTGGATCAATGAAATCATAAATAGATATCTTATTCTCGGTCTTTGCAATCGTCTTATCGTAGCCAAGAACCTCATAAAAGCCATTGCTGGCATAAAGAATTCGACAATTATCCTCCAGAATAAAATGAACCAGACCTGCCCGAATGCTGTTTGTTATTTTTTTCAATTCTAGTGCAGCTCTTGTCACTCTCTTTTCATTCTCAAGACGATAAAGCATGATAAGAACTACAACTATAATGCAGATGCTTATGAGTATAATCACAAGGGTCAGTAGTACAGCAGGTTTGTTCTGCAAATCTTTCATCAGGTTCATCTTGTTTTCCCCTAACTTATGCTTATCGCATACTATATTGATTTACGCCAATTATTTTTGTTCAAAAGCTTAAAACCAATATAGCATAACAATAACCATAAATCAACAATTACTCTGACCTAGAGAACACTTGTTCCTATGCAAGGAGGTTCTATCATTCTCCTAACGTCTGATTAATGACACCAATCATTTGCTCCTTGGTCATCATACCAGGAACATAGCCAAAGATATTCCCTTCCATATCGATCATAAAAGTGGTAGGAAATGCTGAGATGCTGTAATTCTTTAATATCTCACCGGTTTTATCAAACAGTACCGGGAACGTATACTCATTCTTCTCTAGAAACGCATTTATTTCATCAATACTGACATCTGAGTTATTAGGATATTCTGCACTTGCCGGATTCGTTATCCCTAGAAAAATCACATCCTCTTCATTTAAGTTATATTCCTTATATAATGCCTCTATATCCGGTAATTCCTTTTTGCAGGGAGGGCACCAGGTTGCCCAAAAATTAAGAAAAACTACTTTACCCTTATAATCAGATAGCGTGTGCTCATTCCCATATTGATCTGTAAGTGTAAAGTCAAAGGCCGGAATCTTCTTTTTCCCAGAATCCTGTTCCTGCTCATCTTCCTTTGTTGTATTCCCTTGATTCGAGCTATCATTCGCTGTATCAGTATCAGTTTCATTACCTGTATCTGTATCATTATTTGGCTCGCTGCCCGTATTAGAGTTACCATCTATTGCAGCGTTGCCGGTATCTGGCAGATTCGAATTATTGGCTGCACTGCCATTGTCGTTCGAGCCCTTTGACTCCTCCTGCTGCTGTAGTGTAAAGGAGTTTAAATAGCCGGATACGCTATTCATCCATCCAGTAAAGGTCATGATACCCATGAGTATGAGGATTATGCCTCCAATTTTTATGGTATACTTTAACAATCTTTGCTTAGATTTTAAGAAATTTAAGGCCTGTGATGTAAAGAGCCCTAATATTAGGAACGGAATCAGGAATCCAAGGGCATATACAAATACCAACATATTGCCCTTAAATGCTGTTGTTGCTCCTGAAGCCATAATTAGCACCGAAGAAAGTGCCGGTCCAATGCAGGGTGTCCAGGCGAAACTAAAAGTAAATCCCATGAGGAGCGCCAGAATGGGATTCATTTTCTTATCCGCCAGAGAAAACTTTATTTTCCGCTCTCTTTGTAAAAATGACATTTCCAGTATCCCTAACTGGAATAAGCCCATGATCACGATAAGAATACCACCGATTTTAGTAAATAGCATTTTATTCTGACTGAAGAAACTACCTAAGGCTGTAAATGACATTCCTAAAATAAAAAAGGCAAAAGAAATACCGATCGCAAAAAATACGGTATGCAAAAATACCTTTCCTCGGTCATATAAAATTGTTCCATCCTCACTTGCTTTTTTACCGCTGCCCGCTAAATATCCCATATATACTGGAATTAATGGTATGACGCAAGGTGAGAAAAAAGATAAGATACCTTCCATAAAAACCAAGACAAAACTAACGTTACCCGTTGATAAAATTCCATCCATTGCTTGCACCATACTCCTTTACTTTGTTATTAAAACTGTGTTATCGATTAGTCTCATATCTATTCTACCATTCTAACTTATATTTGTATATCGTCAGTGATAAAGTCACTATGTCCATTTCATCACAAATAATTTACAATTATCCAGTGAATTCCGTATTGCATCAAACTATATTTATACTATAATAAGCTTGATACTTGTATTACTGATTTAGGAGGAGAACTTTTGCTTAAGACAAAGAAAATACTACTACAACTTATGACAGCATTGCTACTGGTCATTGGTACGACTACATTCACAGATATATCTCCAGGTACTATCGCAGAGGCATCCACATCCGCGCCTGGCTTGAAGGTTAATAAAGCGACTCTCTATGTCGGTTACAAGACTTATTCCATGCAATTTAAAAATTTAGCAAGTAAAGCAAAGATTACATATAAAAGCAGTAACACAAAAGTTGCTAAGGTTAACAAGAAAGGAATCGTAACTCCGGCAGCCAAAGGTACTACAACTATCCTGGCAATTGTTACACAGAATAATAAAACCTATACTTTAAAGTTCACTGCTACTGTTCAGACTCCAAATATTACTTTTAGTCAAAAGACAGACTACCTCAACATTGGTGATATCTATGAGTATTCCGCTAGGGCAAATGGTATGACAGATAAGATAACCTGGAGCGTCTCGAACACCACCGTCGCTAGTATTTCCTCAACTGGTAAATTAAAGGCACTTACAGCAGGAAAGGTTACGGTTTATGCCAAAGCCGGTGGTAAGACAGCCTTCTGTAAGGTTATTATAGGCACGAATACACTTGGAACCTTCTCAACGAATATAACAATCACTGAACCTACTACCCTCTGGATTAATAGTTCTAATGAAGATGAGAACGAGACACTAGCTGTGGGCAGTACTGTCTCAGGCATAGCTACTTACCGTCTGGGAAGCTGGTCAGGCTCCAAACAGGCTCTAACCATTATACCGAAAAAGGCAGGAACTGATACCATAACCATTACCTCCAACAGCTCTAATGATAGATTAGCTATTAAGGTAACTGTTATAAAAGCTACTAAAAAGACGATACTTACCTCAAAACAAATCTATAGCAAATACATACCTAATACCGTTGAAATAACTACCACTACTGAATCCGGTGAGGTACAGGGGTCCGGTTTCTTCCTAGAAGCTGGTAAGCTTGTTACAAATTATCACGTTATTGAGGGTGCTTCTAAAATTGTGGTTACAACGAGTACCAAAAAACAATATACCATCAAAAACATTCTTGGCTACAATTCCGATATTGATCTCGCGGTATTGGAGCTGGACATTAATCATAATAGCATGGAGATTGGCCAAACTGTTGCGGGTGGAGAAACGGTTTATACGTTAGGAAGTCCCTTCGGATTTACCGGCACCATGACTAAGGGTATGATATCAACCCCTTCCCGCGTCATTAACGGTGTAAGGTATATTCAGATTGACGCATCGATCTCTCACGGTAACAGCGGTGGGCCTCTCGTAAATGAATACGGCCAGGTAATCGGTGTTAATACCATGTATTACGAGGGCGGTCAGAACCTCAACTTCGCAGTTAGTATTAAGGAACTGCAAAAGATAAACACCAATACTCCAATTTCAGTTGCAGAATATCATAAGCTATATGAGGAGTACTGGTCACAATGGTTCTATAACAATTTAATTCTAGAGGATACTATCTCAAGCCAAAATCCATATACCAGTCAGACAGCATATGCCGGTTATGGTGTTAAGGGTACCTTAAAGGCTACACAAGCAGCTGATTATTATCAATTCGTAGTAACACAGGGGGGATTTCTTTCCGGCACCTTAAAATCTGACAGCAATACAGATATGAAGATTACTACTTTCTCAATATATAACGATTCGGGTGTCTTAGTTTATACCGCTTTGAAGGATGAGACAACTCCGAGCCAGTATATCTATCAGTATCTTAATCCCGGAAGATATATTGTTAAGCTGTCATTACCTAATGAGTATAGTGGTTCGGATGCCAATTATTTATTTAGTTTGTCGTATTAATTATATAAAAACTGCCTCTCATATCATTTTTATGGATGAATGAGCGGCAGTTTTTTATATAATCTATTTGCAATTATCAGGACTATTTGATTTTATAGAGTTAATTAATTTTAAATGCTGCAAGAGAAACTGTAAGTTCATTCATATTACTGTCAAGCTCACTGGCTGTTGCTTTCAAGGTCTCTACTAACTCCAGCTGTCCATCTACTGTCTTATTTACAACAGAGGAGCTTACTGCTGTCTGTACCGAAGCTGCTGATATATTATCAATTGCTTCCATCGTTGCCATACGTTCTTCATCTGCCTGTTTTACACCTTTACTAACATCCGAAAGCTTATCAAGCATCTGCAAAGTGTATGTTTTTATTTGTCCAAACACATCTTTGGTTTGTTGTACTCTATGAGTCTGTTTTTCAACCATATCGATGGCTAGCTCCGTAACATCTACAGTTTCAGACATTCTTTTTTGTATTCGCGAAACTACCTTCTCTATTTCAGTTGCTGCCTGCATGGATCCATCAGAAAGTTTTTTAACTTCGTTTGCCACAACAGAGAAGCCCTTTCCAGCCTCACCTGCTCTTGCGGCCTCAATGGATGCATTTAAAGACAGTAGATTGGTTTGACTGGATATTTCATTAATAATATTGACTAAATTACGAATTTCGGAGGTTTCCTTAACCAACAAGCCTACATCAGCTTGTACCTTCCCAGTGATTTCTGTTGTCTTATGAGAGTGCTCTGACAAATCTTCTATTGTATTTATACCGGCCGCTATCATATTTTGGGTACTTTCAGCAAACCCTTCCAGCATGAATACATTTTCATTAATAATAGAAATACAATCCGATAACTGATTCATCATAAGCGCGCAGCTCTGCAAATTATCAGACTGATCCGTAATTCCTCCGTCGATATCCTTAATCGCACCCGATATCTGTTCAGAACTATCCCAAACTTTATCTGATACGGATGATACACGTTCGGTGGACATCTGAGCTGTAAATCGAGTTTCTTCCACCTTTTGAATTAATCTTCTCGTATTCTCTATCACTAACATAATATTCTCAGATAACTGTCCAAATTCACTTTTTCCTTTTGCAGGCATCTGTATGGTAAGATCTCCCACTGAAAGCAGTTTTAATTTCTTAATGATCGTTCCTATGGAGACGCTTAAATTTAAGTAGATTATCGTTGCCAGTACTCCTACTATAATACAAGTCAATATAACGAGAACATAGTTCATCTTCCTGATGGAATCTGCTCCCTGTATGACCGACATCTTGGGAACCAGCGCACACAAAGCGCTTCCATTCACGTCAGACTTACTATACATAAAGAGATATTCCACTCCCTTATATGTAATATATTCAGAATTTGATATTTCATCATGCTCCATTGCAGAAGCGTAGAATTCATTACTTGAGAAGGATATTTGTTCTAAATCAGCATTTTCTTCTGTATCTACATTTTTCTGATGATAGGTAATTTCTCTGCCATCCTCCGTAATAAAAGCTGCCAGAGTGCCCTCTCCTAAATTGAGGTCTTTCAAACTCTTCATGATGGAATCTTTGCTGATATCCATTACTACAAAGGCTGCTTTATTAGTTAGGACTCCTATATACGATATTGCATAATCCTCTTCGTTAGATTGGGTTTTTTCATCAATAAACGGATGTTTCCCTACCCAACTAAAATTAGAGCTTCCTGACAACATTTTCTTACCTTCTTCTGACTGTGCCCATTCTTCATAGAAGCCAGTGCCTGCTCCGCTTCCAGTAGTCATGACTTTTCCGGATTGCTTAGGAACAATATGTATGGCATCCATAAATGAATTTGAGGCCTTATTCACCATAATAGAAGATTGCAGTTTATTGTATATCAAATTGCTCTGATCAGGGTTCTTCTCATAACGTCCATAGGCATAATCCGCAAGATTACTGTCGAGCGTAAGCTGCAATGTATCAGAAACAGCTACTTTAAATCCAAAGTCAAGATATTTGCATGCCATGGAAATGGAACTGAGTGTGGCCTTCTCATAACTACTAATTAAACTTGTTTTTGATTTTTCATAAGAAAATATACCAATAAAAGCAAGAAATAATATTGGAATAACAAAACCAATAATCAATTGTATCTTAATTCCTAACTCAAAGCGCTTTTTTCTCTCACCTTTTCTCATAAACCTTCTCCAATTAGTTTATTAACCCAACTGCTTCATCATAAGTGCTGCTGCTCCAAACATTCCTGCCTTATTACCAAGTTCTGTCTTAGTTATAAACACATGCCGGTAGCTCTCCATTATATTTTTCATTACATTTTCTTTTACTTTTTCTAGTATATATTTCTGCTCCATAACACCTCCCCCAAGAATAACACATGCCGGGTTTAGAATATGAATCAATGAGATTAAGCCAAAGGCAATTTCTTCAATCCATTCATCTACTGCTGCCTTAACCTCTATTCTATCAAGAGCTTTAAATATCTTTCTTCCGTCAGTGAGGGATTCATCTAGTTGCATAACCTTACGTACCAAGGCCGTTGTTGAGGCATATTTTTCATAACACCCGCTATACATATCTACCTCAGCATTTCTATCCTCCGGATGCATGATCATTGCGCCTACTTCACCCGCAGAAAAGGTGCTTCCTCTGTAAATATCACCATTCAAGAAGATAGCTCCACCCACTCCTGTTCCGTAGGTGAGGCATATAAATTCTTGAAAGCCAATACCAGCCCCATAATGAGCCTCCCCAACTGCTGCCGCGTTGACATCATTTTCTACCACTACCGGTACGCTAAACTCCTGCTCCACGATATCCTTTATTCTCATTCCTGTATATCCCGGAATATTTTGATTGGCATATCTTATCATTCCCTTAGAAAAATCCACCTGCCCTGCTGTACTGATCCCTATGCCATCAACATCACCATAGCTTTTTAAGATCTCCATCGCCTTGTTTACTACATATTGACCACCAAGAGATGCATTGGTGTCGTTTTCCTTTATATTTAACAGGGATCCATTCTGGAATATTCCGGATTTGATAGAAGTCCCTCCGATATCCAGCACTGCAATTTTCTTGTTCTGAGCCTGGTCTATATTATTCATAGCTATCTGCCTCTACTTTAATTACACATTTTCTGATCCTAGCGCATTCACCACATCGAAGTGTTGGTTTATGCAGTTCCTCATCCATACATATCATAAAATGCCCTTGCTCCAAAACGCACTCAATATATTTCTCGCTTTCAAGGGTTCCAAAATCCTCCGTACTACGATATTCCTCTACGGTTCTTCCTCTCTCTAAGCCAATCTGCAGTTTCTCCACTCCTACGATATCGATATGAATATCCCAGTATTTTTTATGGAATTCGAAATAAACCTCTTCCTCTTTCTTTGTATCAACTTCCATTACGTTCACATATACATGGTTTTCGTATATTTCAGTTTTCCCCAAAGGTAATGAGGTTAAATCGGTCTTTTTCATAAAATCTGCTGCATAATTAAACCATTTGGAGATTCCATTATATTTTTCTATATTCTCTATCTTATCATAAATCATATCTCATTTTCCTCCTAAAAAAAGGCCGCTCGCATATATTAGTTTTTCCAATGATATACGGCAGCCATATACAATGAGTTTAGTAAATTCACACCTCACGGTATAAACTCCTATTCAGAACCGTGCGTGCGGCTTTCTCGCACACGGCTCTTCAAAATAACATTTACAGATACAAATCTATTTCTCATAGATATTGACATAGC
>JAEWIZ010000031.1 GCA_023386815.1 Bacillota bacterium
AATGGGAAAGTTGTTTACAAAACGGGATTTTCATTTACAAAACGGGACTTTTGCTTACAAAAATGGAATTTCATTTACAAAATGGGACTCTCAGCTTACAAACGGGATTCTCGTGTTGCAATCAACCGTGCCTACTGAGAAAATATCACTTTTACTATTGAATGTCAATAATTTTTTATTGTTATTCAATAAATAATTATTGTTAATTAGTAATTTCTTTATTAAAACCAATAAAGAATCAAAAAAATCAAAAACCATCAAAAAAATCAAAAAAACCCAACACAAAAGCACCTAACAAAAAAACCAGGTTCCTTAAGCATTGCACACTACAACACTTAAGAACCCTGGTTCATCTAATTTACCTATTCAAATTCTACCGAATCCCATGCTTCATTATTCACTACTACGTCATATTTCTTCGACCATTCCGTATATAACTGGGCAAACAAATCCTCTCGGCGATCCTCTATGATATTTTCTTTAACCTGAGTGGTAGCATCCTCATTATAGTCTGTTACACAATAGATGATATGCCAACCGTTATCCGTTGTGATAAGGTCACTTACCTGCCCGGTCTTTAAATTCAAGGCTGCCTGCTCAAAAACAGTTCCATACTCTTTCGGCGCTTGTCCCTTCCCAAAAGTATATTCAATCGTATCTGCTCGTGAATTAGCTTCGGCTAGAGTATAAAAGTCCTCCGTTGTTTTTGCTGTCTGTGCTAGCTCCTGTGCCTTTTCATAAGCTTCCTGCTTCTCCTCTGCTGTCAGTGGAGTCGGATTGCCTGCCGGATCAAAATCCGTATTCGCGATATAAATATCCTGCACCGTAATCTGCTTTGCCTCGGCATCTGAAACCGTGTTATCCACATTGATCGTAAAGTATTCAAATACCTTATCCGCTAATAGATTATCGGAATAAACCTGCTGGAGTAAATCCTCTTTTATAAGATACTTCGCGCGATCTTCTGCGGTTAGCCCCTCATAATGCTCTTTAGCATAGGTATTAGCATCCGCCACTTCTTCCTCAGATAAAATGATATTCTGTTTTCCAGCTTCCTCACGAATGATTTTTAATTCTGTAATCTGTTTGATTACTTCATCCTTTATCATATTTCCAAAAGTATCACCATTACCCAGAATATCAGCTTCCCAGATATCCTTACCGTAATTCTTTTCATATTTTTCCTGGGCTGATTTCAAATAGACCATTGCCTCATTATAGTATACCTTAGTATCACCGATCTTCAACATCAACTGTCCGGAATTTGTAACCACTCCATCCTCCTCAGTAGATCCATAGTCCTCATAATACGAGAGCCCCAGAACCGTTTCCTTGTCTGAGGAATAAGTGATGTACAATTCTTTCTCATTATTAAAATAGGAATAGGTGACTGATTTATTATCTGCACTGATTGATTTTGCAATTTCTTTACCGAAGATATCAAACAGCAGACTATCCACATCCGCTTTAGTCATACCAATCCCAGCGCCATGTACTTTAAGTTCACCGGCATTTTCCATTAAGGTTATGGAGGTTATTTTATTGTTTGGCGCCATTACCTGCACCGTATTCTCCGCCATATAGACACCGGTACCCTGCTCCACCAGCTCGATACCGGTTTTTCTCTCAAACGTTGATATTGATTTCCCAATATAGTTTGTTAATTCATTCTTTTTTGTGCCAGATTCACAGGCGGTTAACAAAAGCATTGTCATTAAAGTGATCAATGTGACTATCAGTTTCTTCTTATTGTTCATTCCTTTCCCCTTTCCAGCCATACACTGCTGCCAGGCTAACAGCATTCTCTATTGCTCTGCAACCCGGAAGCTTTCTCTATCCTTATATCCCATGTTCTCAAACTTCTTAATCTCGGTAAGAAGCAGTATCAGAGTTCCTTTTCGTCTTGCACTTTCTCGTCTGATTTAAGCATTTTAAATCCCTCTAATAGCTTCATTAAATGTTCAAATATTGCCAGATTATCCATTCTTCCCTTTGGCGTAGAGGGTAATATATACTCAAAATATGGATTTGATTGCGGCACAAATTTTAAATTCTTATATTTGGTAACCAATTCCGGTATCTTACTTACCGCCAGCCTTGCCTTCGGATACATCATCAGTTTTACTTCATTTCCCTTATGAACTACACCTGCAATGTATAATGAATGACATACTGCCTTTAATAGAGCAATATTTAGCAGGTTATTTACCGCATTAGGCATATCTCCAAATCGGTCTACCAATTCCTCCTGCATATCCATCATTTCTTCTTCATTCTCAATCTCTGCAATTCGCTTGTAGATATCCAGCTTCTGAACCTCATTTTTAACATAAGTAGCAGGGATATATGCATCCATGTCCATATCCACAGTGGTTTCAAATGTATCCTCATCCAGCATTTCACCCTTCATGGACTTTACTGCTTCATTTAACATCTTACAATAAAGGTCATAGCCCACTGCTTCCATGTGTCCGCTCTGTTCTGCTCCAAGCAGATTACCCGCTCCACGAATCTCAAGGTCACGCATTGCAATTTTAAAGCCTGAACCCAGCTCTGTAAACTCCTTAATTGCGTGAAGTCTTTTTTCAGCTACTTCCTTTAGCATCTTATCTCTTCGATACATCAAAAATGCATAGGAGGTTCGATTGGAACGACCAACACGACCACGCAGCTGATAAAGCTGTGACAACCCAAGGCGATCCGCATCATCAATAATCATAGTATTTACATTAGAAATGTCAAGACCCGTCTCAATAATTGTAGTGGATACTAATACATCAATTTCTCCTGAAATAAATTCAAACATAATTTTCTCTAACGTGTGTTCATTCATCTGACCATGGGCAAAGGCTACATTTGCATCAGGAACCAGCCTTGCAACCGTATTAGCGACTTCATCAATCCCATTGACTCGGTTAAATACATAGTAGACCTGGCCACCTCTTGCTAATTCTCTTGTGATGGCCTCCCGGATAATCTCATCATTATGCTCCATTACATAGGTCTGTATCGGGAGACGATCTACCGGTGGTTCATCCAGCACACTCATATCTCGAATTCCTACCAAACTCATATGCAGAGTTCTGGGAATTGGTGTAGCTGTTAGTGTAAGAACATCAATATCCTTCTTTAATTGTTTGATCTTCTCTTTATGACCAACTCCAAAACGCTGCTCCTCATCTACAATGAGAAGCCCCAGGTTCTTGAATTTAACATCAGCCGATAGCACCCGATGAGTACCAATAATGATATCCAGGCTCCCCTTTCGTAAGCGCTCCAAGGTTCTCTTTTGTTCCGCAGCAGTTTTAAAGCGTGACATTACATCCACACTAACCGGGAAATCCATCATACGCTGAACAAAGGTATTATAATGCTGTTGTGCTAAAATGGTTGTAGGAACCAGGATTACAACCTGTTTTCCATCGGATACCGCCTTAAAGGCTGCACGGATTGCGATCTCCGTCTTACCATAGCCCACATCACCACAGACCAGACGATCCATCACCTTACTACTCTCCATATCCTTCTTCGTTGCTGAAATTGCATCTAATTGATCCTGAGTCTCGTCATAAGGAAAGGCCTCTTCGAATTCCCTCTGCCATACCGTGTCCGGTCCAAACTGATAACCCACCTTCTGCTGACGTTGTGCATACAGCTCTACCAGATCCTTTGCAACCTCCCTGACTGCACCTCGGACTTTTGTTTTTGTATTTTTCCATTCGATAGAATTTAACTTGTTCAGCTTCGGTTTTCTTCCCTCAGAACCTGAATATTTTTGAATCACATCAAGGCCTGTTGCAAGAACATACAACACGCCTCCACCGCCATACTCTATCTTAATATAATCCTTTGTTACCTTGTCTACCTCAATCTTCTCAATACCCTTATAGATACCAAGACCATGATTTTCATGTACTACATAATCACCAGGTGTCAGCTCTGTGAAGCTCGAAATCTTATTACCCTCATATGCAGGCTTTTTACGCTTCTTCTTTTTCTCAGTGCCAAAGATATCACTTTCAGAGATAACTACCAACTTGATCAGCGGATATTCAAAGCCCCTTCGAAGATTACCGTAAGCCACCATGATTTCTCCGCTTTGCAGTACACGATCCATATCATCACTATAAAATGCATTAAGGTTATATTCTCTGAGATCTTCGCTCAGGCGCATTGCCCTTGTCCTGGATCCGGAAAGCAGAATTACCCTGTATTTATTCTTCTTCCAGCGCTCCAAATCCTTAATTAACACATCAAAATTCTTGTGATAGGACGAAACAGTCTGAACTGTAAAATCATACTTTTTCTTAGGAGCATAAAAATTATTCTTAACCTCCATGGTACTAATTAGTATGCTCTTTTTTGTCGCGAGAAGAGCCATTGCTTCCTTGTAGCTATAGATTACATTCATCTGACCGGGAAGAATATAGCCCTTTTCAATACGGCCAATCATCCCTTCCCGAAATTCTGTTTCAACAGCCTCTCCCCGTTCTGCAAGCCTTCCCGGCTCATCCAGAAAAAAGATGGTATCCTCGTTATCAAAATACTGAAAGAAGCTTACTGTCTGTTCATAGAAGTAACTAATATAGCTTTCCAGCGCAACGGAGCCTTGAAAAGATTCCAGATTCTCTTTAAACTCAGCAACAATTTCATGAATTCTAGCTGCTTCCTCTGTCTTAAACTCATCTCGAAGGCTCTTATAATACTTTTTCTCTTCCTCATCAATTCGTTTCAAACCGGCCTTTATACATTTTTCATCCGGTATAATTTCAGCTGCCGGATAAATGATCACACTATCAACCTGTTCAATGGAACGCTGGCTGCTAACATCAAAGGTACGTATGGAGTCAATCTCATCTCCCCACAACTCAATACGATAGGGAGCATCCTCTGTCAGTGGAAAAATATCTATAATACCTCCACGAATAGAGAAATCTCCTGGAGCTTCTACCTGACCCTGCCTTTCATATCCCAGATGCACTAGCGCAGCACTAAGCTCCTGAAGCTTTATAATAGAGTTTTGATCAATGGTTATAACACGTTCTTTAATCATCTTTAAAGGCAGTAGTCTATCCATACCGCCATCCAAAGATACGATTATGGTAGCCGGCTGTTTCTCAATGATTCTTCTTAGAACTTTCAGACGATCCCTGACAATGGCATTTCCATGAATGTCCGCGCTATAAAAAATAATATCCTTTGCCGGATAGATCAGCACATCTTTATCATAAAGCCGGTAATCCTCATAGATTTCTTTTGCTTTTAGATCGTTATAAGTAACGATTACCCTGTATTTGAATTCATCTCCCAATCCATGGATCAGATGGCACTTCTGGGAATCAATACAGCCGGTCACTTGAACCGGCAGGCTATTCATTTTTATATTTTCCCGTATATCATTAAATTCCTTTAACTCTGCTAAAGGAGCTATAAACGTTTTCAAAAGCTTTTCCTCCTGATTAAAAACGGATTCTTTCGAGACTTCTTGTTGAAGGTTGGTATCACTTCTTTTTATTATACTGATTCATAGCTGCATCTATGCCATCCGTAAGGATTGTCTTTACTGCATCGGAGGTATCCTTTAATGTCTGACGCATCGTTTCCTGTTCTTCCGGTGCAAATCTCCCGAGCACATAATCAGCCAGATCCCAGCCCTTTGGCTTATCGCCTACGCCAATCTTAATTCTTGGGAATTCGTCTGTACCCATATGGCTGATAATACTTTTAATTCCATTATGCCCGCCTGCACTGCCCTTCGTTCTAAGGCGCAGCTGGCCAACCTCCAGACTGATGTCATCATAAATTACAATAACCTCCTCTGGGGTAACCTTATAAAAATCCATCAGCTCTCTAACACTCTCTCCACTAAGATTCATGTATGTGATTGGCTTAGCAAGAACAACCTTCTCGCCTGCGATGCTCCCTTTGCCACAGATTGCCTTATGTTTTTTCATATCCAACGAAATTCCATAATCATCTGAAATTCTTGTAATAGCATCCCACCCTATATTATGTCTGGTTGCCTGATATTTGTCAGTTGGGTTCCCTAAACCTACGATAATGTGCATAATAATAACCTTGATTCCGATTTATCGCCTACGAACTACATTTTCAGAACTATATCACCGGAATCAGCCTTTCCTAATTAGCTAATCTATTTGTATTTCAAAATTCCATACTGTTGTGAACGATAATTGCTTATAATAACATTCACTTTAATTATTACTCCATTCATTTTGTTCTGATATGAGTATGTGCATGCCCTACTTCTATTAATCAAACTTATGGAAAATTCATGGATCAATCATTGATATCACGTAGAAGCAGAAGAAGCCGCGGCCGATGCTGCAATTGCAGAGGTGACCGCAATCGTCGTAGCCTGTTGTGCAAGCAAAAGTGAGGTGATAGCATTTGAGGTAGTTCCTATAAATGCCCCCTTCGCTGCATCGCTAAGAAAACTATCACATACCAACGCTGCAGCAAACATTAGGCGTTCTTTCGCCGATATAGACCATGTACCAAAGCCCCTGATATCCCTCAGGTAACGATCCACCTCCGCAATATCATCAGCAATTGCACTAACTTCCTTTGGAAGCATTGCTACAACACCTAGAAAAGGAAGCTCAATATATAGTCCGAATTTAAGGCCTCTAACCTTTAATGCTTGATAAAGATCAACTACCCTTTTACATTTTTCCTGCATCGTTTCCTCGTTGAAAGAAAGTACCTGAGCTAAGGATTGAACTGCATTCGAATTTCTAAAATCATTTTTAAGCCAATGATAGCAGCTCTCGATTTCACGGATTGTGGGATTAACTTCCTTTTCAGATAAAGCCAGCAGAGCTGCAAAGGTATAGTCATCCGCCGTCGTAAGGAAGCGGTGCTCTTCCTTCATGGCATCGAAAAAAGCCTTTGCTCTAGTTACACAACTTTGTTGTTCATTTGGCTCCGTATACATAACGATAGAAGCTGCGGCAAGTACCAGATATGGAGAGGAGTGAAATCCCTCTCTCTTTAATAATTCATAGATTCTTACCGCTTCCCTTATTTTATTTTCAGGCTCTTCCTTTAGAGATAAGATCGTAGCAAAAATAAAGCTGGTAGACGATTGAAAGTAGGAAAAGATACTTGTGCTATCCTTTATTACTTCACGACAGTTCTTGATTGCAGCCACATCTACCGGGGAATTCTCCATTGTATAAAGCAGAGCTCCTAACCGGTTATTCATCGCATATCCCCATTTAAATGAGCTTTTCAGCTTTAAATAATTATCTACGTATAAGCTGCATTTATCATGCATGGCATCTCTCATAAGTTACAGCCACCTTTCTTTGCTAAATTAATCATCTTGTCGTAGTTTCAAATAACTACAATATCTATAAATCCTTAGATCTTATTATTTAAGATTTACTATCAGTGTATTAAACCTTGGTAGCAAGGTTCCATTCATTAGCCCGCAATATTTATTTAATTATAATCTATGTTGGGGATAAGTGGCAAGCCGTTTCCTTGATTTAAAAACAATATAAATTAAAATCATTTAAAGTATCCTCTGATAAAGCTCCAGCATCAGAGGAAGTGTAATGATACTTAAAATTAC
Organism: Bacillota bacterium; assembly: GCA_023386815.1. Classification (GTDB taxonomy): domain Bacteria; phylum Bacillota; class Clostridia; order Lachnospirales; family Lachnospiraceae; genus Mobilitalea. Next base: position 7,601 of record JAEWIZ010000031.1, read on the forward strand.
TGACATTACATTAATTGCTCCAGCATGTTTTACCTCATTGTCAAATAAATTTGCCATCTGAGTGATCGTTGCTGCGACTGGTGCTCCGATCGCAAGAAAAAGAATCATCAATACGTCCTTGGCATAGGGTATTTGATGGGTAACCCTTGTAACAAGCAACAACAGTATCATCAAAGAAGGAAATAGGATAAGGCGCCCAAAACAAATCAGCCAGTTTCTTTTTGAGAGAAAGGTTTCTTTCAAATTTGTATCAGCCATGACCATTCCGATCATAATCATGCAAACCGGGCCTACCACTCCGCCAACGGATTTTACCGTTGTTCCCAGAATACCAGGCAATCTTGTATTTGTAAAAAAGAGCAGTAGTCCAATTCCTACTGCCAATATGTTGGGATTCGTCAGGACTTTTTTAATACTCCTTTGCTTACTGCCTCCAATGGAGGATACTGCATGGGTCCATAGGAAAAACAACTGAGTTGTCATAAAGGCACAGCAATAAAAGATTTGATCGGCACCTAAAAGGGCACTGACCAAGGGTACAATTAGATTCCCTCCGTTGGAATAAATTAAGGAATTCTTTTCAATCACACTGATATGCAATGTTTTTCCTAAGACATTTGATGTCAATATAAATACCACATGCATTATGAAAGCAACCGCTGTAGCAAGTAAAAGACCGTTTAACTTCTCTGGCGAAAAATCAATCTGAAAAGAATCAATGACCATGCAGGGTACAATAATATATAGGGCTATGGCGGATAGCAGGGAGCTTTGTTCGCTCTTCACCACACCCAGCTTAACAATTGTATATCCCATTAATATCATTAACATCATAGATAACATTTGAAAAAACAACAGTATACTTAATTCCATTGAATAACCCTTTACCTTCCCTGATTCCTGACTCTTCTATGGTTGACATTCTATGGCGACTCTTCTATGGTCGACTCTTCTACTTTATATAACACCATTCTTTAAACGTCAAGCATCAATCTGTAATAATTCCTTACGTATTTCTTACTATTTTCTTTCCTTCTGTCTATGCCCGAGTATTCTCCTCTTATGTACATGCTTTTCTCTTCTGAATAAAGTTGACTCCACTTAATAACTGTATTACCATATTATTACACACAATTACTTTCCTATGGATAGCCAGTTCGATCTAACGTAGTTATTATAATAACGCTTAAACTTATGATTCAAGCTTGGACCATATATTTATGTTATCTGATACAAATCATAGGAATGTACAAATAATAGAAAGGCGGGATCATCCCTTGGATACCTATGATACCTTCTCCTTAGATGGAGCAAAAATTGCATATAGCATAACGGGGCAAGGCGCACCCCTGTTACTCGTTCACGGTTCGGGTCACTCAAAAGAGCTTTGGCAAGCCCTAGGGTGGATAGAGGCTTTTCAAGATTATTTTACTACCATTGCCATCGATATTCGCGGTAATGGGGATAGCGATAAATCCTATGATCCCGATTTTTACTCCATCGATCATATTCTTACAGACATTGAAATGGTCATGAAAGCCTGTGGTTTTCAGGAGTTCTATTATTTCGGACATTCCTACGGTGCTACCATCGGTCTTCAAGCTCTTGCGAAGCAGCTTCCGATTCGTAGGGCTGTGCTCGCAAGTTCCATGTTTGGCGACCGCTTTTTTCAAAAAATAGTACCCTCCTGGATTAAAGAGTACAGTTCTTATCATGAAAAGAAAAAACTTGGAGAACTGGAGAATCTAAAGGTTTCAAAAGAAGAACTGGAGTGGATTCAAAGTACAGACCTGGAGCTATGGATCGCTCAGTTTAAGGCCTGGAAGAATTGGAGCGGTGTAAGCATTGAACAAATAAAATCACCGCTTGCGATCTATACCGGTACGAAGGATAACAAGGCGGTGCTAAATAATCTTGAGAATAATAAAACAGAATTAGATTATCATGGAATAGAGATAAAAATATTTGAAGCTCTCAATCATTTTGAACTAGTTACCAAAAAAAATATTTGCTTTCCCTGGGTAATCGATCATCTAATATCCTCCTAATCATCCGGCTTGTGTTGCGTAGCATACCTAAGACATAGAAAGGTCCACAAAAAAAGCAGCTCCGATGCTGCTTTTTTCCATTCGTCCTGTATTACTCCTCTGGCTCTTCTGTTTCAAGTGCCGCGATTTCGTACTTTTCAAGGATAATCTTTTGGATCTTGTCCCTTGTGTCCGAATTGATTGGATGAGCAATGTCACGATATTCACCATCCCCAGCTTTTCTGCTTGGCATAGCAATGAATAAACCCTTATCGCCTTCGATTACCTTGATATCGTGAACCACGAACTCGTTATCAAGCGTAATTGATACCACTGCTTTCATCTTGCCTTCCTTACTTACTTTCCTTACTCGTACGTCTGTAATCTGCATGGTATGGTCCCCCTTCTGTCATATAAATCGTTAATAGTTAGAAAAGTTTTGTCCTTAACCTGTCCCACTTTTCTCTGTTACTGACTTCTGGAACTATTTACTGATTATTAGATAGCGTCATTATATCATATAAATTTAAAAATGTGAATAATTTTTACGAAAATATTAGATAAATTTGCAAAATTTTTGTGATTTTTGTTAAGCGAAAATTCCATATTTTTGATATTGGATTGTTATACCTCAGCATTTTACAATACTTTTGCACTCTTTCTTCTTAAAAGGAATATAATAGGTATAAATGCTTCCTTCCAGTAGTGGTATATTTATGCACCGAGATGCGATACGAACTAATTTTGTATTGTAATTTAAGGGAAATGGGCTATAATAAAATGATATGAAATGATATGTAACACCATTAAAATATATAGAATAGGAAGTGTACCATGTACAAAATTGATTTTAATAAACCATGCCGGATCCACTTCATCGGCATCGGCGGAATTAGTATGAGTGGATTTGCAGAGTACCTACATACCCTAGGGTTTAAGGTAAGCGGTTCAGATGCCCATGAAAGTGATATTACTGACCATCTCACTGAATTAGGAATTGAGTTTCACTTAGGCCAAAAGCCTTCTAATATCTCCTCTGATATTGAGGTCGTAGTTTATACCGCAGCAATCTCTGCGGATAATGAAGAATTGCAGGAAGTAAAGCGCAGGAACCTACCCATGTTGACTCGTGCTGAAATGATCGGTCAGGTTATGCTTAACTTTAATAATGCAGTTGCTGTATCCGGTACTCATGGCAAAACTACAACCACCTCCATACTTTCCTCTATCTTTATTGAAGGTAATTTAGATCCAACTATTTCCGTAGGTGGTATCCTTGATGTTATCGGTGGAAATATCCGTTTGGGAAAATCAGAGCATTTTATTACCGAAGCATGTGAATATACCAACACTTTCCTTCAGTTTAATCCAAAGCGCAGTATTATTTTAAATATTGATGAGGATCACCTGGATTTCTTTAAGGATCTAGCAGATATCCGCAATTCTTTCCGCGCTTTTGCTATGCGTGTCCCAAAAGACGGTCAGTTATATATCAATGGCGAAATTGATGACTATGAGGAAATTGTCTCTGGTTTAGATTGCGAGGTATTTACCTATGGTATTACTGACCCCAAGTACAGCAAAACTGCTAATGCAACCTATGATTTCTCTGCAGACAACGTTTCCTTTGATGAAAATAGTATCGGAAGCTTTGATTTCTACTGTCAAGGACAATTCATTGACCGCATACAGTTAAACGTGATCGGATTGCATAATATCTCTAACTCCCTCCCCGCCATTGGTTTGTCAATGCAGGTTGGTGTTCCAATGGAAGCCATTAAAAAGGCTCTACTTGACTTTCATAATTCCAAGCGCCGCTTTGAATATAAGGGTGAAATTGGTGGTGTGACTATAATTGATGATTATGCTCATCATCCAACAGAAGTTACCGCAACCTTGCAGGCTGCTAGGAATCGACCACACAACACCCTTTGGTGTGTATTCCAGCCACACACTTATACAAGAACAAGACAGCATTTGGAGGAGTTTGCTACCTCACTTTCCTTAGCGGATAAAATTGTCCTTGCAGATATCTATGCTGCCAGGGAAAAAAATCCTGGGGATATCTCATCAAAGGATTTAGCTAACGAACTAGAAAAATTGGGTAAGGAAGTTCACTATTTTCCTTCCTTTGACGAGATTGAAAATTTTTTATTAGAAAATTGTATAAACGGTGACTTGTTGATAACTATGGGCGCCGGAGATATAGTTTCCGTGGGAGAAAACCTTCTAGGTCTGTAGTTATCCACATTATCCACAGGATTATCAACAATTTTAGTTGATTAACCCTGTGGATATTTTTTTAACAAAGAGCATCCTTATAAATCCAGCATTCTCCTGCACTCTCATGATGGTTTTCATATATTTTTGCCTAATACTACATAATTTTCCATTTTTTTACTATTGCCTAATCCACATTATCCACAATATCCACAATCTTAAAAAATCCTAAACCCCCTGAAAATAGGCTATTTCCAACCCAAACCATGTGTGTTATAATGTGCACGATAAGCAGATTAGCCTGAGGAAATAGCTATATTTCGCGAGCTTGCTTGCAGAAATATAGTTAGTTTCTCAGGGAAGTGCAACGTGAATGAAAAGCCGCAGGCTTTGAATTCCTAAGCTGCTGCAGATTAGCCTGGGGAAATCAAGTGTTTTGCATGCTTGTATGCAAAAACACTTTGGTTTCAATATACATCCTATTCACCTCATCATGTTTTATTTAGGAGGGAACATATGAACAAAATATCTCTACAAGCAGAAGGTATCTCTGACGTCACAATCGTACCGAATATCTTCATTGACCACTTTATGCCGTCTGCAAACGGAGCGTATGTCAAGGTTTACCTATACCTGTTGCGCTGTTTTATGGGTAATTGCCCGGAGGTAACCATCTCCTCTATTGCTGACCGACTTGACAACACAGAAAAAGACATCATTCGAGCCTTAACTTATTGGGAAAAACTTAATTTAATTATAATCACACGAAATCTGGATAACGAAATCACTTCGATAAAACTGGTGGATCTAAACTCCCTCCAAAAGAGGCCGCAGGAGAATCTTACTCCTGCTATGAACTCTGAATGGGATACGGAGTTAGAGGAAGTAGCCGTTACAATACATACAGAAACTAAGCCTGCAACAAGGCAATCCTATTCTGCTGAAAAAATTGCTCAGCTTTCTAATAACGATGAAATCAAATGGGCATTACATATTGTTGAGATCTATCTGGATCGTCCCTTAAAGCCTATGGATCTTCAACTAATCCTCTACTTATATGAAGAGCTTCATTTCTCAGCTGAATTAATTATGTACTTATATGAGTACTGTGTATCAAAGGGTAAGAAAAACGCTTCCTACATTGAAGCCGTAGCACTTACCTGGGCAGAAGAAGGAATTGATACCGAGGAGAAGGCTAAGGAAGCTGTCTCTGTTTACAATGATCATTTCAACGTAGTAAATAAAGCCTTCGGGTTAAACCGAGCACCGGGTCAAATTGAGCGTCAATACATTAGAAAATGGGTAGAGGTTTTCTCCTTCCCTGATGACATCATTACAGAAGCCTGCAATCGTACCATTTTAAGAACCGGAAAACCTGATTTTAAATATACGGATCGTATTTTGGAAACCTGGTTTAAGAAGAACGCAAAGTCTATGAGCGATATTGCTCGTTTGGATGAGGAATTTACCAGGGGCAATCGCTCTGCAGAGACTAAGAATACCCCAGCTGCAAAACCTTCCGGAAATAAATTCAACCAATTTCCTCAGAGAAACTATACTGCTTCAGACTATGCGGAGCTGGAGCGGAAGTTACTGAATAAAAGCTTATAAGAGCAAGGAGTAGAAATAACATGGCTTTAAAAAACGATCAGTACAATCAGATTCTAAGGGAATATGACAGCCGTAAACTTCAGAATAAGCATGCTCTTGACAAGCGAAGGGAGGAAGCATATCAGCTGATACCAGAGCTTAGGGAATTAGAGGACAAGATCATTTCTCTTTCCGCCAGAAGTGGAAGACTGGCGCTTTACGGGGATGAAGACGCCTTAAAGGATTTACGGGAGAAAACAGCCAAGCTAAAGTCTCGTCAAATTAACCTTTTGCAAGAGTATGGGTTACCCGCAGACTTTCTGGAGCTGCAGTATTATTGTAATAAGTGCAAGGACACCGGATATATAGACAATGATAAATGCAGCTGCTTTAAACAAGCTATTTCTGATTTACTGTATGCCGGTTCCAATATTAAATCCATTTTAGTCAGAGAAAACTTCAGCAAATTCTCCTTCCGCTATTATTCGGATGATTATATTGATGAATCCATTGGCATGTCACCCCTTACAAATATGCAAAAGGTTGTTGCAAATTGTAAAAATTTTATCCGACATTTTAATAAAAATAATGATAACCTGCTATTACTTGGCAATACTGGAGTAGGAAAGACTTTTCTTGCCAATTGTATTGCCAGAGAGCTGTTAGATCGTGGCTATACTGTAATTTACCTCACCGCTTTCCGTTTATTTGATATTCTGGAAAAAAATAAGTTTGCTAAAGATGAGGACAGGGCATATGATGCGGCTAATCAGTTCGAATATATTCTGGATTGCGATTTATTAATTATTGACGATTTAGGAACGGAATTGAATAATTCATTCACAAACTCCCAATTATATCTAATTATAAACGAGAGATTGTTAAGACAAAAGTCTACCGTTATCTCCACGAATTTATCATTAACCAATATAAATACAACTTATGGAGAACGTATATTTTCGCGCATTGCAAGCAACTACAGCGTCCACCGTATCATAGGCGAGGACATTCGTCTACACAAGGCGGTCAACGGATTAAATTCTGGATAAAAGTCGAAAACTGTCTTGACGAACGATTTAGTTAATGGTATAACTTTAGTGGCTTTGAAACATATTTTATTTATTTATACATGGAGGGAAAACTAATGTCTAAGCACGAGAAGATCGTAGAAACTATTCCAGTGGGGCCTCTTGGCATCATTGCTTTAGAAAGCAGTAAAACCCTGGGACAAAACGTGAATGATTATCTTGTTGAATGGCGTACATCAAGGGAGAGCGAGCATAAGAGTACGATTGCTTTTTCAGGATACCAAAGAGATTCTTATTTAGTTAATGCTTGTTGTCCAAGATTCGGAACGGGAGAAGCAAAAGGTCACATCAAGGAATCGGTTCGTGGAGATGACTTATACTTATTGGTTGACGTAACAAATTACAGTTTAACTTACTCTGTGTGCGGACATACAAATCACATGTCACCTGACGACCACTATCAGGATTTAAAGAGAATTATAGCAGCAGTTGGTGGTAAAGCCAGAAGAATCACCGTAATCATGCCCTTCTTATATGAAGGCAGACAACATAGACGTTCTTCCAGAGAATCTCTTGACTGCGCTCTTGCATTACAGGAGCTTGTACAAATGGGTGTTTCCAGTATCATTACTTTCGACGCTCATGATCCTCGCGTACAAAACGCAATCCCTCTAACCAGTTTGGAGACCGTAGCTCCAAATTATCAGTTTATCAAAGCATTGCTTCATAACGTACCTGATATTCATTTTGATTCTGACCACATGATGGTGATCAGCCCGGATGAAGGCGGTATGTCCAGAGCAGTATACTTCGCTAATGTATTAGGTCTTGATATGGGTATGTTCTATAAGAGACGTGATTATACACGCATTGTGAACGGACGTAATCCAATTGTCGCTCATGAATTCCTTGGTTCCGATTTAGATGGTAAAGATGTTCTGATCGTGGATGATATGATTTCTTCCGGTGAAAGTATCTTAGATGTCGCAAAAGAATTAAAGAAGAGAAATGCAGGACGAATTTTTGTGGCTGCCACCTTCGGTTTGTTTACGAATGGTTTTGATAAGATCGATGAAGCTTATGAGCAAGGATATATTTATCGTGTTCTTACTACAAACCTAATCTATCAAACTCCTGAATTATTAACGAAACCTTGGTACATCAATGTGGATATGAGTAAATATGTTGCACTTATCATTGATACTTTGAATCATGATGATAGTATCAGCGGTCTATTGAATCCGGTTAATCGTATTCAGAATATTTTAAAGACCTACAAGCAAGGTGTATATAGAGATAACAAATAAAAAATTTATTCAAGCAAAAAGGCGGAATTCTTATTAATTCCGCCTTTTACTATGTCTTAATACAATAACCAAAAGCCCTTCATTTTTACAATTATGCAAGAACTCTTGCTACTCTTTTACGGATATCACTCGATTAGGTCATCTAAGATAGACTGAACATTAACACTCCCGGATGCCTCGCTTCCTGTATTAGCTCCTTGATTATTCCCATTTCCTGGTGAAATAGTTGGAGTAGGTGTCTGTGTATTCTCTACCGGGATCTCTGGATCTGTTATCTCTCCATCCTCGTAACCATCTGTTCCATCATCCCAACTATCATCCCAACTATCATCCCAACTATCATCCCAACCATCATCCTGTCCATTAGGGTTTTCGGTTTCATCTTCATACTCGGCATCCTGCGCTGCTTGCGTCAAGGCTGCTGATTCTGCAGCCTGAGTTAAAGCTGCCGCTGCCTCTTCCTTTTCTTTTTGCTCTTGTTCCTTTTTTTCCTGCTCCTTTCGTTCCTTCTCCTCCTGTTCCTTTTCTAGGATGGAACGCCAGTCATAGAATTCAAAGCTCTTATTCATTGATGATGTATGAATTTCATCCATATAATTATGCCAGATCCTTCCTGGATAGGAAGCACCCTGCAAATCCGAGACAGTCTTTGGAATATCATAACCCACCCAAACACTGGTCGTATAATAAGGAGTGTATCCTACAAACCATCCATCTTTCCTGTCATTGGTCGTACCGGTTTTTCCGGCACTAATGGTATGGGAAAGACCCAAGCTTCTTGCTGTTCCGTTTTTAATAACTCCTGTCATGGCTTCTGTCATAACTCTAGCTGCATTCGTTTCATAGATCTGTTTTGTCTGAGTATCACCACCCACCAGCTCATGATCCTCTGGATCAGTTATTTTCACAATACAGGTAGGCTCCCTATAAATACCATCATTCTCAAGCGTTGCAAAGCCAGCCGCCATCTCTACCGGGCTCACACCATTTGTTAAGCCTCCAAGAGAAGCAGCGGGAACATAATCTTTCTCGGTGATCTTGGAAAAGTTCATATCAAGCAGATAGGATAATCCCACCTTGGGTGTTAATTCCCCAAATAGCTTCCAGGCAATCGTATTAATGGAATTCTCAATTGCTTTTTGCAGTTTAATTTTTCCCAGGTAGGTGTTACCTGCATTTTTTGGTCCATCCTTTGTGTATTTATCAACAACCATGCTTGCCGGTGTATAATTTCTTTCAAAAGAGGGGGTATATACAATCAAAGGCTTAATGGAACTACCCGGTTGACGATAGCTTTGATAAGCACGGTTTAAAGTTAATCCGCCCAAATCCTGATCTCTGCCGCCGACAATAGCAACTACTTTTCCTGTATCATTATCGATGCTGACTGCTGCTCCCTGCATTTGGTATACACCCTCGTCATTGACCTCTGTGAATTTTTCTAACTCCTTATCCACAGCCTCCTGCAATAACTTTTGTTTTGTCATATCAATGGAGGTATAGATTCGGTAACCCTGACTGTATAATGCCTTTTGATGACTACTATACATTTCATCATAGGCCTCGTCATAAGCTGCTTCCTCTTCCTCACTATCAAAGTGGTACTTGAATTCAAAGCCATCCTTCTTCATTAATGCACGTATGGTGCAATAAAAGATGTAGGACTTTGCATAGCTGCTTTCCTCTATCTTAGGCTTACTCAAGGTTATCGTTTCCTTCTTCGCCTTTGTATAATCCGCCAGCTTTATTTTTCCATCCTCATACATCTGTTTTAAAACACGGTCACGACGTTTTAGGGTATTTTCCATCTTTGTAATCGGATTATATAGGTTAGGATTATTGGGAATGGCACATAAGAAAGCGATCTGTGACAAGCTAAGAGAAGCTGCATCCTTCCCGAAATAAGCTTGAGCCGCTGCCTGAATTCCATAATGCCCATTCGCAAAATATATTTCATTCAAATAAAACTCCATGATCTGAGTTTTGGAATACTTTTTTTCCAGCTCCTGGGCAACAAAGATTTCCCCTACTTTTCTTTCATAAGTAACTTGATTGGTAAGAAATACTCCTCTGGCTAGCTGCTGTGTTATGGTACTAGCTCCCTGAGTTATCTTTCCTTTATGCTTAATCAAAGCAATGGCTGCCCTGACATTGGCAAAATAATCAACACCACTATGTTCAAAGAACTTTTTGTCTTCTGTAACAAGCATTGCATCAATAACATAGTCCGGAATCTCATTATAATCTAGATAATATACGTCCTTTTCCGCTTTTAAAGTTGCAATAACCTCTCCATTCGTATCATATATAATGCTCGTTTGAGCTGCTCGAAAGGTTTCTTCTGTAGACTCACTTACTTTTTGTTTTGCGTCCGCTTGTAGATTTAAGATGATTTTTCCGTATGCAATATAAAAATAGAAAATTCCTACCGCAATCAATAATAAAATTGACAATACCGTAATCTGTATCGTTAGCTTTACGCGATGCTTTAATTTCCTATTTTTCTTTTTACTGCTTCCAGATTTTTGATTTGTTGTATTTGTGGACATAATTACCTCCATGCGCCTTATCAGGCATTCGTCACTTTGAAAGGTCAACTAGATGATAGGTTATTCCAAGCTCCTGTAGCAGAGCTTCCTCCCTTTTGTGACATGTAAATAATATAATTTGTTTCCGTTTTGATAAACTTACCAGGGCTGCTTTCAATCTGGGCTCATCATATAAGGCAAAGTTGTCATCAAAAATGAATGGAGCTTGATCCCTTCCAATCAGAAGATCTGCCACAGCAAGTCTTAAGGCAAGATAGATCTGATCTATTGTTCCTGCACTTAATTTATCCAGTAATATATAAGACCCCTTCCACCCAACCTTAATATTTAGTTTTTCATCTATCTTCAAATCCTTGTATTTATCCTTCGTTACTTCGTAAATAATCTCTGAAACAGCCTTGTTTAACTGTTGTCCGAAAGAATCATGGATATCGCTTGCCAGCTCCTTAATCGTTGTTAATGCCAGCTTTATCGCTTCCAGTTCCAAGCTGTCCTCCTGATACTTCTTCTTTAATTCCTCGTAGGTTTCTTTGTTTTTAAGAAGCTGCTCTTCATTTTCTTCCAGAGAGGAAATTTCCCAACGTAGCTTCTCCATTCGCAGCCTACATTCTTCCAGCTCTTTGTCACTTTCCTTTGCCTTGCTTACGGATTCTTGGCGTCTACGTGCTATCTCATCCTGTAGCCTTTGTATGGAATCGTTATTTAATTCATCCTCCTCGAGAAAATATTGGATGTATTTCATGATAGTCTCATAAAGAACATCTCTATCATCTTCAAGCTCCTGAATACGCTGTACTAATTCTTCTTTTTGCTGAGTAGCATGCTCTCTGTTCATATGATTCATCCGGTTTTTCTCCTGCTTTTGAAACAGCTCCTCCGGTTGATTCATCTGGTATTTCAATAATAGTTTTTGAATATCTTCTTCAAGTTCGCTTCTCTGCTCATTGTATTCCTCTTCCTTTTGACGAAAGTTAAGTCCCTTTCGTTCCATGGATCTACCCATAATGATATATATTACAATACCCAGGCTAATAGTAGCTGTGATTAGTATAAAACTAGACATCTGAGATCCCAGGGCTATAAGTATCAGCAAACTTAATAATACAATTGGACTCAGACTTATTATTTGTCTTTTTCTTAAACCCTTATAAAACTCCTCTTTTTTTAGCCTTAACTCAAGCTCGCAATGTTCTAAATCGTTCCGTTTACGTTGATCCTGCTCTAATCTTTTTATATCATCCTGGAACTCGCCGTAGCCCCTTTCACTTAGCTCATTTTGATCCATCTTACTTTTTAATGCTTCCTGCTGATATTCCAGCTGCTGCAGTTGAACAGATATCCTCTGAAAGGAATGGTACTTTTCTATAATCGCGGGAAGTTGCAGGATTCGATGCTGCTCCTCATGAGTACTTGCAGTATCTAATCTATTCTTCTTTGCTTTTAACTCATGTTCCTTTTCTTCTAGTTCCCTTAACTGAAACGCTAGTTGATCCAATCTTTCTTCATCTTTTAAACCAACGTCTATGGATGCCTGAACTTTTTTCATCTCTTCCAGGGTCTGGCTGGTATCGTGCAGCTTTCGTTGCTCTGTCAGTAACCAGACTGCTTTTGCAACATCTACCTCCTGGCTTTTGGCAAGAGAAAGGTTCGCAATATAGTTTTGCACCTGTGCTGCCAGTTCTGTGTCTGTAGAAGCTTTTAATTGTTCTATGCTAATCGTATTTTTATAGGTTGTCTCTGTAAGTCCTGGAACCAGGTCACAAATTGACCCTCCCTCCAACTTCACCTCTCGACCTGTGGCAAGATCAATGATTGAAAAACTCTTATCATTTGCATGGAAGCTTCTCCTGAGCTGATAAACTCGACCCTCTAACTCCAGCTCCAAACTCCCGCTATAGGCTCCGGGATATTCCCAGGGAAGATATCTATGATATATGTCCTCTTTTGTGGCGGCACCTCTTCCTCTCATACGATCTATTCCAAAGAACATGCCTCTGATAAAAGTATGAATGGTTGATTTACCCGCTTCATTTTCTCCATAAATTAGGTTAATACCGGGCTTTAGCTCAATCTCTTTCTTTTGAAACCGGCCAAAGTAATTTAATTTTAACCTTCTTAATAGCATTGTATTTACCATTACCTTTCATATTCCTATTAATGATCATTTGACGGCTAGGGTCACTGGCCACTAATTCCTGGAACCAAGTAGTGCCTCTATTCCATAATAAAGCGCTTTCTTTGCTATCTCATCCTTCTCTGCACCTTCCAGGATTCTTTGAACAAAAATACCAATCAGATTACCCTCATTTTCCCGTGAAAGAGCTTCAAAGTCATAATCCGGAACGGAGAAATCCTCCACCTCCAGGACATTTCCCAGCGGTATTAGCGCTTCTTTCTCAAAATGTATTAATTCATCCCTTAGTCCTTGAATACGAAAGGAATAGATGTGTTGTTCTCCAAGTGTTTCAATCACTGCCTTTGCCTGATCCCTTAGAGATCCATTGGTTGTATCCTTCGTAACATTTAAATCCACCCGTTTATATTCTCTTATGGCATTGTTAACAAAGCGGATTGTAGTCTTATTACTGCCCTCTTCATCCTTCGTAATTTCACCGAGAATATAGCCTCGTTCTCCAATTTCATTTTTATCTATAGGTTCAAGGGAGCCTGAATATGCCATTTTCTCGTATATTATCTCCGGCTTATGAATATGTCCAAGGGCAATATAATCAAAACCAGCATCCATCATTTTTCTGCGGTTCATTGGAATATCCCTCTCATCCCCTCCATGGGCAAGTAAGATATTTATTTGGTTATTCTGCTTTGGCATTGCTTCATCATACCTGGCCTGAGTAATATCTCGATTACAATAGCTAAATCCGTAGACGCTTGTCTGGAATTCGGGAAATTCAAAGGCAGAATATTCTTCATCAGGAAACATATGAACCTTTTCATTCCATGGAAAGCCTTGATAATGAGAACGAGCTGCGATATAGTCGTGGTTACCTGCCATTAAAACCACCTGGGTGTTTTTTAATTTTCCAAAAAGGTAATTCACTTCTTTCAATTCTCGTATCAGAGGTTGCTTATGAAACATATCACCGGCAATAAGCAGCAGCTCAACCTCTTCTTCGTTGCAGGTATCTATGATCTTTTGGAAGCTATTCCATATCTCCTTTTCCCTGAGTGTTCCCCAGGGCTTTCCGGAATCCGGAACAGCTCCCAGATGTATATCTGCGATATGTATGAATCTCATACTTCCTCCTTCTTATTAAAGATAGATAAGTAATTACATAACAGCACGGTTTTTATAAACAGATCCGAATATCCTCTATTTATCTGAACATTATAACCAAAATTTATTCTTTCTGCAATACATACGTCCGAACATTTATTCTGGTTCCTTTTTACCATCTGGATCTCCATAATGGGAGTAGTTAAATTCTAGTGTTGCTTTATTTCATCCTCGATTATTTATGCAGTACTGAAAAATAATTTTATTTTTTAGAAAATTAGATTGACAAATTTAACAAAGGGTAATATATTACATAATATAAGGTAATATATTACCTATCTGATTGGAGGATATTCTAATGAAGCTGGATACGCAAGGTGCGGATGATCCGCATATAATATTTGCTTTAATATTTATGCTATCAAATCAGCTGCAAACCATTGGTGATTCCTTTTTTGAGGAGGTATCTACGAAGCAGTGGTTTGTCTTGCTTGTTCTTGGAATTATGGAAGGCTACGCCCCCACCCTATCCGAGTTGGCAGAAGGGGTTGGCAGCTCCCACCAGAATGTAAAACAATTAGTACTAAAGCTGGAACAAAAGGGATATGTTGAAATATCCAAGGATGAAGCCGATGCCAGGAGACTTAGAATTAAGCCTACTCCAAAGTGCAATGAATTCAGTGCAGCATATGACGAAAAAAGCCGCATCTTCATGGATCAATTATTCAGTAATTTTTCAAAAGATGATTTGGCTGCTACAAAAAGAGTATTATTTTCTATGAGGGATGTTTTAGAAGGGATGGGAAAGAATTATGTTAAAGAATGAAAAAATTGCTGTGGTATATCGCTCTGGTTCGGGTTTTACAAAGAATTATGCCACTTGGCTTGCCAAAGAATTACACTGTGACCTGCTCCCAGGCAAGACCACAAAGGTATCAGATTTACTTACGTATGATACCATAATTTATGGAGGAGGCCTTTATGCCATAGGCATCAACGGCTTTAATCTGATTAAGAAAAACTACGAGCTACTTAAAGATAAGCACCTTATTGTATTCGCAGTTGGCGCTTCCCCCGTACGAGAAGATACGATTCAAGCTGTTCGCAGTGCTAACATCCCTGAGGAAATGAGTCATAACATTCAATTCTACTATCTCCGGGGCGGTTTTGATTACAATAAATTAAGTCCATTGAATAAGGTGCTTATGACCTTGAAAAAAAAGCAGTTAATGAAGATGGAGAATCCGGATGCAGATGCCAAAGGGATGCTTCAGAGCTACGACCACCCGCTTGACTTTACCAATAAGAAAAATCTTCGACCAATCCTAGAAAGTTTGGGGCAGTCGTATGAGTAAGTTAAAAAGATCTCTCATTTTCATTATCCTTATTCTTTTTATTGTTATAGTTATTTGTCTCGTTGGCTACAATCAAATGAAGAAAAGCATGAAATCCTATGAAAGTTTTTCTTTTGGTGGTCTTGATCTTACCCAGGTGGAGGATGGTACCTATACCGGAAGCGAAGATGGCGGCATTGTCAAAGCAACTGTTGATGTTACCGTAAAGAATCATGCGATTACTAAAGTGGTTATTCTATCTCACGAATGTGGAAAAGGAAAGCCTGCTGAGATAATAGTAAATGATATTGTTGCCAAAAACACCTTGGAGATTGATACGATCAGTGGCGCCACCTACTCCAGTAATGTACTCAGAGCAGCCGTGTATCATGCCTTAACCAAGTGAAAATATATTTTTTGATGCCAAGTTCATAAAACTTTGTTACTATGCTCACAAAAAAGGAAGGACTTCGTAATATACCTGATAGTCCTTCCTTTTTTTCATATGATATAAAACATCTGATAATTGCTGTTATCTGTACACCTCCATCAAATACACTCTTTCGTTTCATTATTATTAGAAGCTCTTTTGATCACGTGTTTATTACGTCGTCAAGAGGTGACTCGCCTTCACTCTTTTTTCCGGTGATATTCGTAATCATTTCATATGTCCCCGTACTTGCCAGACCGCTCGCTAAACCTCCAAGCAAAACATCCGGATTAAATATCCACCCGCTAATCCATACATTAAGAATTGTACCAACGATTGCCATGATAAGCGGTATGTATTTATTTGGAATCATTGTAATACTATGCTTTATGATATATCCCAAGCATAGGCAAATTGCTAATACTATAATTACCACGTATTGCGATATAATTTCCACTTAATCTTCTCCTTTCCATTCCTTGCTCCACTTGTCCATCCGATGTATTATTCTTTGTCCAATATAATAATATGATCCAAGCTCTATCTTCATTCTATATTAATTTAAAATAAAGTCAGTTTATTTTATTATTATAATTCAGACACAGTTTCTTCACTTTTTCTGCATAGTTTAGTCACAATTTATGGTTATACTTAGAGCATAAGATGAAGCAAGAAATTAGTAACATCTTTTTAAATTGGTTGACATGATAAAGAAGCCACCACCGCTCCTGTGGTGACTGGCTTCGACAAGCTAATAAGTAAAATTAACATAGATTTTTTCATAACTCCCCCTCTTGTATGGATGCGTCACAAATTAACTTTTGTTAATATGTGGCGCATCCCCCTTTGTTTAACTATCGTAAGGCTTTATGATCTTTATTTCTTATTTCAACTGATCAAAATCTACACTGGGATAACTCCACGGAGCATCCATGCTTCCAGGAACCTTGCAGTCTTCTTTCTCATGTGGATGCGGGGGCTTTGGACCAGGCCAGCAAATCTGCTGTTTCTGAAGTAATTTAATGCACAGATATACAACGGACTTGTCAGTGAACTCCTGGAATTCCTCTTCATTCTTGAAGCCATGGATCGGGGTGCCCTTCTTATCAATGTCTGCATCGAATACTGCAGCCCATTCCATCTCACAATATACCGGCTCATTAAAGATTTCAACTTCGGATCTATCAGCTTCTCTAATATCCTTACCCATACGTTTTTCGTCAAAGTATCTTGCTACCATTGGAGGAAGATTTGGTTTGATATATGGTTTGTTTCCTTTAAAATCTACCTTGGTATATACTCTGAAAGGAACATGCACGGTAGTATCCTTGATTACACCACCAATACCGGAGCTTTTTGCATTTGTACAGGTTCTAGCTGCATATTCAATATTCTTTCTAATGTATCCCTCTAAAAACACCTTATCTGTACCGGCAATAAATCTGCACTGTGTTAAGAATACCTGTTTTTCAATACGCTTAATTTCATAGGATGGCTCATTTAACCTAATTAATGCTTCCGCATCAATCTGAATTACGAATTCTGCAAGTACCTTCGGGATTTTGAAATCTCCACCGTACCAAGGATAATTTAATGCACCAGAAAGTGTATCAGACTGAACAACGCCAGCGTCACATCCCATATCACAATTTGTGCTTACGCTCATATCTGTGCTTACTACTTTTGCACTATTGTCTCTATTGTTACCCATATTGTATTCCCCTTTTTTCGTATTTGGATACCATGTAATATCCTAATATATATTATTCTTTTCAGTCGAAATGGTTCATATTATGGGGAAAAATAGATGGTTAGATCAACCTGCATACATAGTTCTATAGTCCTATTCGAATGAATGCTATCTTATTGTGTCGTCGAATTGGTAATTATTGTATTTTATCCACAACAGAATGTGGATAGTGTGGATAATTGGAAATTATTGTTTATTTGAACCTGGAATTCTCACCGAATCATGACAAAAGCCGATCTATAACTTAGTCATACATCAGCTTTTGCTACAATTGATATTGATTTTGTTGTCGTTAATTATTTGATCGGCTCTTCTGCCGTTAGTTCAATTAAATGACTGGTCTGTTTGATATCACCGGATATATTCTCATAATGCTTTACCCGATTATTTACTGCAACCAGCCCAATCCTCCAAAAGACAGGAATTGCTGGTGCTTCCTGAAAAAAGACCTCCTGCCATTCCTTGTATTTATGTATCAAAAAGATATTATCCCAAGCCTGAGCGGAAGAAATCTGGTCTATAATAACATCAAAGGTATCACTGGTGTATCTGGTGTAGTTTGCTGCCGAATTACGCCCCCACAATACCGCAGGGTTTGGATTATATCCGGTGCTCCACCCCGCATCATACATATCAATTGCAGGGTCATCCCCCTCAATTGCTTCATAAAATGCATTAAACTCACTAAGACGTCCCTGATATAACTCTACACGAAGCCCAATATCTCTCCAACATTGAATTTTATACTGTGCAATTACATCCGCATTCTCACCATCCATCATTGCCCAGACAATCGTAAGTTTTTTCCCCTTTGGATTCTCCCGGTATCCATCGCCGTCTAAATCCAAGTAGCCTGCCTCCTCCAGTAGCTGCTTCGCCTTTTCGGGATTATACACATACCCGGATAGCTTTGTGTTCTGATATGTCAAATGCCTTGGTGTAATCACTGATGTTGCCAGAAACCGCAGACCATGATAAACATATAGTGCAATCGCCTGATTATCCACCGCATATCCAATTGCCTGACGAAGCTTTACATTAGCCATCTTTGAGTCAGGATTATAGACATTCTCGTTTTTCTTAGCATTCCAGTGTCCTAGTTTAAAACCGGTATAGCTAAAGGAAGTCTGTATCTGACCCAGATACTGATAATTAGTTGGGTTCCTATAATCCGGATATTGCTGTGCTGAAAATTCTGCCACATCAAACTTACCCTCTTTCATTGCAGCAGGTACTAATTCCGGCTTTACCACGGTTACCGTCACACCATCTAACTTAGGTTTACCCATCCAGTACTCGTCAAAGCGTACAAACTCCACTGATTCACCGGGTACAACATTCTTTACCTGAAAGGGTCCAAACCCGATTGGCTTGATACGTGTTTTTGCATGCCCTGCCATTTCCTTAATAGGAACATCCTTATAATAATGCCTGGGTATTGGATTGGTCCAGAAACCCCCGACAAGAATAGAGGGGTAAAATTCTTTAAAATGTATTACCAGTGTCATTTCATCCTCTGACAGCTCCAATCCGGATATTTTATCAGATTTTCCGACATGATATTCTTCTACCCCTAAAATATTGGTAAAGGTTTTATCATAGCGAAATCCCTCATAATCCTTATGACATATTACTTCATATGCAAATACCAGATCATCAAGGGTAACGCTAGTTCCATCATGCCACTTCACACCATTTCTCATGTGTAGAGTCACCGTTTTTGACTCTACATCATAATCATACGTAGCTGCTCCGTCCTGATCTGCCACAAATTTCTCATCATAACTAAGTAGTCCTTCCGAAAACCAGCTTAAAATCGCCGCATCATAATTATCTTCATAAAAGCAGTAGTTTAGTACCCCTCCAAAGGCAGAGCTGCTAACCAGAGCTACCTTTAATGTACCGCCTTTAATACTAGGATTATCATTTGTGACTGAATCCGGAAATTTGGCAGCAGCATCTGCTGCTGAAACAATTCTTTTACTGGTTGTTCCTGTAGTCTCAGCCTGAGCTTCTCGTACCATCTCAGCAGAATTCTTCTTTTGCTCCAAAGCATTCTCTACGCTATCCTCTGCATACATACCAAAGAAAACGACTATCAGCAAGAATACCAATATTCCTGCGAAAAGCTTTTTCATCTTCATGCGATCCTCTCATCTCCTTGCTTAAGCAGCTCTTTGCTTTGAATCTGCTGCTCGTTTCACTGCCTGACCTACGAAATTAATACAAAGCATCATTGTAAATATTAATAAGGCGGCAGGAAGCCATTGCCACCACCTTTTTTGAATATTCTCAGGTGTTGCTGCATAGCCAATTAAAGTTCCAAGGCTTGGAGTATCAAAGGGCAATCCAAAGCCCAGGAAGGTCAGCCCTGTCTCTAGCCCCATATTTCCAGCCAGATTTAAAGTTAGGTTAACGATAATCATTGAACCAATATTAGGCAGCACCTCACGGAACATGATAATGATATTCCTTGTTCCTAAGGTTTTAGAAGCCTGTACGTATTCAAGACTGTTTTGCTGCAAGGTTTTAGCACGGATTAATCTGGCATCCGAAATCCAACTGAACGCTGTAATGATTAGAATAAAGGTTGTTACATTATAATTCGGTATTAGCGAGACCAGCACAATAATAAACATCAGTCTTGGCAGCATAGAGATAAAATCCAGCACACGCATAATCACACCATCCACTATCCCCCCATAAAAACCTGCACATAGACCAACCACTGTCCCAATGATACCTCCAAACAGTGTTACTCCAAGAGCAATAAGGAAGGAGTTTCTGGATCCCAGAAATAGCTGGGGTAGCATATCACGCCCTGACGCATCCGTCCCCAATAGGTATTTAACTGACGGTGCCTGATTTAACTTTGTCAGATTGATTCGCGTGGAATTCGGCGAAGGTAGGAAGGTAGCACAGATAAATACCGTAGTTAAAATTGCTATCAGTATCAGAAGGGACATGCTCGCCGCTTTATCCTGCATCAACTCCTTCTCAATCAGTCGCAGGAAGGAAGGTGCCTTCATGGACTTAATGTCCTTATTAGGTGTATTGTCTTCTGTTTTTTCCTTATCCTTTTCCATGCAGTCAACGCTCCTTTCGCATTTTTAATGTATTCATCTTATTCTGATCCTCGGATCAACGATACTCATGATAATATCAGATAAAAGTGTGCCTACCACAGTTAGTACTGCAAATAGAATAATCAAAGCATTTACTACTGCATAATCCCTTCTCAGGATAGATTCGATGAACAGTCTGCCCATACCGGGATAGGAGAATACATATTCAATAAAAATGGAACCTCCCAGTAAAAAGGCAATATCATAGCCCATAAAGCTTGCTATCGGTAGTACTGCATTTCTAAAAATGTGTCTGGAGAAAACTTTATGTTCAGGAACTCCTTTTGAGCGTGCAGTAAGTACAAAATCAGAATTCTTGTAATCAATAATTTCACTTCTTAGAAATTGTATGGTACCAATGGTATATAACAGCCCGCCAGTCAGAGCAGGAAGTATCATATGATAGATTCGATCTTTATAATAGGGCAGCGTTCCTGCCACATACGTTGCATCAACACTTCCTCCCATAGGAAACCATCGCAGCTTAAAAGCAAATATAAAAATATTCATCAGACCAAATACCACCGTAGGCATTGCCAGCGCAATAAACGTATACAAAACAATTGCCTTATCAGCAAACTTATTCTGATACCGGCCTGATATTATTCCAAGCAAAATACCAATAAGATAAGAGAGAAGAGCTGTCATTAGTGCCAGCCAGAAGGTATTTCCCGCTCGTTGTCCAATGAGCTTAAGTACCGGCAGCTTATAGGCTGTGCTCTCGCCCAAATCTCCATGCAGGGCACTCCAGATCCATCTGCCATATTTGACATACCAGGGATCATAATAACCCCATTGCTGTCGCAGTTCTTCCAGTCTGGCAGGAGAAACATTCGGATCAATTTTACCGGTAAGTGCATCTCCCGGCATAAAATTAGCTAGTAAAAAGATCAGCAGGCTTAAGATTATGATCTGCGGGATCAGTATTAAAAATCGTCGAACTATTGTTTTTCCCATACCCTTCGTCACTCTCTTTCTAAGGCAATGCTACATAGTGATTATCATTTATTCTTTTTAAATTATAGACCTGATTATCCTTTGAATAGAACTGATGGTACTTTAAACTATACTCTATCGCTGCCCTTTCCCTAATACTTTTCACCTCTTCCCGCTTACCTGGATTCTTATTTGGAATAGCCGCAATTAATCGTTTGGTATAGACATGCATGGGCTGACTATATATTTGATGTCTGCTGCCCATCTCGACAAAACGTCCTTTATGCATAATTGCTATATTCGAACACATATGTTCAACGACCCCGAGATCATGACTAATAAAGAGAAAAGCAAGATTAAATTGCTGTTGAATATCCTTCATAAAATTTAATACCTGTGCCTGTACGGATAGATCCAGCGCAGAAACCGGTTCATCCGCAATAATTAGCTTTGGTTTTAATGCCATAGCTCTGGCAATTCCAATTCTCTGTCTCTGACCACCGGAAAATTCATGGGGATATTTTAAAACATTTTCCGGTGCCAGACCCACAATATTCAACAGTTCCTCCACCTTCCTCCGCTCTTCTTTTGGTGTCAAATGATCAAAATTGCGAATAGGTTCTGCCACAATATCTAAAACTCTTTTCTTTGGGTTTAAAGAAGAGTATGCATCCTGAAAAATCATCTGCACACCCCTGCGATAAGGAGAGTGATTTTTTCCTACATATCTCGTGATATCTTCCCCCTGATAACGGATCTGCCCCGCAGTAATTTTTGTGAGTCCAATGACAGCCTTGCCGGTAGTGCTTTTCCCTGACCCTGACTCTCCAACCAATCCTAAGGTTTTGCCTTCTTCTATGGAAAAAGATACACCATCAACTGCCTTTACATAATCTTTCACTTGCCCAAGAATGCCTCCTCGGATCGGATAATATACCTTTAAATTCTCAACCTCTAATAATGACACGATTATCACCTCTCCTTCCTCTGTTCACCAATGAGTTTACCGGAACATTCGTAGGTTTTAGATAAAAATTCTTATAACAGGAACATAGAACCATATGCCCCGGCTTTACCTCATGGTACTGAGGATCTATCTCATGAAAAGAGTCCACAATCCAAGGAATACGAGGTGCAAAGCGACACCCATAGCGTTTCATGTTTAAAAGAGAAGGCACCATACCCTCTATGACCGGAAGCCTTACATCCTCACGGTCGCTTTGATATGCATCTGGCATTGAAGCAAAAAGTGACTTTGTATAAGGATGTAGTGGATTTGCAAAGATCTCTTTCACATCTGCTGTCTCTACGATCTGTCCTGCATACATAACAGCTACCCTATCTGCCATTTCCGCAACTACCCCGAGATCATGGGTGATTAATATAATACCTGATTTCATCTCTTTTTGAAGTTTCTTTAACAACTCCAGGATTTGAGCTTGTATCGTTACATCGAGGGCTGTTGTCGGTTCATCGGCAATCATCAGTGATGGCTTACAGGATAAGGCAATTGCTATCATTGCCCTCTGTCTCATTCCTCCTGACAGTTCATGGGGAAACTGTTGATAGGTAAGCTCCGGAGCTTGTATTCCAACCTGTGCTAAAAGCTCCAAGGCACGTTTCTTCCTCTCCCCCATATTCATCTTCGTATGATAAAGCAAGGCCTCTTCAATCTGTGCCCCAATTCTCATCAATGGATTTAATGCGGTCAGAGGATCCTGAAAAATCATTCCTATCTCCCCTCCTCTGATTTTATTAAGCTCCTCAAGACTCAAGCCTAAGATATCCTTTCCTTTAAAATAGATACTTCCCTCCACCTTCGTATGCACCTTATTATGTAAGTTTAAAACAGAAAGAGCCAGAGCGCTTTTTCCGCAACCTGACTCACCAACAATGGCAAACACTTCATTTTCATTAATTTGCATGGAAACTCCATCAACCGCTGCATAATATGTTCCATTAATACAAAACGACGTTACTAGATTATTGATTCGCAACAGCTCTTTCCCCATCCTGTTATCTCCTAATTCTTTGGCACTGCGAAGTCTTATTTACCATATATTTTAATTTTCCTATAAATATGACCACCTTATATGAAATTAACATTAATTTAATGAAATACAAAATCAGAAAAATGCACATACTTTCAACATATTCAGTACATTGTAAAGATTTTATGAAAATAAAATCCTGATGAATCATATATTAATAGAAAGATGTAATTGAGGTATCTTATGGAAATATATGTGGTACAACAAGGAGATACTATAGCTTCGATAGCCTCTGCATTTGGTGTATCGGTCGAACGAATAATTTTGGAAAATGGATTATATGCCTCTGATAATCTCGTAGTTGGCCAAACCTTAGTTATTACATATCCAAGTCAGGTTTATATTGTTCAGGAGGGAGACACCTTAGACGGTATCGCCGAGGCTTTTCAGGTAACTGTGATGCAATTACTCAGAAATAATCCAAGCTTATCTAATAGATCTTATCTGGTTTCCGGTGAGACTTTGGTAATCAGCTATAACAATGATAATGGAAGCCTTTTCGTAGATGGCTATGCCTACTCCTTTATTGATAAAGATCTCCTAAGAATGACTTTACCTTATCTGACCAATCTACCTATTTTAAATTATCGTATTACCGGAAATGGCGGATTTATCGGCGGTGATGAAGATGTATCTGTCATTCAAACTGCAAGATTATATGAAACAACCTCCAGTTTTGTCATTACCGCATACTCAGATACAGGAACGATTGATACCACGGTAATTCAGGACATACTGCTAGATTCTAAGATTCAAGAAATAGAAATAGAAAATATGATTTCTATATTAAAGACAAAGGGATATGATTCCGTAAATCTGGCATTTCAGCTGGTTAATCTCTATAATCAACAGTATTATTTAGATTTTTTAGAAAGGGTAAGTGTCCGTCTGCATGCAGAAGGGTATCCTGTGTACTTAACCTTCAATCCCGGATTATATTTCTATGGAACCGAGTTAACCTTTGAAAAAATAAATTACTCCGAATTCAGCCGATTATCAGACGGTATCCTATTTTTAGCCTATGATTGGGGTTCCATCCAACGTCCCCCAACTCCATACTCAATCATAACAACACCAGCTTTACTTGATTATATTATAGAGCAGGTTCCTATCGACAAAATCTGGATAGAGCTTGCTACCCTAGGATATGACTGGAAATTACCTTATATCCCTGGCGTATCAAAAGCAAATGCTCTTACCTACAATTCCGTAATGACCTTAGCTCGAGAAATGAATGCTGTCATTTATTATGATGAAGAAATTCTTTCCGCATATTTTGAATATACTGATTTTGATAATATTAATCATATTGTGTGGTTCAAGGATGCCCGAAGTATAGATTCTTCCCTGACTATCCTGAAAAGTCATGGGATAAAGGGCGTTGGAATCTGGAATATCATGTGTTATTTTTACCAACTTTGGCTGGTGGTTAATACTCAATACGAAGTTCAGAAGGTGTTAACAAAAGAAATGGTAACGGAGTAGCGATATGAATATGATAAGATTCCCGTAAATCAGCTTATGAAAAATCCCACACTACGATATCATTTGATAAAGTAATGTGGGTATTTTTTCATTCATTCATATGAATTTATAAGAATCCTTAAATAAACAGTAACAAACTCAAAGCCATAACCGCCATTCCAGCAATCAAACCGTAAATAGACAGATGATGCTCTCCGTACTCTCTGGCAGAAGGTAGCAGCTCATCAAGGCTAATATAGACCATAATCCCTGCGACTGAGGCAAAAATAAAACCAAACATGGCATCATTGAAAAAGCTAAATAGGATTAAGTAACCTATGATCGCGCCCACCGGTTCTGAAAGTCCGGATAAGAAGGATAATTTAAATGCTTTTTTCCTGCTTCCTGTTGCATAGAAAACGGGAACTGCTACAGCAATACCCTCCGGTATGTTATGAATTGCAATCGCTACAGCTATGGGGATACCCAGCTTAGGATCACTTAATGCCGCGGTAAAGGTAGCCAAGCCTTCCGGAAAGTTATGAATCGCTATGGCTAACGCAGTAAATAAACCCATGCGCATTAATTTTGTTCTGTGCTCTTCACTTTTCCCATCCATCTCCTCCACCGTATGTACTTCATGGGGATTTTCCGTTGACGGTATTAATTTGTCAATAAGAGCTATGAATAATATACCAAAAAAGAATCCTCCTACAGCAGCCCAAGATCCTACCTTATCTCCTAGGGCAGACTTCAAAGCATCATTTGCTTTCACTAAAATTTCTGCGAATGATACATAAAGCATAACCCCTGCTGAAAATCCCAAGGAAATGGAAAGAAACTTAGCACTGGTTTTCTTGGTGAGTAATGCTAGCCCACTACCAATTCCTGTGGATAGACCTGCAAAGAGTGTCAGCGAAAATGCAAAAATTATGTTTGATAAATTCATAATTCCTCCTTTTAGTAGTATAATTTATCCTTGTAATGATAGGTAATTATTATTTTAATAGATTTTTATAAATAAATCTATGTTTTTATTCAATTCACTTTTTTCCTTTTCTCAGGTGTATCGCTTATTGCTAAATGAATCAAAAAATCGAGTCACCCTGATTTTTATCAATTTCTTCTGAATAAATTCTTGGCTGTAATCCAAAAATCAGCATATAAAAAATCCCACACTACCATATCATTTAATAAAGTAATGTGGGTGTTATTGAAAAACTATTTTACTCTCCTATCATAGGTAGCTTTTTTCACTGGAAAAGCAGGGTGTGCCGTCCAATAGCCAGGTTAATTTTATGATCATGGTATGCCGATTAGGGTCATAAAGCGGGTTCCCTGAAATCTCTTCATAGGGACGTGCATGGAAAACTACAAGGTCTTCTCCGGTTTCTGAAATAGTAAAACAGTTATGCCCTGGCCCATAGATACCTCTCTGTGACACAGTACTAAACACTGGGTTCCTGGACTTGGACCAAGATTGTGGGTCTAATAAATCCGAGTTTTCATCTATTGATAAGAGACCCATACAATAACAGCTTCCAGTTGCACTTGCTGAGAAAGTGATAAACACCTTACCTGATCTCTTGATGACCGCCGGTCCTTCATTGACCCAAAATCCAACTCTTTCCCAATCATAGTCCGGGGTTGTTAAGAGTACTTGCACTGTCTTAAGTTTCCAGGGTGATTCCATTTCTGCTATATATAAATTAGAAATACCTTGTTCCCCGCCTACTTTTTGTGCCCACACAAGATATCTTTTACTTCTGTGTTCAAAAACCGTTGCGTCTAAGGAAAAGTCGGTAAAAGAATAAGGATCATCCGCTGCCTTTTGTATCATACCCTTTTCTATCCAAGCATCCGTAAGTGGATCATCTCCACTACACAACAAGATATATGGGCGGATCTTCCAGATATCCTCCTTTTCCCCTGCCGCGAAATAGATAATCCACTGACCATCCATATAATGGAGCTCTGGTGCCCATATATGTTCGCTCATTGGACCACTTTCGTGCTTTTTCCATATTATAACGGTATGTGCATGTGCCAAACCTTCCACTGTTTTTGATCTTCGCAGCTCAATGCAATCATACGTAGGAACTGATGCAGTAAAGTAATAATATCCATCCGTATGGCGATATATATAGGGATCTGCTCTTTGTTCGATTAATGGTTTTATGTAATCTCTGGTGTCCATAAGCATTTCCTCCTGCTTTTAAGATATAGGTTATTTTATTTCTAATTTAGTTTAGTAAATTCACACCTCACGGTATAAACTCCTATTCAGAACCGTGCGTGCGGCTTTCTCGCACACGGCTCTTCAAAATAACATTTACAGATACAAATCTATTTCTCATAGATATTGACATAGC
>JAEWIZ010000010.1 GCA_023386815.1 Bacillota bacterium
ATTAATTTCGCAAATTCAATTTAACAAAAAATGGACATGTTCCATAGCCGTTTGGTAAAATAAAGTTACCACACAAAATCTTCCAAAGGAGGCTATGAAACATGTCTGATAACATTATACAATTAAACGAAGAAATAATCAAAACAGAATTAAAAGATTTAGTCCGTTCCAGCGTTGAGGAAACCCTCAATGCCCTGCTTGATAAGGAAGCAGATGAACTCGTTAATGCTGAGAAATACGAGCGTTCTGGAGATCGTCAGGGTTACAGATCAGGCCATTATCAGAGAAATTTGGTTACTACGTCCGGAGAAGTTAAGTTGAATGTCCCTAAACTCAAGGGTATTCCATTTGAAACAGCTATTATCGAACGCTACCGTAGACGTGAATGCTCTGTTGAAGAAGCCCTCATCGAAATGTATTTAGCCGGAGTTTCCGTTCGCCGTGTTGAAGATATCACGGAAGCACTTTGGGGAACTAAGGTATCTCCGGGAACCATCAGCAACCTAAACAAGAAGGCTTATGAACACATCGAAATATGGCGTAATCGACCTCTGCATGGTGGAAACTATCCCTATGTTTTCGTAGATGGTATTTTCTTGAAACGATGTTGGGGCGGTGAATACGAGAACGTATCCATTCTAATCGCCATTGGCGTAAATGAAGATGGCTATCGAGAAATAATCGGTGCATCAGAGGGTATGAAGGAAGACAAGGAAAGCTGGAGGAACTTCCTCATTGAGCTAAAAGGTCGAGGCCTCAAAGGTGTCCAACTGATTATCGGAGACAAAAACCTTGGTATGCTCGAATCCATTCCTGAAGTATTTCCAGATGCCAAATATCAGCGTTGTACAGTTCATTTCTACAGAAATATTTTCTCCGTAACTCCCCGTAGCCGGATGAAGTTCGTAGCAAAAATGCTTAAGGCAATCCATGCCCAGGAAAAGGCAAAGCAGGTCACTGATGAGCTAAAGAACATGAAGCTCAAAGAAGCAGCCAAAAAGCTTGAGGATGGTATTGAAGAAACCTTAACATACATGAGCTTTCCCTATGAACACTGGAATCGTATTCGGACCAACAATGCGATTGAGCGTCTCAATCGTGAAATAAAGCGACGCACAAAAGTAGTAGGTACATTTCCTGATGGGCAATCAGCCCTAATGCTAGTATGTGCCCGTCTTCGTCATGTAGCTGGAACCCAGTGGGGTGCTAAGCTCTACATGAACATGAAGCATTTAGATCAAATGCAATCTGCTGATGAAGCAGCTTACATAGCCGGCTAAATACCGGTAACCAAACGGCTAATTTTGAATTTGCGAAAAATACTTGACGGTATCGAGGACTTTTGTATGAAATTCCTGCATCTCTGCAATATTGACTAAAACAATAGGTTTCAGCTCTTGCAGTTATTCGCTCCCTCATTTTTTTTAAAGATAAATTCACCTTCGGGATTAAGCTCTCTAGTTTTACTTATGATATCCTTTGCTACGTCAGTAAGAGAGATAAAGCGATACTCTGAAACATTTTCCTTCTTCAAATACATACTTGTAATTCTGACTTTATTAGATATACTTAATTATAAACAGAAACTTGAAAGGAGAAAGAATGATGGGAATTTGGATTAAGTAGCAAGGCTACTTATATTTTAAATTAGGATAGCCTTGTTGATTTTACGCTTATAAAATACACAAAAAATCAGGAGGCAAATTATGTCATACTATAATTATCAATCTAAAAATATATTTTATAAAGAAATAGGAACAGGAAAACCATTGATACTGTTGCATGGAAATACTGCATCCTCAAAAATGTTTTTGAATATTACCAACCAATATGCCGAGAAGTACAAAGTAATTCTAATTGATTTTTTAGGACACGGAAAATCTGATAGACTTGATAAATTTCCTGTTGATTTATGGTATGAAGAAGCTCAACAGGTAATTGAATTTATATCTCAAAAAAAATATGATGACGTATTTCTTCTAGGTAGCAGTGGTGGTGCATTAGTTGCCATCAATATTGCCTTAGAGAGACCAGAACTTGTTAGTAAAGTTATTGCAGATAGTTTTGAGGGTACAAATGCAATCACTGCTTTTACTGCAAATATCTTTAATGACAGAGATTTCTCCAAACAAAACGAGGGAGCACGAATGTTTTATCAGGCGATGCATGGTGATGACTGGGAAAGTGTTGTCGATAATGATACAAATGCGATTTTGGAGCACTCAAAATGGATTGGAAAGTTCTTTCATAAGCCACTTTCTACTTTACAGGCAGATATTTTAATGACAGGCAGTAACGAAGATGAATTTATTACAAGTGTGGATTCAGAGTTCTATAAAAAGATATACTCAAAAATGATAAAAGAAATTGGGCATGGTGATTTTTATCTATTCGAGCATGGAGGGCATCCTGCAATGTTGTCTAATCAAACACAGTTTGTAAAGGAGACCTTATCATTTTTAGAAAGGGACTAAGATGAATCCCCTTTATTTTTAAGTATTTGTAGGATGGGATTATGGTTCGAATCCCATCTCGCGCTCTAAAAGGTAACACGCAAATCCGTATAAGTAAAGGACTTGCGTGTTTTTTTGTTACATTTATTTTTTAGTACACTTGAGTACACTATATTTATTTAGATAGTGACTTGTTGTATAGATCTTTTGTTTCTCATGATATGCCTCAATTGCTTCTCCAAAGAATTCTTATTGGCAGATTGAGAGAGCCTGCTGAAGTGCTTGATACATATTACATTTTATGGGTCTAAAGTAGACGATGAGATTTTGGTATGATAGAATATGTTGTGGTCAAAATTGGTAGCAATAGTGAATTAAATCATATGAACGATTAATATCAACATATTAGGGATAGTCGCCAGGAGATATTCGCATATAGAATTCGGATGAATTGCTTGCATTTGACAAAATCAGAGGTTTCTATCTCTGTTTTTTTATTGGGGAAATTAATTTTTGTAGAAATATTACATATAAAATGTGACTTTTTATCTTGTCCAGTTGTCTTATTAGTGAAAGGAGGACGGAGATGGATACTGTACAGTGCATTGAACAAGGGACTGCAGAACGATTGATTTTGGAAAAGTATGATAAATACAAGAATATGGTATTCCAAATCACAATGTCATATTTGGGAAATAAATATGACTGTGAAGATGTGATCCAGGAAGCGTTTATTCGATTGTGTTATTATGCTCCTAAATTTGAACAAGATGAAAATGAAAAAAGGTGGTTAATACGGATAACGATTAATTTGTGTAAAAATCATGTGAAGAATTTCTGGAATAGAATGAAGGTACCAATTGATGGACTGGAAGAATACTATTGTCAGGAAAATGAAAAGGAAATAATGTCGGACATCATACGTTTACCAATTAAGTATAAAACAATAATACTTCTACATTATATTGAGGGGTACAAAATATCTGAAATTTCCAAAATACTCAACTTGTCAGAATCTGCCGTTAAAATGCGATTGAAACGTGGAAGAGAGCTGTTGAAAATTGAAATGGAGGAAGGAATATGAAAGAAAACGAGTTGAAAAAAGTATTAAAAAAACCTATTATGGATGAAATTATGGATCAAAAAATTGCAAATACAATATTGTTATATAATACAAATCAGATAAAGAATTATTTTGTTGCTGGATGGAAGCGAATGGGGTATTTTATATCTCAAAAAGTCATGCACCACGGTATTTCAAAAATGGTAATTGCTTTTTTGGCATTGGTTATATTCGGAACGGGTACTGCATGGGCAGCTGGTATGTACGTTAAATCGTTTCCAACCGAGGTGAATTTTATGACGAAAGATATGATTGATTATGAAGATGTATATGAAAGGATCCCCAAAGATGAAGTACGGAAGAATTTTGGTCAAGGAAATAAAATGATAGGTTTACTTAGAGATACCAATGGCAACATCTTAGAAATGGATGAGGATGGTTATTATACTTTTGAAGATGGTTCTAAATTTTTAGCACCTTATGTGCCAGATCCGGAGCGTCATGAAATAGATCGTATCAGTGGAGATGAAGCATTTGCTGAAACGAACTTTCCTAATTTGGTACCAAGTATGATATACGACGATTACTTACTAAATGAGGGCGGATTTAGGTATTACAAGGCGACTTACGAGGATAATACTGCTTTTCAAAGTATTCAAGGTGATTTCTTTCCGGAATATACGAAAACTGATAACTTCAGTGAAACTATATATTTTAGGTTTACTCCAGTAGATTCACTTGAAGATAATCCAGGAGTGATTCATTTGATTGATGATAAGAAAGATCTTAGCAATTACATTCAATCTAGTTATACAAATCAAGGAGGAATTATATGTACT
Organism: Bacillota bacterium; assembly: GCA_023386815.1. Taxonomy (GTDB): domain Bacteria; phylum Bacillota; class Clostridia; order Lachnospirales; family Lachnospiraceae; genus Mobilitalea. The sequence goes on from JAEWIZ010000010.1 coordinate 4,356, forward strand.
TTACTGAAGAGTAAAGATGGTAAAAATATAATTACTCATATAGCCTTTAAGAGTGATACAATAGGAAATGGTATATTAATGATTGAGTTTGTTAATTTTAAGCAAATGAATAAGATTGAAAACATTCTTGATTCACTACCAATTACATCAGATATAGTTACAACTGGAAATTATTAAATTGTATTTTAATCACAATACCTTTGAAAAAGAGTAGATGCTGTTTTTTTCAAAACAAGGATTTAACGTAAGTGCAATGGATATTTCTGAATATGAGATTGACTACTTAAGAATTCTCACATACTGATACGGTTGGACATATAAATAGTTACAGAAATTGAAAGATTATTAGATGAAACAGTAAGGATAAAACCCTTGATTTTCAAGGGTTTTTCTTTTTGTTGCTCATCCACATAATAATCGCTTCTGTAATTAAGTCCAAAAAAACTCACCCCGTTTTTCACCCTTATAAATAAGTTCCTTTTCGTACAAAATAGTCAATTTCACTATATAACCCTTCATAAAAGATATTTCTATGACAATAAGTTACGCTAAGAATGTTTACAGTATAATGTGACAGGAACAGCGCGAACAGCAACCACGTAGGGGGCACGGCATTGACCGATAAAAGAGTATAGCGGCGGGCGAAAAAACGCCCCCGCGCACTATGCGGTTAATATAAAAAGAGCTTAGATTAATAGGTCATTCAAACAAATAATCTTGCTACCTTTACTTTCGTAATAACGTAGCATTTCGTTAATTTTCCTTTTATCATAACTGGTGATGCAATCTGATAGGACATTAACCCCATAATTTGCTTTGCGTAAGTTGTAACAGGTTGATTTAACACAGGCAACAGCATCTGCTCCTGCTATGTAGAAATCAAATATTTCATTTTTACTAATAAAATCTGTAAATTCTTCACAGCTCAATGCGTTTCCTTTGTATTTTGTAAAAACATTTTTTGATACTATTTTCAAGTCTGAAGCTAATTCAGACCCATGTGTATTGGGTTTAAGAGTCCTCGTACCCGCTGATAAATTTTCATGCCTTATATAAATAACATGAATATTATTATTGACTGCCCAATCAATAGCTTTATTTATATTACCAATAACCTCCTTGTAATTCTTTGTTATGTCATTTTGAATATCAATTATTACTAAGGCCTTTTTCTGCATAGTGCTTCCTCCTAATAGGTAGATTGATTTGTTTGCTTTTTTATTATATCTTGTAATTGTTGACAACAGTATGGCAACAATCTATAATGATGACGAGAAATTTGGGAAGGCGGTTATCAGATGAAAGTTGACAGGCTTGTTAGCATTATTATGATACTCCTTGATAAAAAGCGTATAGGCGCACAGGAGTTAGCAGATATGTTTGAAGTTTCACCCCGTACAATCTACCGCGACATAGACACTATCAACATGGCGGGTATTCCTGTTCGAGGGGCATCGGGAGTGGGCGGAGGCTTTGAAATCATGCAGAAATACAAGATTGATAGAAAGGTTTTTTCGACTGCCGACCTTTCAGCTATCTTGATGGGGCTTTCCAGTCTTTCGGGGATGATACGAGGTGATGAACTGGTAAACGCCCTTGCGAAAGTCAAGAGTTTTATCCCCGCCGATAGAGCGAAAGACATTGAGTTCAAAGCAAATCAAATATATATAGATTTAAGTCCGTGGATGGGCAACAGGAACATACAACCATATTTAGAAATTATCAAAACAGCTTTACAGGAAAGCAAGCTACTTTCGTTTGAATATACAGACCGCTACGGAAATAAAACCGCACGAACAGCCGAGCCGTATCAGCTTATATTGAAAGGTAGTCATTGGTATTGGCAAGGGTATTGCCATAAAAGAAATGATTTTCGCTTATTTAAACTATCCCGCACATCAAACCTACAAATACAAGAGGAATCTTTTACGCCACGAGATTATCAAAAACAGCAGTTAGATTTTACTGATATTTTGGCTACTATGCAAACAAAAATCAAAATTCGTATTCATAAATCTGTCATGGACAGGGTACTTGATTATTGCACTTATGATCACTTTTCGCCAGACGATGATGAGCATTACATTGTTAGTTTTCCTTTCATAGAGAACGAATACTACTACAATATTCTTTTCAGTTTTGGGGATAAATGTGAGTGTTTAGAGCCGTTACATATCCGCACAGAAATGAAGCGTAGAATACAAGATATAGCTACCATATACGAAAGTTAATACATGGAGTAAGACGAAAAAGACAAACGAGTTGTCTAGCTCTTTTTATTCCGTTACAACCTTCAAGCCTATCAATGGAAGAATAGTATTTGCAGGAGCTTTACCGACCAAAGACACTGCAAGGATCGCGGATTTGAATGCTGTTTATTATTTATTTCAATTGTGATAATATAATATTTGGAAGTTCAAAATTGAGGAAGGATAGAATAGAGTATAATGGGAGAAAAAAGTAGTCGAAATATAATTGTAATACTGATAGGGCTTATTTTGTGGATATTATATAGTTGTGATTCAGCGATGGCTAGGTACGGCATTTATACCATTTTTAGTTATAACGTTCATGAAATGTTTTCATTAATTCCATTCATATGTTTTTTATTCACATTTGGTTGGCTTCTTGTACTATTGATCAGGAGTGTTCGCGGTAAGAAAATAAGGTCAAATTTGTTTTTACTTTTTTTATTGTTGGTTTTTAGTATTGCACAATTTAGTTATTTTCTTAATCAGTCACAGACAGTTTCTACCTCATGTATTGCAAGCATAAAAAGTATAGATGATCAAAAGTTAGAGATTGAAATCGACACCGGTGAAAGAACAATAACACTAGATTGTCCAATGCTACTTATGGATATTTTAAAAACAGACGGCACTGAATATGGCATCACATATGAATGGAGCAAATCAAAACCTAATTATGGCAAACTAGCTATGATTGGTTCTGTAGGAAATAACACTACAGTAACTACTGAATTACAGTAACCCTAATAAAAAGGTTTGGAAAGAAATTGGTGTCAGGCTTGGCACTAGTATTTCCTCTGAGGATAAATAAATGAAGGATGAAAACGCCAAGAAGTATGTTACACTCTTTTTAATATTTACATTTGGGATACCCCTTATATGCGTATTATTAATGAAATATGTTAGCCTTTTTCAATCTGGAACGTTATATTTTATTATGTATGGTATTGAAGCAATGACACCAACACTCTCTGCATTGATTGTAATCTCAATTTGGGGTAAAAGTGATATGCGTCGTACTTTTTTACGGAAATGTTATTCTGATAATATTAGAAAGTCATACTTGTTATTAGCGGTATTACTTCCCATAACTGTTTTAGTAATCACAAAATTAACTTCACTCATTTTTATGGATACTACGCCATTTATAACAAGTATTTCTGTGAAAAAACTGATTATAATTTTGTGGGCATTAATAGCAGAAGAGCTTGGATGGAGAGGCTTTTTACAAGATAAATTAAACGAGCATTTTGGTTACATCATAACTCCTATTGTTTTGGGGTGTATATGGGCATTATGGCATTATCATTTCTTTTTATTAGGATCTACATCAGCACCATTAATTTTATTCCTACTCGCATGTATCGTAGAAAGCTATAGCTATTACTGGATAACAAAACTTTCAAAAGGGAATGTTATTCCGGCATCTATTTGGCATTTTACAGGAAATTTATGTTTTAACCTCTTTTTGATCAATCCTGAACATAATCAAGGAAGTATTCTACCATATGTTCTCTTTGTTGTTTATTCAACGGCTATGGCTGCAGGTATCAGTATATGGGGAATTCATTCTATGCAAAATAACCACAATATTCTATAATTAGAATGATACTAAAAGTAAAGCATTTAATGAGGTGACTGTATGAAATATGGAGTAATTAAGGATCAATTTGGTAACTCACATAAGTTTGCAAAGGTGATACTGGGGGCGTTCCCTTTTGGAAGTGTTATGTCCGAGGAGCTTTCCTTTCAAGCGATGGACTATTATCGCAGCCAGGGTGGAAATGTCATTGATACGGCTAGAATATATTGTGAGTTTCTTGAGAATGGCTCCGGTGCCAGTGAAAAGACTGTTGGTAAATGGATGAAGGAGCGAGCTTTAAGAAGCGAGCTCTATATCATATCCAAGGGTTCTCATCCTGCAATATCAGATATGCTTACCTCCCGTCTTTCCGCAGATGAGATCAATTATGATGTTCAAGAAAGTCTAAAAGCTCTGCAAACAGACTATATTGACCTGTATTTTCTTCATCGGGATGATGAAAAGGTTCCAGTGAAAAGCATAATGGATAGCCTTCATGAACATGTGGCAGCAGGAAGACTGAAGATGTTAGGTGCCTCCAACTGGAGGATAGAAAGAATTCTGGAAGCGAATGAATATGCTCTGGCGAATGGAAAGACACCATTTGTAGCTTCCCAGATTCAATGGAGCTATGCATACTGTTCGAAAGAAATCTTCGGGGATCATACCGTTGTATGTATGGATGACCAACAGTATCGGTTATATCTTAAGTCCGGAATACCTGTATTAGCCTTTACTTCTCAGGCAGGGGGATTATTTTCAGCAGGATATCAGCCAGATTTATCGGATATTGCCGATAAGCATAAAAAGTACTATTGTGAAGAGAATGTGAAACGCTATCAGAATTTATTAAAGGTTTGTGAAGCAAAAAATATCACGCCTACCCAGGCTTGCTTAGAATATATCATAGATAATGAAGTAAATGGCTTTGCCATTGTTGGATGTACCAAAGTAGAGCAGCTTAAGGATAGTCTTAAGGGTATCTAGTTATTCGGCAGCATTGACTCCTCGTAAGGTTAAAGCCAAGAACTGCTATAAAAATCGCTCCTTATCATATTCCAATTATGTGATTGGAGATATGATAAGGAGCGATTTTTTATATATGCTTATTACAATGTTTGTCTGAAGCATTTATTATATTAAAATCATGTGAGTTTAAAATCATGTGACTTGAAATCATACTAGTTGAAACCATACTAGTTGAAATCAAGCGAGATTTTGCAGTAATCGAACAGCCTCTTCCATACGAATACATTGAGCATATCTTTTATTCCACATCTTTTTATTATAATAGTGATAAGTCTGTTCACCGGTCATAAATTCATTATCCACAGTGGAATTTGTATGCTCCGGTACAATCATATGGAACCCATGTTCAAAGCCACATTTAATCGTTGCATCAATACAATAATCAGTCTGCAAGCCAACAATCATGATATCGGTTTCCTGTCTATCCCTTAGATAAGCTAACAGACCGGTATTTCGAAAGGCACTATTCACAGTCTTATCAAAGATTTTCTCAGCATTCTTCGGTGTAAATTCATCATAGATTTCAAATTCTGCATTGCCCTTTGTTAGTTGCTCACCAATACCGTCGTCATGTCGTACATAAATAACCTCAATGTGATTATTTCTTGCCGCGTTTAATAGCAACTTAATATTACTTATCAATTCATCAAATTTATAGAGTTTCTCGGTGACAATTAACTTCTGTGTATCAACCACTAATAAGATCATTGTTTCTATCCCCCTGTGCTTTTGGAAACTAGTTCTTTATCGGATATTATGAACAGGAGTGCAATCCTCCAAAAGATCTTCAAAGAAATCCTCTTCCTCAACCTCTTCATATTCCGTTAATTGGCAACGCCTAAGCTCTAGCATCTTCTTGTTAATTCTGGAGTAAACCAAATCCGCGAGTTCCTTCGATTTTAATTTTTTATATTGGTCATAATTTATTGGTTCCAAATAATGTACTTGAGTAGTAACGCGGCCAATGAAATTTTCACCAAAGGGCTTATAGGAATCATAAATTGCAACCGGTATGATAGGGCATTTTGATTTTAAGGGTATTTTAAAGGAGCCACTGTGAAATTCCTGCAGGGTATTTTTATTATCGGTATAGCCACCTTCGGGGAAGATAAGATACTTTCTTCCATCCTTGATCTCATTAATAACCTGCCCAATCACTTCCACCTGTTGCCTGGGATCTTGTTTATCTAATTTCTTACCCTTCAGTAAATGAACAAAAAGTCCAGGGACTAACTCGTCCCCGGTACTCTTATCCATAATAACGGTACAGGGCTGTTTATGTGAGTTGATAATACCAAGGGAATCATATTTTCCTTGGTGATTAGAGTACATAATGTACCCACCGGTCTTCGGTAGGTTTTCTATTCCTGTTGTAATGGTGTCAATACCACCTCGATGCTTTATTAATCTTACCAGATTTTTTCCAACCCTATAGCAATCAGCTTCGCTAAATTTCTCGGGATGCTTCCCATAATACCACATTAGCGGAAGATAATATAGATTAAACAAAATACCGGTGATAATAACAAAGTAAAATCTGAACATAATATAACCTCTTGTGAAAAAATATTTAGGTACCTAATTTATTTTAACACAGAAAAAGCAAATATGCTAACCCTTTTGATCATTACCTATTCGTATTCTACAAGGAAGTCGTTCGCAAGTGCATATTTATGTGCATAGGAACCTTCCTGACAATAGATGGTCTGATCAGCTCCCCAGTACTTAAAGGAACTTGCACCGATGCTTTTAACACTGCTTGGAATATGAATCTTTGTTAGCTTCTCGCACCAGTAGAAGGTATTTCTTTCTATCGTTGTCAAGCTACTGGGGAGATACACCTCTTCAAGATTATGGCAGCCGTAAAAGCTGGAGCCTGCCAGGCTGGTCAGATTCTCTGGTAGTCGCAGAGTCTGAAAGCCGCAGTTAGTAAAGGTATTTTTACCAATGTGGGTAAGGGAATCAGGAAAATCAATCTCAGTAATACCAGTTGAGTAGGAGAAGGCAACATCCTCAATGGAGTTAAGGCTTGCAGGCAGGATAACCTTCTTCAGATTATCACAATGGGCGAAGTTACCTTTCGTTATTACGGTGATATCATCCGGAATAATTACTTTTTCTATATAGCGATTATTATAAAAGACATAAGGTGCGATGAAAGAAACATCCTTCGGAATTGAGAACTCCTTGGATTTACCTACATATCTTACCAAAAATCCATTATTAGCAATTACCATATCATTCTTAACATTATTTTTAATCCATTTCGTACCGGTAAATACGGATCCGCCTATGGTTTGAAGTGAATCCGGCAGAGTTACGCTATCAACAAGTAAGCATCCACGGAAGGCATGGGAGCCGATAGAAATTACGCCTTCTGGAAGCTTAATTACTGTTAAGGCTTTATTATTTCTAAAAGCAGCAAATTCGATGGATTCTAGCTGTGAAGGCCAGTTAATACTGCTCAAAGAGGAGCAGCCGTCAAAGGTTCCTTCTGCAATGTTTGTAATATTGTCAGAGAGGACGACTTTTCCTAAATTAACGCATTCCGAAAAAGCATAACGGCCGATGCTTGTTACAGTATCCGGTAAGGTGATCAGATCCAATTGGTGGCACTGGGAAAAAGCATAACGACCGATCTGCTTTAAGGTATAAGGTATATTGATCGTAGCCAGGTTGTAGCAGGAGGAAAATGCATTATCACCAATTGAAGTGGTCTTATTGGATAAGGTGATTTTTGATAATCTGGTACAGTTACTGAACAGGTTTGAGCTAATCTCAGTTACATTTTGTGGGATCGTGATTTCAGATAGCTGTGAACAGTTTGCAAACGCATTATCTCCAATACCCGTCAATTTATAAGGTAAAGCGATGGAAGTAAGGGCAGAGCAGTTATAAAAGGCTCCAGCTCCAATATAGGTGGCGGTATCAGGAATTTGAATACTACTAAGCTTTTTACAGTCACTAAAGGTATTCTTTTCAATCGTTTTTAAAGAGCTTGGAAGGTCAATGCTCTTTAAGGAGGAACAGCCGCTGAAGGCGGAATCCTCTATTTCAGATACACCTGCAGGCAAAGTGATATTTGTTAGTGAAAGGCACTGTAGGAAGGTGGCTTCCGGTATTTTCGTTACTTTGCTTGGTATATTTACCTTTGTAAGTTTATTACAGTGAGCAAAGGCGGAAGGTTCCAGTTCAGTAACAGTGTCAGGTATATCCATCGTTTTTAGGGAACTGCAACCATAGAAGGTTTCGCTTTGTACCTTCGTAATTCCATTAGGAAGGTTTATGCTTTTTAGTTTGTAACAATATTTAAAGGCTTGTTTGCCAATGGAGGTCATACGCTTTGGCAATGTAATGGAAGTTAAACTACTGCAGCCTTGAAAAGCTCTTCTGGAAATCCAGCTTAATTTACTGTCTGCTGGAATTGCGAAGGATTTCATTTGATAGCAGTTATTGAAGGCGTCCACACCAAGAAAGGTGACTTTAGAGGGAAGCGTAATTTTTGATAAATAATAGCATCCCGAAAAGGCCTCATCACCGATTGATGTAAGCTGGCTTGGTAATTTAATGGTTTTAAGATTAGAGCATTGAGTAAAGGCTCTATAAGGGATTTTTTTTATGTTATAAGGTAGAGAAATACTTTGCAATGCGTTGCAATTAGAGAAGGCTTCTTCACCCAATATGGTTACGCTATCCGGCAAAACTATGCTTTTAGCAGTGCGGTTATTGTAGAAGGCACGTTTTCCAATCTCTTTTACGTTACTTGGGACGGTTACAGTCTTCTCAGAGCCTGTGTAAGAAATTAACACACCATCCTCAATAACGAATTTGTTCGTGGTTGCAGCCTGTGTTAAGTGTGGTTGTATCGCCACCAGACATAGAGCAAAAAAAGCGAATAAACCTACAATACGTATCTTTTTTCCATTCATAATCTTTCCTCCATACATTTTTCTTTCATATTGAAAACATTATAGACGATTGCGAAACTCAAAAACTGTTGCTATTTTTCATACAATTAATGCATGCTCCTGAGCGAAATTTAGCCGTGCCAATTTTGGCACTTTACAGCATGGAGCGAAGGAATTTGCATCAGTTGCATGAAAAATTTCACAAACTATAGTGTTTCGCAATTGCCTATGAAAACATTACATACTAGTATAGGGCGTATACCTTAGGAATAAATATCACCAAGCCAATAATAGCAGCCATAACAGCAGTCACAAGGACGGAGCCAGCAGCGATGTCCTTGGCTAACTTAGCCAGGGTATTAAATTCCTTCAATTGAAGATGCTCTTTTAGGATATCAATACAGATTAAATCAACTACTTTTTCTATTGCAGTATTCATCATCTCGGCAGACAGCACAAGGCAGATTGCAATTACAAGGAGAAGTAGCTCTACCTTAGAAACGGACAAAAGATAGGCTGCAATTATAACAGCAACGGTAATTACAAGATCTATTTTTAAGTTTTTCTCTGTTTTTAAGGCATACCAGATGCCGCGCAAAGCGTACTTTGCTCCGATGATATCATATTTACTTTTTGGGTTTATACTGCTTCACCTCATTTCTTAAAAAGAATTTAACTAAATCCTTTACAATGTAACACAAAATATGGAAATGAGCAATCTTTTATAAGAGATTAAAGGCAAAAAGCCCTTTTCTTACGCCATAAATGTCTTAATAGAACCTTAATAGGGACTATCGAAATCTTAATACCTCCCTAATAGCAATTCCGATATAATGAAGATGCTTAGAAAAAGCCATCAAATAAATCAAAGGAAACCGTTGGATAGGCTAAGCAATTACGCGATCGCAGGATATAAGTATTATATTAATTATTGGATAGGAAGTGATGATGTATGTTAATAGTTATGATAGGTTCGGCAGTTGTAGGACTGGTGTTACTCTGTTATCTATTTTATGTGCTGTTTGAAGGTGAGAATTTATGAGTATGATTTGGTTACAGAATATTGTGTTTTTAATCCTGCTGGTGGGTATTTCGATACCCTTAGGAATTTATACTGATAAGGTGATGTCGGGACAAAAAGTATTCCTGTCCTATGTACTAAGACCAGTGGAAAAGGGGATTTATCGCCTGCTCGGAATTCGTGTGGAGAATGAGATGAGCGCCGGAAGATACACAATGAGTGTACTCGTATTTAGTGGCATTGGATTTGTGCTGTTATTAATCCTGCAGTTAATTCAAGGAGTTATGCCCTTTAATCCGGAGCAGATGAAAGCGGTTAGCTGGGATTTAGCATTTAATACAGCAGCGAGCTTTGTTACAAATACAAATTGGCAGGCATATTCCGGAGAGAGTGCATTATCCTATTTTACACAGTCCACTGGGTTGACAGTACAGAACTTTATTTCTGCTGGAGTGGGCATTGCAGTTCTATTTGCCTTAATTAGAGGGTTTGTCTCAAGGAATAAGAAAACCATTGGATGCTTCTGGCATGATTTAGTCAGATCAATTTTATACATCCTGCTCCCCTTATCACTCATTTTAGCAATCCTATTAATATCCCAGGGTGTGGTACAGAGTTTATTCGCTTATACGGAGATTAGTACCGTGCAAGATGGTGTATCACAGATCATCCCTTTGGGACCGGCTGCAAGTCAGATTGCCATTAAGCAGCTGGGGACCAACGGCGGTGGCTTCTTCGGGATGAATTCCGCATATCCACTTGAGAATCCAACTGCTTTTTCAAATTTATTGGAGCTGCTGGCTATTTTGCTGATACCATCATCACTATGCGTGTCCTTTGGCCGTGCAGTAAAGGATTCAAAGCAGGGAAGAACTATATTAGTGGTAATGATGGTTTTATTTATTACAGCACTGATCTTTGTAACGATCAGTGAAAAATATGGAGTAGTTTCTTATTCCGGAGTTAGTGGAATAGGGAATATGGAAGGTAAAGAGACGGTTCATGGCATCGGAGGATCAGCGCTATGGGGAGCGGCGACAACGGCTGCTTCCAATGGCTCAGTAAATTCCATGCATGATAGCTTCACTCCTTTTGGAGGAATGGTACTCATGTTCCTGATGCAGCTCGGAGAAATTGTATTCGGTGGAGCTGGCAGCGGATTATATGGAATGATTGGTTTTGTAATACTTACCGTCTTCATTGCCGGACTTATGGTTGGTCGAACCCCCGAATATCTGGGTAAGAAGATAGAGCCTTTTGATATGAAGATGGTTTGTTTAATCATCCTTGCACCACCACTGCTGACCCTTCTTGGAACAGCGGCAGCAGTTATGAATCCTCAGGTATTCTCCTGGTTGACAAACAGTGGAGCACATGGGTTTTCGGAAGTGCTTTATGCCTTCACATCCATGGCCAATAATAATGGAAGTGCCTTTGGAGGATATAGCGCAAATACGGTATTTACCAATGTGATAGGAGGAGTTATTATGATTATCGTTCGTTATATACCGATGATTGCTACGATCTATCTGGCAGGTAACCTGGCGAACAAGAAGACAGTGACAGCCACGGAAGGAACACTTTCTACAAATAATTCGATGTTCGTTGGTTTACTCATTTCTATTATATTGATTATTGGCGCGCTTAGTTTTCTTCCGGCTTTGGCTCTTGGACCCATTGCGGATTATTTTACAACTATGAAATAGGGTGATGTTATGAATAAAAAAATAGATAAAAAAATATGGGTAGAGGCGATAAAGCAATCCTTTATAAAGCTATCACCAATGGTACAAATCAAAAACCCAGTTATGTTAGTAGTGTATATTGGCGGAATTATGACAACTCTGCTATATCTGCTTAGTTTCTTTGGTATCAAGGATGAAAGTGCCTGGTATACCTTAGCAATTGCCTTGATTCTTTGGTTTACCGTATTATTTGCGAACTTTGCAGAAGCAATTGCAGAAGGGAGGGGAAGAGCCCAAGCTAATTCTCTTAAAAGTGCAAGAAAGGATGTAAAAGCAAAGAAGTTAAAAGCTCCTGAAAATCATGAGGATTATTCAGAGGTTATTTCAAATAACTTAAAGCGTGGTGATATCTTCTATGTGTCTGCAGGAGATCAGATTCCTATGGACGGAGAGGTAATCGATGGTGTAGCCTCTGTGGATGAGAGTGCAATTACAGGGGAGTCGGCACCGGTTATTCGGGAGTCAGGAGGCGATCGAAGTGCTGTGACAGGTGGTACAACCGTGATCTCTGACTGGTTGGTGGTCAGGGTAACGGCGGAGGCCGGTGAAAGCTTTCTGGATAAGATGATTGCCATGGTAGAAGGTGCTTCCAGAAAAAAGACACCAAATGAGATTGCTCTGCAAATTCTCCTAGTAACTCTAACGATCATCTTTTTAGTGGTTACAGCAACCTTATTGCCCTTTTCAGATTTTTCGAGTAAGTTAGCAGGAAGTGGATCAGCGATCTCTATTACCAATATCATCGCACTTTTGATTTGCCTTGCTTTCCTCCATCGGGATTGCTGGAATGAGCCGATTAAATCAAGCAAATGTTCTAGCCATGAGCGGTCGTGCAATCGAGGCAGCAGGAGATGTGGATGTTCTATTACTCGATAAGACAGGAACCATTACTCTGGGCAATCGACAAGCCAGTGAGTTTATTCCGGTTTCAGGGGTAAAGGAACAGGAGCTTGCTGATGCGGCACAGCTTTCTTCCATAGCAGACGAGACTGCAGAAGGCAGGAGTATCGTAGTACTTGCAAAGGAAAGGTTTGGCATTAGAGCACGGGATTTGTCAAAGCTGAATGCTACCTTTATCGAATTCTCAGCAAAAACCAGAATCAGTGGTATTGATTATCAGGGAAATGAGGTGAGAAAGGGTGCTGCTGATGCAATACAAAAATATGTCCTTCAAAAAGGAGGCGTATATCCAGAAGAATGCAGCAATATCGTCAAGGAGGTTGCAGGAAAAGGCGGTACTCCTTTGGTAGTAGCAGAGGGTGGAAAAATTCTAGGTGTTATTTATCTTAAGGATATTGTGAAGAATGGAGTTAAGGAACGCTTTGAGGATTTGCGAAAGATGGGGATCAAGACCATAATGATAACCGGTGACAATCCTATGACGGCAGCGGCCATCGCAGCTGAGGCAGGTGTGGATGACTTTTTGGCAGAGGCGACTCCGGAGGCAAAGCTAAAGCTAATTCGTGACTATCAAGCAAAAGGCCATATGGTAGCAATGACTGGTGATGGTACGAATGATGCACCTGCACTCGCTCAAGCAGATGTTGCAGTAGCAATGAATTCGGGCACCCAGGCAGCGAAGGAAGCAGGAAATATGGTGGATTTGGATTCCAGTCCTACAAAGCTCATTGATATCGTACGAATCGGGAAACAGCTTTTGATGACCAGAGGTGCATTAACAACCTTCAGTGTTGCTAACGATGTGGCAAAGTATTTTGCCATCATTCCGGTATTATTCTTTGGGATATATCCTCAGATGGCAGCTCTGAATTTCATGGGGTTAACCAGCACCAGAAGTGCTATTTTATCAGCAATTATTTATAATGCACTAATCATTATTGCCTTGATTCCACTTGCACTTAAAGGCGTGAAATACCGTGAACTGCCAGCGAACAAATTATTGTCGCGAAATCTCCTGATCTATGGTCTCGGAGGTATTATCGCACCGTTTCTGGCAATTAAGTTGATTGATATTATTTTGACCCTGTGCGGTCTTGTATGAGGGATAAGAATATGAAGAAAATAATAAAGGAAGTTAGACCAGCCATTGTTTGTATACTGATATTTACAGTGTTATGCGGTTTATTGTATACTGGATTAATAACTGGAATTGGGCAGTTAATATTTCCAGATCAGGCAAATGGTAGTATTATTACTGTGACACGAAAAGATGGAACAGAATTGAAGCTTGGCTCCGAGCTGATTGCACAACAGTTTACCGAACCGGAATATTTGATAGGCCGGCCAATGGGAACCTCTAATCTGTCAGCGACCAGTGAAGAATTAAGAAAGCTGGTAGAGGAGAGAATTAAATGGTGGAAGGACCTAGATCCTGATAATAAGAAGGAGATACCAGCTGATTTAATTTACGGATCTGGCAGCGGTGTAGATCCGAATATCTCACCGGAAGCTGCGCAGTACCAGGTTGAAAGGATTGCTATCGTACGTGGTATTGATGAAAAGGTGGTAAGAGACCTTATTCAAAAATATACAACAGAGAGATATTTAGGAATCTTCGGTGAACCGACGGTCAATGTTTTGAAGGTAAATCTTGCCCTGGATGGTGAATTATAAAAGTATCCAGTCTGCATAGAATAAATTTCGTGTAGGAACTTGCATCAATTGTATAACAATAGCATCAATTTTTGAGTTTCGAAATTGCCTAAATAAATAGTACGAAAGGAGGAGTGAGATGGATACATTCAGTGATAAGCGGCCGGATCCGGATGTGCTTTTAAAAAGCATAGCCGGGGAAGCTGAGGAAAGAGGCAAGCTGAAGATATTTTTGGGTTATGCGGCTGGAGTAGGAAAAACCTATGCTATGCTTGATGAAGCCCAGGAACAGTTCAAAAAGGGCATGGATGTTGTAGCGGGCTACGTAGAACCCCATACCCGTCCGGAGACTCTGCAGCTATTAGAAGGGCTGCCACTCATTCCTCCTCTGGAATTGGATTATAAAGGGATACAGCTGAAGGAATTTGACCTGGAGGCAGCATTAAAACGTCACCCTGAGACTATATTGGTGGATGAACTGGCTCACAGCAACGCAGCTGGGGTTCGAAACCGAAAGAGATATCAAGATATCGAGGAGCTTTTGAATGCGGGAATTAACGTATACACCACATTAAATGTCCAGCATATAGAGAGCTTAAATGATGTTGTGGAAAATATCACAAAAATATCAGTGAAGGAAACGATACCAGATTACGTCTTTGACCAGGCGGATCTAGTACGATTGATTGATATTGTTCCAGAAGAACTGCTCCATAGGTTTGAGGAAGGAAAGGTTTACCGGGCATTGCAGGCTGCTACCGCTATGCAGAACTTTTTCTCCAAGGAAAATCTAAGACTACTTAGAGAGATTGCCTTAAGAAAGGTAGCGGAACGAATTGGTAATGAAAATCTGAATGAGTACAGCCATGAGAAGACAATTAATCAACGCTTTATGGTATGTATAAGCCCATCTCCATCCTCAGCAAAATGTATC
This sequence comes from Bacillota bacterium, assembly GCA_023386815.1. GTDB lineage: Bacteria > Bacillota > Clostridia > Lachnospirales > Lachnospiraceae > Mobilitalea. The sequence goes on from JAEWIZ010000010.1 coordinate 19,377, forward strand.
AGATGGGCTGCAAGAACAGCAGAAGCATTTCATGCTCCCTGGACGGTATTATATGTTGAGACCCTGAATAATCGTAATTTGGCTCCGGAGCAGCAAAAGAATGTCCGTGATCATTTGGAGCTAGCGGCAAAACTTGGAGCCCAAATCGTAAGCTTAAGCGGAATTGATGTTGCAGCAACCATAGCAGAATATGCAAGACTAACAGGGATAACCAATATAGTAATTGGAAAGAGTAGAAGAAAAAGAAGCATTACCGGACTATTTAAAACAGATCTGGAGGATCAATTAATCCAAGAGCTTACTAATACAGAGATTTATATTATTCCGGACAATGATTTAACTAAGAAAAATAAAATACACAAGCAGTTCCAGTGGCGGAAGAATTTTTATTTTTCCTGGAATGATACCTTAAAGTGCAGCGGCTTACTGACAGCCGCAACGTTATTCTCCCTTTTTTTGCAAAGATTCGATACAGGGGATATCAATATCATTATGATATTCATTTTATCAGTCTTGATGATATCAAAGGTCACAACAGGTTATGCCTATGGAATTCTGGCATCGATATTGAGTGTGCTAATCCTTGATTTCTTTTTTGTAAAACCTTACCTAACCTTTGATACGATTCAGCCGGGATATCCTATCACTTTTTTAATCATGCTGCTAGTTGCTTTACTGACCAGTACAATGGTAGTCCGTGTAAAAACCCAGGCAAAGGCAGCAGTTAACAGGGAAAGAAAGACAGAAGTATTGTATGAGATTAATAAAAAGCTTTTGGTTGCCAGAGGACTGGATAATATCATAAGACTTACGATTGAGTATGTTACCTCAATCTTTGGCAGAGCTGCAATTTTTTATACCGAGGATCCGGTAAATGGGAAGAAGGGTTATGTGATGCAAACTGATTCCGAGGTTGATCCCTCTCTTCTGCAAACACCGGAGGAGGAAGCAGTAACACACTGGGTATTTGTAAACAAAAAGCGGGCAGGCGCAGGAACAGATACTTTAATGGGTGCGACGGGATTTTATATGCCAATTATGTCTCAGGGCAATGTTCTTGGTGTTCTTGGAATATCCTGTGCAGAGGAAAGTACACTGAATCATGATAATAGGACATTTTTGAGAATGATTGCCTCCCTTGTGGCAATGGCATTGGAGCGACAGCGGCTGTCTGATGAACAACGACGGATTATGGTTGAGTCAGAAAAAGAGATCATGAGAAGCAATCTGCTTAGAGCCATATCTCATGATCTTCGAACACCCTTAACAGCCATAACAGGGGCATCCTCCGTATTACTTGATAATAAGAAAGTCATTGACGAACAGACCCATGATAAACTATTATTGGATATTAAGGAAGATGCCCAGTGGCTGATCCGTATGGTAGAAAATCTGCTATCCATTACCCGAATAAATGAAACAGCTATGAGCGTAAGAAAAACACCTCAAGCAGTAGAAGAGGTGGTTTCAGAATCCTTAACCAGAGTTCGTAATAAATACAAGGGGTATCATATCAGGGTAAAGGTACCCGAGGAGCTGTTGTTTGTTCCCATGGATGCGACCTTAATTGAACAGGTGATTATTAATCTGTTGGAGAATGCCATTAAACATTCCGAGAAGGATGCACCAATTGAGCTACTGGTAACAAAGAATGGAGATAATGCGGTATTTACAGTAAGTGATCATGGAAAGGGAATTACGCCGGAGGAGTTTCCTACCTTGTTCGAGGGCTATTCTTCCGGAAAGAGCAAAACCTCAGATTCTTCTCGTGGTATGGGAATTGGTCTCTCGATATGTAGGTCCATCATGCAGGCACACGGAGGAAAAATAGAAGCAGAGAATAAAATAGACGGCGGTGCTATATTCCGGTTTATATTACCCATAGCAGGAAGTGATAATGATGAATAATAAACAGTTAATATTAATTGTCGAGGATGAAAAAGGGATTAGTAATTTTATGACCTCGGTACTTATGTCAAATGAATATCAGGTTTTGAAGTGCCAGAATGGCAAGGAGGCAGTTTCGTTGACCGCAGCGAACGGACCGGATTTAATCTTATTGGATCTTGGTCTACCGGATATCGATGGTCTGGAGGTACTTGAAAAGATCCGTCAGTGGTCTGATCTACCGATCATTGTTGTTACTGCAAGAGGTGATGAGACAGAAAAGGTGAAAGCCCTTGACCTGGGCGCTGATGATTATGTAACAAAACCCTTCGGTACGCTGGAGCTATTGGCGCGCATCCGCACCGCCATACGACATCAGCAAAAGGGCTACAACCCATTAGAAACAGAGAAGATTAATATTGGAGAGCTTGTCATTGATCTTGAAAAAAGAAAAGTAACAATGAATGGTGAAATGATTCACTTGACTCCGATTGAATATAAGATACTGGTGCTGTTAGCGAGGAATTCAGGAAGAGTGCTAACACTGGACTATATTTGCAAGGAAATCTGGGGACCATATACGAATGAGCATAATGCTTTACGAGTAAATATGGCAAACATACGGCGTAAAATAGAGATAAATCCTGCTGAACCGAAATATATTCACACTGAGGTTGGAGTGGGGTATCGTATGGCAGAAGATATATAAAGGTTATTGCAATAAAATGAGCAAAAGGAATGAACCGTTTAAACAGGATTCATTCCTTTCGCTTTTAATTTAAGTAGCAATTATTTTCCAGAGCGATTAGCAAAGGAATTATATTCATTGTGAAGCTTTTCTTTATTTAACTTATCTTTTACAGCTCCGGGGGCAGTAATATCAACGCCTGCCTTTTTAAGATGTTCTGACTCTTTTTCTTTTCTATATTTTTGATTTGACTGTTTACTCATATGAATTCCTCCCATTGTTTAAGAAATCACAGCATTTCTGAGCTTTGTGACTACCTAATTATCATAAATTTAGTGTGTCTGATTTTGATATATTTATACGGGAGTAAATTAGTTATTCATTTCAATGATAATCTGTTGATTCAATAAAGAATAAAGTGGCATATTATTTTTATACAAAAATTTTTAACAAATCCAGCCCTGTTCCTTCCAGAATTTCATATCAAGTGGGCTATAATCCATCCCCTTATGCATCTGTTTCATAATAAAGAACATAAATCTTGCTTTGATTCCTGGTTTCACATGTCCAAGTTTTTTCTCAATAGCATTAGCCAGCTTTATTGCTTTAAGTTCTGCTCTTGCTTTTCTTTGTTCACTCATTTCATTCCAGCTCATTGCAGCAGATGTTACTGGAAGGCGGTAGATCTTGCCAATAGACCACCAGAACATCTGGGAAGCAATCAATTTCGTGGTTTTATTTGAACCGGCTCCAGCAGTGGTAGAAATAGCAACTCCAACTTTCTGCTTCATGGAGGGATGAGGACGATGGGAGATATAACGATATCCCATATGGTCAAAGAAGGTTTTAAGCTGACCGGACATACTAAGAACATAAGTGGGAGAATCAATGATAATTACGTCGGCTTCCTCAAGAGCAGTTACTAAATCTCCAAACTGACTGCGATGGGGACAAGTATCCTCCCCCTTTATAATACATTGAAAGCATCCCACGCAAAAATCAATGTGGTTTACATTAAATTCAGAGATATCTTCTTTGGCACAATTAAGTTTTTCTAGAAGCATTTGAGTGACATGATAGGTACTCCCCTTATGGAGTTGCCCGTGAATAACTGCAATTTTCATAATTCATATACCTCCGTGAATTGCTTAACCAATAACTCGATCTGTTCAAGAGCCTCATCCAGTGTGATATTCTCATAATCACATTGCTGCAATAGTATAAGAATCGGAGCATAAAAATGATATGCCATAATAGAAGGAGCTCTAGTCTTAGGAGATTTGGAGTTTTGAATACCGGAAAATATTCCAGCCTGATATTGCATAGGCATCGTAATGAAATATTTTGCATACACATCACCAATTTCCGGTCTTCCATAAGAACTAATCATAAATAATTTTCTGCATTTTGATAAGAAAGGATCACTGGTATAGATCTGAAAGGTCTGTTTGATCATACTAATCAGCTGTGTTGGCAAAATATTCCCATATTTGCTGTGATCAAGCAAAGCAGGGTTAAAGATACTTTCCGTACGTTCCTCGAAGCTCTGGACAATGGAATTAAAAATATCCTCTTTCCCCGAATAGTGCTTATAAATTGAAGCAGCCTTGATTCCAACTACCTCAGCGATATCTGACATCGATACACCGTCGTAGCCCTTCACAGAAAATAAAGACAATGCTTCATGTAATATACGTTCCTTTGTGTTACGCATTTTATCCACCCTTTTATTAGCTAATTATCGTTAGCTTTATTTTAGCTAATAATCGTTAGCCTGTCAATGTTGTTCTTATAAAAATTCTAACATATGGAAGAATGAATTTGTTGTAGAAATGAAAATAACTCTTTCAAGATTTATAATTCTATTGCAAAAGCTATTAGTGTAATAGCTTGCAAAATGTTTCATCTGAAAGAGTTATATTTTAATCTTTAAGATAGATAATTGCACCGATAAGGAACATGATAAGTCCGGCTAGCTTTCGAATACTTAGTTCAACATCGTTAGCAAGGGCATCAATAACCAGCCCGCTTAACAATTGTCCTGATAGAATTAAAATGATGGTACTTGTGATCCCTAGTTCCGGAATAGCTTTGGAGGATAGGTAGATAATAGAAGCACCAAATAAGCCACCTATCAGCCAGATGGGCTTCACCGTGGTAATTCGGTTATAATAGCTCAGCTTGCCATTCACTAGATTTATCAACAGGATGAAGCTCATGCCTACAAATAAGCTGTGGAGAGTAGCCATACTTGGGGTTATATATTTGCTAAGCTGGGCGTTGATACCTGACTCAATGGTAGTAAAAATGCCAGCCAATATTGCCAACAACATATAGAAAAGGTTCATAATTCGCTTCCTAGAGGTCTTTGTCTATACTTATGATAGTTGGGGCAAATATATACAAGTCAAGTTATGAGAACACGAGCATTATCATATCCCCTGTTTTACGAATAGGGGATATAGTGTTAAAATTTTACTTCTTCGATTGCCTTATCCAAGAAAACTTCACCGTCTAGATGTTCAAGTTCATGGCAAAAACATTTGGCCATTTCATTTTCTTCCGTAATCAGAAGCTCTTTGCCGTTTTCATTCAAGGCTTGAATTGTGACCTTTTGAGGTCGAATAGTTTTTACAAAACGGTTGGGAAAACTTAAGCATCCCTCGATGCATTCTTGCTCACCGCTATATTCTACGATTTTAGGATTTACTAGTTTTAAGTAATATCCATTATAATCAATAACAACCAGTCTTTTTAAAACACCTACCTGGTTAGCTGCCAAAGCGGCACCATTTTCTGTATGGTGTAGGGTATCCATCATATCATCTAGTATTTGCCGTATTTTATCATCAATCTCAGTTACCTCTTTGCTTTTTTTTCGAAGTATCGGATCATTATGATATCTTAATTGTCTAATAGCCACTGGCGTCCCTCCTACTGCATTCTGCTCTTGATTTTCTTGTGCTTTCTTCAAAGATAAAGACCTCCTCAATGGAGCATTCAAATACCTTTGAAATGTCATAGGCAAGCCAAATGGAAGGCTCAAATTTCTCGGACTCAATAGCGTTAATCGCTTGTCTGGAGGTTCCTACCAACGAGCCTAACTGTTCTTGAGTCAGCCCTTTATTTTCTCTTAGTTCTCTGATTCTGTTTTTCATAATTTGCTCCCTCTCTGTAATGTTTACCTTACATTGAGTATACAAGGACCTTGATGTAATGTCAACCTTACAAAAGCCTTTTTAGAGCTGGAACATTACTATTTCGCTTTTATTATATAAAACTGCATTATTCATCAGTTTTTAAGAATGTATTATTCATTCAATTTTGCATAAATGTATGTATCTTTCCAAATGGGCTTATTATTATCGTCTTTCCAAAAGTATACGTTTTTCTTTAAATGCGCTTCTCTGTTAAACTCTAAACTTTCTAGTAATTTCCAGGAAGCGATGTTTTGCGGGTCACACTCTGCAAAAATTCTATGAATTCCATCAGCAAATGCTAATGCCATTAGTGCCTCACAGCTTTCTTTCGCATACCCTTTACCCCAATAGTCTTTATTGAATACGTACCCCATTTCAAGTGATTCACAATCCCTTTTTCCTAAATACACATTTCCTATCATTCTATGATTACTTTTTAATTCAACTGCAATCATTTCATATGTTGAAATTCTCCAAGCAAGATTGCTTTCCACTTCACTCATAGTCATTGGCTTGTATGGTTCATATTTAACCACATCTGAGTTTGATAAATATTCATACAAATCTTTTAAATCGTTTTTCTTATATCTTCTTAAAATCAAATGTTCTGTTGTTACAATCACAATATTATCTTTCATATATATTATCCTCACAAAACCAATTTATAAAAACTATGAAATTATAATACTATATTGAATAATTTTTTGAGCTATTGTTTTTTAAACAGCAAGCGAATACCAAAATAGATTAAAAAAGCTCCAACGCATATATTTAAAATTTCAATAATATTCTGTGTTAGAAATCCACTAATTACTGTTCCCAAAATAGCAATTAGAGATAAAAAGCAAAGTGTAGACAGGACGCATCCTAAACCAAAATAGAAGAGCTGCGTTTTATTATAGTTATTTTCGATGATCTGTGTGGAAAATACTCCGCTCCAAAAGATAATCGTTAATGGGTTGGAAGCAGTTAACAAAAGTCCTTGAACAAATATACTCTTACCAGATATATTAGAAAACAGGTTAATGCTTGGTAATAAGGTAGAATGAAAAGCTCCGGCTATTGTATTCGCCCCGAATAAAACTAGTATCATACAACCAAATATCTTTATTACAAATTTAACTTTATGGTTATTAATGATTGCCGCGACTCCCAGGCCGGATAATGCTATGTAGATGAAATCAACAATTGCAATGGATAGAACGAGAGACAAACCAATAAAAATTCCATAGGTTGCTGAAGTGCGAAAGACCATCAGGCACATAGGACCGACAGCCAGTTGCAATAACATACCAAATTTTAAGCCTTTTAATAACATATTTAAAATCCTCCTGAATTTAACCTAGACAATAAGTGAACTGAGTTGTAATAACGTAACCTCATTGTTTGGAATTAGATAAACTTAGGCCGGTGAGCCTTCAATTATATTAATTGTTGAAGACAGTTCTAGAATTATTCATAGAGAATATACTCGCCATTTCTATATTCTTTTGGTGATACACCTACTACTTTTTTAAAAATCCTTGAAAAGTAATATTGATCATCATATCCTAATTCTTTACCCACTTCAAAAATGTACATATCGGTAGATCTTAACAATTTACAAGCCTCTTGCATTTTTAAATTAATAAAAAAGTCAAGCGGTGCACGCTTCGCGTATTTTTTGAAAATAGCATTAATATAGCTTTTCGACAGATTTAATTCACTAGAAATATCCTCTAATGAAATATTCTGATGTAGATGCTCATACATATACCGAACAATAATTGTAATATGTCGATTCTGTTTACTTGTCTCATCAACCTTCTCACGATGATAGATCTCTGACAAAATCAAAGACAGTACCTGGGATATATAGATGAAATTTCCGAGTGTGTAGTTTCGCTTTAGAACACGAAATAATAAATCGAACAGAAACATCATTCGGTTGTTTGCGTGAGGAGAATTAATATCAATAATATTGCAGGCTTCGAGCGGGAAAAACTGTGTGTTGTATCCTTTGAAATGCACCCAAAGGATACTCCAGGGATCCTCCTCACTGGCGTAATACTTATGCTTGGTATTACGGGGAATACAAAATGCATGTTCCGCATGTATTTCATAGGTTTTGCTATTTACCTGAATAAATCCTTTTCCTGAAGTGCAATAAATTAGAATATATTCTTCAATTCCTTCCTCTCGTTCCCGATAATGATGAGCGGCATTAGGAAAGAAACCTACATCTGTCAAATACAGCGCTTTTATCATAGGATGCTGCGCATACTCGAGAAATGACTCTGTAGGTATGATAATATACTCTTCATCTTTGAATCCATCTTGTTTTTTAATATCTAATCTTTTCATAGCTAAATTATAGCATGACTATGGAATATTGTCCATCTTTAGCTAGTATATGATATTTTTATCAAGGATGAACTATGCTAATATAAAGGCAGGTAAGATAAGACCATGATTCAAAAATGCAAACGTAAGGAGTTAAGATTATGCAAACTAAAAAGACAGTTAAGGTTTGGGAGGAGCAGGTTACAATACCAACCTATAAGGTGTTTCAAGCGGAAAAGAGCCCTCTCTTTATAGAAAAAAGAGCGTACCAGGGAAGCACCGGAAAGGTATATCCATTTCCTGTGACTGAGAAGATCTCTGATGAAAAGGAAGATGTTTCCTACCAGGCTATTTTTCTTGAAAATGATTATCTTCAGGTAATGATTCTTCCAGAGTTAGGAGGGCGTATCCAGAGGGCGTTTGATAAAACAAATCACTACGATTTTGTGTATTATAATCACGTAATTAAGCCCGCACTGGTTGGACTTACCGGGCCATGGATCTCTGGTGGCATTGAGTTTAACTGGCCTCAACACCACAGACCGTCCACCTTTTCTCCGGTAGACTATAAATATACAGAAAATAAGGATGGTTCCTGTACGGTATATGTCAGTGAGATTGATCGAATGTACGGTACAAAAGGAATGGGAGCCTTTACGCTATATCCTGATAAGGCCTATATCGAAATCAAAGGACAACTATTTAATCGAACAGATACTCCGCAAACCTTTTTGTGGTGGGCTAATCCGGCAGTTCCGGTAAATGAACATACCTATTCCGTTTTTCCTCCGGATGTCCATGCTGTGATGGATCACGGTAAGCGTGCGGTTTCTACATTCCCTATCGCTACAGGAGAATATTACAAATATGATTATTCAGCGGGTATTGATATTTCAAGATATAAGAATATAAAGGTACCAACCTCCTATATGGCAGCCCATTCTGATTTTGACTTCATTGGTAACTATGATGAAAAAATAGAGGCAGGTCTTCTTCATGTAGCAGATCATCATATCTCACCCGGAAAAAAACAATGGACCTGGGGAAATAGTGATTTTGGACTTGCTTGGGATCGCAATTTAACTGAGACAGACGGCCCTTATATTGAATTAATGACAGGTGTATTTACAGATAACCAACCTGACTTCACCTGGTTAAAACCCTATGAAGAAAAAACCTTTACTCAGTACTTTATGCCTTATAAAGGTGTTGGTCGTGTTAAGAATGCAACCAAGGATGCCATGATCAACTATGAGATCCTGGACGAAAAAGCGTATATTAAGCTTTATACCTCCGGTTCCTATCAGGAGGCAGAGATTAAAGTAAGCTATGAGGGAGAAACTCTATTTTGTGAAAAAGTGGATCTTACACCGTTAACAAGCTATGAAACCTCATTTGACACAACACTTGCCACACCTTATGACTGTATTGTAACGGTCACTGATCAGGAAGGTGTTACATTGGTTCAATATAAGGCGGTAGAGAAAAAACTGATGCCTACACCAGACCCAGCGCAGCCGCTGCTTCCACCCGCTCAGCTAAAATCTACGGAGGAATTATACCTGGGAGCACAGCATCTGGAGCAATATCGTCACGCGACCTATGAACCGGCAGATTATTATGAAGAAGGACTTCGCAGGGATGCAACAGATATCCGCCTGAATAACGGATATGGCATGCTGCAGTTTAAACGTGGAAACATTACAAAAGCGATTCAACATTTTGAAAAAGCAATCGAAAAGCAGACCTGGAAAAATCCAAATCCATATTACGGAGAAAGTTATTTTAACCTAGGTCTTGCACTGGAAATGGCGGGGGAAGATGCAAAGGCATATGATGCCTTCTATAAGTCTACCTGGAGCCACGAAACACAAAGTGGTGGTTTTTATTGGCTTGCCTGCTTAAGCAGTAGAAAGAAACAATACACAGAAGCCTTGGAATTTGTAGATAAAGCACTGATTTATAACTGGCATAATATGAAAGCAAGATGCTTAAAGGCAGCCATTCTAAGACTTCTTGGGGAGGATAATACGAGGTTTTTACAGGAGAGTATTGACATTGATCCACTATGTATGGGGTGTCTTTATGAACTGGCTATTTTCCAAAAGGATTTCGATTCCTGGAAAAAGATAATGCGTAATCAGGCGCATAATTATCTGGAGCTATCCATCGATTACCTTACCTATGGTCTGTATGAAGATGCAATTTGGATTCTTGAAATCTGTGAGGATAAAACACCATTGGTATACTATTATCAAGGCTATGCTTATTCGTTAGCCGGTGATCCGGTGAAGGCAAGGGATCTGTATCAGCTTGGAGAAACCGCGAACTCCGATTACTGCTTCCCGAACAAAGTTATAGAAATTAACATACTAAAAAGTGCTATTACAGTGTTAGAGAAGGCTCCGTTTGCCCACTATTATCTTGGTAATTTACTATATGACAAGAAGCAATTTGAAGCGGCTGCAAACCATTGGGACATCTCACATGCGGAAAATGATTCCTTTGCTATGACCTGTCGTAATCTTGCGATTTATCACTATAACAAGCAGAGAGATACTCAGAAAGCGCTGTCTTATATGAAGAAAGCTCTTGATCTTGAACCGGATTATGCAAGATTTTTGCTGGAGTATGACCAGTTAAGGGCAAGAGCAGGTGTAAGTAATCAAGAACGTTTAGTCTTCTTAGAAGCACGACTTGAAATAGTCAAAACACGAGATGCTCTATATCTCGAATACATTACTCTACTTAATAGCACAGGAGACTATGATAATGCTCTCAATTGTCTTTCATCACATACCTTCCATCCCTGGGAAGGAGGAGAGGGCAAAGTTAGTAACCAGTATCGACTCGCCCTAACCGAAAAAGCGATACAAGAATTAGATTTGGGTAATATAGAAAAAGCGATTGAACTTCTTAAGTCAACGATTACATATCCGAATAATTTGGGAGAAGGAAAGCTTCCTAATACTCAAGATAATATTGCTAACTATTACTTGGGAAAAGCATATACCTTGATGGGAAAACAGGATAAAGCATCAGAGTATTACAAAAAAGCTTCCATCGGACTGGAGGAACCTAGCAGTGTATTGTATTACAACGACCAACCGTCGGATACGATTTTGTATCAAGGCTTGGCGAATCAAGAACTGGGTAATGCTGACGCTGCAAGAAAGGCTTATCATCAACTCCTTGCCTTTGGTGAAAAGCACCTGTTTGACAAGGTGGATTATGATTATTTCGCAGTATCACTTCCAGAAATAGAAGTGTTTCCGGATAACATTCAGCTTCGTAATGATACTTATTGTAATTATCTAATCGGTTTGGGATACCTTGGTCTTGGAGAAGTGGAGAAAGCAAGCAGTATCTTTGATAAAATTTTAGAAGAGCAGCCGAATTATCAAGGGGCAATTAGGCATAAGAAAATGCTGAAGCGGTTAACACTGTAATATAGTTAAATAGTCCATCAATTTTATGAATACTGAATTTTAGTATCTGTGAGCTTATGATATAATCAATATCATAAACAAGAAATTATACTCATCCTACAAAGAATAAGACGAAGGAAGGTAAATGAAATGGCAGATAAAATTCCGGATAAAATGCTAGGTATGAAATTACCAGGAGGTGCAAAGGTTGCTGAGGGTAGGTTCGATGTACCATCACCTGGTCCAGGGCAGGTATTACTGAAAATGAAGGCAGCTAGTCTTTGCGGAAGTGATTTGAAGTACATCTATTATGAACATACGGACAAAACCGGCGGCGCAAGATATGATGATGTTATTGCAGGCCACGAACCAAGCGGACAGGTGGTTTTGGTCGGCGAAGGTGTGACTGACTTTAAGGAGGGTGACCGGGTAGTAGTATATCATATTCAAGGCTGTGGTTACTGTGATGAATGCAGGAAGGGCTTCTTTATTAATTGTCAGCAACCGGAGCGACGTGCCTATGGCTGGCAAAGAGATGGTGCATTAGCGGAGTATATGGTGGCGGACACAAGTACCTGTATTCATTTACCGGACTTTCTTACCTATGAAGATGGTGCAATGATTGCTTGCGGATTTGGAACTGCTTATCAAGGCCTTTTAAGAGCGAATGTATCCGGTAAGGATAGAGTACTTGTTATGGGATTAGGTCCGGTAGGGCAGGCAACAATTATTCTGGCAAAAGCGTTAGGAGCACAGACGATCGGTGTTGATATCTCACCTGAGAGAATGGAAATGGCGAAAAATGTTGGTGCAGATGAAGTCTTAATCAGTGATGATTCCTTGGTGGATAAAGTAATGGAACTGACAGGCAGCAAGGGCGTAGAGGTGGCCATCGATTGTTCAGGTAGTAGTATTGGACGCCATAGATGCTTAGAAGTTGCAAGAATGTGGGGCAACGTAGTATTTCTTGGTGAACAGGGAACGGTAACCTTTGAACCTAGCCCATTGTTATTACATAAGAATTTAACTTTGCATGGCTCCTGGGTAACTTCAGTAGATAATATGGAACGTTTGGTTGAATTGCTGGATCGAAAGAAAATACATCCGAGTCAGATTATCACTCATCGCTTTCCACTTAGACAGACACCGGAAGCATTTGAAATATTTGCAACCGGTAAGACTGGTAAGGTTGTAATTAATATGGATCTAGAATAAAATTTAATTAAATATAGTTTTTGTCGCCATACATAAATTCTCTTACAATCAATCTCTGATAGAAAGCTGAATTTATGTATGGCAAGAGTATTTTGATCAATCTTTCTGAAATTTTACAGCGGTAAAACTAATACAAAGGGAGGCTGTTGATGGAAGGCCTGGAACGAATCAGATATTGGTTAAAGGAACAACGATATGATGGAATAGTTATAAGTAGAAGAGACAATTATACCTGGATAACAAAGGGTAACACCAATCACGTGGTTCAAAATAGCGAAGTAGGAGTTGCAGCGTTATTAATAAGAGAAAACACGGTCGACCTTATTGCAGACAGCAGTGATTGCGCTAGAGTTTGGAAAGAGCAGAATTCACTGTCAGGTAATCCAATTCTGGTACCCTGGTATGAATCGATGGAGGAGTTCCTGAATGAATATCTAAAGAATCTTAACGTGGTATCGGATACTGGAGTTGCAGGAACCAGGAATGTACAAAAGGAGCTTGTTACACTTCGGATGCGATTGACAGAGTCAGATGTTAAGAGTTATCAAAGAATTGGTGCACAGTGTGCAGGAATCGTTGAGCAAGTATGCAAGAAAGCGAAGCCGGGGCAATCGGAAAATGAAATTGCTAATCGACTTAGAATTCTATGCATTGAAAAAGGGATAAGCCCCGATTGTGTTCTAATAGGAGCTGATGAAAGAATCCTTGATTATCGCCATCCAATGCCGACCGATAAAAGAATTCAGAAAACTCTTATGTGTGTATTAGGAGGCGAAAAAGAAGGATTTAATATTAGCCTGACACGAATGGTCTATTTTACTCCTATTCCAAAAGAGCTTCAAGAAAAATATGAAAAGCTTCAGTACATATTTGCTTCTATGCAGCTGCTTATGAAAGAGGGTATGACATATTCTGAGTACTTTGAGAAGATAGTGAAGCTATACGAAGAGGTAGGCTATAAGGAGGAATGGAAGCTCCATCATCAAGGAGGACCTACCGGATATGGTTGTAGAGAATTTGTTGTAAAGCCATCAACGAAGGACTGCATACATACAGGGCAGGCATATGCTTGGAATCCCACAATAACAGGAACCAAATGCGAGGAAACAACCTTTTTGGGCAAGGATGGACTTTTAACTTTAACAAGAACAGAGGGATGGCCACGCAGGATGATTACAACACCGTACGGCAATTTTGAAGTAGCAGATGTTTTGCAAAGATAATGGGATAAGACAGAAGTAATCAGACAAAAGTAATAAGACTAATGTAATAAGACAAAAGTAGTCAAATAAATACAATAAGATAAATGTAATAAGATAAGATGAAATGACCTTAGATATAGAAAACAAAGAACGGAGAGTGTCGGATATAAGGACAGTTGCTCCGTTCTTTGTGTATAGAGTTATATAATCAGTCGATCCTTTTCGTTATGATAATATTAACGAGGTCGTTTCCAGGGGCAGCATAATTTTTAGGGTGAAGATACCGCTCTCTGCGGTGAAAATAGCCTGCCCACAATGGGTCTCAGCGATATATGAGATACTGCGTGTTCCATAACCATGGCCATCAAGTTGAGAAATGGGAAGTCCATCTTGTATGATCACCTGTCCGGTGAATGGATTTTCTAAGGAGATGAGCAGTTTATCTCTATGTATCGTAGCCATCATAGATACAATTCTAGCCTCTGAATCTGAGAAAGCGGCAGCAGCTGTGACTGCGTTTTCCAAAGCATTTGAAAATAGGGAGCAAAGCTCAGTATCACTATATGGAAGTGAAGCAGGTAACTTCGCATCTACCTTCAAAGTAACTCTTGAATGCTTTGCCTTGGCAGCATAAGAAGATAAGATCAAATTAACAGCTTCGTTTTCACAAAAGTGCATGGGTGTTATGGCTTCAATGTCAGATTTAGCAGTTCGTAGATAAGCCTTGATTTCCTCCATGCAACCAGTGGCTGCTAGCCCCTGTAAATGGGCAAAGTGGTGGCGCATATCGTGACGATAGGCGGCGGCACTTTGCTGCATTTGCCGAAGAGCAGCAAACTCAGTCTGTGCCTGATGAAACTGTGTGGCCAGCATATCCCGCTCTCTTTGGGCGCTAGCCTGTTTTTGGGTTTCGTTATAGTAAAGAAGGACATATATATAATAGAATGCTGACATCATGGAAGGCATAAATTGTATTGCTGTGCGCGAGTGGTTGTACATTAGGTGGGTGTAAATAGTTGTAGCGTAATCGAACACATAGTAAAAAAAAGGTACAGCACCGAGCAAAAGACAGGATTTTACCGAGTGCTCCATCAGATGACTAATAGACACCACTACATACTTATATAGGAAATAGTAGGCCAGAAGCGCAGTTATGATGTAGCTGATATGATTTAGGGATACTTGATTAAAGGCAGCGCCCATTACACTGCCGATCCAACGCGGAGGTTGACAGCACAGGTAAGAGGAAAACATGCTAGAGGCCGATATGATCCAGGAACGTTTTAAGTAGATGGCAATGAAAATAATCACAGGTAAATGGACGATTAGAGGGTATATTTTAAGTACCATCGACATACCCCAGAGCCGCAAACTGACGATTTGCAATAGAAAAGAGCTGAGGGCAAAACATCCGACAGCCAGATAATTTTTTCGTGTACGAGCCATTCCTGCAAAATTAACTGCAACTAAGGTACCAAACAGAAGTACAACCAAGTAACGGGAGAATTCAATGACAGTCGCTATCATTTTTGGATTCCCTCCTTCTTCAGGTTGAGTTGTGCGGCTTCCGCAAACAAAAGCTGCATATATGCAGTTCGCACCTTTGGATGAAGTGCTCTCGACACCGGCACGTGCCGCCCTGTCATTGTCACAAGTTCATTTTGTCGCAGCTCCTGCGTCCACTGTAAATTGACGATGAAAGAACGATGTACTTTCATAAAACCGAATCTTGCCAGCAGCAATTGTTCAAAATCGGCAAGGCTGCCAAATATCTCACGGACACTGCTGTCTGTCAAGTAAAAATAAAGTGTTTTAGCATTAATCTCTACATATTCGATCTTTGAATAAGGAAGGTTGAATACACTTGTCTGCGTCTTGATTCGTAAAGCGTCCTCCGGTTTTTTGAAATTATCTGCAAGCCTGTCTAAGATGGGAAAGATTTTCTCTTCTGAGGCAGGCTTCAAAAGATAATAGTTCGCCCGTACGCTGTAACTCTCCACTGCGTACTCAGGAGAAGAGGTTAAAAACACGATTTCTGTTCGTCCGTTATGCTCACGTATCTCATGTGCGGCTTGCATTCCGTTAATCCCCGGCATTAGGACGTCCAACAAAATAACATCGTAATCTCCGCTGCGAATGGAATAAAGTAACTCCATAGCGCTCTGAAAGCAGACATAAGCAAGCTCCACTTTTCGTTTATGCCGGTATGATTCCACCAGAGAAGCAGTCTGTAATAGCTCATGTTTATCATCATCACAGATGGCAATCTTCAAAGATTTGGCCTCCTCTTTTGTAAAAATATTCAAAAATTTGGTAATAAAAATATTTTACTATACTTTTTTAATTGCTTCAAGATGCCTTTCACTTTTTAGGACGAAAAAACCTACCATTCGAGCCAAAAACGGTAATTTAGAGTGTTTTCTGCTATAATGGAACGAATCAACCAGTGTAGCGGCAGAAATGCTAAAATTAGCTGGTTATGTTACGGGTAAGGTTCAGATAATAAAGGATTTGGAAGGAGGAGAATTATGATGTATATTTGTGAGGATTGTGGCTTATTATTCTTCCAGGAAGACGAGATAAAGGATTACCCATTCTGTGAGAAAAGCCAGCTACGAATAGCCACAATAGAAGATTTGGAGAACTGCGCTTATTTTGGAAGCAGCGAAAAGCAATTTTGTATCTGTAGAGAAGAAACAAGGGAAATGAAGAAGCGTTTAGTAAGCATATTGAATGCCTTGTGAACGTTGATTAACTTTAAAATAAAGAGTACATTCTTTCTTTAATCCAGCAATCGACTTATTGAGTCTCTTGCTGGATTTTTCGTAGATGAGGCCACAAGTAGCTAAAATTCAATGTAGTATTTGTCAAGGATTCTTATTGAATAGACATATTTATCGTTTTGATTCTGTAAAGATATAACCGCTCTTGCATTTAAATCATAATTTTTATAAGATATCATCAGAACGTTGTATAACGTTAAGAGCATTACAGTACTCTACTATGCCAGCTGTTTATTCTGACAGAGAATTGGAGAAACGATGTCATTCAATTTGGGAGAATTAAATATGATACGTATTGGAATATCAGGAATTGGTGCAATCGCACAAAATTATATTGAATTATTTAGTACAGGTAAAATAGAAGGTGCAAAAATTACAGCCTTGTCTAGTAGAAATAAAGAAAATATGGAAATAGTAAAGGAAGAAAATTCACTAAAAGAAGTGACTCTTTATACTGATTATGAGGAGTTGCTAAAGAGTGGAGAGATTGATGCTGTTATAATATGCACTCCCCATGCCCAACATCCGGGGATGGCTGTAAAGGCAATGGAAAATGGAATACATGTTTTAATTGAAAAACCAATTGGAAGCAATATCAATGATGTAAGTGCATTAGAAGCAATGGTAAAGCTTCATCCAGAATTAACTTCAGGTGTTCTTTACTGTAGGAGGATGAGTAAGGCCTGTAATAAAATGAAAGAGTTGGTTATGAATGGAGCAGTTGGCAGCTTAAAAAGAGCCACTTGGATGATTACGAATTTATATCGAACGGATTCTTATCATAAGTCTAGCCCTTGGAGAGGAACTTATCGTGGAGAAGGTGGTGGAATTATGCTAACACAGGCATCTCACCAGCTTGACCTGTTTTTATGGATGACAGGTATACCAAGAAGTGTTCAGGGATTTTGTTATCTGGGGATGGAGAGAAACATAGAAGTAGAAAATGATGTGATGCTTCAGATGGAGTTTGAGAATGGAGCAACCGGTCAGTTTATTGCATCGTCCAGAGAATATCCTGGTACCAATCGTTTTGAATTATCTGGTGATGCCGGGCAGTTAATTATGGAAGATGACAGAAGATTGATTTATCGTAAGCTAAGTAAGAATGAAAGTGATTATAATAAACATACGAATCAGCTTTACGGATCGATTGTTTATGAGACAGAAGAATATGAATTTGATGATTTTAACAACCAAGTGCAGCAAGCAGGAATTATTAACAATTTCATTGAAGCAGTAAAGACAAAAAAGAAAGCGATATGTTCAGTGGAAGAAGCAATTGCTTCACTTTGGGTCATCAATGGAGCGTATTTGTCCTCCTGGGAAAAGAAAAAAATAGAGATACCATTTGACCCGGAGGAATATCAAAAAAAGTTAAGTGAATTCCTAAAGTAAGAAGAAAAAACCATTCAGCTGGCAAGAAAGCACTACCGGATTGCGTATGTTTTAGATTCTGGATTTAAACCAGCATTAATTTGCCTATAAACTGGGTAAAATGTAATGGTGTGAGAATATCATGCTATAGTTCTGCACTCGGGTAAGGGAAACAAAACTTTGATAATGCTCACTTAGACAAAAAAAGGCGTTCCGAAACTCGGAATGCCTTGATTTTGCTTGACTTCCAAACATGGAAAGCCTAAATTTTTCTTCTACATAAAAAAAGTTACTATTAGCTTACTAATAAGAATTGCTAATTTATTTTTCAAAAAAGTCACCTTAACTGGTTTATAATAGATGCAATCTAATTCAAACCAATTCATGCTCAGCCAGTAATTATAATCTGTGGTATGCTGTTTCTTCTTCCAATATCTTTTCTGTATATTAAAACTAATCAAAGAATATAAGCTAACAGATTTCAATTCGTATGCTTCAATCATTTTATGCATTTTCTTTTCAATTATATTTCCATATGTTCTTTCTGCAACTTCCTTGTTCATTTTTTGCCCCATTATGTAATTATCATGATCTTTAACATTACCTCCCCATGAAATTACTGCTCGTTTCATAGATTTAATGGCATGGTTTGATGCAGCAGCTGCAGAAGTTGTATATATGTAAACAGGTTTTCCGTTTAAAAATGGTCTATGGCAATTAAAGGCCATTCGGTCCATCCAGTTTTTTATTCCACCTGAAATATCTTCCACATAAACCGGACTGCCAATAATAATGATGTCCGCTTCTTCCATTTTATTCTTTATCATAAGTAAATCATCATTACAAGGGCACTTATGTTCAGAAACATCAAAACATATTCTGCATCCCTTACACCAAGCTAAGTTACTATGATAGATAGTAATTTTATCATATACAACTCTATCACTTGGCTTGCATACTTTATTAATTTCATGTTCACATAAATTCATAATATATTCAGTGTTTCCATTGTTTCTGGGACTCCCACAAATCTCTAGTACGTTCATGATATTGATATATAAACCTCAATTATTAGATGTTTATTTTTCCTCTCTAATTTGTAATAAATGAAATATTAATTGCTATCTACTAATTTCTGTTCGATAATAAATGAAATATCTTCATTATATCATTCATTTTGATTTAATACAACATTTCCCAGTAGAGTTACGCATTATATGTGTGTATCACTTTAATAAAAAAGACTTCGCTTTGGAAGTATCTTTATGATTCCATTCTATGTACGATAAGTAACGCTTAATCTCTGAAATCGGATCAAAAATAGCAATTCAAAGGATGAAAGAAAAGGTGCTTGCTTTTGATGGAAAGAATTTTAAGAGTGTCGGTGTCCACAAGTGCTATGGAATAAAGAACAAAGTGTAAGAAGCCCTTCAAATAAAGGGCTTCTTAAGAGTTATTTCTTATTTAATTCAATAACTTATTATCCTAAAATACACCCGGAATATAGTGAGTATCTTTACTGGCACCCGCCAAATATTCCACATGCTTTTTCACAACCGGATGGCGTTGTGGCACAGCCCCCAAGAGCGGTTTCTCTCAGCTCGGAGGGAATTCTTTTGCCAATACGGTACATTGTCTCAAGCATTTCATCAAAGGATATGAATTGTTCAATTCCACTTAGTGCAATTTCCGCACAAGTCAAGGCATTGGTAACGCCGATTGCATTTCTGCTCTGACAAGGGCATTCTACAAGGCCTGCGACAGGGTCACATACTAATCCAAGCAGATTCATTATGGCGGTAGTTGCCGCATGCATGCACTGTCTTGGTGTTCCGCCCATCATTTCCGTTGCTGCCGCTGCTGCCATAGCTGAAGCTGCTCCGACTTCTGCCTGGCATCCGCCTTCTGCACCAGCTACCGTAGCATTTCTCATTATTAAATATCCGATAGCACCAGCTGTAAACAATCCATTTATTAAGTTCTCATCTGCCAAGCTATATTCCTCTTGTAAGGCTAATAGTAATCCCGGAACCACGCCAGAGGAGCCGGCAGTCGGTGCTGCTACAATTAATCCCATTGATGCATTAACTTCTAATACGGCCATAGCATAAGTAATAGATTTTGAAAGGATTGTTCCACAGATGGATTTGCCTTTTCTTCTGGTCTCCCTAAGCTTTGCAGCTTCTCCGCCAATTAATCCGCCAATGGATTTTACTGGCTCGGTCAATGGAAGATGTACAGAATCTTGCATAATAAGAAATACTTTTTTCATTCGAGTATTAATTTCTTCCAGGGTCGCATCGGTTAATGTAATTTCCCTCTGACGCATGATATCCGAAATGCTGCTATTATTTTGTTCACATAAAGAAAGAAGCTCGTTACCATTTTTAAAATCCATAATTATGTCCTCCTATATTTGAACAAGCATTGTTTCATGTACATTTGGAATACTTCTAATCTCTTGTATAACAGAGGTTGGTATCTTTTCATCTGATTCTACGATGCTATAAGCGATAGCTCCTTTTTCTTCTCGAAATAATTTCATAAAGGCAATGTTAACATTACGATCGGCTAAACATTTTGTAATATTAGCAACTACGCCTGGTCTGTCATTCTGTATTACGATTAATGTACTGTATTCTCCAGTAAAATCCACCTCGACATTATTGATTCTTACAATTCTAACTTTGCCACCGCCAAGAGATTCTCCGCGAATTATGATAGAAAAACCTTCTTCGTTTGTTAAATGAATGTCTACTGTGTTGGGATGTATTTCTATTTCATTTTCATTTGTAACAAAAGAAAATTCAATACCCGCTTGTTTTGCCAACTCATAAGAATTTTTAATTCTTAAATCGTCAGTAGCAAACCCCATAATACCGCCTAACAAAGCTCGGTCTGTACCATGTCCTCGATAGGTCTTGGCAAAAGAACCAAATAGAATAAATTCTGCTTTCATAATCTTTCCAGGAATCATTTTTTTTGCTAGTAGTGCAATAGAAACTGCACCTGCAGTATGTGAGCTGGAAGGTCCGACCATGTTGGGTCCTATTACATCAAAAACACTTATAAATGCCATAAACTGATCCTTCCCAATCTTTGCAAGATTTTTAGGTTGTGCATCTAGATAGAATAAGGTATTGCCAAGATGCTTTTATTACATGCACTAATTTTATAAGTTTTTACAAAGGAAGAGCCTTTCCTTCTTTTTTCCATAGTTTGAATTCTGCAGCGGCCGTAAATAATACGTCGGTAGATGAATTTAATGCGGTTTCACAGGAATCTTGAACAACGCCAATGATAAATCCAATACCTACAACCTGCATTGCAATATCATTTGAGATACCAAATAAACTACATGCCAATGGTATCAGCATAAGTGAGCCACCAGCTACTCCAGAGGTTCCTGCTGCAGCCACACTCGCTAGTATACTTAATACTATCATAGTTGGTAAATCTACTGAGATACCAAGTGTATGGACTGCTGCCAGAGACATGGTTGTAATGGTAATCGCTGCACCTGCCATATTAACTGTAGCGCCCAAGGGAATACTTACAGAATAGGTATCCTCATCTAATCCAAGCTTTTTCGCAAGTTCCATATTAACCGGAATATTAGCTGCGGAGCTTCTGGTAAAGAATGCTGTGATAGCACTTTCTTTCAGGCATCTGAACACTAATGGATATGGATTCTGTTTAATAGTTAAGAAGACAATTAATGGATTTAAGATTAATGCCACACCAAGCATACAGCTTACTAATACAATCAGTAATTTTCCATAAGTTGCAAAACCAGCGATACCGGTTTCTGAAATAGTTGTAAATACCAGACCAAGAATACCAAATGGCGCACAACTAATTACCCACTTTACAACCATAGATACTCCGTCTGCAATATCGGATAATCCTTTTTTTGTTCCTTCTGAGGCATGCTTAAATGCAATACCTAAAATAACTGCCCAAGCAAGTATTCCGATATAATTTGCATTCATCAACGCAGTTACTGGATTGGTAACAAGGTTCATTAAAAGAGTCTTTAATACTTCCCCAATATTTGTTGTAACTTCCGTCCCAGTTACTCCTAGTTCTGAGCTGAGCGCGATGCTAACAGGATAAATAACATTTACTGCTACTGCGATTAAAGCTGATGCTAATGTTCCCAACCCATAAAGAATAAGAACACTCGTCATATTACTTTTCGTTCCTGCCTTTGCTGATGCAAGAGAGGACATTACCAGAACAAAAACCAAGATTGGTGCGATAGCTTTTAAGGCACCTACAAACATATTACCTAGAATACCTATTACTGTAAACTGTGGTACTGTTAGTCCCAAAATAAGACCAATCACCATACCAATTAAAATTTTTTGAATCAAACCCATTTTGTTCCATGTTTTCATCATTGACTTCATTTTTCCTCCATCTTGTTGGTATTTGTTTAATGAAATAAAATTCATTCTGATACTAAAATATATTTTATCATAAAAGAGTATTAAATACAATACACAATGACATTTCCGTGTATTTTGTCGAATTTAGCCTTAATTTATTATGCACTATTACTAATGAGTGATGCATTTATAGGACGATTTTGTACTATATACGTGTTTGCAGAAAATGAGAGAGTATCGTTCTTGAATTAACATAATAAAAGCGCTTGTTTATAAGCAAGCGCTTTTGGTATTAAGAGTATTTATTTTTCAGCTATTACTTCTATTTCAACTAAAACTCCCTTAGGAAGAGTTTTCACAGCTACGCAGGAACGAGCAGGTTTTTCTGTGAAATATTTAACATATACTTCATTAAAATATGGGAAATCGTCCATGTTTGCTAAAAAGCAAGTTGTTTTAATTACTTTGTCATAGCTTGTTCCAGCAGCCTTTAAGATTTCTCCCAGATTTTTTATGGATTGTTCTGTTTGGGCTGCAATGTCAGTCCCTACCACTTCGCCGGTAATGGGATCCAACGGAATTTGCCCGGATGTAAAAATAAGACCTCCAACTTCCTTTGCCTGTGAGTAAGGTCCAATAGCTGCGGGTGCTTTTTCTGTATTGATAGTAAACATAAAATGTCCTCCTCTATGTAAATAACAACTGAACTAATTTTCATTATAGTAATAAACCGTTTTTTAGTCAACGCATTTTTATAACCTACTTAGAGTATATTAAAATACTTCTTAATCGGTGTCTTTAACCTTCTTGAATATTCCGTAAATGCATATACACTGTATTTTTTGAAATACCCATGTGCGTTGCTGTTTTTACTACAGAATCCTTTAATTCAAACACACCTTGATTGTACAGTCTTAATACAATTTCTTTGTTTTTTAACGATTGCCGAATTTGATGGTCTTTCTCAACCTCTGCTCGTACTGCCGCTACGGAAGATTCAATTAATTCATCTACATTAGTAACAAAATTTTCAGATTTACTTATTGTCTTTGCTTCTGTAGGAATAAAGTTGGATAATATATCTGCGAAGGATGTATTTAAGTAAAAATTAATACACAAAAGGCCAATGATCTTAGAGCCTTCTCCTCGAATAGCAAGAGTAGCTGATTTTAATTGATCCCCATTTTTATTTTTAGTGTAATAGGAGACATACTCCTTTTCTCGATCTTCTTGTATTTCTCCCAGCATAGCTAAGGCTAAGTCCGTGATAGGAGCGCCTTCTTTTCTACCTGTATGAAAACCATTGACAACTTTAATTGCTGAGTGTTCCATATTTTCTAAGCTGTGTAACACTAGCTCATATCCGTCTCCCAAATAGTGAGCTAGTCCGTCTAACATTGACTTATAGGATTCTAAGATCATTCGGTCAATTACAGTCAAACGAACAGTATAATCTTTCATGCTAATCCCCCTTTTCGATTTAATCTATGGTATGGAATGAAATTTATTTCATTATAACACAATTATAAATCACTGCAACATGTTTTTTCTGACTCCATATGTAATAGAATCCATTAATTCCTTGGAGTTTGGTGAAAATCGAAGACAATTATTTTGTTCAGTGAAATTTGTTTCTTTTCTGAGAGTTTATTATTGGCTCTGGCCATTGGAGTGACGGGATTTGCTATGAAAAAATTTATGGGAAAAGAGGGTCCTGCGCGCTTGCATTTCATTGAAAAGGATAAATTGATACTTAAAGTCCATATATCTGCGCAACAAAAAATCCCTTGAAAATCAAGGGATTTCGGAAGCGCGAGACGGGATTCGAACCTGAACAATTTTTCGGAAGTACGATAGAAAGGAGCTTTCGCTTATACTGTACAATAACTGATTACTTTTTTAGCAAAATCAACGGCTATCTTTTTTGAATCATCAGTTTCAAATTTGCTTACACGGTCTCCGGCATCATCTGATACAGCCGCTTTCCCAATATATTCGATTTTGAAATGCTCACAAAATCGCTTAATTCCATCTTCAAAAGGACTTATGCCATATTCGAGATCGTACCCACATGTAGCAACAAATCCGCACTTTTTTCCTTCCAACAGACTTGGTCCGCGTTGTTCCCCGTAATACTTATGTAACCCATAAAATCGGTCAAGCATTGCTTTCATTGGAGCGGTACAATACCAAATAAATATTGGAGTAGCCAAAATAAAACAATCAGCCATTAAAATCTCATCTGATATTTCGTACATATCATCATGGATTGAACAACCATATTCACCCAATCTATTTTGACATTGATAGCACTCCATACATGGCGAAATCTTTTTATCATACAGCGAAATTGTTTTAACTTCTAATCCCTTATCAACTAATTCTGATAAAAATGGCTTTATAAGAGTTGCAGTATCTCCGTTTTTTCTCGGACTACCCTGAAAAATTATGACTTTCATATCGTTTCCACCTTCTGCACATTATATAAATAATATTCAGTTCACAATCGTAAACTATTGTGATTCATATTTTTCTTTTATAAAATCATATGCATTTTTTGCATCTTTATATAAATTACTTTTTGTATCAATGATAAAGTTATCAAGCCTATCATCTATGCGACAAACTCCTTTATCATCAATAGTTACCTGTCCAGATATTTTGTTATTATGAATAAATGTAATACATATTGATTTATCATAATTAATTTCTTGATTTGTAGTTCCATCTAATTCAATATTATTGTAAGCATCTACAAGCAAGTCAATGGTTTTTTGTTCACACTTACCTTTTGCATCATAAAAACTGTTTCCGTAAGATATGGTAAAATATTCAGCATTAGTATCCTTTACATTATTATTGTTACTGCACCCTATCATTGTAGAACACAAAATTAAAATTGCTATTGTAATAACACAAGTTTTCTTCATTTAGAACCACCTTCTCTTAATACGTAATTACCTCCAATTGTGCCATACTCAATTCTAGCATAGGTAATTCCAGTCGTCTACACTAAAACCAATTAAATGGAAGCTGCAACAATCATTTCAAACGCCACGCAACCAATCTAAGAATGATGAAAAGTTATTATATGAGAACATAGTACAGATAGGCGATATGAATGATTCCGGAGTCGATACAGAAGACGGAAAAGTATGTGCGTACAAGTCATTTGCATATCGATTACATACCGTCAGCAATGGGTTACAGCCAAGGACTTAGAGTGAGGAATAGTTTATCAAAGGTGTTAGAAAACCATTCTGGCAGGCCAATTCTTATGAAGAGAGGCTAACCGGTATTGAAGATATCAAGTGGTGTTTTTGCACTCAAATCCTATAAAATGAAAAATCCCCAGACACCTTGATTTTTTCAAGATTTCTGAGGAAATTAGTTAAGCGCGAGACGGGATTCGAACCCGCGACCCTCGCCTTGGCAAGGCGATACTCCACCACTGAGCCACTCGCGCATATTATGTTGTGCTTTGTTTTTGTACTTCGTAAGCACATGACATAATATACTATAGTTTGAAAGGTTTGTCAACCTCTTTTCTAAAAGTTTTTCGATTTTTGTTTAAAATTCATATTGTATACGTAATTTACGCAATTGAAATGGTACAAACATAATCATTATTTTGCAACGGCTTGCTTTTCAAGGCATCGGATTTGGATAAGGAGATATCCACCCAAAGTTCCTCGGCAGCCAGCAAAAGATTGGCTAGCATAATACCCATATCAATCGTCTTATTATAATCCAGAACCTTAGCTATAAATAAGTTCTTCTTGGCAAATACATGGATTCGATTTTTATATACTACAAATCGCCAAGGCTGACTATTATACACGCTCGGAGCAAGGCGGGCAGCATTTAACACCTGCTTGATATCAGGAGTTACTTCCTCTTTGTAGACGATAACCTGGCCTTCTGGAAGGCGTTTTGCTTCTTTACTGTCACGGAAGAGAGAAGCCCCAGTTTTTCCGAAGGCAAGAGCAACAACAAAATTATATTTCATGGTTGCTTTTAAATGTTTCCCTGGACTAAGGATAGAAAAGCAGGAACCGATTCCTTTGGAAGCCAGGTACAAATTAAGCTGTTGCATCAGATATCCGGCATTCAGCAAATAATCCTCTTTTTCTTCAGAGGAGATACAGATATAATAAGGAGCCTTTACATTGAAAGGACTGTAAAAGCCCTGTTTTTCTTCAATATTGCTTACCAATTTAAACTCAACAGCGATACCTTCCATTAACATAGGAAGGTTATTAGCGTATTCTAATATATCTGAGATAAGTTCCCATTCAAGCTTTTCATGTTTAAAATGACGAATGGATCGCTTCGAAAATATGGCTTCAAAAGTGTTCATTTCATGACCTTCTTCCTTATCCGTTTCATGCAAGTTCTGCAATCTATTTTGCAACCTATATATTTGGTATTATGTTCAATTTTATAGAAAAAATCCCATAAAATCAATGGGACTAAGCCTCTAATTGTCTGTTATAATGCCCTATGATGAGTATTATAACATTACTATTATTCCAAGGTAAATGATTTTTTACAAATAATATTTCACAGCTTTTTAAAGAAAATGTAAGAATTTTTATACATATTTGTAAAGATTAACTTGAAGCCCCAATGCCTTTATCTGGAAATGGTTGAATTCATAGGATTACATAGGGTAAAATAAGTTGTCAAATGGAAAGGAGTAATTTATATGTCATATAATTATGAAGAAATAATACCGTTTTTATTTAATTGGTTTGATTATAACGCACGTATTTTGGCCTGGAGGGAGAACCCCAAACCATATTATGTTTGGATTTCTGAGATTATGCTTCAACAAACACGAGTGGAAGCAGTAAAAGGATATTTTGATCGATTTACCTGCGCACTTCCGGATGTGAAAGCACTGGCTGAAGCAAATGAGGAAAAGCTTCTTAAGCTTTGGGAAGGATTGGGCTATTATAATCGTGTTCGTAACCTTCAAAAAGCAGCAATAAAGATTATGGAAGAATATGATGGAGAAATTCCAGGAAATTATGAGCAGCTGTTGACCTTACCTGGAATTGGAACCTATACCGCAGGAGCCATTGCATCCATCGCATTTCAAATTCCGGTACCGGTGGTGGATGGAAATGTACTTCGGGTTACAAAAAGAATTTCCTGCAGCTTTGATGATATAACCAAGGATTCTGTGAAAAAGGAATTATGGAAGGACTTGTATGATATTATGCCGCCTGACCGTCCAGGGGATTTTAATCAGTCACTGATGGAACTTGGTGCTACCGTCTGTCTGCCAAATGGCAAGCCCCTTTGTGATAAGTGCCCTGTGATGCATCTATGTAAGGCATTTAAAGAAGATAAGATAATGCAGATACCTGTGAAACCACAGAAAAAGGAAAGACGGATCGAAGAGCGAACTATCTTTTTGATTGAATATCAGGACAGGTTCACTATTCGTAAGAGGCTTAAAAAAGGGCTGCTCTCAGGGCTTTGGGAACTCCCGGGGATTGAGCGTAAACTGAAGCCGGAGGAGATGACCGATGAGCTAAAGGAAATGGGGATCGAGTCAGCGCAGATTACGCCCTTAGGAGAAGCAAAGCATATTTTTTCTCATGTAGAATGGCATATGGTAGGATATCGTATTAGAGCAAGTAAGTTAGATTTGTTACGTTTTGAGGAAAAGGAATTTACTCTGGCCAAAAAAGAAGAAATTGATGAGATATACAGTATTCCTAACGCATTTTCTGCATATATAAAACAAATCTAGCAGGGACAAGATAATTCAACAGGAAATATTCCCTAGAAAGACCAACCTTTTGATGATTTCATAAATTATTAGTTGTAATATAGGACAAATGTGCTATGATAATAGAGGAATTGCTCATATTTTAAGTGCATTAACGATATGGAGTGTGTAAACAAAATGAAAAAAAGCATATATCTATTCCTACTAATGATGATTTTATTACTAACTGGTTGTAGTAAGAAAGACGAAGAAATGACAAGCTTTATTCCGACCCAGGCACCAACAGAGGCAGGTGATACAGTGGATGGAGAGGAAGCACAGACAGACCAGGATGAGGCCAATGAAGAAGTATCTACGCCTAGTGTAGTTCACGTAGGGCAAACGACACCAATGTATGTTAAGATGGATGAATACGGAGCTACTCTTAATGTACGGTCAACTCCTTCTACCAGTGGTGAGGCAGTCGGTTTTTTGGTACATGGAGAAAAGATCGAAGTAGCTGATATCGCGGATGGTTGGGCAAGCTTTGTATACAATGGTGCTCTATCCTATGTAAACGTTGACTTTTTGGTAGATAAACAGCCGGAATATTTAGAGCCTCCAACACCGACACCAACACCAAAGGTGACGCCGACGAAGGAAGCTCAGAAGCCAGAGATTTAAGAGCCTTAGCTCAGAGGTTTGGCTATAAACTCAAGAAATTTATTTAATGAATCAGAGAGGAAGGCAGTTTTCGAATAGGAGAAGCCGACCTCTCTTTTATTAACGGGGGTAGGCAGTGGAATCTCAATTAAGGTACCGGCTTTCAGTTCTTCTTCCACAAAACCTTTGATCACGCAGGCAACACCAAGACTTGTTTTTGCAAATTCGATCAATAAATCCATCGTACTAATTTCAAGGATTTGTTTTGGTTCGATCGAGTTTTCACGGAAATAGCCATCAATGTATTTGCGAGAAACATTTTCCTCGTCTAAGAGCATAATATTAGCAACAGAAAAAATATTTGAAATATTCTCTCGTAGAAAGAGGTTATCTATGTAAGACGGAGTAGCAACGAAGATGTCCTCAATTTCCCCAAGAGAGATAAAATGAAAAGCATCCTCACTAGAGGGCTTTGCCACTAAGCCGATATCCAGCGTATTGTTGTCCAGTTCCTTCATGGTATGGGCAGAAGAATGATTTTCAATTGTTATCTTGATATGAGGATTCTCTCGTACAAAATGATCCAGATAGGGAAGTAAAAGATATTTACATAAGGTCGTACTTGCACCGATACGAAGATGTCCGATTCCAAGATCGTGAATTTGCTTTAGATCTTCCTCCGCGCGTCGTAAGGTTTCAAAGGCTAATCGGGTGTGTTCGTAAAGAAGTTTACCTTCCTCGGTTAACCTGACACCTCTGGAGTTACGAATGAACAAAGTTGTCTGTAAATTATCCTCTAAATTCTGTATCGCTTTACTAACAGCGGGTTGGCTGATAAAAAGTTGCTTTGCAGCATGGGAGATATTACCTGCTTCTGCAACAACGTTAAAAATGTGATACAAAGATAAATTATCTTCCATATAGAACCCTCCTTAATGTATAACATACAGTTATATTAAATATCATTAATATGTATTTTTATTATATCAGAGGGTATGTTAAAATAGCAACAGAAAATATATTATTTTATAGTTGAAATTTGAAGGATATAAATTGATAAGGAGGATTTGGGTTCATGAATTATAATATTGCAGTGATTCCAGGTGATGGAATCGGACCCGAAATTGTTACCGAAGCAAAGAAGATATTAGATACAGTTGGCGGTAAATACGGACATGAATTTCATTATACACAAGTGTTAATGGGGGGGATATCCATTGATACCTATGGGGAACCATTAACCAAGGAAGCACTTGAAACTGCAAAAAAAAGTGATTCAGTTCTTCTGGGTGCAGTTGGAGGGAATGTGGGGCAATCCGGTTGGTATAGTCTGCCGCCCCATCTGAGACCGGAGGCAGGGCTTCTTGCAATCAGGAAGGGACTGAATTTATATGCAAATATTCGCCCTGCGGTGCTGTTTAATGAGCTAAAGGATGCATGCCCCTTAAAGGATGAGATTATCGGTGATGGCTTTGATTTTGTTGTAATGAGAGAATTGACCGGAGGTCTCTATTTTGGTGAAAGAAGTACCGTCCTGGAAAATGGAGTTAAAAAAGCTACGGATACTCTTGTCTATAATGAGAATGAGATCCGTCGAATCGCAAAATGGGCCTTTGAAATAGCCATGAAAAGAAATAAACGAGTATGCAGTGTTGATAAAGCCAATGTGTTGGATTCCTCCAGGCTATGGCGTCAGGTTACTAAGGAAGTTGCAAAGGATTATCCTGAGGTTGAACTCACGGATATGTTGGTGGATAATTGTGCCATGCAGCTTGTGAAGAATCCGAGACAATTTGATGTTATACTAACAGAGAACATGTTCGGAGACATCCTGTCGGATGAGGCCAGTGAAATTACCGGTTCTATTGGTATGTTATCCTCTGCCAGTCTTGGTGATACCAAACTGGGCCTTTATGAGCCAAGCCACGGTTCGGCGCCTGATATTGCTGGCCAAAATAAGGCAAATCCGATTGCAACAATTCTATCAGCAGCTATGATGCTTCGTTATTCCTTTGATCTAAATGAGGAAGCAGACAGGGTGGAAGCAGCTG
The DNA here is from genome assembly GCA_023386815.1 of Bacillota bacterium. GTDB lineage: Bacteria > Bacillota > Clostridia > Lachnospirales > Lachnospiraceae > Mobilitalea. Next base: position 50,303 of record JAEWIZ010000010.1, read on the forward strand.
TGAAAGCAGTGCTAAAAAAAGGATATCGTACGATAGATATTATGTCGGAAGGTATGACCCTGGTTGGTACTAGTCAGATGGGTGATTTCATAGCACTGGAAATCTAAGGTGCTAACATTTACTAGCAAAGTATTAATTAAATACAGTTGATTAAATTTGAAGGATTATAGATGAGGGAGGATTTACTTATGGGAATGACAATGACCCAGAAGATATTAGCAGCACATGCAGGTTTAGATAAAGTAGTTGCAGGTCAATTGATAGAAGCTGACTTAGACCTGGTGCTGGGCAATGATGTTACCGCTCCGGTTGCAATTCATGAAATGGAAAAGATGAAGATTAAAAAAGTATTTGATAAAGATAAAATAGCATTGGTTCCAGATCACTTTACACCTAATAAAGATATTAAGTCAGCAGAGCATTGTAAATGCGTCCGTGAATTCGCGATGGATCAGGAGATCACCAATTACTTTGAAATAGGTGAGATGGGTATTGAACATGCGCTGTTACCAGAGAAAGGGCTAGTTGTTGCCGGTGATGTGGTTATTGGTGCCGACTCCCATACCTGTACTTATGGTGCGTTGGGAGCTTTTTCAACAGGAGTTGGAAGTACAGATATGGCGGCAGGGATGGCAACCGGTAAAGCGTGGTTTAAAGTGCCTTCTGCACTTAAATTCGTATTATCCGGAAAGCCGGCTCCCTGGGTAAGTGGTAAGGATGTGATTCTTCATATCATCGGAATGATTGGTGTGGACGGTGCTCTTTACAAATCGATGGAATTCGTAGGCGATGGAATTGGAAATCTGACCATGGATGATCGATTTGCCATGGCAAATATGGCAATTGAAGCTGGCGCAAAGAATGGTATTTTTCCTGTGGATGAATTAGCGACTCAATACATGAGGGAGCATTCCACGAAAACATATAAGGTATACGAAGCAGATGAAGATGCCAGCTATGAGAAGGTTTATGAAATCGATCTGTCCTCTCTTAAGCCAACAGTGGCTTTCCCACATCTTCCGGAGAATACCCGCACTATTGATCAGGTTGGAGAAATTAAGATAGATCAGGTAGTGATTGGTTCCTGTACGAATGGACGAATTGATGATCTTCGTATTGCAGCTAAGGTTCTAGAGGGCAGAAAGGTTGCAAAGGGAGTTCGTGTTATTATCTTCCCGGCAACTCAAAAGATATACTTACAGGCAATGGAAGAAGGCTTACTGGCAACCTTTATAAAAGCTGGTGCTGTTGTAAGTACACCAACCTGTGGCCCTTGTCTTGGTGGTCATATGGGAATCCTGGCGGCAGGTGAAAGAGCAGTTGCAACAACAAATCGCAATTTTGTAGGACGTATGGGACATGTGGAATCGGAAGTATATCTGGCAAGTCCGGCTGTTGCGGCAGCAAGTGCTGTAACAGGAAAGATTTCAGCGCCATATGAACTGGGTTTATAAAATGGATAATATAGCTGCATCAGGCGGCAGAATGGAGATAAAATGAAAGCTTTCGGTACAGTACACAAATATGGCGATAATGTAGATACAGATGTTATTATTCCTGCCCGTTATTTAAATTCCTCTGATCCTAAGGAGTTAGCTGCAAAATGTATGGTAGACATTGATAAGGATTTTGTGGGACGTGTGAAGCCCGGAGATATTATGGTTGCAAATAAGAATTTCGGTTGTGGCTCCTCAAGAGAGCACGCACCTATCGCAATTAAGGCATCCGGAATCAGCTGTGTCATTGCAGAGACCTTTGCTCGGATTTTTTATCGGAATGCCATTAATATTGGTTTGCCCATCATAGAATGTCCTGAGGCTGCAAAGGAAATCGAAGCAGGTGACCAGGTTGAAATCGATTTTGATAATGGTATTATTTACGATAAAACCAAAGGAACACAATATCAAGGTCAAGCATTTCCGGAATTTATGCAAAAAATTATAAAAGCGGAAGGGTTAATTAATTATATAAATAACCAATAATAATAGAGAAAAAGTGATAGAGAATATTGATAATCAAATAATAATAGAGAAATAATTAAAGAGAAATAATGATACAGAATAATGATAGAAAAATAATAATAGAGAAATAATAATCAAAGAAATAATAAAGAGTAGAAAGAGTTGGTCAAAAGCCAACTCTTTCTTTATTAATAAAATTATTGTAAATATAGAAAAGCCAACTGAGAAAACGATTAAAAATATTACAAATATAATCTTTCCTTTTGTTTATCAAATTTCCGAGTAACATTTTCGGTATATTATCATACAGTGAAATAGAACTTTCTATAGGCGATGGTAATAATTATGAATGGTGCGAATGGTACAAATGGTACGATACGATATTCAATACGGCCATATGATACTATATGGATGCTGGCGCAGATATTTAATACAACAGTTGACTCAATCATGAACTTGAACCCAGGAATCGATCCAAGAAATCTTATGATAGGTCAGGTAATAACCTTAAGACCTGGATTGCAGTACTTCCCATCTTTCTCTGACATTGAAGGAGGAGATGAAGATATGAACGATATGAATGGCATGAACGGTGAAAGCGGATTAAATCAAGGGAGCGGGATGTCAGGCAGAAGCGGTATGACCGGAGGAACGGGAACAAACCGTGAAAGTGGAATGCCAAGTGGAAGTAGAATGCCAAGTGGAGGCAGAATGCCAAGTGGAAGCAGAATGCCAAGTGGAGGCGGAATGCAGGGTGGAAGCGGAATGCAAGGCGGAAGCGGGATGCAGGGTGGAAGCGGAATGCAAGGTGGAAGCGGAATGCAAGGTGGAAGCGGAATGCCAAGCGGAAACAGAATGCCAAGTGAAGGCGGAATGCAAGGCGGAAGCAGAATGCCAAGTGAAAGCGGAATGCAAGGCGGAAGCGGAATGCCAAGAGGAAACAGAATGCCAAGTGGAAGCGGAATGCAACGAGGAAGAGGAAT